>NZ_JBYSYD010000001.1:2231820-2346080 GCF_058782905.1 Bradyrhizobium sp. FW305-F6
GCGGATGACGCGGTCGATCCACACACTCCGTCATTCCGGGGCGGCTCGAAGAGCCGAACCCGGAATCTCGAGTTTCCGGGGTCGATGCTTCGCATCGCCCCGGAATGACATTGATGGGTCCATCTCATGAACTACGGCATCGCATTCACGCCGCTCGTTCCCGCGCTCGTGCTGTGGCTCGCGCTGACCGCGATCGTCGTCATCGCCATTGTGCTGCTGATGGCGCGCGCACGCGGTGCCGCGGTGCGCGTGGCCGCGCTCGCGCTGTTCCTGCTGGCGCTCGCCAATCCTTCCTTCACGCGCGAGGACCGCGATCCCCTCACCTCGGTCGCGGCCGTCGTCGTCGACAAGAGCCCGAGCCAGAACTTCGGCAACCGCAACCGCGAGGCCGCACAAGCGCAGGAAGCGCTGGTCGACAGCCTGAAGAAGATCAAGGGCCTCGAAGTCCGCGTCGTCGAGGCCGGACAGGCCGACGGCGAGACCGACGGCACGAAATTGTTCGGGGCGCTGGCCTCGGCCTTGGCGGACGTGCCGGTCGACCGCGTCGCCGGCGCGTTCCTGATCACCGACGGCCGCGTCCACGACATTCCCGCGAGCGCCGCCGCGCTCGGCTTCCAGGCGCCGGTGCACGCACTGATCACCGGGCAGAAGGACGAGCGCGACCGCCGCATCGCCATCACCGCCGCGCCGCGCTTCGGCATCGTCGGGCAGAGCCAGACCATCTCCTACCGCCTCGACGACCAGGGCGTCTCCGGCGAGCGCGCCAGGGTGACGGTCCGCCGCGACGGCGAGGTCATCAACGAGCGCACGCTGTCGAGCGGCCAGGCCGCCAGCGTCGACGTCGACATCAAGCATGCCGGGGCCAACATCGTCGAGATCGAGGCCTCGCCGCTCGAGCGCGAATTGACGCCGGTGAACAACCGCGCCGTCGTCGCCATCGACGGCGTGCGCGACAAGCTGCGGGTGCTGCTGGTCTCGGGCGAGCCGCATTCGGGCGAGCGCACCTGGCGCAATCTGCTCAAGTCCGACGCCAGCGTCGATCTCGTGCATTTCACCATTCTGCGTCCGCCGGAGAAGCAGGACGGCACGCCGATCAACGAATTGTCGCTGATCGCGTTTCCGACCCGCGAGCTGTTCCAGCAGAAGATCAACGAATTCCAGCTGATCATCTTCGACCGCTACGCCCGCCAGGGCGTGCTGCCGATCGCCTATTTCGACAACATCGCGCGCTATGTGCGCGGCGGCGGCGCGGTGCTGGTCTCGGCCGGCCCGGACTACGCCTCCACCACCAGCATCTGGCGCACACCACTGGATTCGGTGCTGCCGGCCGAGCCGGTCGGCGTGACGGAAAAGCCGTTCTATGCGCATCTGTCCGACACCGGCAAACGCCATCCGGTCACGCGCGGGCTGGAAGGCTCGGCCAGCGAGCCGCCGCGCTGGAGCCGCTTCTTCCGCACCGTCGATACCCGCAACGCGGTCAACCCGCCCGTGATGACCGGCGTCGACGGCAAGCCGCTGCTGTTCCTCTCGCGCTTCGGCGAGGGCCGCGTCGCGCTCTTGCTGTCCGACCACATCTGGCTGTGGGCGCGCGGCTATGAGGGCGGCGGGCCGCATCTCGATCTGCTCAGGCGGACGTCGCACTGGCTGATGAAGCAGCCCGATCTGGACGAGGAGGCGCTGCGCCTCCAGGTGCAGGGCAAGGACCTCGTCGTGGTGCGCCAGACCATGGCGGACAGCGTCCAGCCGGTCAGCGTGACCTCGCCGTCCGGCGTATCGCACGATCTGACGCTGGCGTCCGCCGATCCCGGCGAGTGGCGCGCCAGCCTGCCAGCCAGCGAGCTCGGCCTGTGGCAGGCCACCGACGGCACGCTGAAGGCGCTGATCAATGTCGGCCCGACCAATCCAAAGGAATTCTCGGAAGTCACCTCCACGGTCGACACCTTGAGGCCGCTGGCCCAAGCCACGGGCGGCAACGCCGTGCGCGTGGCCGACCGCTCCAGCGTCGAGCTGCCGCGCATCCTGCCGGTGCGCTCGGTGGGCATGTTCCACGGCGACGGCTGGATGGGCGTGCGGATGCGCGACGCCAGCGTGGTGAAGGGCGTCGGCGTGCTGCCGATCTTCGCCGGCGTGATCGGCCTGCTGCTGCTGCTGGGCGCGTTTGCGGCGACGTGGGTACGCGAGGGGCGCTGAACGCTGCTGACGAAAGCTCTCTGAATCCGTCCACCGTCGGATGACAAGCTCATGAACATGAGTCGTGCGCGCGGGCGAGATGATCCGCTGCGCGGCACAACTTCATGCGGTTCGCTGCCGGTCATACCGGCTTGCGGAACCCGGGGAATTCTTTAGAATTTTTGCGCCGGTGTCATACGGAACGAATGTTGAGGCCTACGGGGCAAGTGTCGTGGCCACTCAGCAGTCCCTGTCGCTGGATTTTACAAATGGCAATTGAGATGTTGACCGTAGAGGAGATCGTTCGTGTCAAGTCTTCCTTCGACAGGGTGTTCGCGAACGCGACCGACATGACGACGACGTTCTACGATCGGGTGTTCGAACTTGCGCCGGACATCCGCCCGATGTTTCCGGCCGACATGACCAATCTCAAGCATGATTTCATCTCGAAGCTCGCGGTGTTGGTTGGCAGCCTCGATGAGACGACTGGCCTGTTGTCGGGTGCCGACATACTCGGCCGCAATCACCTGCGCTATGGCGTGAGACCTGAGCACTACCCAGTCGTCGCCGAAGCCTTGATCTGGAGCTTTGCGCGCGGTCTTGGCGCGCATTGGACCGATGAGGTGGAGCAGGCCTGGCGGAAGGTTTACGGCATCATTGCCCAGCGGATGATCGCAATCCACAGCAGTCCGCCGCCGTCGCTATCCTCACCGATCACAAGCCCTCCACGGCGTACGTAACTCGCGCTAGTTGCCTGAACGACACATCGTATGACTGGATCGCCTGCGCGGATCGGCGGCGGTTGACATCTGCCATCCGGCCGCGCGATGTTACACTATAACATCGCGGCGTCCTGGGATTGACGCCCGGTGTGGGGGTGGCGTTTTCAGATGAAGTGGTTCCGGTCGAAGGTCAGGCACGGCGCCCGGCTCGCATTGTTCGCGATGCTGGTGCAATTCGCCCTGACATTCGGGCACAGCCACTGGTTTGCGCAGGCCGCGCCCCTCGCCCAATCCTCGGCGCAGCACACTGAAGGCGGCGCCAAGGACGTTGCAGCGCCCGGCGGCGCCGCCGTCGAGAAGCTATCGCCCTCAAGTCCCGACCGCGAGCATTCTCGCGAGGATAGTTGCGCGATCTGCGCCATCATTGCGATGGCCGGCACCGTCATTTCGGCAACGCCCCCCGTGCTGCTGCTGCCGCAGGCGATCGCGCTGCTCCAACGCACCCTGGACGCCGAATTCATCCAATTGAAATCCGCGGGCACGGCATTCCAGCCCCGCGGCCCTCCTGCCTCCTGACTTCCAACGCTTGATCACGCCCAGCCTCGCCGCGCATCGGCGAATGTCCGGGACAAGTTGAAGTCGAATTCCGTCGCGCCGCGACGGCAGGCCGCCTCCGATCAGCAAACCATCATCCGGACGGCGCCTGACTGGAATCAGGACCATGTCATTCAAATCGCGACGCGCGCATCGCCTTGGCGGAGCAAGCCTGCTCCTGCTCGGCGCTGCCGCCACGCCCGCCTTCGCGCAAGCGCCGCAGGACAAATCATCGACCGAGCTTCCCGCCGTCACCGTGACCGCTCCGAGCCCGATCGTACGTCGGGCAGTGGTGCCGTCCCGCACCGCCGGCCGGGGCACGCGGACCGCGCGGGTGCGCAGGGGAGAGCAAACGGCTGACGCAGCGCCGGCAGCCCCGGTGGCTGCCGCGCCTCAGCAAGGCGTGCTGCCCGTCGTGACCGATCAGTTCGCAACCGTCACCGTGGTGCCGAACGAGGAGATCCGGCGCAACGGCGGCGGCACGCTCGGCGACCTCCTGTTCTCGAAGCCCGGCATCACCGGCTCAGAATACGCACCCGGCGCGTCCAGCCGCCCGATCATTCGCGGCCTCGACACCAATCGTGTCGGCATTGTCGAGAACGGAACGGGCAGCAACGGCGCGTCCGATCTCGGCGAGGATCACTTCGTGCCGATCGACCCGCTGGCAACCAACCAGGTCGAGGTCATCCGCGGACCGGCGACGCTGCGCTACGGCTCCACCGCGATCGGCGGCGTGGTCAGCGCAACCAACAATCGAATTCCGGATGCCTTGCCGGCCTGCACGGCGCCCTTTCCGACTTACGGACTCCCGACCAAGGCGCCGCTGGCAAACATGGGATCCCCGGGCTGCGTCACCGCGGAAACACGGACGGCAGTGACCTCCGTCGATCGCGGGGTCGAAGGTGCCCTGCTGCTCGACGCCGGCGGCGGCAACTTTGCCGTTCATGCCGATGCCTTTGGCCGCAAGGCCGGCGACTACAACATCCCGAGCTACCCGTTCTTGACCGATCCGACGCTGCCGTTCAACGGACGCCAGCCGAATTCGGCATCGCAGAGCTACGGCGGATCCGTCGGCGGATCCTACATCTTCGATGGCGGCTATGTTGGCGCGGCGATCACGCAGCACAACGCGCTCTACCACATTCCCGGTATCGAGGGCAGCGAGTTCCTGACGCGGATCGACGGAAGGCAAACGAAATTCACGACAAAAGGTGAGTATCGGCCGGACGCTGCGGCGATCGATGCGATCCGGTTCTGGGCTGGGGCCACCGACTATAAGCACGATGAGGTCGGGCTCGCCGATTCCGCCGATCTCACCTCCCTCGGCGTGAGACAAACCTTCACCAACAAGGAACAGGAAGGCCGCGTCGAGGTGCAGCTTGCGCCGTTCGACGTCCGCTTTGCTGCGCTGACCACCGCTGTGGGCGTTCAGGCCTCGCACCAGAAGCTGACCGCGCCGAGTCCGGACGATCCGGGCAGCCCGATCAACGGACTGTTCGATCCGAACAAGAACACGAAGGTCGCCGGCTACATCTTCAACGAGTTCAAGTTCAACGAAGTGACCAAGGCTCAGATCGCCGGGCGGGTCGAGAGCGCAAGGTTGAGCGGCACGGCGCCGGCCTTCGTCCCCGATGTGTTCGACCTCGCCGTCGATCCGGCCGCGATCGGCCCCGCAACGGCGGTCAACCGCAACTTCACGCCGATGAGCGGCAGCATCGGCCTGATCCACAACCTTCCCTGGGATCTGGTCGCGAGCATCACCGGCCAATATGTCGAGCGTGCGCCGAAACCGGCGGAATTGTTTTCGCGCGGCGGCCACGATGCCACCACCACGTTCGACATCGGCAATCCCAATCTCGGCATCGAGACCGCCAAGTCGGTCGAGGCAGGACTGCGACGGGCGGTCGGGCCGCTTCGCTTCGAAATCACCGGCTACTACACCAAGTTCAACGGATTCATCTATCGGCGCCTGACCGGCAACACGTGCGAGGACGGCGCTTGCCAGCTCGGCGCGGGTCTCGAACTGAATCAGGCGGTCTATTCGCAGCGCGACGCGACCTTTCGTGGCGGCGAATTCCAGTTCCAGTACGACGTGATGCCGGTCTGGAACGGAATCTGGGGCATCGAGGGGCAATACGACATCGTGCGCGCGACCTTCGACGACGGCACCAACGTGCCACGCATTCCGCCCCAGCGGCTGGGCGGTGGTGTGTATTATCGCGACGCCGACTGGTTTGCCCGGATCAACCTGCTGCACGCGTTCGCGCAAAACGACATCGCACCGATCGCGGAGACGCCGACGCCCGGCTACAACCTGCTAAGGGCCGAGGTCAGCTACAAGACCAAGCTCGATCAAAGCTGGTTCGGCGCGCGCGAGATGCATGTCGGGCTCGTCGGCAACAACCTGCTGAACGAGAACATCCGCAATGCCGTCTCCTTCAACAAGGACCAGGTACTGCTGCCCGGCATCGGCGTCAGGGCGTTCGCGAACTTCAGGTTCTAGCGCTGATCAGGCCGTGAACTGCGCGGGAGGGGCTATCCTTCCCGCGTGAAGCAGTGCGCGTGGCGAAGGCCCTTGTGATGGCCGTCGGCCGGCTCTCGGCAGTGCGGCACCGCCATCATGGCGCCCGCATCGTCGGCGCGAACATGGGTTCTGCTGCCAAACTAAGCAGCCAAACCATGACCGGGAACGGACTATCGTTCTGATTGTAGATCGACACTGCACAATTCCGTCGAACGTTCAGATTTGCGCCAAAGCGCTCAATTTTCGGCAACGCGACGCTGCATTTGACATGCATATTTGATTGCGGGTGTTCCACCATTTGTCACCCGGTCGGGTGACGCTGCGTTGCTTCGCAGTCATTAGCATCGGAAACACCGAGCCAGATATTCGGCTCGACGTCGTGAATTGGTTCACACGCATTTTTCTGCCGCGCGAGTAGGGTCATTGGAGATCGATACCCGCGATTGCCACCAAAGTCTCGCTGTCGGAGGTTTTCATGCCGCCTGTCGATCCAAAGGCAGCTTCCGCCTTCTCCGTGTTCAGATCACTTCCGGCAATTCCCACGGTCTGCCTGGGACTCTTCGCCGTCGCGCTTGCTGTCTCGTCCAGTACGACGAAAGCAGCATGCTGGGTCGTGCTGCTATCCGCGCTGGTTTCGAGCATCGCGGGATTCGCATTCTCTCCGATCGCCGGCGCCTTCCTCTTCCACAGCTTGAGCGAGCCGATCACGATCGTCCGGATTCTCCTGGTCGCTTCGATCGCCCAGCAGGTCTACTGCGTCTGGCGCTTGCGTGAATCGATCGAGATGCGCCGGTGCGCTCCCTACCTCTTCGGCAGCATCTTGACGTTGCCCATCGGTCTTTATCTCCTCTGCAACACTTCGGCGTCCACCTTGCTGCCGATCCTGGGAGCTGTGTTGATCACCTACGGCGCCTTCACGGCGCTGAAGCCGACGCTTCGGTCCGGGAAAGATCCCTTGTGGGGACGCATCATGGTTGGCGCGTTGGGAGGCATTACCGGAGGCCTTGCGGCATTTCCTGCCGCTTTCGTTTCGATGTGGTGCCATGTCCAAGGTTTCGACAAGCACCGCGCCCGCACAATCATCCAGCCCTTCATCCTGGTCAACCAGCTCCTGTCCCTGTCCTTGCTGATGGTCTTGCGGCCGTCGGAGGCGATGCCGCTCGGCCTGCTCTTCTATGCAGCCCCCGCCGTGCTCGGCGCCCATGTCGGGCTGATGATCTTCAACCGCGTCGATACCGCCACGTTCAACCGGATCGTGGGCCTGCTGCTGATGGCTGCCGGGATCAGTTTCGTCAGGCCCCTCTGAAGCTTGGGATTATCATGCAGAAATTCCGACATGACCTCCTCCAGTCAGACCGCCCCGTGGTGCGCAAATGGCGGCTTGCGGTTGTCAGCTTCTATGGATCGCTGCTGGCCGTCATGCTGGTGCTGGCGCTGACAACCAGTCGCGACGTGCAAATGGCAGGTACGAACGTGCCTCCCGCATCTCCGAAGAAATAGAAGGGCCTGTCTGGCGCATCCTGGATCGCAACCATGGAACGCATCCTCGATCTGATCTACGACGCCGCCGGCCAACAAGATCTCTGGCCTGCCGTTCTCACCGCTATCGCCGATCTTACGGGAAGCGAAGGCGGGGTATTGTTCGGACAATCGCTCACGGCCGAGCAGGTCTATTTCGATTTCACCGGCCGCCTGAACCAGCAATGCAATCAGGCCTACCAGGAACGCCATATGCACAACGTCTGGGCGGAGGCGATGGAGGAAAAGCCGGTTGGGCAAGTGGTCCTCTCGGACGAGGTGGTGCCGCTGCGCGAGTTCGAAAAATCGGGCTTCTACGACGAGGTCCTCAGGCCGCAAGGCCTCGGACACAACGCGATGATTGCGCTGGCAGCGAAGGACGATTTCCGTGTGGCCTTTAACATGTGTCGCAGCAGGCGCCGCGGAGAATTCGACGCAGCCAACCGCAAGCACATCGAAATGCTGGCTCCTCATCTGCGGAGATCCGTCACATTGGGATTTCGCCTGACCGGGTATCAAGCACTGAGGAGAGCCGCGTTCGACGTGATCGATCAGCTGGCGGACGGCGTCGTCGTCATGGGTCCCAGGGCACATGTCGTCTTTGCAAACCAGACCGCCTGTGCGCTTGAAGCGGAAGGGACGCTCAAGCTCAGGCCTTCGATGGCGACCTGGTCAGCCCCGCATTCAAGACGCCTCGCGAACCTGGTCAGGTCGACATTGGCCGGCGGAGCCGGCGGAACGATGAGTGTTCCCGCGGTGGAGGGGACGCGGCTTCTGACCATTGTCGTCGTCGGACTGCGCGGCCAAGAAGCCCGGATGCTGGGTGCCTTTATCCGCGACGCGGCCTGCGCCGCCTTCGTGATCGATCCCTCGCAAAGAGGAACGGCGAGCTCGCAGCAATTGACGGACGCATATGGCCTGACCAGGGCGGAAGCACGCGTGGCAGTTGCAGCGTCCTCCGGCGGGACGACATCCGAAGCAGCAATCATGCTGGGGCTGTCCGCCAATACGGTCAAGACGCATCTCAGGCGAGTCTTTGCCAAAACCGACACGAGAGGTCAGGCTGAGCTTGCCGCCCTTCTCGCGACGATCGGTGTCGTCAGATCCCCTGGAGAAACCTCGTAGCCGGGATCGAGCGGAGCGAGCTGCGGCAGCAGCTACCCCCGCGCCTTGCTCCAGTCGGGGCCGACTGTACCCGACACGCCCTCGAAGGCGCCGTCGGCGAGCTCGAACACCAGGACGCGGGCGGCGTCGACCGGGCCAGGCATGGCGATGCGGCCCTTAGGAACCTGCTTGAAGCCGACGCGGCCGTAATAGGGCTCGTCGCCGACCAGCAGCACGAGGCGGTGGCCTTTTTCCCTCGCGTCCTTCAGCGCGCGCTCCATCAACCGGCGGCCGATGCCGCGGTCGCGGAACGGCGGCTCGACCGTGAGCGGCCCGAGCAGCAGCGCCGGCGTGTCGCCGATCAGGATCGGCAATTGCCTGACGGAGCCGACCAGCAGCGTACCGATGCGGGCCGTGAAGGAGAGTTCGAGCAGATGGTCGACATGCTCGCGAATCCGGTAGGCGCTCAGCACGAAGCGGCCGGGACCGAAGGTACGTTCGTGAAGCCGCTCGATCGCCTGGGCGTCGCCGGCAGCTTCGGGCAGGATGGTCAGTGAGAGATCGTTCATGTCGATTCGCGGGATAGCACCTGAACGCACCGCGGTCCATCGGGCAGCGAGGGCGCTCAGTTCCTTTTCGGCGCCGGCTGGGACAAATAGGCCAGCAGCTTCATCTCGCGCCGTCCGCGCGTCACGGTGTCGAGCACGAGCCCCGAGGACACCGACAGCAGGGCCATGATCATCAGGCCCATCGACAGCACGGCGGTGGGCAGGCGCGGCACGAGGCCGGTTTCGATGAAAGTGATCACGATCGGGATCGCGAGGATGATCGAAGCCAGCGCGATCAGGATCCCGATCCCCGTGAAGAAGCGCAGCGGCCGCTCCGATCGGTAGAGTTTCAGCATGGTGCCGAGGATGTGAAAGCCGTCGCGCCAGGTGTTGAGCTTGGAGAACGAGCCTTCGGGGCGCGCGTAATAGGGTGTCTCGACCTCCGCGACCGGCAGCGACAATTCCAGCGCATAGACCGCGAGCTCGGTCTCGATCTCGAAGCCGTCGGAGAGGACGGGGAAGGACTTGACGAAGCGGCGCGAGAACACCCGGTAGCCGGACAGGATGTCCTTGAAAGTGTGACCGAAGGTCGAGGACAGGAAGCCGGTCAGCATGCGGTTGCCGGTGCGGTGGCCGAGCCGGTAGGCGGCCTGGACCTGATCGACGCGAAGGCCGACCACCATGTCGAGATGGTCGTCGAGCAGCCTGTCGATCATGCGCGGCGCGCTCGGCGCATCATAGGTGGCATCGCCGTCGACCAGCACATAGACGTCGGCCTCGACGTCCGCGAACATGCGGCGGACGACGTGGCCCTTGCCCTGCCGCCGCTCGCTGCGCACGATCGCGCCGGCCTCGCGCGCGACCGCTGCGGTCCGGTCGCGCGAATTGTTGTCGTAGACGTAGATCTCCGCCGAGGGCAGTGCCTTGCGGAAGTCGGCAACGACGGTCGCAACCGCCGCCTCCTCGTTGTAACAGGGCACCAGCACCGCGATGCGAAGTTGCGTTGAAGTCATCGCGACGGCACTCCGGGATCCTTCCGTGCAGAGAGGTGCGTTGCAGCCCTCGGTTTCGCTGCATTGACTAGCACAGGCCGCGCTCAGCGCCACGTCGCAATCAACGGCATGCCGTCCAGCACTTCGGCGATGCGCAGCCGCGTGCCCGGCGTGGTGCCCTCGGGCAACGCGGCGTTGTCGAAGAACCCGCATTCGACGATCTCGCGGTTGGGCTCGGGGACGCGGCGCTGGCTGAACTGCCTGACCACGTAGACCGCGACGTGGTCGCGGCGGGAGACGTGGCTGTTGAGGAAGATGCCGTGCAGGATCGCATCACCGGTGACGTCGATCTCGCCCTCCTCCTTGAGCTCGCGCCGCAGCGCCTCTTCCATGGTCTCGCCGAAATCGACGCCGCCGCCAGGCAGGTACCAGCCGCTGACATAGCTATGCCTGACCAGGAACACCCGGTTCTCGGCATCCAGCACCACGGCGCGGACGCCGAGCGTCATGCCGCGGGCGAGCAGGAAATAGGCGTGGGAGATTTGGCGGAACAGCGGCTCGGCTCTCCGTCGCACCCGGTTCAGACGTTCTCCCATCAGCCTCCCCCGGCGCCTCGCGACAGGCCCAGCTTGCGCGTTCTGTGCGACCTTGCCAATACAGTGGAGCAATAGCGAGGCAATCGCGCGCCATGACTTCCTCTCCGCTGGCCCCCTTCACGCTCGCCCATCTGTCCGATCCGCATCTGGCGCCCTTGCCGAAGCCGCGGCTGATCGAGCTCGCGGGCAAGCGCGCATTCGGCTACCTCAACTGGACGCGCAACCGCCATAAATATCAGCGCCGGGAAGTTCTCGACGCCCTCGTCGCCGACATGAAGGCGCAGGCGCCCGACCACGTCGCCGTGACGGGCGATCTCGTCAATCTGGCGCTGGAGGCGGAATTCGCGCCGGCCCTGGCCTGGCTCGAAAGCGTCGGCCCGCCCGACCGCGTGACCGCGATTCCCGGCAATCACGACGCCTATGTCCGCGCGACGCGTCATCGCTTCGGCGAGACCTTCCTGCCCTATATCGCCGCGGATGCGCCGGGTGCTGCGGCCTTTCCCGCGGTGCGCCGTCGCGGACCCCTGGCGCTGATCAGCCTGTCCACGGCGGTGCCGACCCTGCCGCTGATGGCGACGGGCACGCTCGGGCGCGATCAGCTCACAGCGCTCGCCGAGGTGCTCGAACGGCTCGCACATGAAGACGTCTTCCGGGTGCTGCTGGTGCATCATCCGCTGAAATCCAGCGCGCGCCAGAAGCGGATGACGGACGCGCCGGAATTGCTGGCGCTGCTGAAGCGGCACGGTGTCGAGCTGGTCCTGCACGGGCACGATCACGTTCATTCGACGATCTGGGTCGAAGGCCCCAACGGCAATATTCCCGTGCTCGGCGTGCCCTCGGCTTCCGCGCTCGCACACGGGCATTATCCGGCGGCGGCGTACAATCTCTTCAGAATCGAGAAGGACAATGCCGGCTGGCGCTGCGAGCAGACGGTACGGAGCCTCGGGGCGGGATTTCAGGTCGGGCAGATCAAGCATGTGCGGTTGATCTAGAGGCTGTCATTCCGGGGCATGCGGAGCATGAGCCCGGACTCCATCGGGCGGCAGAACATACTGATGAATGGATTCCGGGTTCGCGCTTCGCGCGCCACGGATTGACGGCGGAGGATACCTCACCAGTTCCGCAGCACCGCCAATACGGCGACCCCGAACAAGGCGGCCGCACCGAGGATGAAGCCGAACACGAACGGCCAGACGCGCGAGCGGCGCGGCGGCGCAATGGCCGGTGCTTGCGGCTCCGGGGCGACCACCATGGCCCGCTCGCGCTCGACCATGCGGCGCGCGACATAGTCGGTGACGGCCTCGACGATCACGGCGGTGTCGTGCGATTCGGCGAGCACGATGCGGCCGAAGCGGGTGTCCTGGACGAAGCGGTACATCCGCTTGTCGCGCCCCATCACGATATGGGCGACGACGTCGATCCACAGCCGCGGCGTATCGCCCTGGCTGACGCCGCGGTCGAACAGGTCGATCTGGTCGGGGACCTGCGCGAACAGGGGATCGAGCGCGTCGTTGAGGATCTCGAGCCGCGCCACCTCGGCGTCCCTGAGATCGACCACGACGCCGGTCCGATCGGCGGCCTCGATCCGCGCGCGCAGCAGCGCATCGCGCAGCCTTACCGGGCGCGGCTGGCCGGGCGGGGTCCCGCTGGTCTCGGGCTCTGACATTGTCGGCCTCGTCCTCTTTCCGACATTAACCTATCAGCAACCACACCCTCCGCAAAGGCCCACAATTCCAGAGACTTACCGCGCCCACAGGCGTTTTGGCTGTACCAAAAACAGACGATCCCACCCAGGCAGCGCCTGGATGGGACCATCCGTCCTTGGACGTCTTCTTAAGTCGGGGCGATCAGGCCGAGACCCGCGAGGGCTCTTCCACGATCGAGAAGCGGACGCCGGCCTTGTGGCGGCTCTCTTCCGAGACCTCCTTCCAGCACTCTTCGGCTTCCTTGCGGGTCTTGAACGGACCTTTGACCTGGGCCGAGCCTTCCACAAGCTTGTGGAAGTTCATCGAACCGAACTCGCCGCCGATCACCCAGAAATTGCTGCCTTTGGTCATTGTCAGTCTCCTCTCGAATGGCGCGCTGCGTTAGCCGAACTGGTTCATCGTGTTGTGGGCGCCGCCAGCCTTGAGGGCGGCTTCACCCGCGAAGTACTCCTTGTGGTCGTCACCGATGTCGGAGCCGGCCATGTTCTGGTGCTTCACGCAGGCGATGCCCTGGCGGATCTCGGCGCGCTGGACGTTCTTGACGTAGCCCAGCATGCCCTGCTCGCCGAAATACTCGCGGGCGAGATTGTCGGTCGAGAGCGCGGCCGTGTGATAGGTCGGCAGCGTGATCAGGTGGTGGAAGATGCCGGCGCGCTTGGCCGAATCCGCCTGGAAGGTGCGGATGCGCTCGTCGGCTTCCTGCGCCAGCGGCGTGTCGTCATATTCCGCCTTCATCAGCTCGGCCCGGTTGTACTTGCTGACGTCCTTGCCCGCTTCCTTCCAGGCATCGAAGACCTGCCAACGGAAGTTGAGCGTCCAGTTGAACGACGGCGAGTTGTTGTAGGCGAGCTTGGCGTTCGGCACGACCTTGCGGATGCGGTCGACCATGCTGGCGATCTGCTCGATATGCGGCTTCTCGGTCTCGATCCAGAGCAGGTCGGCGCCGTTCTGCAGCGAGGTGATGCAGTCGAGCACGCAGCGGTCTGCACCGGTGCCGGGACGGAACTGGTAGAGGTTGGAGGGCAGCCGCTTCGGACGCATCAGCTTGCCGTTGCGGTTGATGACGACGTCGCCGTTGCGGGCGTTCTCCGGCGTGATCTCCTCGCAGTCGAGGAAGCTGTTGTACTGGTCGCCGATGTCGCCGGGCTTGTGGCTGACGGCGATCTGCTGCGTGAGACCAGCGCCAAGCGAGTCGGTGCGGGTCACCACGACGCCGTCTTCGACGCCGAGCTCGAGGAAGGCGTGGCGGCAGGCGCGAATCTTCGCGAGGAAGACGTCATGCGGCACCGTGACCTTGCCGTCCTGGTGGCCGCACTGCTTCTCGTCCGAGACCTGGTTCTCGATCTGCAGCGCACAGGCGCCCGCTTCGATCATCTTCTTCGCGAGCAGGTAGGTCGCCTCCGCATTGCCGAAGCCGGCGTCGATGTCGGCGATGACGGGCACGACGTGGGTCTGGAAGTTGTCGATCTTCTCGATCAGCTCCTTCTCGCGGGTCTTGTCGCCTTCCTTGCGCGCCTTGTCGAGCAGGCGGAAGATGTCGTTGAGCTCGCGGGAGTCCGCCTGACGCAGGAAGGTGTAGAGCTCCTCGATCAGCGCCGGCACCGAGGTCTTCTCGTGCATCGACTGGTCGGGCAGCGGACCGAACTCGGAACGCAGCGCCGCGATCATCCAGCCGGAGAGATAGAGGTAGGTGCGGTCGGTCTTGCCGAAGTGCTTCTTGACCGAGATCAGCTTCTGCTGGGCGATGAAGCCGTGCCAGCAGCCCAGCGACTGCGTGTACTTGGTGGGGTCGTTGTCATAGGCCGCCATGTCGGCGCGCATCAGCGCAGCGGTGTAGCGGGCGACGTCGAGGCCGGTCCTGAAGCGGTTCTGCAGGCGCATGCGTGCGACGGCCTCGGCCGTCACCCCGTTCCAGGTCGGCTGGGTCTCGAGGAGCGCCTGGGCCGCCTTGACCTCGTCGAGATACGAAGACGGACCCTGAAGGGTGCTGATGCCGCGGGGCTGGTAGTTCATGAGCCTGTTCCTTTCGCTGACGATGGCGATGGCGATGGCTAGCCATCGACATTCTTGACACTGCATTGCGAGATGCGTGTCAGGAGCTAAACGCGAAAACCGAAACTTCGTACAGATGGCTTGCTTCTGATTGGTGATGTCATGTAACATCGGAACATGTAATAGATGTTAATTTGTAAATTTTGTAAATAATAGGTCAGGATGACTGTCCTTGATCTGATGGAGTGCTGAGACATGGCCGCGGAGACCGGCAAGAAACTGTTCGTCGGCCCGCGCTTCCGGAGGATCCGGCAGCAATTGGGTCTGTCACAGACCCAGATCGCCGAGGGGCTCGGGATCTCGCCGAGCTATGTCAACCTGATCGAGCGCAACCAGCGCCCGGTGACGGCGCAGATCCTGCTGCGGCTGGCCGAGACCTACGACCTCGACCTGCGCGATCTCGCCACCGCGGACGAGGACCGCTTCTTCGCCGAGCTCAACGAGATCTTCTCCGATCCCCTGTTTCGCCAGATCGACGTTCCCAAGCAGGAGCTGCGCGACCTCGCCGAGCTTTGCCCCGGCGTCACCCATGCGCTGCAACGGCTCTATGCCGCCTATACCGAGGCGCGCCAGGGCGAAACGCTGGCGGCGGCGCAGATGGCCGACCGCGACGTCGGCACACGGTATGAGGCCAATCCGGTCGAGCGCGTGCGCGAGCTGATCGAAGCTAACCGCAACTATTTTCCAGAGCTGGAGCAGGCCGCGGAAAATCTCCGCGACGAGCTGAACGTTCCGGCGGAGGGACTCTACGCGGCGCTTGCCGCACGCTTGCGGGAAAAGCATTCGATCCAGACCCGCACCATGCCGGTCGACGTAATGCGCGAGACGCTGAGGCGGTTCGACCGCCACCGCCGCCAGCTGCTGATCTCCGAACTGGTCGATCCGCCCGGCCGCGCGTTCCAGCTCGCCTTCCAGCTGGGCTTGGTGGAATGCGCGCAAGCCCTGGAGACGATCATCGGCCGCGCCGGCCCGCTCGACGACGCCCCGCGCCGCCTGTTCCGCATCACGCTCGGCAACTACTTTGCAGCTGCCGTGATGATGCCATATCCGGCTTTCCTCGCCGCCGCCGAGGCGCTCAACTACGACATCCACGTGCTGGCGCAGCGCTTCAATTCCGGCTTCGAGCAGGTCTGCCATCGCCTGACCACCCTGCAGCGGCCGAACGCGCGCGGCATTCCGTTCTTCCTGTTGCGCGTCGACAATGCGGGCAATGTCTCCAAGCGCTTCTCGTCCGGCACCTTCCCGTTCTCCAAATTCGGCGGCACCTGCCCGCTTTGGAACGTGCACTCGACCTTCGACACGCCGGATCGCCTGCTCAAGCAGGTGATCGAGCTGCCCGACGGCACGCGCTATTTCTCCATCGCGCAGATGGTGCGCCGTCCGGTCGCCCCGCATCCGCTGCCGCAGCCGCGCTTCGCCATCGGCCTAGGCTGCGAGATTCGTCACGCCGCACGCCTGACCTATGCCAGCGGCATGGACCTTGAGAAGACCGAGGGCACGCCGATCGGCGTCAATTGCCGCCTCTGCGAGCGCGAAAACTGCGCCCAGCGCGCCGAGCCGCCGATCACGCGCACGCTGATCCTGGACGAGACCACGCGGCGGGTGAGCTCGTTCGCGTTCTCCAATGCAAGGGAGCTGTAGGTCGCCCGCGCGTCGTCATCGACGCGCGCTTCGTAAGACAGCCGGAACTTCCCTTTTTTTGCGGTGTTGTCCCTGAAGAAGGGCCGCGCCGCACATGTGCCGCGCCGGTCGGAACATGAAAAACTTCTCAAATGCCTCCTTTGCCCCGGACGTGATCGCGGCAATGACCGCCGCTCTTGGCGCCGCGATCGCAACGCTGCCGGAGCCGTTGCACTCGGGGCACGTCGACGTGCTTGCTCAATCGATTCTTCGTACGGCCAGCTCCGGAGAACGCGACGTGTCTGTCTTGCAGAGGATCGCGCTCATGGAGCTCAGCCTTGCAGGCCGGATGACCTGACCAGCATCAACGCCGGCGCGGCAACCGAACACCGAGGAGTGCAGCCTTGGTAAATGGGGCTTTAACGCGGCGCGACGATCTGCAACCAGCGATTAAACTCGCTTCAACATCGGTGCCCTACTCTCACCCCACTCACTTTTCGCAAACGGCGACGGCTTACTCTGCCGGGCGAAGTGACATCAGGGGGTTTCACTCATGCGCATGGCGTTGCTGCTGACCGCAACCATTGTCGGTGCGTTCTTCGCCGGTCCGTCCCATGCCGGTTCGCTTGATGCCGGCGCATCACCGTCGCTGCCGCCGGGCTTCCAGAACTATCGCGGCTACATGTTCGACCTGTCGGAAAATTCCGATCGCAAGGACGTCGACAAGATCACCGACAACCTGAAGCAGCAGATCGACGCCGTCGAAGCGACCGGCCTGTCGCCACGCGTGCTGCGCTTCTTCCGCACCGTGCCGATCATCGCGAGCGAGCTCGCGTGCCTCGACGAAGGTGCCGCGACCGCCTGCTACGGCCGCGTAGCCCCCAACGTCGAGCGCCGCGTGCCGCGGACGCTCACGGTGTGGGACCACAACAAGCAGCGCTGGACCAATCCGAACGCCGTCGACCTCGCGGTCGATTCGGGGCTCGGCGTGATCATGCTGCGTCCCGACATGATGCGCTACGAGAAGGAGGCCGTGCTGCTGCACGAACTCCTGCATGCCTATCACGCGCGGCTGCTGCCGGACGGCTATGCCAACAAGGGTGTGATCGCCTATTACGCCCTGGCCAAGTCCAAGGACATGCTGCCCAAGGAGTCCTATGCGATGAAGAACCCGATGGAGTTCTTCGCCGTGACCGCCAGCATCTTCCTGGCCGGAAAAAGCGAATTCCACGATCCGAAGTCGCGGGAGGCGCTCAAGGAGAAGATGCCGGACTACTACAAATACCTGGTCGGCGTGTTCGGCTTCGACCCCGAGCCGGCGGCCTCGAACGGCCCGGTGGCCTCGCTGAAATAAGTCCAAAGCGAGCTGCCTGCGCCGGACTGCATCGGAGCCGCGCGAACAGCGCGGCTTTTTGCTTCGTGGGCCGGAAGCTGCGGATGACGCGCTCGCGGCAATTGCCAAGCAGGGGCGTGATCTGCATAGTTCCGCCGCATCGATACCGTTTTTCGAAGGGGATGAGAGAACATGGCGGACGCCGACCTGGATGTCGTGATCCGGCAATTGGCCAGACAGCTGCATACGGGCCTGATGACCCGCGCCAAGGAGCGGCGGGATCGCTTCAATGGCCTTGCGGCCAAGGCCAAGGGCAAGGAGACCGGTGAGCGCTTCAAGATGATGGCCAAGGCCACCATGGAGCAGGCCACCGCCGCCGCCAAGCGCCTGCAGATGTCGGCCGACAACGTCGCCGACAGCTACGCCCGGTCGATGCGGCTCGCCGCCAGCACGCCTGTTACGGTCAAGGTGGAGAAGGCGAAGGGCGAGAAACCGGCGAAGAAGGCCGCCAAGGCGAAGAAGGCGAAAGCGAAGAAGGCGAAGTAAGCTCTTTCATCTTCCCCTCCCAAAGCGAGAGCTTCGGTCAGCTCTCCACACAATCAGCCTCGTAGGGTAGGCAAAGCGAAGCGTGCCTACGCGTCTGTTACTGCACTGAAAAGATCGTGGGCACGGCGCAAGTGCGCCCTTGCCCACCCTACGAGTCCGGGCGTCGCGGAGAGCTCTGCTTACCTTCTCGGCGCCGACACCTGCACTGACTCGACGCTCGCCAGCTCGGCGAGCCTGGCGCGTGCGGCCTCGTGGGCACGGTCGTCCTTGCCCATCGGCAGCGCCAGCGCGTTCTCGAAATCGGCGCGGGCGTCGTCGAGCTGGCCGCGGGCGAGAAACGCGAGGCCGCGGTCGAGCCGGGCCTGCGCGTCTGAGGGGTCGAGACGGATCGCCGTGTTGTAGCTCAGGATGGCGCGGTCGAGATCGCCCATGGCGGCGAGCGCCAGTCCGCGCTGGTGATAGGGCGCGGCGCGCTTGGGATCATGCGCGATCGCCTCGTCGTAATCGGCAACGGCAAGCTCGAGGTCGCCATTCTGCCGACGCGCCAGCGCCCGGTCGCGATAGAGCGAAGCGCGGTTCGGATTGAGGTGGATGGCCTCGTCGAAATCGGCGATCGCCCGCCCGAAGTCGCCGCGACGTAGCGCGATCCGCCCGCGCCCCGCATAGGCGAAGGCGATCAGCGAGCCGCGCAGCGGCGAGAAACCGATCACCGCCGAGCAGATATCGGGATCGTCCTCGTCGCCGCAATTGACGACCATGTGCGTGGACAGGCCGATGAGCACGCACAGGACGATCAGCAATGGCACCACAATTCTGGTCATCTTCGACGATGGCCGGCAGCGGGCCGGCCACGCATCCCCTTTCGAAGAATTGGTCTCGCTGGGGTGTTAACACCAGCGCCGGGGATTTTGTGTGCGCCAGGTCACAAAGCCGCACGCATAAGCTTGCGGTTCCGTCAGCCCCAGGGCCCGCGGGAAGGCCCACGGGAGGAGGAGCGGCCCCACGGACTGCGCGACGGATAGTTCTCATTGGCACCGACCGACGGCGCACCCCGCCCAAACTCGGCCGCGAGTTGCTGGAGTGCCGCGATGCGGTTCTGCGTCGACGGATGGGTGGCGAACAGATTATCGACGCCGTGGCCCGACAGCGGATTGATGATGAACATGTGCGCCGTCGCCGGATTCCGCTCGGCCTCGTAGTTCGGCACCTGATGCGCGGCGCCCTCGATCTTCACCAGCGCCGAGGCCAGCCACATCGGCTGTCCCACGATCCGCGCACCGAGATTGTCCGCGGCATATTCGCGGGTCCGGCTGATCGCCATCTGCACCAGCATGGCGCCGAGCGGGGCGAGGATCATCATCAGGATCGAGCCGACGATACCGAGGCCATTGTTGTTCTCGCGATTGCCGCCGAAGAACATGCCGAACTGGGCGATCATCGAAATCGCGCCGGCGATGGTCGCGGTGATCGTCATCAGCAGCGTGTCGTGGTTCTTGATATGCGCAAGCTCGTGCGCAATCACGCCGGCGAGCTCCTCCCGGCTGAGCTGGTTCATCAGGCCGGTGGTTACGGCAACGGCGGCGTTTTCCGGATTGCGCCCGGTGGCGAACGCGTTGGGCTGGACCTCATCCATCACGAACACGCGCGGCATCGGCAGGCCGGCACGGCCCGCGAGCTCGGCGACGAGGCCGAACAGCTCCGGCGCGGTCGAACGGTCGACCTGATGGGCGCCGTACATCGACAGCACCATGCGGTCGGAGTTCCAGTAGGTGAAAAGATTGGTCGCAGCGGCAATGACGAGCGCGATCATGGCGCCCGAGGCGCCGCCGATCAGATAGCCGACGCCCATGAACAGGGCGGTCAGGCCTGCCAGCAACATTGCAGTACGAAGATAGTTCATGGCCCTCTCTCCTGGCCGGCCATGGCAGGCTGGAAGCGCCAGCAGGCCGGCAGGCATGAGGTAGGGATGACACCGGCCCACCTGCAAGGTTTCAAGGTGCGTCGCGGAGCCGCGGCACTCGGCAGTGTCATCCCGGGGCGATGCGCAGCATCGAGCCCGGAATCTCGAGATTCCGGGTTCGCCCTACGGGCGCCCCGGAATGACGAAGAGATGGCTTGCGCAGCCCACTTCCATTAAGCTTCATTCAGAATCCAAGCGTCCCCTCCCCGCCGGAAACTTCATGCTCCAGACCCGACTTGCGATCGCGGCCGTTGTTTTCGCTGCGCTGTCCTTTCCCGCATCCGCCCAGTTACCCCCGCCATCCGCCAAGCCGGCAGCACCAAAAGCCTCCGTGCCGCGCGCGGCCTCCTGCCACAATGGCGCGAGCTTCGACCGCTTCCTGGCCGAGGTGAAGCAGCAGGCAGTCGCCGCCGGCGTGTCGCAGCGCACGATCGCGGAAGCCTCACCCTACCTCGTCTACGACCAGGGCATCGTCAATCGCGACCGCGGCCAGCGCGTGTTCGGTCAGCTCTTCACCGAGTTTGCCGGCCGTATGGCCGCGCCCTATCGCATGCAGAACGGCCAGCAGCACATCAAGCAATACGCGGCTGCATTCGCGCGCGCGGAAAAGGAATACGGCGTGCCGCCCGCCGTGATCGCAGCGTTCTGGGGCCTGGAGAGCGATTTCGGCGCCAACATGGGCAACCTGCCGACGCTGAAATCGCTGGTGTCGCTGGCCTATGACTGCCGCCGCTCGGAGATGTTCGTGGGCGAGACCATCGCGGCGCTGAAGATTATCGACCGCGGCGATTTGCATCCCGACGAGATGATCGGCTCTTGGGCCGGCGAGCTCGGCCAGACGCAATTCCTGCCCGTGCACTACGTTAACTACGCGGTCGATTATGACGGCGACGGGCGCCGCGATTTGTTGCGCTCGCCGGCCGACGTGATCGGCTCGACCGCGAACTACATCGCCAACGGCTTGAAGTGGCGGCGCGGCGAGCCGTGGCTGGAAGAGATCAGGGTGCCGCCGAACCTGCCGTGGGACAAAACCGATCTCACCGTGCGCGAGCCGCGTTCGACATGGGCGCAACTGGGCGTCACCTATCCCGACGGTCGGCCGCTGCCAAACGACAGTCTCGCCGCATCCGTGCTGCTGCCGATGGGGCGAACTGGTCCGGCCTTCCTGGCCTATGCGAATTTCGCGGCCTACACCGAGTGGAATAACTCGCTGATCTACGCGACGACCGCGGGCTATCTGGCCTCGCGCATTGCCGGCGCGGCGCCGATGCGCAAGCCGTCGACGCCGGTGGCGCAGCTGCCGTTCAACGAGCTCAAGGAATTGCAGCAGTTGCTTGTTCGCGCCGGCTTCAATGTCGGCAAGATCGACGGCGTGCTGGGCCAGCAGAGCCGCGCCGCCGTGAAGGCCATGCAGATCAAGTACGGCCTGCCGGCGGATTCCTGGCCGACCGCCGAGTTGCTCGCCCGCATGCGCGGCGGCACGGCCCAGGCGCCGCCCCTGGCGACGATCCGCTAAACCCTCCTCCGTCATGCCCCGGCTCGACCGGGGCATCCAGTACGCCGCGGCTTATCGATTCAACCCAAACTGTCTCGGCGTACTGGATCGCCCGGTCAGGCCGGGCGATGACAGCGAGGATGACGCCGTAGAATTTTCGCATCGCACAAGCCGCGCTCTGCGATTGTATTTTTCCATGAGGCTCCCATGTGAGTGGCTCAGGTTTTCTCCTGAAATTCCCCACCATTTGAAGCGAGCATCACATGTCCTTCTACGACGCCGTAGTCCCCGCCTATTTGCAGATGCTGAACAGCGTGACCGGGCTGCTCACCAAGGCTGAGGCGCATTGCGCGGCCAGGAAGATCGACCCGAGCGTGTTGCTGGGCTCCCGGCTGTTTCCGGACATGCTGCCGCTGTCGCGGCAGATCCAGCTGGTCAGCGATTTCGCCGCCAAGGGCTGTGCCCGGCTGACCCACAGCGAGGTGCCGACAACGCCCGATACCGAGACCAGTTTTGCGGAATTGAAGCAGCGGCTGGCCAGGACCATCGACTACGTGAAGTCGTTCAAGCCCGAGCAGTTTGAAGGTGCCGAAGTGAGGGACGTCACCTTTCCGGCAGGCCCGGACAAATCCATCACCATGAAGGGCCAGCAATTCTTCAGCTCTTTCTCGCTGCCGAACTTCTATTTCCACGCCGCGACCGCCCACGGCATCCTGCGCCACAACGGCGTCGAGATCGGAAAACGCGATTTCATGGGCACGAACTGATCCATCAGATCGGTAGCGGAAGTCTGCTGCCGTCCCCGGAATTGCACATGAATTATGCTACGGGGGCGCCGCCGCGTAGCTCGCCTGCACTTTCCGTATGGCTCGTCCCTTGCGCCCGATGCCGCGATGCACAAGTGTTCGGGACCTCTCACCGCCTGGAAGCATTGCCCATGAGCCGTTCGACCAAATTGTTCGAGACCTACAAGCTCGGCCCCATCACGCTGGCCAACCGCCTGGTGATGGCGCCGCTGACGCGAAACCGCGCCGTACCCGGCACCTTCGTGCCCGGCCCGCTCGCCGCCGACTATTATGCCCAGCGCGCCTCCGCCGGGCTCCTGATCACCGAAGCAAGCCAGGTCTCGCAACAGGGCCAGGGCTACCAGGACACCCCCGGCATTTACAGCAAGGACCAGGTCGCCGGCTGGCGCAAGGTCACCGACAAGGTGCATGAGCGCGGCGGCAAGATCTTCATCCAGCTCTGGCATGTCGGCCGCATCTCGCATGTCGATCTCCAGGCGAATGGCGCAGCCCCGGTGGCGCCGAGCGCGATCCGCGCCAAGGGCAAGACCTTCGTGAACGGCGGTTTCGCCGACGTCTCCGAGCCCCGTGCGCTCGAGCTTTCCGAAATTCCTGCAATCATCGACGACTTCAAGCGCGCGGCGAAGAACGCGCTGGAGGCCGGCTTCGACGGCGTCGAGATCCACGGGGCCAACGGCTATCTGCTCGAGCAATTCGCCAAGGACGGCGCCAACAAGCGCACAGATGCCTATGGCGGCTCGATCGAGAACCGCGCGAAACTGATGCTGGAGGTCTCCAAGGCGGTGGCAGCTGAAGCCGGCGCCGAGCGTACGGGCATCCGCATCTCGCCGGTGACGCCGGCCAACGACATCTCGGATTCCAACCCGCAGGCGCTGTATGATCACATCGTCGACGGCCTCAGCGCGCTAAAGCTGGTCTATCTCCACGTGGTCGAAGGCGCCACCGGCGGGCCGCGCGACGTCGCGCCGTTCGACTATGCGTCGTTGCGCAAGCGCTTCTCGGGCGCCTACGTCGCCAACAACGGCTACGACTTCGATCTCGCCACCAAGGTGCTGGACGCGAACGCGGCCGACCTCATCGCCTTCGGCAAGCCGTTCATCTCCAACCCCGACCTCGTCGAGCGGCTGAAGCAGGGCGCCGCGCTGAATGACTGGGACAAGAACACGTTCTACGGCGGCGGCGCCAAGGGCTATACCGATTATCCGACGCTGGCGGCCGAGCCGGCGGAGTAGTTTCTTCTCCACACATGACGCTGTCATGCCCCGCGAAGGCGGGGCATCCAGTAATCACCGGTGGCGAGATTCAACCGATGGGTCGCGGCGTGCTGGATTGCCCGCCCCTGTGCGCCATTGCGCACCAGGCGGGCAATGACACCGAGAATGCAGAACGTGCGTGCCACAAGCTTGCCATCACAAGCGCCAAAAGAAAAAAGGCCGGGATTGCTCCCGGCCTTTCGTATTTGGAGATGCTACGCGCCGCCTACTTCGCTTCCGCGCGCTTCGGGGGGGTGGCGGGCCACGACTTGATCAGGGTGTCGTAGTCCACCGTCTCGCCCTTCGGCTTCTCGTTGGCGAGCTTGCGCTGGGGCGCGATGGTGCCGTCCTTCTCGGCCTTCGCGAACCAGTACTCCGGCTTCTCCTTCTTGTTGAGCTTCGGACCGCAGGCACCCTGCACGCCGGATTTCTCCAGGCGCTCCATGACGGAGTCCTGCGCGGCAGCCAAAGCGTCCATTGCGGCTTGCGGCGTCTTCGCACCGGACGACGCGTCGCCGATGTTCTGCCACCAGAGCTGCGCGAGCTTCGGATAGTCGGGCACGTTGTTGCCGGTCGGGGTCCACTGCACGCGGGCGGGCGAGCGGTAGAACTCGATCAGGCCGCCGAGCTTCGGCGCACGTTCCGTGAACGACTTGTCCCAGATGTCGGATTCACGGACGAAGGTGAGACCGACATGGCTCTTCTTCAGGCTCACCGTCTTGGAGACGATGAACTGGAGATAGAGCCAGGCCGCCTTGCGGCGGTCCGGCGGTGTCGACTTCAGCAGCGTCACGGAGCCCGCGTCCTGATAGCCGAGCTTCATGCCTTCCTTCCAGTAGGAGCCGTGCGGCGAGGGAGCCATGCGCCATTTCGGCGTGCCGTCCGCGTTCATCACGGCGATGCCCGGCTTCACCATGTCGGCGGTGAAGGCGGTGTACCAGAACATCTGCTGGGCGATGTTGCCCTGCGCCGGCACGGGGCCGGACTCGGAGAACGTCATGCCCTGCGCCTGCGGCGGCGCATACTTCTTCATCCACTCGAGGTACTTGGTGATCGAGTAGACCGCCGCCGGGCCGTTGGTGTCGCCACCACGCTCGACCGAGGAGCCGACGGGGCGGCAGCCTTCCATGCGGATGCCCCATTCGTCGACCGGCAGGCCGTTCGGAATGCCCTTGTCGCCGTTGCCGGCCATCGACAGCCAGGCGTCGGTGAAGCGCCATCCGAGCGAGGGGTCCTTCTTGCCATAGTCCATATGGCCGTAGACCTTGACGCCGTTGATCTCCTTGATGTCGTTGGTGAAGAACTCGGCGATGTCCTCGTAGGCGGACCAGTTCACGGGCACGCCGAGCTCGTAGCCGTACTTGGCCTTGAACTTGGCCTTGTAGTCGGGGTTGGTGAACCAGTCGTAGCGGAACCAGTAGAGGTTGGCGAACTGCTGGTCGGGCAGCTGATAGAGCTTGCCGTCCGGCCCGGTGCCGAACGACTTGCCGATGAAGTCGTTGACGTCGAGCATCGGATTGGTGACGTCCTTGCCCTCACCGGTCATGTAGTCCGACAGCGCGACGGTCTGGCCGTAGCGGAAGTGGGTCCCGATCAGGTCGGAATCGTTGATCCAGCCGTCATAGACGTTCTTGCCGGACTGCATCTGGGTCTGCAGCTTCTCGACGACGTCACCTTCCTGGATGAGGTCGTGCTTGAGCTTGATGCCAGTCAGCTCGGAGAATGCCTTGGCGAGCGTCTGTGCCTCGTATTCGTGGGTTGTGATGGTCTCGGAGACGACGTTGATCTCCATGCCCTTGAAGGGTTCGGCGGCCTTGGCGAACCACTCCAGCTCCTTCTTCTGGTCTTCCTTCGACAGCGTCGAGGGCTGGAATTCGGCGATCCACTTCTGGATCGTCGCCTCGTCGGCGGCGCGAACCGGAGCCGAGAGGGCGAACGAGACCGCAACGATCGCGGCAGCGCTCGACATCGTCAGAAAACTGCTCTTGGTCAATGGACCTTTCCTTCTCCTAAACTGTCGCATGGTGTTCCTCCGTTGCAGCGACAAACTTTTATACAGGCCCGGGTTGGTCCCGGACCTGGCCGTCCCTTCGCGAGCTTCAGACCGTGCGGAAGATGAGCACGGCCGTTACAAGCGAAATTCCACTTGCGAGCCACAGGCTCGAAATCTCGAACCCCTCCTCGCCGATCGGCAGCGTGGCGAGCGGATCCGTGCCGACGAGACCGATCCACGCGAGGTGAATGACGGCGGCCACGATCAACGAGACGAACAGGCGATCGCCGCGCGTGGTCGGGATGCGCAGCACGCCGACCCGCTCGGCCTCCGGATAGACCGCGGCCAGCCAGGTCATGACCGCGAGCGTGCAGCCGAGCGCGGCGAAGAAGATCGCCGTCGGCAACGTCCAGGCCATCCATGCGATTGACTCCATGATCGCCTCCTTAGACCCGGCCGAGCGCGAAACCGCGCGCGATGTAATTGCGGACGAACCAGATCACGAGCGCGCCCGGGATGATGGTGAGCACGCCGGCCGCCGCGAGCAGACCCCAGTCCATGCCGGCCGCCGACACCGTGCGCGTCATGATCGCCGCGATCGGCTTGGCATGCACCGAGGTCAGCGTGCGCGCGAGCAAGAGCTCGACCCACGAAAACATGAAGCAGAAGAAGGCGGCGACGCCGATGCCGCTCGCGATCAGCGGCACCAGAATCTTGATGAAGAAGCGGGGGAAGGAATAGCCGTCGAGGAAGGCGGTCTCGTCGATCTCGCGCGGCACGCCGGAGACGAATCCTTCTAGGATCCACACCGCGAGCGGAACGTTGAAGATGCAGTGCGCCAGCGCGACCGCCCAGGGCGTATCGAACAGGCCGATCGCCGAATAAAGGTTGAAGAACGGCAGCGCGTAGACCGCGGCCGGCGCCATGCGATTCGACAACAGCCAGAAGAACAGATGCTTGTCGCCGAGGAAGCGGTAGCGCGAGAAGGCGTAAGCCGCCGGCAAGGCCACCGCGATCGAGATGACGGTGTTGAGGACCACATAGGTCAGCGAGTTGATGTAGCCGGAATACCAGCTCTCGTCCGTGAAGATGCGCTGATAGTGCTGCAGCGTCGGGGTGTGCGGCCACAGCGTCATCGTCGAGACGATCTCGCTGTTGGTCTTGAAGCTCATGTTGACGAGCCAGTAGATCGGCAACAGCAGGAAGACCAGGAACAGCCCCATGATGAGGCGGCGGCCGGGGATCGAATGCATCACGCGGCTCCTTCCTTGACGGCGCGTTCGGTGCCGGCGTTGGTCATGACGGTGTAGAAAATCCAGCAGACGATCAGGATGATCAGATTGTAGACCAGCGACAGCGCCGCGGCCTTGCCGAGGTCGAACTGGCCGAGCGCGATCTTGACGAGCTCGATCGACACGAAGGTCGTGGAGTTGCCGGGCCCGCCGCCGGTGACGACGAACGGCTCGGTGTAGATCATGAAGCTGTCCATGAAGCGCAGCAGCACCGCGATCAGCAGCACGCGATTCATCTTCGGCAGCTGGATCGCCTTGAACACCGCCCAGCGCGAGGCGCCGTCGATCTGGGCCGCCTGGTAATAGGCCTCCGGAATCGACTTCAGGCCGGCGTAGCAGAGCAGCGCGACGAGGCTGGTCCAATGCCACACATCCATCACGATGACGGTGACCCAGGCGTCGACGTCGTTGGAGACGTAGTTGTAGTCGATGCCCATGGCGTTGAGCGTATAGCCGAGCAGCCCGATGTCGGGCCGGCCGAAGATCTGCCAGATCGTGCCGACCACGTTCCAGGGGATCAGCAGCGGCAGCGCCAGGATCACCAGGCAGGCCGCGACGGTCCAGCCCTCGCGCGGCATCGACAGCGCAACGACGATGCCGAGCGGCACCTCGATCGCGAGGATCACCAGCGAGAAGAACAGGTTGCGGCCGAGCGAGGCGAGGAAGCGCCCCCCGAGATCGGTCGAGGGATCGAGCAGCTCCTTGAACCAGCCGACGCCGTTCCAGAAGAACTGGTTGTTGCCGAAGGTGTCCTGCATCGAATAGTTCACCACGGTCATCAGCGGCAGCACCGCCGAGAAGGCGACGACCAGGAACACCGGCAGCACCAGGAACCAGGCTTTTTGGTTGACGGTCTTGTCCATCAGGCGGCTCCCTCCACCAGAAGGCTGTCGGCATAGACGTGAACGTGGGACGGATCGAATTTCAGCCCGGCATTGCCGTCCGCACTCGAGAAGCCGGCCGGCGCGCGTGCAGCGAGCTTGGCGTCACCGAAGCGCGCGCGCGCAAAGCGGATGCGGCCGAGATCGTCGAGGCGCTCGATCTTCGCCGTCAGCAGGCCGGGCGCCGCCGCAACGACCTCGACGAATTCGGGACGCACGCCGATCTCGATCTTCGCGCCTGAAGGCAGATTGTCGTAGGCGCGGTTCAGCGCGATGACGTGACCGCCGACCTTCGCCTCGCGTCCCCTCACCTCGGCCGGCAGGATGTTCATGCCGGGCGAGCCGATGAAATAGCCGACGAAAGTGTGCGCCGGCTTGTCGAACAGCTCGGCCGGGGTGCCGCTCTGCACCACGCGGCCATCATGCATGACGACGACGGTGTCGGCGAAGGTCAGCGCCTCGGTCTGGTCGTGGGTGACGTAGATCATCGTGAGATCGAGCTCGCGGTGCAGCGCCTTCAGCTTGGAGCGCAGTTGCCATTTCAGCTCGGGGTCGATCACCGTCAGCGGCTCGTCGAACAGCACGGCGGCGACGTCGGAACGAACGAGGCCGCGGCCGAGCGAGATCTTCTGCTTGGCGTCGGCGGTGAGGCGCGTCGCCTTGCGATTGAGATAGGGCTCGAGATCGAGCAGGCGGCCAATCTCGGCGACGCGCTTGTCGATCTCGGCCTTCGGCACGCCGCGGTTCTTCAGCGGGAACGCCAGGTTCTGCCCCACCGTCATTGTGTCGTAGATCACCGGAAACTGGAACACCTGGGCGATGTTGCGTTTCTGGGTCGACAGCGGCGTGATGTCCTTGCCGTCGAACAGGATCTTCCCGCGCGACGGCGTAATGATGCCGGAGATGACGTTGAGCAGCGTGGTCTTGCCGCAGCCGGAGGGCCCGAGCAGCGCATAGGCGCCGCCCTGCCGCCAGGTCATGGTTACAGGCTTGAGCGCAAAGCTTTCCGGCGGCGCATCGTTGCCGCCGTAGGAATGGGCGAGATCGACGAGGTCAATGCGGGCCATGGCGCATCTCCCTCAGGCGCTTCTGACTGTTGAGGCGTTTTCTTCGCGCGAACCGCTAGGCGCTTCGCTTGAAAACGCCATGCCGGGAGCCGCGACCAAGCGGTCGGCGGCGTCGAAGACGAAGATATCATTGGGGTCGAGCACGGCATCGAGCGTCTGGCCGGGCTCGAACTCGTGCACGCCGTGCAGCACCGCCACCCAGTTCGACCCGCCCCGGGTCAGATGCACGAAACTCTCCGAACCGGTGATCTCGGTCACGGTGACGGTGGCGTGGAAGGCATGACGATCGGCCTCGCCATTGGCGAGGGCGAGCTGATGCGCCCGGAAGCCGACGCGATAGGTCCCGTCGGCAAGGCCAGCGTAAAGACCGGAGGCCGGGGAGGCCGTGCCGCCTGCATATTGGACGGAGCCGTTCTTCTTCTCGATGCCGACGAGGTTGAGCGGCGGATCGGAGAACACCTGCGCGACGCGCAAGGTCTGCGGCCGGCGGTAGACGCTGGTGGTCTCGCCTATCTGCAGCGCCTGGCCCTCCCACATGCAGACCGTGTTGCCGCCGAGCAGGAGCGCCTCGGTCGGCTCGGTGGTGGCATAGACGAAGATCGCGCCCGAGGCCTCGAAGATCCGCGGCAGCTCGGCGCGCAACTCCTCGCGCAGCTTGTAGTCGAGATTGGCGAGCGGCTCGTCGAGCAGCACGAGGTCGGCGCCCTTGACCAGCGCACGCGCGATCGCGGTCCGCTGCTGCTGTCCGCCCGAGAGCTGGAGCGGCGTGCGCTTCAGGAACGGCTCGAGCCGGAGCAGCTTCGCCGCCTCGGCGACCCGCGCCTCGATCTCGTCGCGCGGCTTGCCCTGCACGCGCAAGGGCGAAGCAATGTTCTCGTAGACCGTCAGCGAGGGGTAGTTGATGAACTGCTGATAGACCATGGCGACCGAGCGCTTGCGGACGTCGGCGCCGGTGACGTCCTTGCCGTTGACCACCACCTTGCCGGTGCTCGGCTTGTCGAGCCCGGCGAGCAGCCGCATGATCGAGGTCTTGCCCGACAGCGTCGGCCCGAGCAGGACGTTGAGGGTTCCGCTCTCGAGAGTCAGGGAGACATCGCGGATGTGCTCGATACCCTCGACGGTCCGGGTCACGTGATCGAGTGTCACGGTCATGAGCGTCCTCCCGCTTCCCGCAGGGGAGTTTGCTGCACGGCATGGCTCCTGATCCAGTCGTCAAGCGCCGCGATCTCGTCGGCAGATAGTCGCAGGCCGAGTTTGGAACGACGCCAGACCACGTCCTCGGCGGTGACGGCCCATTCATGGGCCATGAGATAACGGACCTCGCGCTCGGTCAGCGTCGCGCCGAAAGCCTGGCCGAGATCGGCCAATGATTTCGCATCGCCGAGCAGCTTCATCGCCCGCGTGCCATAGGCGCGCGCGAGCCGCCGCGCATGCTCGTGGCTGAGGAACGGATAGCCGCGCTGGAGCTCGGCGATCAGGCCGTCGATGTCCGACACATTCATGTCGCCGCCGGGTAGCGGCCATTTTCCGGTCCAGCCCTCGCGCGCTTTCGCACTGCGAAGATAGGGCGCAAGGCGTTCCAGGGCCTCTTCGGCGAGTCTCCGATAGGTCGTGATCTTGCCGCCGTAGATCGACAGCAGCGGCACCCCGCCGGGCGTGTCGAGCTCGAACACGTAGTCGCGCGTCGCGGCCTTGGCTTCGCTCGCGCCATCGTCATAAAGCGGCCGCACGCCGGAATAGGTCCAGACCACGTCGTCCGGCGTCACGGGCTTGGCGAGATATTCGCTGGCCGCAGCGCAGAGATACTGGATCTCTTCCGCCGTCGCCTTCACCTTCGCGGGATCGCCGTCGTAGTCGCGGTCGGTGGTGCCGATCAGCGTGAAATCGTCCTGGTAGGGAATGACGAAAATGATGCGGCCGTCGGCATTCTGGAACATGTAGGCGCGGTCGTGGTCGTAAAGCTTCTTGACCACGATGTGCGAACCCTGCACCAGGCGCACCTTGGCTTTCGCATTAATGCCGGCGCCGCGGCCGAGCACGTCCTCGACCCAGGGACCGCCGGCATTGACGAGCGCGCGGGCCTGGATCGACGAGCGCTCCCCGGTCAGCGTGTTGACCATGCTGACGGTCCAGGCGCCCTCCGACTGGCGAATTTCGGTGGCGCGCGTGCGGGTACGGATCTCGGCGCCCTTGTCGGCGGCATCGCGGGCGTTGAGCACGACGAGACGGGCGTCGTCGACGAAGCAGTCCGAATATTCGAAGGCGCGGCTGTAGCGATTGGGGATCAGCGGCTTGCCGACCTCGTCACGCCCAAGATCGACCGAGCGCGTGGGGGGCAGCAGATGGCGGCCGCCGATGTGATCATAGAGGAACAGACCCAGCCGCAGCAGCCAGGCCGGGCGCAGGCCGGCGTGATGCGGCAAAACGAAACGCAAGGGACGGATGATATGGGGCGCGATGCCCCACAGGATCTCGCGCTCGATCAGCGCCTCGCGGACCAGCCGAAACTCGTAATATTCGAGATAGCGCAGGCCGCCATGCACCAGCTTGGTCGACCAGGACGACGTCCCGCTCGCCAGATCGTTCATTTCGCACAGGAAAACCGTGTTGCCACGGCCCACCGCATCGCGCGCGATGCCGCAACCGTTAACACCGCCTCCAATGATGGCGAGATCGAAAATACGCTCCAACAGACGCATCCCCCCGCGACCGCTCGTTCCGTCGAGCGGCTACTTTCGTTTTTGATTAGATCACACCGAAAAACGAAAGCAAGATGAAAGATAGGCGAAAGGAAGCGAAAGAATTGGCTTTGCCGCGGCAGCGAGACGGAGAGATCAGCAGGAGGCCGGACACAATTCGAGGCAAACTTAACTGGAGGGCGTCGGCCCGGCCCCTGCGGACACGCACCGAGTCTTGAATGTAGAAACATATCTACATAAGTTCGGGCCATGAGGTACGCGAAGGCAAAGAGGCGCTGACGGATGGTGACCACACTGACTAGCCGAGAATTCAATCAGGATACGAGCGGCGCGAAAAAGGCGGCCTCGCAGGGTCCAGTCTTCATTACGGATCGTGGCCGCCCCGCCCATGTCCTGCTGACGATCGAGGAATATTTGCGCCTGAGCGGCGGACAGATGAGCCTTGCCCAAGCTTTGGCGGAGGCGAACGCGGACTTCGATTTCGATCCGCCTCGTATGGACGGCGGAATATTCAAGCCCGTTGATCTCGACTGATGTTCCTCCTGGACACCAACGTCATTTCCGAACTGCGGCGGCCGGATAGAGCGGATCGCAACGTGCTCGCCTGGGCCAACGCTGTGCCTGCGACAAACTTCTTCATGTCCGCCATCTCGATCCTTGAAATTGAAGTCGGAGCACGCCTGATTGAACGCAAAGACGCGACGCAGGGTGCTGTCTTGCGCGCCTGGATCGATGGCCAAATTCTGGCCCGCTTCGAGGGGCGGATTCTGGCGATCGATACGGCCGTGGCTCAGCGCTGCGCACAGCTCCACGTTCCCAACCCGCGAGCCGAACGTGACGCCCTCATTGCGGCGACTGCGCTCGTTCACGGCTTGACAGTCGTGACGCGCAACGTGGGGGATTTCGAACCGACGGGCGTTCCGCTGCTCAATCCTTGGGGCGCCGGCTAACCGCGCCCTTGAATAGTCAGACGCACAAGATCGACCGCGCTCAAGCCGGCCCGCAGATGATCACCCGGCAACGCGGCGCGGACCTCGACCTTGAGCGCGTGCACGACGCACCACGCGATGAAATGCCATGAACCTGTTGCTCGACATCAACGTGCTCTCGGAGATTCAGCGGCCCGTGCCTTCGCCGAAAGTTGTGGCGTGGCTCGATACGATCGATGAGGACCGTACATTCATCGGCGTCGCCTCGATCGCCGAACTTCGCCGCGGCATCGCATTGCTCGAGGACGGCCGCCGGCGCACCGCGCTGGCCGCCTGGCTTGCCCACGATTTGCCTGCGCGGTTTGCCGAGCGCGTCCTGCCGATAGACCAGACAGTGGCCGAGCGCTGGGGTGACCTGATGGCGCAGAGCCGCAGGAGCGGCGTCGCATTGTCCGTCATGGACGGCTTCTTTGCGGCGACTGCGCTGGTCAACGATCTCATGCTCGTCACACGTAACGTGAAGGATTTTGCGGCCTTCGGCGTCGCGCTGCTCAATCCGTGGGACGACGCTTAGCCCCTATCTCAGCCGCACCACCGGTGCGGCCTCCGGCGCCGCATCCTGCACTTCGGCCGGCGCATCATCGATATCCGCCCCCTTCGGCATCGCCTCCACCACTTCGATGCCCTTGCTGTGGCAGATGGTGGCGAGGCGCTCGGGCAGTTCCTGGTCGGTGACGAAGGTCTGGATCTGAGTGATATGGGCGATGCGCACCGGCGCGCTGCGGCGGAGCTTTGTCGAATCGGCGACCAACATGACGCTGCGGGCATTGGCGATGATGGCCTGCGCCACTTGCACCTCGCGATAGTCGAAGTCGAGCAAGGCGCCCTCCTCGTCGATCGCGGACGCGCCGATGATGGCATAGTCGACCTTGAACTGACCGATCAGTTGCGTCGCGGTCGACCCGACCACCCCGCCATCGGCGCGCCGCACCGTGCCGCCGGCGACCACCACCTCGATGCGGGGATGGCGGTAGAGCAGCATCGCGACGTTGAGATTGTTGGTAATGACGAGCAGGTCCTCGTGCGAGGTCAGCGCGCTCGCGACCTCCTCCGTCGTGGTGCCGATGTTGATGAACAGCGAGCAGCCGTTCGGGATCAGCGAGGCGGCGGCAGCCCCAATCGCCTTCTTCTCGTCGGCGGCGACAAAGCGGCGCGCCTCATAGGCGAGGTTCTCCACGCCCGAGGCGATGATGGCGCCGCCATGGATGCGGGTCAGCGACCTCCGCTCGCAGAGATCGTTGAGATCCTTTCGGATGGTTTGGGCCGAGACCTCGAAGCGGCGCGCGAGCTCCTCGACCATGACGCGGCCGGAAGCACGCGCGAGGTTGAGGATTTCAGCTTGGCGATGGGTCAATCCGGTCACGGCAACGGCCTCAAATCAGGGGACGCATGGTGCGGCGGTTTGCGCCTTCGGTCAATGCGCGCCGATCACGGTTAACGAATGAAGGGCCGCTTCTTGCCACGCCATGTCTTACCACCCCATGGCGCTCGCAAGACGTGCAAGCAACGCCGGGTCGTCGAAGGCACTGGCGGACGTGACCGCGCCTGCTGCAACTAGGTCAGCATGGCTGAGGCTGGTACGGATGCCGATGGTCGGGATTCCCGCCGCCGTTGCGGATTGCACGCCGGTGCGGGAGTCCTCGAATGCGATCGAGGCTTGCGGGCTCGCGCCGACGAAGCGCAGCCCTTCCTGATAGGGCAGCGGATGCGGCTTGCCGTGCGGCAGCTCGGCGCCGATCACAAGCGCCTTGAAGCGATGCGTGATGCCGAGGCCGGAGAGCAGCAGTTCGGCGTTGAGACGCGGCGCGTTGGTCACGGCGACCATGGGAATGCCGGCGCCGTCGGCGCGATCAAGCAGCGCCATCAGGCCCGGCAGCGGTGCGATCTGCCCGGCCACCAGCGTGCGGAAGACCTCCTCCTTCTCGTCGAGGATCAGGGCGCGCCGTTCCGGCGCCTCATCCGGCAGAAAGCGCTCGCCGATCGCGACATTGGCGAAGCCTTGCAGCTCCCTGGAGAAGCGCGCGTGATCGAACACATGACCGTGAGGGCCGAGCACCTGATTGAAAGCCTGCAAGTGCAACGGATCGGTGTCGGCAAGCGTGCCGTCGATGTCGAACAGCAACGCCTTGCCCATCGCATCATGTTTGGCCTCGATCATTTCCGTACTTTCCCGAATGCGCGGCACATCGATGCGGAAGACGTATCAATACCGCCCCGATCGCGCAACGACGCATGCGCATGACCGGCCATGCGACACTCGACAAAGCCGCACGCGACTGCAACACTCGGTGCAAGATCAAAAAGGAGGAAACCATGACGATCAATAGACGCGATCTGGCGCTCTCGACCCTCGCCGTCTCCGCACTGGCGTTTGCGACGCCCACGCTCGCTGCTTCGCCGGATGAGGAAGCCGTTGCAAAGAAAGTTGAGGCCTTCCGCCTTGCCCAGATCGCGGCCGATCCGAAGGCGCTGGGCGGCTTGTGCGCGGAGGAGCTGAGCTACAGTCATTCCAGCGGCAAGGTCGAGGACAAGGCAACCTTCATCGCCAACGCCACCGACGGCAAGTCGAAATTCCTTTCGATCGAATACAAGGACCCGACCATCAAGGTCGTCGGCCCCGCGGCGATCGTGCGTTTTCACTGGCTGGGCGAGCAGGAAATGGCTGCCGACGGGAAGAAAGTGTCGACCAATCTTCACATCCTGATGAACTGGCAGAAGCAGGGCGACGACTGGAAGCTGCTGTCGCGGGCTGCGACGAAGTTGTGACCAACGACATCATTCCGGGACGCGCGGAGCGCGAACCCGGAATCCATTGGTCGGCAATTTCTGCAGCACGATAGATTCCGGGTTCGCGCTCCGCGCGCCCCGGAATGACGGCAGCTACGCCGCCTCTTTCAAATCGCCGTTAACCAGCTTGCGCGCGGCGCGCTCGGCTTCGCGGGCGTTGCGGAAGAGCTGGCCTTCGAGGCGGTTGAAGCGATGGGATGAGGCAAAAAAGCAATAGCCTCCTTGAGAGCGAACGACGATACCTGCGGTCTGCGAATTGACTTCGATGATGTAGCTGTCCGGCATGGTCCGTTGATCCCTCAGTGCGGGCAAATAACGGCAATCGTGCCTGAAGGTTCCCAGGCATTAGAGGCCGTACCCAACCCCGAATCGACACGCTAGGTAGTACACGGGGACCTCATCCGTTTTATGACTGGTTCTTGACTGGTTTTTGGCGAAGCCCCGACGGGAGTGGCGGGATGCGCCGCCTTTGCGAACTGCGCCGCCACGTCGCGAGATGAGGCAGAGCGCCGCGCGCGATTACGTCGCAATGGGCGGATCGTTTCGCTCGATCGGCTGCGGCCGGCCTTGGTCGTCGATCGAGACATAGGTGAAGTTGCCGTCAGTGACGAGGAAGGGATGCAGCTCCTTGCGCCGCAATGCCCAGGCCTCGAGATGCACCGTCAGCGAGGTGCGTCCGACGCGCACGAGATTGGCGTAGACCGAGACGAGATCGCCGACATAAACCGCTTTGCGGAAGTTCATCGCCTCGATCGCGACCGTCACCGTGCGCGACCGCGCAGCCTTCGAGGCGAACACGCCGCCGCCGACGTCCATCTGGCTGAGCAGCCAGCCGCCGAAGATGTCGCCGTTGGCATTGGTGTCGGCCGGCATCGCCAGCGTGCGGATGCAGAGATCGCCGCTCGGCCCGGCCGTGGCTTGTTCGCTCATATCGCTCTCACTTGAAATTGTCCCAGCCCGGATCAGGCGCGAAGCGCTCGCCAAATCGCTCGGCCAGCGCGCGCAGGGTGGATACGACGTTCTCGACGCCGCGCGTGCGCGCATAGTTCAGCGGGCCGCCGCGGAACGGTGCATAGCCGGTGCCGAAGATCATGGCGCCGTCGACCGCGTCGGCATCGTCGACGATGCCTTCGCGCAGCGCCGCGACGCAGACATTGGACATCGGCAGCACCAGGCGGTCGATCATCTGGTCGGTGACGCGCGGCCCGGTCTCGGGAAGCTGGGCCTTCTCCGCCTTGCCGTCCTTCCAGGTGTAAAAGCCCTTGCCAGTCTTGCGGCCGAGCTCGCCCTTGGCCACCTTCTCGCGCAGCCAGGCCGGCGTCGGCGGCAGGAGATCGCCGAACTTGGAGCGCAGCATGTCGCCGACGTCGAGGCAGATGTCGAGCCCGACCTGATCGGCGAGCTCGATCGGCCCCATCGGCATGCCGAACTGCTCGGCGGCGGCGTCGATCAGGCGCTGGTCGATCTTCTCGTCCAGCATGACCATGGCTTCCAGCATGTAGGGCGTCAGCGCCCGGTTGACGAGGAAGCCGGGCGAGCTCTTCACGGGAAGCGGCAGGCGGTCGATCGCGCCGACGAAGGCGAGCGCCTGTTTCAGCACCTGTGCATCGTTGCCGTCATGGCTGACTACCTCGACCAGCTGCAACCGCGACACCGGGTTGAAGAAATGCAGGCCGACCAGCCGCTCCGGCCGCGCCAGCGTGGTGCGCAGGTCCTGCAGCGGAATACTGGACGTGTTGGTCGCAAGGATCGCGTCCGGCTTCATACGTGGCTCAAGGCCGGCATAGACCTTCTGCTTCAGCTCCAGCTTCTCCGGCACCGCCTCGATGATGAGATCGGCGTTGCGGACGCCCTCGCCGTCCATGTCCGGGATCAGGCGGTCGAGCGCGTCGCGCACCTCGGTTCGCTTGCGGATGATCTTGCCGTAGAGCCCATTGGCCCGCTTCACCGCGCCCGCGATCGGCCCCGCCTTCATGTCAGCGAGCGAGACGCGAAAGCCCTGCCCGGCGACCCAAGCCGCGATGTCGCCGCCCATGGCGCCGGCGCCGATGACGTGGACATGCTTGACCGCGTTGCCGGAGCCGGCCGTCTTCTTCATATGCTCGCGCAGGAGGAAGACGCGGATCAAATTCTGCGCGGTCGGCGTCACCATCAGCCTGGCGAAGGAGGCCTGCTCGGCCTTCAGCATCGCGACCTTGCTGCCGCCATGCGCCTCCCAGAGATCGATCAGCGCGTAAGGCGCTGGATAATGCTCGCGCGAGGCAGCCTTCGCCGCCTCCGAGCGCATGCGCTTGGCAAGCAGACCACGCACCGGGCCGAGATTGGCGGCGCGCGTGAGCCAGCCGGGCTTGGCTTGCTTCAGGCGTCCGAACAGCGCGTCCTTCACGGCGCCCTCGACATGGCGTTCCTGCGTCACGGTATCGACGAGGCCGAGCGCCTTGGCACGGCGCGCATCGACGGTGCGCCCGGTCAGCATCAGCGCCATCGACTGGGTCGGATTGACCAGCGCGGTGAAACGCGCGGTACCGCCGAGGCCGGGATGCAGGCCCAGCATCACCTCCGGGAATCCGAAACGCGCACCGTCGATCGCGATGCGGGCCTGGCAGGCGAGCGCCACCTCGAGCCCGCCGCCGAGGCAGAAGCCGTGGATGACCGCGACCGTCGGGAGCTTGAGCGCTTCCAGATGGTCGACCACCGCATGCGCGGCACGGATACGCGTCTCCACCATGCCCGGGTCGGATGCGCCGCGGAACTCGTTGACATCGGCGCCCGCGATGAAGCCGGACGGCTTTGCCGAGCGGATCACGAGACCGGCGGGGCGCTCGGTCTCGATCGCCGCGAGCACGGCGTCGAATTCCTCCATCACATCCGAGGACAGCGTGTTCGCGCTGGCATCGGCACGGTCTAACAGCAGCCAGGCGATGCCATCGGCATCGCGCGTCAGCTTGAAATGCTTGTACGGACTGTCCGTGGCGGGCTTGGGCCCGAGCTCCAGCACGCGATCGCCGAGCGCGGTCATGATCCTGGAATCCATGGTCACACCGCCTCGATCAGCATGGCGCCGCCGAGCCCGCCGCCGATGCACTCGGTGGCAATTCCGCGCCGCGTGCCAAGCCGCTTCATCGCATTGACGAGATGCAGCACGATGCGATTGCCGGAGGTGCCGACAGGATGGCCGAGCGAGATGGCGCCGCCGTCGACGTTGAGCCTGTCACGGTCGATCTCACCGGCGGCGCCGTCCAGCCCGAGGATCTCGCGGCAGAATTTGTCGTCGTTCCAGGCGGCGAGGCAGCCGAGCACTTGCGTTGCGAACGCCTCGTTCAGCTCCCAGGTCTCGACATCCTTGAGGGTGAGGTCGTTGCGCTGGAGCAGCGGCGTCACCGACATCACCGGACCGAGTCCCATGATGCTGGGATCGAGCGCGGCCCAATTGCTGTCCACGATCGCCGCTTTCGGCGTCAGCTTGTGTTTTGCCACGGCGGCGTCGGAGGCCAGGATTACCCAGGAGGCACCGTCTGTGATCTGCGAGGAATTGCCGGCGGTGACCTGTCCCCAGGGGCGCTCGAAGACTGGTCGAAGCTTTGCGAGTGACTCGGCCGTGGAATCCGGGCGCACGCCGTCGTCATGGTCGAAGAACTTGCCGTCGCGGGAGAACGCGGTCTCGACCTCGCCCTTGAGAAAACCCGCGCCTTGCGCATGCGCGAGGCGGCGATGACTCTCGGCGGCATAGGCATCGGACTGTGCGCGCGTGATGCCGAAGAGATGGCCGACCACCTCGGCGGTCTGGCCCATGTTCAGCTCGGTGACGGGATCGGTCAGCCCGCGCTCGAGGCCGATGACCGGCTTGAGATCGCGCGGGCGCAGCTTGAAGGCCGCCGCGAGCTTGGCGGCCACGCCCTTGGCGGTGGCGAGGCCGGCGAACCAGCGCACGCCGGAATTCGGCCAGACCAGCGGCGCGTGGCTCAGCGCCTCGGTGCCGCCGGCAAGGATCATATCGGCATGGCCTTCACGGATGTAGCGGTAGGCAGTGTCGATCGACTGCATGCCGGAGCCGCAATTGATCTGCACGGTGAAGGCGACCATGTCCTCGCCCATGCCGAGCCGAAGCGCGGCGACCCGGGCCGGATTCATCTCGTCCGCAATCACGTTCACGCAGCCGAGGATGACCTGGTCGAAGCTCTCGGGCGAGAACGGCTGGCGCGCCAGCAGCGGCCGGCCGCACTGCACGGCAAGATCGACCGGCGTGAACGGACCGGGTCCCGAACGTGCCTTCAGGAACGGCGTCCTGCTGCCGTCGACGATGAAAACCGGTCGTGCCATCAGCTCGCCGCCCTCTGTTCACCGAGTTCCTGGAAGAACTGATGCACATCGCCGGCTTTCTTGTAAATCGGCGACAGCGCCTCCGGCGCAAAATCGTCGACTTCGATCACTGCATTGACGGCTTCGCGGGCCGCGGCGAGCTGCTCGCCCTCGGCTTGCGTGATCACCCCCTTGGCGACCGCCTCCTTCCAGTCGCGGATTTGCGCGGCACGCAGGCGCCTCGCGATAGCGTCCGTACCGACGACCAGCTTGAAGGCCCGCTCCAGCCGGGCAAAGCCGCCGTCGTCGTCGACATGGGCCAGATCCGGGGTCAGGCGATCGCGGGCCGCCGAGGGCTCCAGCACGATGCCGGCGCATTGATGCACGACACGGTCGGACGGGCCCAGCACGCGGGCGCCGAACGGCTGGACCACGAGCTTGAGGACAATTGCGACGAAGCGGTTCGGCAGGTTGGCGAGAATTTCGGCAAACCGGTTCTCGATGGTCTTGAAGCCGCTCGCCATGCACCATTCCAGCGCGGCAAAATCCTCCTTCTGCCGACCCTCGTCCTGCCATCGCTTCAGCGCAGCCGAGAGCAGATACAGTTCGGAGAGGATGTCGCCAAAACGGGCCGACAGCATTTCCTTGCGCTTGAGCGCGCCGCCGAGAGTCAAGAGCGCCATGTCGGCGCAGAGCGCGAAGGCTGCGGAGTAGCGCGAGAGCTGGCGATAGAACGGCGTGGCACCGCCCGCGTCGGGCGCCGGCGCGAATGCGCCAAAAGTCCAGCTGTGCCCGAAGGCGCGGAACAGCGTCCGGACGCTATGGCCGACATGCTTCCAGAACACCTTGTCGAACGCGGTGAGCCCGCGATCGCGGTCGCTGTCCGCCAGCGCGTTCATTTCGTCGAGCAGAAAAGGATGCGCGCGGATCGCGCCCTGCCCGAACACAATCAGGTTGCGGGTCAGGATGTTGGCGCCTTCCACTGTGATCCCGACCGGTACGGCGCGATGGAGATTGCCGAGATAGTTTTGCGGACCGTCGATCACGGCCTTGCCGCCATGGATGTCCATGGCGTCGTCGACCGCAATGCGCATCCGCTCGGTCGCGTGCAGCTTCATGATGCCGGAGATGACGGCGGGATGAATGCCGGCATTCAGCGCCGCGCAGGTCAGCCGCCGCGCCGCATCGAGCTGGTAAGCGGTCGCGACGATGCGGGCGAGCGGCTCCTCGACGCCTTCGAACTTGGAGATCGAGATGCCGAACTGCTCGCGGATGCGGGCATAGGCGCCGGTGGTGCGCGCCGCATAGGCGGCCCCCGCGGCAGACAGCGACGGCAGCGAGATGCCGCGGCCGGCGGCCAGCGCCGTCATCAGCATCTTCCAACCCTGCCCCAGGCGCTCCTTGCCGCCAATGACGTAGTCGAGCGGGATGAAGACGTCGCGCCCCCAGTTCGGGCCGTTCTGAAACACCTGCATCGACGGCAGATGGCGCTGGCCGATCTCGACGCCGGGCAGATTGGTCGGGATCAGCGCCACGGTGATGCCGAGCTCGTCCTGATCGCCGACGAGATGATCGGGATCATAGGCCTTGAAGGCGAGACCGAGCAGCGTTGCGACCGGGCCGAGCGTGATGTAGCGCTTGTGCCAATTGAGCCTGAGGCCGACCACCTCGCGGCCCTCGAAATCGCCCTTGCAGATGATTCCCGTGTCGACCATCGAGGCGGCATCGGAGCCCGCTTCAGGACTGGTGAGGCCGAAGCAGGGAATGTCGCGGCCGTCGGCGAGGCGCGGCAGCCAGCGCTGCTGCTGCTCCTTCGTGCCGAAGCGCATCAGGAGCTCGCCGGGCCCGAGCGAGTTGGGCACCATCACGGTGACAGCGGCGGCAATCGAGCGGGTCGAGATCTTGCGCACGACTTCCGAATGCGCATAGGGCGAGAAGCCGAGCCCGCCGAACTCCTTCGGAATGATCATGCCGAAGAACTTCTCGCGCTTGACGAAGTGCCAGACGTCCGGCGGCAGGTCGCGCCATTCCCAGAAGATCCTCCACTCGTCGAGCATGGCGCAGAGCTCGTCGACGGGGCCATTGAGAAAGGCCCTCTCCTCGTCCGTCAGCGTCGCCTGCGGGACCTTCAGCAGCTTCGACCAGTCCGGATCACCGGTGAAGAGGTCGGCATCCCACCAGACGTCGCCGGCTTCCAGCGCCTCGCGCTCGGTGTCGGACATCGCCGGCAGCACGCCGCGCGCCCAGGAGAAGATCGGCTTTGTGATTTTGTCGCGGCGGAAGCTCATCGCGGACCTCATGCATCGGCGCGGTTGCGGGGCATTTTAGCGGAAAGTGGCGGGGGTGCGTGACAGGTTCGGCTGCAAAATTGACGCGGCCAAGCGGCCCTGGACCCTAACGGCCAGGGTGCGACGACAGTTCCGGGAGGGGGTGGGGAGCTGAATGTCTCTCCGCCGTCATTCCGGGGCACGCGAAGCGTGAGCCCGGAATCCATCAGGCGGCAGTGTCGGTGGATGAATGGATTCCGGGCTCGACGCTGCGCGTCGCCCCGGAATGACGAAGCGGCCTAATCCGGCCGCACCATCTCGAACATGTTTTCCGGCTTGATCTCGAAATAGTCGCCGCGGCGGCCGGCGCGGACGATCGGGCGGGCGTCAGCGGTCTGGTAGACGCCGTCCTTGATCAATGTCTTGTCGATGTGGACGGCGACGACCTCGCCGAGCGTCAGCCAGGCGTCGGCCTCCTTGCCGTCGGCGCCCTTGAGGCGGACGATGTCGGACACCTTGCACTCGAAGGCGACCGGGCTCTCGGCCACGCGCGGCACGTTGACGAGCTTGCCGGGCACAGCGGTGAGGCCGGCGAGCTTAAATTCGTCGACCTCGGGCCCGACATGCGCGGCGGTCGCGTTCATGTGCTTTGCGAGATCCATGGTGGTGAGATTCCAGACGAACTCCCTGGTCTGCTCCATGTTCGAGACCGTGTCCTTCCAGTTGGTGGAAGAAAACCCAATGATCGGCGGCACGTAGCAGAACGCATTGAAGAAGCTGTAGGGCGCGAGGTTGACGTGGCCCTTGCTGTCACGCGAGGAGATCCAGCCGATCGGCCGCGGCGCGATGATGGCGTTGAAGGGATCGTGCTTGAGGCCGTGGCCCTTGGAGGGCTCGTAGAAATACAGGTCTTTGTCGGTCACGCTGGCTCTCCGCTCTCCGTCATTCCGGGGCGATGCGAAGCATCGAACCCGGAATCTCGAGATTCCGGGTTCGGTCCTACGGACCGCCCCGGAATGACGGCAAGGACGTTATAGGAGAAACTTCCCGCCCCGTCAGTGGCGCGGGGACAGACCGGCGATGACGAAATCGATCATCTGGTCGATGGTCGGGCCAGGCTTGGTGGCGCACTGGGCGATCATCTGGGGATGGAAGAAGCGGAGCATCGCGGTGCACGAGCAGAGCGCGGCCAGCTGCAGGTCCGGCGCCTCGAACTCGCCGGAGGCGACGCCTTGCCCGATCATGTGGCCGACGACGCCGGCGATGCACTCCATATGGGCGACGCAGACGTCCCAGTCCTCCTCCATCGCGATCGCGACCATCTCGTGCAGCTTGTTGTCGCCGACATAGCGCTCGGTGTTCATGCGATGGATGGTGGTGAGCAGCTCGCGGAAGCGCTCCTTGACCGGACCCGGCTCCGCCACGATCCGCTGGGCCTCGAGCTCGACCTCGCCCATCAGCGAACGAGCTACCGCCTGGTGGATCGCCTTCTTCGATTCGAAGAAGCGATAGACGTTGGCGGGGCTCATTCTGAGCTCCTTGGCGATGTCGCCGACCGTGGTCTTCTGGTAGCCGATCTGGCGGAACAGCCGCTCGGCCACCTCGAGAATGCGGTCCCGGGTGTCGCCTTCGATATGTTCCGAAATAAGGGCCATCAGTCAGGACTCATCAATCAGCACTTCATCTCACTTATTCAGCCGCTTCAGCAAGCGGAATTGCCGGATGGTCATCGCTGCCATGCTGCGATGCGGCGGGCTGCTCGGGTGAACCCGCCTCGTCCAGGCTCTTGCGGAACCAAAGTGCATAGAGGCCCGGCAAATACAGCAGGGTCAGGAAGGTCGCGACGAACAGGCCGCCCATGATGGTGATCGCCATCGGCCCCCAGAAGGCCGAGCGCGACAACGGGATCATGGCAAGGATGGCGGCGAGCGCCGTCAGCACCACCGGACGGGCACGGCGGACGGTGGCTTCCACGATCGCCTCGCGCCGGGGCAGGCCGTGGCTGACGTCGGTCTCGATCTGGTCGACCAGGATGACCGTGTTGCGCATGATCATGCCGGCGAGCGCAATCAGGCCGAGCAGCGCCACGAAGCCGAACGGTGCGTTGGCGACGTTGAGGCCGAGCGAGGCGCCGACGATGCCCAGCGGCGCGGTCAGGAACACCAGGATAAGGCGCGAGAAGCTCTGCAGCTGGATCATCAGCAGCGTCAGCATCACCATGACCATCATCGGGAAAAGGACGAAGATCGAGGCATTGCCCTTGGCTGATTCCTCGAATGCGCCGCCCGGCTCGATCCGGTAGGCCGGCTCGAGGTGATCCATGATCGGCTTGAGCTTCGGCGTGATCTGATTGGTGACATCAGGGGCCTGCACGCCGTCGACGACGTCGGAGCGCACTGTGATCGCCATGTCGCGGTTGCGCCGCCACATGATCGGCTCCTCATGGGCGTACTCGATCCTGGCGATCTGCTGCAGCGGCACGGCCACACCATTGCGCGAGGTGATGGTGAGATCGCCGACGCCGCCGAGGTCGAGACGCTCGGAGGGGATCGCGCGGGCGACCACGCCGACCTTCTCGATGCCGTCGCGCACGGTGGTGACCTGCGATCCGGAGATCAGCATCGCCAGCGCCTGCGAGACGTCCTGCGGCGTGAGGCCCATGGCACGGGCGCGGTCCGGGTCGACGACGAGCTTGAGGTAGGGCGACTGCTCGTTCCAGTCGAGCTGAACGTCCTTGACGCTCTTGTTTTCGCGCATGACGTCGCGGACCTGGTAGGCGATCTCGCGCACCTTGTTGGCATCCGGACCGATCACGCGGAACTGCACGGGGAAGCCGACCGGCGGGCCGAAATTGAAGCGGTCGACGCGAACGCGGGCCTCGGTCAGCATGCCGTCGGCGACCGCATTCTCGATCTTGGCCTTGATGCGCTCACGCGCCTCGACGCCCTTGGCGACGATGACGATCTCGGCAAAGGCCTCGTTCGGAAGCTGCGGGTTGAGGCCGAGCCAGAAGCGCGGCGATCCCTGGCCGACATAGGACGTGTAGGTCTCGATGTCCTTGTCATCCTTCAGCAGGGTCTCGGCCTTCTTCACCGCCTTTTCGGTGACGTTGAAGGCGGTGCCCTCGGGCAGGCGCAGCTGGAAGAACAGCTCGGGCCGCTCCGACAACGGGAAGAACTGCTGCTGGACTTTACCGAAGCCGACGATGGAGGCGACGAAAACGACGACGGTCGCGACGACGACCGTGATACGGTGGTTGACGCACCATTGCACGACGGCGCGCAGGCCGCGATACATGCGAGTCTCGTAGACCGCATGCGGATCGTGATTGTGATGCGCCTTCATCTCGGGCAGCAGCATGACGCCGATATAGGGCGTGAAGATCACCGCCACGAACCAGGAGGCGACCAGCGCGATCGCCACGATCCAGAAGATGCTGCCGGCATATTCGCCGACCGCGGAATTGGCAAAGCCGATGGGGAGGAAGCCAGCGGCCGTGACCAGCGTTCCCGTGAGCATCGGAAACGCAGTTGATTCCCAGGCAAAAGACGCCGCGCGCATGCGGTCCCAGCCCTGCTCCATCTTCACCACCATCATCTCGACCGCGATGATGGCGTCGTCGACGAGCAGGCCGAGCGCGATGATCAACGCGCCGAGCGTGATGCGATGCAGGTCGAGCGACATCGCGTTCATGACGATGAAGACGATACCGAGGACCAAGGGCACCGACAGCGCGACCACGATGCCGGTGCGCCAGCCCAGCGCCAGGAACGAGACGAACAGCACGATGACGAGTGCTTCCATGAAGGAGCGCACGAACTCGCCGACGGCGTGTTCGACCACCTTGGGCTGGTCGGCGATCAGCTTGACGTCGATGCCCTGCGGCACTGCCTTCATGAAGTCGTCCGTCGCCTTCTGGACCTCCTTGCCGAGATCGAGGATGTTGGCGCCCTTGGCGGTGACGACGCCGATGCCGATCGCGGGCTTGCCTTCCTGGCGGACGACGAAGCTCGGCGGATCGACGAAGCCGTGGGTGACGGTGGCGATGTCACCGAGGCGGAACACGCGGCCGTTGCTCTCGACCGGGGTCTCGGCGACCGCCTTGGCGCCGTCCAGCGCGCCGGTGACGCGCAGCGGCACGCGCTGCGAGGAGGTCTCAACCGTGCCGGCCGGCGTCACGTTGTTCTGCTTGGCGAGCGAGTCGAACAGGGCCTGCGGCGTGATGCCGAGCGTGGCGAGCTTGGCGTGGCTGAACTCGACGAAAATGCGCTCGTCCTGGTTGCCGTAGACGTCGACCTTGGTCACGCCGGGCACCTTCAGGAGGCGCTGACGAAAACCTTCCGAGACCTTCTTGAGCTGGGCATAATCGGCGCCCTCGCCGGTCAACATGTAGAGGATGGAATCGACGTCGGAGAACTCGTCGTTGACGACGGGCCCGAGGATGCCGGACGGCAGCTGGCCTTGCACGTCGACCAGCTTCTTGCGCAGCAAGTAGAAGAGATAGGGCACGTCCTTCGGCGGCGTGTTGTCGCGGAAGGTCACCTGCAGCGCGGTGAAGCCGGGCTTGGAATAGGTCTGCACCTTCTCGAAATAGGGCAGCTCCTGGATCTTCTTCTCGATGGGGTCGGCGACCTGGGTCTGCATCTCCTGCGCGGTCGCGCCTGGCCACATCACGGAGACGTTGACCACCTTCACCGTGAAGAACGGATCCTCGGCACGGCCGAGCTTCTCATAGGAGAAGAAGCCGGCAGCGCCGAGCACGATCATCAGGAAGAGAACCAGCGTCGGATGGCTGACTGCCCAGGCCGAAAGGTTGAAGCGCTTCATCGCACTCTCCGAAAGACGATCCAGTTGCAACAAGGACAGCCGCTCTGCTCAAACCGTCGTCGCGAGGCAGCGAAGCAATCCAGGGGGCTGGGCAGGTTCTGGATCGCTTCGCCGCTTCAGCCTTTGCTTAGGGACAAAGGCAGAAACTCGCCTCGCACGACGTAGCTCTATTTCTCTTTGTCATTCCGGGGTGGTCCGAACGACCAGACCCGGAATCTCAAGTTTCTCAGGTGCGCAATTGCGCACCGTAGTTCACGCTGCGCGTGCCCCCGGAATGACGGTAGTTAAAAGGAAAGCGACGATACGATCCGCACCCGTTGACCCGGATCGAGCTTCTGCACACCGAGTGCAACGATCTTGGCGCCCTCTTCCACGCCGCCGGTAATGACGACGTCCTTGCTCTCATAGGACTTCACAGTCACCGGCTTCAGCGAGACGCCTCCGCTGTCGTCGACGACGTAGAAGGACGGCTTGCCGCCTTCATTGAACAAAGCCGAGAGCGGCAGCCGGGCGACGCGCTCAGATGCTGCATCCGACAGCGTCAGCGTCGCCGTCATGCCGAGCGCGACCTTGTCGTCGGCCTCGGGAAGCGAGAACTTTGCGAGATAAGTGCGCGTGGCCGGATCGGCCGCCGGCGCGATCTCGCGCAGCTTGGCCATATACTTCTTGTTCGGCTCGGACCAAAGAGTGACGCTGGCGACGCCCGACTTGGCGCGTCCGACCAGCGTCTCAGGGATCGCGACGACCGCTTCCTTTTCGGCAAAGCGGGCGACGCGGATCGAAGCCTGGCCCGCGGCAACCACCTGGCCGGGCTCGATCAGCGTTGCGGTGACGACGCCGCGGGCGTCGGCGTTGAGCGTCGCGTAGGAAAGAGAGTTCTTGGTCAGTTCGACCGACCGTTCGGCCCGGTTCAGGCGGGCACGGGCCTCGTCGGCGGCGGCACGGCTCGAATCCAGCTGCGCATCGGTGGTCCAGCCCTTGGCCTTCAGGTCCTTGGCGCGCTGCTCGGCGGCGGCGGCCTGGGCCAGGACGCCAGTCGCCGCAGTCAGCTCGGCGACGGACTGCTCGGCCTGGAGCTTCAGGTCGATCTCATCGAGCGTCGCCAATGGCTGGCCGACTTCGACGGTCTGGCCGACCTCGACGAGGCGCTTTGCGACCTTGCCGGCGACGCGAAAGCCGAGATCGCTCTCGATCCTGGGGCGGATGGTGCCGACGAAGCTGCGCTCCGGCGTCTCTGCACCATAATGCGCGGTCGCGACCAAAACCGGCCGCGGCGGTTCCGCCTTTTCGGCAACGGTGTCATTGCACCCAGCAAGGGCTGCAGCCATGAAGGCCAGCGAAACGCCTGCCAACAGCCTGGAATAGCTCGACAAAACGGATCGGACGAACATGAAGGACACTCCTCTCGAATGAGAGGAATGTCGAATAATCACTGATAAAAGTCAATAATCGTCAGTCATCAGGAATCCGTGATCGTTAAAGGGTGGTAACGATTAGGAGGCGATCATCAGGGAAGTGAAATTGTAGGCGGGGCAAAGCGAAGCCTACCCACCTACCCAGCCAGCGTCAGAGAAAGAAGTTGGTAGGCACGGCGCGCAACGGCGCGCCTTTGTCCCTTCTACGAGCCTATTGCCTCACCGTCCCTGCCCGACGAACTCGTGCTTGCTGTCGTGGCCTCCGATCAAGGTGAGGATGCCTGCGATCAGAGGCAGCACGGCGAGTACCAGGAGCCCGGTCGAGGTCTGGCCCGTCGCTTCCTTGACCCAGCCGATCAGATACGGCCCGCCGAAGCCGGCGAGATTGCCGATCGAGTTGATCAGCGCTATGGCGCCGGCGGCTGCAGTCCCGGAGAGCCACGCGGTCGGCAGGGTCCAGAACACGCCGAAGCAGCAGAACACGCCGATCGCGGCGACGGTCAACACCGCCATCGTCGCCGTAGGATCGGTGAGATAGGAGGACGCGCCGAGCGCAACCGCCGTGAGCAGCAGCGGCGCACCGACATGCATGACGCGCTCGCGCGTCGCATCGGAGTGCCGCGCCCACAGGATCATGGCGAGCGTGCCGAACAGATACGGGATCGCCGTGACGAAACCGGTCTGGGCGTTGGTGAGGCCGAACGCCTTGACGATCTGCGGCAGCCAGAACTGCATGCCATAGAGTGCGCCGACGAAGCCGAAATAGATCAGGCTGAGCGCGATCACCCTCGGCGAGGACAGCGCTTCGCCGAGCGAGAAATGCTTCACCGCCTGCTTGGCCGCTATTTCCGAATCGAGCTTGGCCTTGAGCCAGGCCTTCTGCTCGGCCGAGAGCCAGTCCGCTTTCTCCGGTCTGTCGGTGAGATAGAACCAGGTGACGATGCCGAGCAGCACGGAAGGGATGCCCTCGATGATGAACAGCCACTGCCAGCCCTTCATCCCCATCATGCCGTCGAGGCCGAGCAAGAGGCCCGAGATAGGCGCGCCGATCACGGTCGAGACCGGCACGGCGATGGCGAAGGCCGCCAGGAAGCGGGCGCGATATTCGGCCGGATACCAATAGGTGAGATAGAGGATGATGCCGGGGAAGAAGCCGGCCTCGGCAACGCCGAGCAGGAAGCGCAGGACATAGAAGCTCGTGACGCCGCTGACCATCGCCATCAGCGCCGAGATGATGCCCCAGCTCACCATGATGCGGGCAATCCAGCGGCTCGCGCCGAATTTCTCCAGCGCGAGGTTGCTCGGAACCTCGAAGATGAAATAGCCGATGAAGAAGATGCCGGCGCCCCAGGAGAAGATCAGCGGCGTGAATTTCAGGTCCGCGTTCATGGTCAGCGCGGCGAAGCCGAGATTGACGCGGTCGAGATAGGAGAAGAAGTAGGCCAGGACCAGGAACGGAATCAGGCGCCAGGAGATTGCGCGGATCGTCGAAGTTTCGATCTCCGACTTGTTGAAGTTTTTGGCGCCGCCGGCGGAACCGGCATAGGTGGTGGTCTGGCTCATGGCTTCCTCCCCGGGGTTGTTGCTTTTTTCGGGTCTGCGGCCGTTTTCAGCATCGAGAGCAAAGAGTCAATGGAGCAAGCAATGCACGAGACGCAGCCGGGCACGCCTGTTGCGCCTGTACGGACGTCGCTGCGCCGCGCCACCCTCGCGCTCGCCGTGATCGTCTGCGGACTGTCGCTGCGCTGGTACGGATTCCCGCTCGGGCTGCCGGCGTTAGTCGTGAAGTACGGCGGCTCGCTGCTGTGGGCGACCATGGTGCTTCTGCTGGTCGGAGCCTTGTTGCCACGGCTGACGCGGGGCCAGCTTGTGGTGATCGCGACGCTGATCGCGGTGGTCGTGGAATTCTCGCGCCTGGTGCATACGCCCTGGCTCGATGCATTCCGGCTGACGACGGCCGGCGCATTGCTGCTCGGGCGCCTCTTCTCGCCGTGGAACCTGGTGGCCTATGCGGTCGGGATTGCGTTCGGCGTTTGGATCGAGCGACTCGCCACGATGCACGCTCTTGTAGGGTGGGCAAAGCGCAGCGTGCCCACCACGAGCAGATGGTAGGCACGGCGGCTAATGCGCCTTTACCCACCCTACAAGACCGAAGCCGAGTGTCACTCCGCCAGTTGAAACCGCTCGAAGCGATCGAGCTCTTCCTCGATCTTCCGCTTGAGCTCCTTGCGTCCCGCCGTCTTCCTGCCCTGCCCGACCCAGGTCCATTTCTGCATCAACAGCTTCTTGTTCTGCCGGTCGGTTTTGAGATCGAGCGCGGCGACGATCTCGTCGCCGACCAGCACGGGCAGCGCGAAATAGCCGAGCTTGCGCTTGGCTTTGGGCACATAGGCTTCGAACAGATGATTGTAGCCGAAGATGAGATTGGTGCGCTTGCGCTGGATGATCAGGGGGTCGAACGGCGAGAGGATGTGGACGAGATCCGGCGACACCTCGCCGCTCGCTTCGAGCGCCGCAGGCGCGGCCCAATGCTCCTGCTTGCTGGAGCCGTCGATCGCGACGGGCACGAGTTCGCCGCGGCGGACGCGCGAAGCGATCAGGCGTGCGACCGGCTTCTTGCTCGGCGCGTCGAGATGGCAGATCGAATCGAGGCTGACCACGCCCTGCGCGCGCAGCGCGCGATCGAGCAGATAGGCCGTGATCTCCCTGCTCGAGGCCGGCCTCGGCAGCTTGTCCCAGTCGAAATGGCGCGTCATCAGCTCGTAGGTCTTGAGCATGCCCTGGCGCTCGCTGATGGTGACCGCGCCGGTATAGAAGGCGAGCTGCAAGGCCCGCTTCGAGGGCTTTCGGCTCTGCCACAGATGCTCCTTCTCGACGAGCACGTCGTCCTCGATGTCACGGATCGTCAGCGGACCGGCGCGCAGCAGCCGCATCACCTTGCGCATGTCGGCCGGCGTCACGGAAGCGAACCATTTGTGACCCTCGCGACGGTGCTCGCGCATTGCGGGGAGAAAGAAGCGGAAGTCGTTCGCCGGCACGTAGGAGAGCGCGTGGGTCCAGTATTCGAACACGCTCTTGTCGATGCTCTGGGCCTGGCGCAGATCGGCGCGGCGGTAGGACGGGATCCGGCTGAACAGGATGTGGTGATGGCTGCGCTCGATGACGTTGATGGTGTCGATCTGGACATAGCCGAGATGCGCGACCGCGTCCGCAACGGCCTGCGTGCCATCGCCGAACGGGGTACGCTCGTCGAGCCGCTGGGCGTGCAGCCAGATCCGCCGAGCTTCTGTCGTGGTGATCGGAAACGGTTTCGACGTACGGGACATTGCAGGCGGTAATGTAGCGGGATTCGTGCCGAGGCAAAGACGCAAGGGACACGAAAAAGCCGCGCTGCCATCTGCTGCCAGCGCGGCCATGACGTGGGAAATCGGCGGACGTTACTTCATCGCCATCGCCTTTTCGGCGCTCATGTAATGCTTGCAGGCGCCGCGCATGTTGCCTTTGCTCATGTCGGAATTGGCCGCCGCCATCGACTTCCTCGCTGCGATCTTGCCCGGCGTGTCTTCGCCACCCATCCCGGCAACGAGCTTTGCCATGTTTGCACTTGTGCACGCCATCTTGGCGGCCGATGCGGGAGTCAGAGCGAGTGCCACGAATGCCGTCGCAAGTAACAGGGTCTTCATCAAATTCTCTCCTCCAAAAAGGAAGCCGGCTTGATGCCGGCCACCGCGCCGGTCATTTTTCAGCGACAAACTTTTCAAGGAGAAGACAGTTTCGTTGCTGCGTTGCCGCATTAGACCGCTTTCAGCGTGCGACTTTTGGGCGCTCCCCGACGCTGCCGATTGCGACTTCAGGCTCACTGGAGGCCTTCCCGCAGGTTCGAGCTTCTTGCCCCCGACCAGGCGCAGACGATCGAACCTGATCGGAGTTCTGCCCGAGCGTGACGAAAGTCACATCGAGGCCTTTGAACCTGCGCTAGGCTCAGAGCATCAAATCGCCATCAGGCGTAACAGCGAGGATACGACAATGACCCGTTTTGATAAGTTTTTTGGACTGAAGGCGATAACTCTCTCCGCCGCCCTGACGATGACGGCAGGCCTTGCGCTGGCGGGTGACAACAACGTCACCGCCGGCCAGATCGTCGATGCGCTGAAGCCGAAGCCGTTGACCCGCGGGCTGTCCGTTGCGCCGCAGGTCGACACGACCGTGCAGGCCAAGGAAGCGAGCTTCCTGAACACCGTGCGCAACCGCTCGACCCGGTCGCTCTCGACCGGCGAGCGCGAGCAGATCGCCGAGCTAGCTGCGACCAAGCCGAAGATCGATCTGGAGATCCAGTTCGACTATAACTCGGCCGACATCGCCAAGACTTCGATGGCATCGGTGCAGGCGCTCGGCAAGGCGCTGTCGGATCCGGCGCTGAAGGGCTCGACCATCGTGGTCGCCGGCCACACCGATGCGACCGGCGGCGAACAGTACAATCAGGGGCTCTCCGAACGGCGCGCCGACACCATCAAGAAATACCTGATGCAGAACTACGGCCTCAACGGTACCGATCTCGTCACCGTCGGGTACGGCGAGACCAAGCTGAAGGATGCCGCCAACGGCACCGACCCAGCCAACCGCCGCGTCCAGGTCGTCAACATGGACACCAAGACCGCGTCGAAGTGATCACTCGAGGGTTCGCCGCCTGCCGCCCACCGGCAGGCGGCTCACACCGGCACCGGCGCGACGAGCGCCTCTCTCACCAGCCGTGCGAGCTCGGCCTTGCGGTAGGGCTTTTCCAGGATCAGAGCGCCCTGCCGGACATGGCCGTTTGCCGCCAGCGTCTCGAGCGCGTAGCCCGACGTCAGCAGCACGCGCAGCTCAGGCCTGTCCTTGCGTGCGACCCCCGCGAGCTCCCAGCCATTGACTCCGCCGGGCATGACCACATCGGTGAATAGCAGGTCGATGTGCGCCGTCGTCGCAAGCGTCTGCAAAGCCTCCCTGCCGTCGACGGCGGAGACGACCTTGTAACCCAGGCTCTCCAGGCTCATGACCGCGTAGGATCGGACGAACGGATCGTCCTCGACGACCAGCACGGTCTCGGATCCGCTATCTGTCACCTCCTTTTCGACCGCAAGCGGTACGTCCTGCGTCTTCGCCAGCACGGCCGGAAGATAGATCCGCACCGTCGTCCCCAGGCCGGGCTCGCTGTAGATCGTGACATGGCCGTTGGACTGCTTGGCGAAGCCGTAGACCATGCTGAGCCCCAGCCCACTGCCCTTGCCCACCTCCTTGGTGGTGAAGAAGGGCTCGAACGCACGTTCAAGCACCGGCTTCGGCATGCCGGAACCGGTGTCGGTCACCGCGATCACGACATACTCGCCCGGCCCGACCTCGGGATGAGCGTTGTGATCGCCCGGATCGAGCGATGCGTTCGCCGTCGAAATGGTCAGACGTCCACCTGATCCCATCGCGTCCTGGGCGTTCAGCGCGAGGTTGAGAATCGCCGATTCGAGCTGCGCGGGATCGGCAAAGGCGTGTCGGAGCGCGGGATCGGTCTGGGTAGCGATGGCAATGTCCTCACGCAGCGTCCGCCGCAGCAGCTTGTGCATGGATTCGACGAGCTTGTTGCATTCCGTCTCGACCGGCCGCAGCAACTGCTTGCGGCTGAAGGCGAGCAGGCGCTGCGTGAGCTCGGCGCCGCGTTCGCCGGCGCTGCAGATGTCCTCAGCGAGCCGCTTCAGGTCGGCGCGCGACAGCAATTGCTCCGCCAGGAATTCCGCGTTGCCGACGATCACGGTGAGTAGATTGTTGAAGTCGTGGGCGATGCCGCCGGAGAGCTGGCCGACCGCCTCCATCTTCTGCGCCTGGATCAGCTGGGCCTCGGTGCGCTTGCGGTCGCTCAGATCGTGGATCATGCCGACGAAGATCGGCGAGCCGTCCTGCTCCGCCTCGCCGACCGAAAGGTCCATCGGAAAGGTCGTGCCGTCCTTGCGCCGGCCCACCACCTCGCGGCCGATGCCGATGATCTTCTTCTCACCGGTGGTCAGGAAGTTGCGGACGTAGCCGTCGTGCTCGGATCGGTAGGGCTCCGGCATCAGGATCGTGACGTTCTCTCCCAGAACTTCGTCGGCCCGGTACTTGAACAGTCTTTCGCAGGCCGGATTAAACTTCAGGATGGTGCCGTTGGAATCGATCAGGATCACGCCGTCGACGGCGGTGTCGACCACCGCACGCAGCCGCACCGCGCTCTCGCGCAACTCGCGCTCGACCCGCTCGCGCTCCGTGAGGTCGTGGACTATGCCGACGAAGATCGATTCGCCCGACGCCTGCTTGGTCTCGCCGACGGACAGATGCATCAGGAAGGTCGAGCCGTCCTTGCGCTGTCCCACCACCTCGCGGCCGATACCGATGATCTTGCGTTCGCCGCTGACATGATAGTTGTGAAGATAGCCGTCATGGGCGTCGCGGTAAGACGAGGGCATCAGCACCTTGACGTTCCGTCCGATGACCTCGCCGGCGGAATAGCCGAACAACTTCTCGCAGGCCGGATTGAACATCAGGATGCCGCCCCGGGCGTCGATCAGGATCACCCCATCGACGGCGGTGTCGACCACGGCACGCAGCCAGTCCGCGTTGGAATGATCCGGACCCGCAACGCCGTCCCTCGTGCCCACCTGCTGTTTCTCCGATCCCGGCGATGTCGGGTAATCCACACGCGCCGATTGATTCACGCAAGCCCAATTTTGCCGGGCCAATGCACGCGAGCGGGCATTAGATCCAGCTTTGGAACAACATCAGCCGGTTGAACCACCTCATCGAGGTGCCGACGAACGCTGCGGAAATCGGCAGCATGACTGCAAAGCCGGCCGCGGCGACGCCGACATAGGCCCACAGCAGCCACCGCGGCAGCCCCTCGCGGCGCAGCACATAGACCAGCGCGAGCGAGGCCGCGGTCGCTGCGGGCAGATAGTAATAGATGAAGCCCAGCGTGCGCGGCAGCAATGCCCAGGCGAGCCAGGGGCCGAAATAGAATGCTGCGATCAGAAACGCATCCCAGCGCCGCGCCACGACGAAATCGCGCAGCGCCACGGCGAGGGCAGGCAGAGCCGGCCATAGGACCAGCGGATTGCCCAGAAAGGCGATCGCAGCGACGTGGTCCTCTGCGGTCTTGTCGAACAGGAACCAAACCGGGCGCGCCAGCAGCGGCCAGGACGGCCATGAACTCATATAGGTGTGGCCTGCGATGGCGGTCGTGGTGTTGTCGGCAAAGATGCGCCGCTGGGCCTCGATCAGGCCAGCCAGCGAAAATCCGTGAAGCGGAACGAAGGCGGCAAGATAAGCCACCATCGGAAGGACCGCGAAGCAGAGCGCGAGGTGATGCAGCTTCAGGGCGGGCCACAGCTCCGGCCGATACCAGTCGTCCGGCCTCGCGTCCGCGAACAGCGTGCGCCAGCCCTGCATCAGGCGGATCACCGCGACGATGACGATGCAGACGCCCAGCGGAAACAGGCCGCTCCATTTGCATGCCGCGGCAAGCCCGAACAGGGCGCCTGCGGCGGCAAACATCGCCTGCGGCCGCTCTCTTCGAAAACCATGCATGAAGGCGGCGATCGCAAGCAGGCCGAAGCCGAGCGCAAAGATGTCGAGCATCGCGATGCGCGCCTGCACATAGAGCATCTGGTTGAAGCCGGCGATCAGCGCCGCGGCGATCGCGGGCCCTTGCGCGGAGAACAGCGCAAGGCCGCACAGATAAATTGCGACGATCGCGAGCGCGCCGAACAACGTCGCGGGATAGCGCCAGCCAAACGCATTGTCGCCGAAGGTTGCGATCGAGGCCGCGATCAGTTCCTTCGCCAGCGGTGGATGCATGGGATTGAGCATCGGCTGCGACATCGAAGGCGCCAGCATTTGCTGTGCCGCGGGGACGTAATGCACCTCGTCGAAGACGAATTTCTCCGGAGTCGCGAGGCCGATCAGAAGCGCCAGATGCGCGATCAGGAAAATAACGACAGCAATCACTGCGCTCCGCGACACGTTCGGAACCGCGGGCAATTCAAGCGTCTTTTGTGGAGCCGTCTTGCGTGGCAAATCTGCTTCACCGAGGAGAAAAAATATACTTGTCATCGTCATTGAACGTATTCTGCCGCGGCTGTCACTAAGCTTGATGCGCGTCGCGCGCCGCTTGTGATAATTCCGCCACATCACAAGCGCGCGCGATCCGGTACGATCAGGGACACATCGATCGGTTGCGAAATGAATTTACGTTTTTGGCTTTTTCCCCTCCTGCTCACGGCCGCATTCTGCGCGGCGTCCGGCGCCAAGGCGCAGACGCGCGTCGGCCAGGCCGTCGTGATCCAGAACGAAGTGGTGCGCGTCGCCGCAACCACCACGCCAGTCAATGTCGGCGACAACATGCTACGCGACGAGACCGTGCGCACCGGCGTGGACAGCGCCGCGCGTTTCGTGATGGCCGACAGCACCAACCTGTCGCTCGGGCCGAGCGCGACCCTGAAGCTGGACCGCACCGTCTTCAACGACGAGCGCAGCTATCGCGACATCGCGATCCGCATGACCACCGGCGCGTTCCGCTTCGTCACCGGCAATTCCGACAAGTCCGCCTACAAGATCACGACCCCGCTCGCGACCATCGGCGTGCGCGGCACCACGCTCGACATCCTCTCGCAGCGCGGACGCTCGGTGGTCGTGCTTCAAGACGGCGCGGCCAGCGTCTGCACGAGGAGCGGCCAATGCGTGCAGCTCACGCAGCCCGGCGAGACCGCGGTCATCACCTCGACCGGCGGCAATGTCAGAATCACAAAGTCCAACACGCCGCCCTGGACCTTTGCCGCCAACTGCGCCGCGAGTGCCGGGCTGTGCGCGGTCAACCAGTATGCCGGCGCCTCGCCGACCTTCACGCCCGCCGTCCAGGACGACGGCATGCTGTGCGGACGCTGACGATGGCGAAATTCACCGTCCGGCGCCTCGTCCTTGCCGCTGCACTGACCGCAATCGCGGCGTTTGCGCTTATCACTTTCAACGCCCGCCCGGCGGCTGCACAGGCATGGGAGTGCGGGTCCGAGTGCGGTGAACCAGAGCCCACTCCGTCTCCCACCTATTCTCCGTCGCCAAATCCGTCCCCGACCTATTCTCCGTCTCCGTCTCCGTCTCCGTCACCCACTCCGACCCCCTCCCCATCGCCGAGCCCTTATCCCTCGCCTTCGCCGAGTCCGGATCCGGCGCCTTCGCCGAGCCCGTATCCTCCGCCGTCGGGACCCACCGGCGCGGATTCCAGCGGCAATTCGATCGGCGGCCTTGCCAACCAGCGCTTCAACCAGATGATCACCAACCGGGTCCTCGGCACGGTGCTGCTCGGCGTCAACGAGCAGATCAATTGCGGCGACTGCGTCAGCGCGTTCGGCTCGGCGGGCTCGTTCTCGGCCGGCATCCACGGCCGCAAGGCGCTCACCAACAATCTCTCGCTGCTCGCCGGCATCGCCTACACGCATTACGACGGGGGCGGCTACAAGATCACCAGCGCACCGATCGGCGCTTTCGCGCTGCGTTACGATTTCACCGATTGGGGCTCGTCGCGCCCGTTCTTCGATGTCGGCGCGATCCTGACGCCATGGGAGAAGGCACGTTACACCCGCAGCTACGACACCAGCCTCGGCCCGGTGAGCGTGACCAGTTCGACCAACGCCTCGAACTACGCCGTCTATGGCCGGGCCGGCTGGATCAGCCGCCTCTCGCCGCGCGACGAGGTCGCGGCCTCGATTGAGGTCTGGCAACTCTGGCAACGCGTGTCCGGCTACAGCGACAGCGCCGTGGCCTTCAATCCATTCGATGCCACGATCGCAACCGGCACCGACCGCACCAGCCTGGTCAAGATCGGCGGCCAGTGGACGCATCTGTTCGGCAACAACATCGAGACCAACATCAATGGCGGCTGGGTGCAGTCGTTTGCAAGTCACAGCGGCATCGTCGCCACCGTGACCGGCAACGGCACAGTGGTGCCGACCATGGGCAACCAGGGCTGGTTCGAATATGGCGGCCGCCTCGGCTTCCGCGTGCAAAAAGGCTGGATCGTGGATCTCTTCGCCAACGGCACGCTGGGCCCGCAGCCGGTCGGCAACACCATTCACGGCGGCGTGGGATTGAGGATCAATTATTGATGCGCCTAGGCGCAGTTTCGTAGGGTAGGCAAGGCGACAGCGTGCCCACCACCTTTCTCAATCGGAGACAGATGGTGGGCACGGCGCAAGAGCGCCGTCGCCCACCCTACGATATTGATCGTGTAGCGAGAGCATCTGCACTACGCCGCCGACTTGCCTTCGAACGCGCGCCGCAGCACTTCGACGTCCAGCTTGACCATCGTCATCATGGCCTGCACGGTCCGCGCCGCCGCGGCCTTGTCGGGGCTCGACAGGAAATCGAATAACGCTGTCGGCACCACTTGCCACGCCACGCCCCAGCGATCCCTGAGCCAGCCGCACTGTTCTTCCTTGCCGCCATGGGCGAGGAACGCGCTCCAGACGCGGTCGACCTGGGCCTGATCGTCGCAATGAACCATCAGCGAGATCGCGTGGGTATATTCCATCTTCATCCCGCCGTTGAGCGCGACCAGGGGCTGCCCGGCCACCGTGAACTCGACGACGAGCACCGAACCCTCCTTGCCGGAGGGACCATCGGAAACGTTGTGCTGAACGTGCGTGATCGCCGAATTCGGTACGAGCGAGACGTAGAATTTTGCAGCGTCCTCGGCATCGCCGTCGAACCACATGCACGGCACGAGCTTGGTCATCGTGAATGCTCCTTTTCCGGTCTGCTGGTTTCGGCTCAGGCGTTTGCCATGTGGGGCTGCAGAGGCGCGGCCGAAAGGTCCATCCAGTTCACGCCCCACATATGGCCGTCAGGATCCTCGAAGCTGCGGCCGTACATGAAGCTGTACTCGTCCTTCGGGCCGGGATCGGCCGCGCCGCCCGCAGCCTCGGCCCTGCCGACGATATCGTCGACCTCACCGCGGCTGTCCGCGGACAGGCAGAACAACGCCTGGTTGGAGCTCCTGGCGTCCGCGATCGGCTTCGGCGTGAACTGGCGAAATTTGTCGTGAGTCAGCAGCATGGCGTAGATGGTCTCGGAAAAGACCATGCAAGACGCCGTCTCGTCGCTGAATTGCGGGTTCTTCACCGCGCCGACTGCCTCGTAGAACGCGGTCGATCGCTCGAGGTCAGTCACCGGCAGGTTGACGAAGATCATCTTTGGCATCGGAGGCTCCCTGGACGAGTTCTGCCCAAGGACGCGCGGCCAGAGCGCCATCCGACACCGCTTCCGAGATTTTTTCGGCGTGAGCCGCCGTGTTTCTGCCGCAAAGAACCCCGCGGCTCTGGCAGCCTTACTTCTTCTCGTTCGGATCGCGGTGGACGGGGTCGATCCACAGTACGGTCTCAGGCTTCTCGACCGGCTCGATATCGAGGTTGATCGCCACCGCCTCGCCGTCGCTGCGCACCAGCACGCATTCGAGCACCTCGTCCGGGCTGGCGTTGATTTCCTGGTGCGGCACGTAGGGCGGGACAAAGATGAAGTCGCCGGGGCCGGCTTCCGCGGTGAACTGCAGGCTCTCCCCCCAGCGCATGCGCGCCTTGCCCTTCACCACGTAGATCACGCTTTCGAGATGGCCGTGGTGATGCGCGCCGGTCTTGGCATCCGGCTTGATGCTGACGGTGCCTGCCCACAATTTCTGCGCGCCGACGCGCGCGAAATTGATCGCGGCCGCGCGGTCCATGCCGGCCGTGGACGGCACGTTGGTGTCGAGCTGGTTGCCGGGAATGACGCGCACGCCGTCGTGTTTCCAGCGATCATCGTGATGATCGTGGTCATGGTGGGCGTGCGTATGGTCATGGCCGGTCATGGGACTTGCTTTCTGTTGGTTCCGTGCGCGGCAAACTAGCCCGAGCGGTATCCGCGGGCCAGAGCAAATTCGGAACCCTCGTCGCAGCAAGACGTTGTCTTTACGAACGAGCTGAAAAGGAGAATTTCATGGGTAGCACGACCGACAAGATCAAGGGCACCGCAAACGAAGCGATGGGCAAGGCCAAGCAGGGTATCGGCGAAGCCACCGGGTCCGACCGCCTGAAGGGCGAGGGCGTGATCCAGGAAGTGAAAGGCAAAGGCCAGCAGGCCATGGGCGACGCCAAGGAAGCCGCGGAAGATGCGGGGGATCGGGCCGCGGCGGCCGCCAAGCGCGCGACCGAGTGACGCAAGGCATTTGAGAAGCCAAAGACCGGCCGAGAGGCCGGTCTTTTTGTTTGGACCGCCCTCTCCGTCATCGCCGGCGCGTCTTGGCCCGGGCTTGACGGGGTGGCAGCGACGTTACTTTACCGCGAGCAGTTCCACGTCGAACATCAGCGTGGCGTTCGGCGGGATCACGCCACCGGCGCCGCGGGCGCCATAGCCGAGTTGCGACGGGATGATCAGCGTGCGCTTACCGCCGACCTTCATCGAGGCGACGCCCTCGTCCCAGCCGGCGATCACGCGGCCCTTGCCGATCGGGAATTCAAACGGCTCCTTGCGATCAACGGAACTATCGAATTTCTTGCCCTTCTGACCGTTCTCATAGAGCCAGCCGGTATAGTGCATCACGCAGATCTGACCGGGCTGCGGCGAAGCACCGGTGCCGACGGTGGAGTCGATGATCTGCAAGCCAGAAGCTGTGGTCATGGTCTTTCCTGCGGTCTGGGCCGAGGCCGGAGTGGAAACGAGATCGAACACGCCGGCGGTCACGGTGATCGCGAGGGCCGACATGAGAGCGGGGAGCATGCGTTGGAAACGCTGCATGAGAAACCTTCCGTTCGAGGCGGGAGGTGTCTAGCCCAACGCCGCCGCCGTTTCCACCCCTTCCGATGAGATAAGGGCGGCGCAGCAATGCCGCGCCGCCCTCGTCCACTTGTCCTGATCTCGCGGGAACGCCCCCGGCGATCAATAGCCGAGCGCGCAGCCGTCCTTGCGGGGATCGGAGCCGCCGGTCAGCGTGCCCTTGTCCCAATCGATCCAGATCGCCTGGGCGCCGCCGAGCGGACCAACCACACTTGTGGTCTTGTGGCCCAGCTTCTTCAGGCCTTCGACGATGTCGGCCGGCACGCCGTCCTCGAGTTGATACTGGCCCTCGTAGTGCAGACCGCGCGGCATGTCGATCGCCTCCTGCACGTCACAACCGTAGTCGAGGATGTTGGTCAGCACGTGCGTCTGTCCCGTCGGCTGATACTGTCCGCCCATCACGGCGAACGACATCGTCGACCGGCCGCCCTTGGTCAGCAGGCCCGGCATGATCGTATGCAGCGGGCGCTTGCCGCCTTCGATGCAGTTCGGGTGGCCGGGCTGGATGCGGAAGCCGCCGGCGCGGTTCTGAAGCAGCACGCCGGTCTTGTTGGAGACGATGGCCGAGCCGAAGGAATGCGCGACCGAATTGATGAACGAACAGACGTTGCGGTCCTTGTCCACGACGGTGATGTAGATGGTCGAGGGGTTCATCGGCGGCGCGACGTTCGGCAGGTCGAGCATGCCGTCCATGCTGATCTTGCCGATATACTCGTCGGCAAAACCCTTCTCCAGCATCTCGGCGACGTTGATTTTCATGTGCTCGGGAGAGGCGACATGCATCTCGCGGTTCATGTAGGCGATGCGTGCCGCTTCCGCCTCAAGATGGAAGCGCTCGACGCTGACGGGCGCATATTTGGTCAGATCGAAACGCGACAGGATGTTGAGCATCAGGAGCGCGGTGACGCCCGGGCCGTTCGGTGGGCACTGCCAGAAGTCATAGCCCTTGTACATGGTGCCGATCGGCGTCGTCACCTCAGTGGTATGCGCGGCGAAATCGTCGAGCGTGTGCAGACCGCCGATGCCGCGCAACGTCTCGACCATGTCCTCTGCGATCTCGCCCTTGTAGAATGCGTCGCGGCCGTCCTTGGCAATCGCCCGCAGCGTCTTGCCGAGCTCGGCCTGACGGATGACGTCGCCGGCCACCGGCGGCTTGCCGCCCGGCAGCAGGTAGCGCGCCGTGTTGGTGCCGGCCTTCAGCTTCTCGAACTGGTTCTTCCAGTCGAAGGCGATGCGCGGGGCGACGACATAGCCCTCCTCGGCCGCCTTGATCGCGGGCTGGAGCAGACGGTCGAAGCCGAACTTGCCGTGATCACGCAGGACAGTGGCGAAGGCGTCGATCACGCCGGGGATCGAGACCGCGTGCGCCGAGGTGAGCGGCACGGAGTTGATCTTGCGCTCGAGATACCAGTCGACATTGGCCGCGTTGGGAGCCCGGCCGGAGCCGTTATAGGCGATGATCTTGCCCTCGCCGCGCGGCTGGATCAGCGCAAAGCAATCGCCGCCGATGCCGGTCGATTGCGGCTCGATCACCCCGAGCAGCGCGGAGCCGGCGACCGCGGCGTCCACCGCGGTGCCGCCTTCGCGGAGCACCTCGATCGCGGCGAGCGAGGCCTGCGGATGCGAGGTCGCCACCATCGCGTTGGTGGCGTGGACCGTGGACCTGCCGGGGAAATGGAAGCTTCTCATCGAATGTCTTGCTCTCTTGGGCATCGGCGCAGGGGGCGCGCCATCTCGGAAAAAACCGGGTCTACATGACACATTCCCGCCCGCCGGGGCAATGCTGGCATACCAGGTAAATGGCTGCCATCCGCTGGCCGAATGGACGTTCGACGCGGCTAGCCATGCGGGTTTTCCGGAGGGGCGCGGCCTGCTAAATGGGCCGCCATGCCTGATCCGAATTCGGCCACCAAGGTCGTTGCCTTCTATCAATTCGTCACCCTCCCGGATTACCGCGAGCTGCGCGAGCCGCTGCGCGCGTTCTGCGCCGGCCTCGCGTTGAAGGGCAGCGTGCTGCTGGCGCAGGAGGGCATCAACGGCACGGTCGCCGGGGCCCCGGAGGCGATCGATGCCCTCCCCCGCGAGCTCGCACACGGCGACCTGTTCGGCGGCAGGCTCGACAATCTCGAACTGAAATTCTCGACCGCCGAAGCGATGCCGTTCGGGCGGCTCAAGGTGCGGCTGAAGAAGGAGATCGTCACGCTCGGCGATGCGGCGGCCGATCCGACCAGCCGGGTCGGCACCTACGTCGATGCGGGCGAATGGAACGCGTTGATCTCTGCGCCCGGCACGCTGCTGCTCGACACCCGCAACGCCTTCGAGGTGGCGATGGGGACGTTCGAGGGCGCGGTCGACCCCGGCATTAAGAGCTTTGGCCAGTTCAAGAACTTTGCCGCTGCCAGCCTCGATCCCGCCAAGCACAGAAGGATCGCGATGTTCTGCACCGGCGGCATTCGCTGCGAGAAGGCGAGCGCGCATCTGCTCGCCCGCGGCTTCGCCGAGGTCTATCACCTCAAGGGCGGCATTCTCAAATATCTAGAGGAGGTGCCGGAGGCGGAGAGCCGTTGGCGCGGCGAATGCTTCGTATTCGACGAGCGCGTGGCGCTCGGCCATGGTTTACGAGAACTTGGTTTGCGAGACCAGGGCCGGCGCGAACAGGAATTGGGGAACGCCCGTGACGAATGAGATCAAGGCGCTGAGCGAGCGCATCGACACGCTGGAGACGCGCCTTGCCTACCAGGACGACACAATCGAGACGTTGAACCAGACCATCACCGCGCAGTGGAAGCAGATCGACACGCTGACGCGGCAGATCGCACAGCTCAGCGAGCGGCTGCAGGACGCCGAGGCAAATGCGCCGGGGCCTACCAACGAGGCTCCGCCGCATTATTGAAAGGTGTTACTGACCGGACGCCTCGAGCATCAGGTCAGCGACCTCGCCCGACATCATCAACCGGTTGCGCCCGGCCTCCTTGGCGGCGTAGAGCGCCTCGTCGGCAGCTTCGACCAGCGTGGCCACGCCCGCGGTGCGCTCCAGCGCCGGCCGGCAGGCTGCGCCGCCGATCGAGGCGGTGACGCATCCGGCCGGCAGATTTGTGCTGTGCGCGAGGCCGGCCTCGTGGATGGCGCTGCGGATCCGCTCGCCGATCCGGGCGCAGCCGGCAGCGTCGGTGTTCGGTAGCAGCATCGCGAATTCCTCACCGCCATAGCGCGCGGCCAGATCGCCGGCGCGCTTCGTCTCGGCCGCGATGATCTTTGCGACCAGACGCAGGCAGGCATCGCCGGCGGGATGGCCGTACTCGTCGTTGTAGGCCTTGAAACGGTCGACGTCGATCATCAGCAAGGCGAGGCTGGAGCGATCGCGATAGGCGCGCGCCCATTCCTCTTTCAGACGCTCGTCGAAGCGGCGGCGATTGGCGAGGCCGGTGAGGCCGTCCTCGATCGCAAGCGTCTCCAGCCTGATTTCCAGCCTCTTCTGCTCGGTAATGTCACGCGTGATCGCGACCATGCCATCGACACTGCCGTTGCCCTTGCGTGTCACCCGCATGGTCGATTCGAGCCAGACGTCGCCGTGCTGCCGGTGCGCGTTGCGGTAGGTAAGCCGCGCCTCTTCCCTCTCGCCACGCTGCAAGGCGCCGACGATGGCCTTGACCTCCGGCAGATCGTCCGGGTTGACGCCCCCAAGAGCCGGCGTGCCGATCAACTGATCGGGGCGCCAACCGACGACGCGCACCGACGAGGGCGAGACATAGCGCAGCCGCTCGTCGAGGCCGATGCGCGTCACCATGTCGCTGGAGCCTTCGGCGAGCAAGCGGAAATGCGCCTCCTTCTCGGCCAGCGCGACGGCCATGCGCTTGCCCCGAAACAATTGCCGCACCAGCACGCCGCCGATCACTGCAATCAGCATCACCAGCGCGAGCACATGGAGCATGCGCGAGATCGCCGCGGTTCGCCAGGGCGCGAGCAGTTCCTCCTTGTCCAGCGTGGCTACCAGAACGAGCGGATAACGGCTGCTGCGCCAGAAGAAGCTGACGCGCTCGGCGCCATCAAGCGGCGATTGAAAATGATAGGCCCCGCTCGGCCGCTGCAGGCTGGGGTCGCGGAAGAGCGCGGTGTCGGCAACGCTGCGTCCAACGAATTTGTCGTTGCCGGGATTGCGCGCGACGATGATGCCGTCGGCATGAGTCAGTGCGACGGAACTGTTGCGGCCGATCTCGAACTGCTCGTAGAAACGCGAAAGATAGTTGGCGCTGATGGTCGCAAGCGCGACGCCGCCGAAGCTGCCATCCGGCTTGTTGAAGCGGCGCGAAAGGGTGACGACCCATTCGCCGTCGAGCAGGCTCTTCACCGGATGGCCGATATGAGGCTCTCGCTTGCGCGACAGCTGGTGATAGCGGAAGAAACCATCATCGCTCAAGGTCGATCCGATCGTGCCGGGCGAGGTCAGCCAATTGCCCTGATCGTCCATGATAGCGAGGCTGTGAATTCGATCGATCGCCTTCTTGCGCGCGTCCAGGATGATCCCGAGCTTGCCGATCGTGGCCGGCCCGGCGCCGTCCATCTCCAGCCGGCTGACAACGCCGACGACGGCGGTATCCAGCAGGTCGAGACTGTCCTCGGCATGCTGCCTCAGCGAGCGCGCGACATTCGCCAGTTCGGTTTCGGCGGCCTTGAGCACCGCATCACGAGCTGCCCATTCGCGCCAGCCGCTGACGCCAAGGATGGCTATGCAGGTCAGCGCGACGAACGCCGCCGCCCGTAACGGCAGACTCAGTCCGGCTTTTTGGGTCGCAGCATTCATGCGGCAGAGTTTCTCCGATCGTTCGGAAACTCTGCCGCTTCTATCGGTGAACTCTGAAATCACTCCTGAAGCCGGGCGAGATCCGCCCCGGTTCCAGTAGTCCTACGGACACCGCAATCAGCCCATCGCTAACAGGGCGTTAGCGAACCCGTCGGAATCCGGCCTCCCGCCTTCTAGCTGAAGATCCGCTTGACCTTGCCCCAGAGCGAGGGACTGTCGGCATCAGCATCGGCTTTCGAGGGGGTCGGCTGCGCGGCGCTCACAGGATCGGAGGCCGGGAACGTATCCTTCAGCCCGGAGTCGAGCTTGGACTGCCGATCGGCGGCGAGGGCCTCGTGTAGATCGTCGGCATGCTTGTCGTGCGGGGCGGGATTGAATGTCTCAGCCATGATCTCCTCCATCGGCGGGTCAACGCGGCTCGATTGTCCTGGTTCCCCTGTTCCGCTGAGGACCGCGGCGGTGTATCAAGGGCCCTCACCTTCTGCAGGATCCTTGGTGCCCCAGTCTCCGACGAAACCCTTCATCGACGTGCTCTCCGGCCGGCGCCAAGCCATCCCGCCCATGTGGATGATGCGCCAGGCCGGGCGCTACCTGCCGGAATATCGCGAGGTGCGCGCCAAGGCGGGCGGCTTCCTCGATCTCTGCTTCAACCCAGAGCTTGCCGCCGAGGTGACGCTGCAGCCGATCCGCCGGTTCGGCTTCGATGCGGCGATCATCTTCTCCGACATTCTGGTGATCCCTTATGCGCTCGGACGTGAGGTGCGGTTCGAGGCCGGCGAGGGCCCGCGGCTCGAGCCGCTGGACGATCCCGCCAAGGTCGCGACGCTGGCGCCGCGCGCGGATCTCGGCAAGCTTCAGCCGGTATTCGATGCGCTGAAGCTGGTGCGCGGCGCGCTCGATCCCAAGGTCGCACTGATCGGCTTCTGCGGCGCGCCGTGGACGGTTGCGACCTACATGGTCGCCGGCCACGGCACACCCGACCAGGCGCCGGCCCGGATGATGGCCTACCGCCATCCCGAAGCGTTCTCGAGAATCATCGACGCGGTGGTCGACAGCTCGATCGAGTACCTGCTGGCGCAGCTCGCCGCCGGCGCCGACGCTCTGCAGATCTTCGACACCTGGGCCGGCGTGTTGCCGCCGGCCGAGTTCGCGCGCTGGTCGACCGAGCCGACGCGGCGCATCGTCGAGGGCGTGCGGGCCAAGGTGCCGGATGCGAAGATCATCGGCTTTCCGCGCAGCGCGGGCGCGCTGCTGCCCGGCTATGTCGAGGCGACCGGCGTCGACGCGGTCAGCATCGACTGGACCGCGGAGCCGGCCTTCATCCGCGAACGCGTGCAGAGCAAGGTCGCCGTGCAGGGCAATCTCGATCCGCTCGTGCTGATCACGGGCGGCGCCGCGCTCGACCGCGCGGTCGACGACGTGCTGGCGAACTTCGCGCAAGGACGGTTCATCTTCAACCTCGGCCACGGCATCCAGCCGGAAACGCCGATCGCCCATGTCGAGCAGATGATCAAGCGCGTGCGGGGGTAATCCGTCCGCCCCCGATGGGGCGGACGCAAAAACACGAAAACAACCCCATGCACAGTAGGCAAGCCGTTGAAAACGCTCGACCTGCATGACCGGCTCAGGCGCGCCTTGACACGTCGGGCAAAACAGGAGCGCGCGGGCATCACCACCCGCGCCATCAGTGAACGGTGCGGCGCCCCGAGGCGGTGAAGCGCTCCTTCGAGGCCTGCGCCCCCTTGAAGGCCATGATCGAAAGCTGCGCGGTCGTCTTGACGCCGGCCTTCTGCATGATCCGGGCGCGGTGATCCTCGATCGTCCGCGGACTGATGCCAAGCTTCCGCGCGATCGCCTTGCTCGATGCCCCCGCGATCAGATGATCCAGCACCTGGCACTCGCGCTTGGTCAGTCCTCGCGATTGCTTGAAATGCTCGACCGGGTTTGCTGAATGCGCCGGCTGGCCGCCGCCGGCCGACGCGATTCGCGCAACCAGGTCTGCCGGACTGAATGGCTTCTCGACGAAATCAGCCGCTCCGATGTGAAGTGCATGCACGGCGGTCGGAATATCGCCCTGACCCGACACCATGAGGATCGGGGCCGGACAGGTTCGATCGGTCAGTTGTCCAAGGACATCCAGCCCCGAAATTCCCGGCAGACACAGATCGAGAAGAATGCATGCCGGCGAGGCATTTCGCGCCTTCGCGATCAGTGCTTCGCCATCGGCGAAGAAAACCGGCCGATAGCCTGCTCTTTCGAGGACGACCCTCAACATCGCGCGCGTCGTCAGATCGTCTTCGAGAATGAATACCTCGTTCTCCGTCATCGTCGTCGCCTTTCCGTTCAAACCGCAACTGCTATGCGCTGAGTGCCGCGGCAGGAAAAGCGAAAGTCACCAAGACGGTTCGCGACCAAATAACGACAAGTTCGCGTAAAATTGCAGCAGATTAGGCCGGAATTAACGCTTTCAGCGCGGCCGGCTGCGCTCGATGATCTCCGCCGCACCCTTCGCCAGCAGGTCCAATCCCACCGCACGGCCGAGCTCGCGCGGACGATTGGCGAAGCCATCGCGCCCGGCCTCAATGATGGTGTTGCCGGAGAGGTCGAGCACGGACGCCGTCAGCGCCATCCGATCGACAATGACGGTCGAAAATGCCGCCACAGGCGAATTGCAATGGCCGTTGAGCACCCACAGCACCTCGCGCTCGGCGTCGGCACAGGCACGTGCGGCCGGATCGTCGATCGACGAAAGGATTTGTCGCGTCTGCCAGTCCTGCACGGCGCATTCGACGGCGACGATGCCCTGCCCTGCCGCGGGCAACATCTCCGCTGCCGTGAATTCATAGCCAATGCGGCCGGACAAGCCGACACGATTGAGGCCCGAGCGAGCCATGATCAGTGCATCGGCCGGTCCGACCGTGCCGCCGTCGGGTAGCCGTTGTTTCTCGCCGTTGTCGAGCTTTCGCACGCGCGTGTCGGCTGCCCCGCGGAAGTGGATCACCTCCACCTCCGGAAACAGGCGCCGCACATAGGCTGCCCGACGCACGGCGTTTGTGCCGATCTTGAAGCCCTTGCCACGGGACTGGCGCAGCGCCTCAAGGGTCACGCCGTCGCGCAGCACCAGCGCATCACCGGGCGGATCGCGCGACAGCGTGGCACCGATGACGAGACCCGGCGTATCCTCGTTGCCCGGCATGTCCTTCAGCGAATGCATAGCCGCCTGGAGCTCGCCCGACAGCACGGCGGCGCGGATCTGCGCCACGAAGGCGCCGCCCTTGCCGCCGTGGGGCAGCAGCTTGCTGGTCTGGTCGAGATCGCCCGTGGTGTCGAACTTGACGATCTCGACGTCGAGACCGGGCACGGCGGCGACGAGGCGGCGCGCGATCTCTTCCGTCTGCGCCAGCGCCATGGCGCTCTTGCGTGTGCCGATCTTCAGTCGCGTAGCCAAGTCGTGGTCCTCTCAATGATCGCGGGTCAGCGCGCATCCTCCAATATCATGTCGGAGGCCTTTTCGGCGATCATGATGATCGGCGCGTTGGTGTTCCCGGAGACGAGGTCCGGCATGACCGAGCCATCGACGACGCGAAGGCCGTCGAGCCCCCTCACCTTCAGCCGCTGATCGACCACCGCGAGCGCGTCGTTGCCCATACGACAAGTCGAGGTCGGATGATAGATGGTGCTGCCGCGCTCGCGGCAATAATCCAGGAGCTCGGCGTCCGTCGATACCTTCTCACCGGGATCGTATTCGCTGACCACGAACGGCTTCAGCGCCGGCGCGTTCAGGATCTTGCGCAGGATCTTCAAGCCCTCGACGTTGGTGGTGCGGTCGGTCTCGGTCGACATGTAGTTGATGCGGATCTCCGGCGGCACGCTCGGGTCGGCGCTCCTGATGCGCAAGGTGCCTCGGCTCTCGGGCCGGAGCTGGCACACCGAGGCGGTGAATCCGGAGAAGGCGTGCAGCTTCTCGCCCATCTTGTCGGTCGAGAACGGCAGGAAGTGCACCTGGATATCGGGCGAAGCCAGGCGCGGGCTGGTCTTGAAGAACGCGCCTGCCGTCCCGGCTGCGATCGTCAGCCAGCCCTTGCGGAACAGGGCATAGCGCGCGCCGGCCATGGTGCGGCGAAACGGATGATTGACCGTGTCGTTGAGCGTGATCTTCTGTGAGCAGCGCATCACGATGCGGACCTGCATGTGGTCCTGGAGATCGCGGCCGACGCCCGGGGCGTCCAGCACCACGTCGATGCCGTGCTGGCGCAGCAGATCGCCGGGGCCGACGCCGGAGAGCTGGAGCAGCTGCGGCGAGTTGTAGGCGCCGCTCGACAGCACGACCTCCTTGCGCGCACGGGCGCGGCGCAAGGCGGCGCCTTGCCGGTATTCGACGCCGACGGCGCGGCGTCCTTCGAAAAACAGACGCTGGGCGTGTGCGGAAGTTTCGATCTTGAGATTGCTGCGCGCCTTCGCGGGACCGAGATAGGCCACCGACGTCGAGGCGCGGCGGCCGTTGCGCGTCGTGGTCTGGAACAGGCCGACGCCTTCCTGCGTCGCGCCGTTGAAGTCGGGATTGTAGGGCAGGCCGGTCTCGACCGCGGCGTCGATGAAGGCCTTCGACAGCGGATCGGTCACGATCATGTTGGACACCGGCAGAGGTCCGCCCGTGCCGTGATACTGGTCGGCGCCGCGCGACTGGTTCTCGGCCTTCTTGAAATAGGGCAGCACGTCGTCATAGCCCCAGCCGGTATTGCCGAGCTGGCGCCAGCGGTCATAGTCCTCGTGCTGGCCGCGGACATAGAGCAGCCCGTTGATCGAGCTCGACCCGCCCAGCGTCTTGCCGCGCGGCTGGAACACCTGACGGCCCTTCAGCTCGGGCTCCGGCTCGGTCTGGTACATCCAGTTGACGGTCTTCTCCTTGAACAGCTTGCCGTAGCCGAGCGGCACGTGGATCCAGATGTTGGAATCCTTCGGGCCGGCTTCGAGCAGCAGCACGCTGTGCTTGCCGTTCGCGGAGAGCCTGTTGGCGAGCACGCAGCCGGCGGAGCCGGCACCAACGATGATGTAGTCGAACTCGGGATCTGACGGTGCAAGGGCGGAATTTGCGGTCATGCGCGACTGTTCTTCTTGTTGACGAGGGCGTTTCGAGTTCTGAGTAGCACGATCATGGCTTGACGCGCAGCGCCTCGACCAGCGACTTGAACGCACGGGCGTATTCCGCGCCTGCCCTTGCGATATCTGTGCGGCCGGCGCAGGCGACCGCAGCCTCCGTCACCGCGCCGAGCAGCAGCCGCGCCAGCGGCTCGACCGGCTGGCGCGCGATCAGGCCCTGCTCCATTGCAGTCGAGAGAGCGCGCGGCAGCTTGCCGCCAAAATGCTGCGCGTCGATCTCGCGCCAGCGCTCCCAGCCGAGCACGGCCGGCCCGTCGCGCAGGATGATCTGTCCGGTCGCCCCCTTCGCGGTCGCGGCGAAGTAGTGCTGCGTGCCGGCAACCATGGCGGCGAGCACGTCCTTCTCGGCGCGTGCCGTGCGGTCGATCTCGACCACGAGATCGCGCGAGACCTGGTCGAACACGGCTTCGAACACGGCTTCCTTGGTCTTGAAGTGATGATAGACCGCGCCCTTGGCGACGCCGGCTCCTTCCGCGATCTCGTCCATGGTGGTCGCGGCAAAGCCCTGCGTCCCGAACAGGCGCCGCGCCGCCGTCAGGATCGCCTCCGATGTCGCCGCCCGCCGCTCCGCTTGCTTGGCCATGGGTCTCGTCTAGTCGAATTGGGCTCGGGCCACCAGTTGACTTTTAGACCGTCGGTCGGTATTTACCGACCACCAGTCGGTTATTTCTTGAGGTGCGTCATGCCGAGCCGTGAGATCGTCGAAGCCTTTGCGAAGCGGCTGGAGGATGGCGACTTTGTCGGAGCGATCCTCGACTATTACACGCCTGATGCCGCGACCTACGAGAATCTCGCCGCACCGGTGATCGGGCGCGACAAGCTCGCGGACAAGGAACGTGGCGTACTGGCGGCGTTCAAGCAGGTTACTGCCGTGCGCATCGGCCCAAGCCTGATCGATGGCGACATCGTCGCCAGCCGCTGGAAATTCTCCTTCACCAGCGCCGAAGGCGTCACGCGGACGCTGGAGGAGATCGCCTGGCAGACCTGGCGAGGCAACGAGATCATCGAGGAGCGGTTCTTCTACGACCCGAAGCAACTCGGACGGTGAGCAGGATCGCGCCTATCGATACAGCATGACCGCGGCCAGGCCGATCAGAGGTGCAAGAAACCGGACGGCCTGCCACCGAGAGCCGTCGATCGACCAGCGTCCGTAGAAGACGGTGCCGCCGCGTTGGGATGGCGGCGCCGGTTGATCCCGAAATGCCTTCCATCGCGCCTCGGCGGGCCCGAGAAAATCTTCCGGCTTGACGGTCATGTCGGCACTGCTCAGCACCACCTGCATCATCTCGCCTTTCGGCTGAAACATGGCTTCAGTCCCGGGTGGCGCGAAGAAGCTGCGCTTAGAGGCGATGTGCTGCTCATAGAAGTCCCGATCGACCGTAACGGCCGCAGCATGTGAACTGACGTACGGCACACCCGAGATGCCGGGAACGACGAGATGGCCCACTCCGTGCACCTCCTGCCAGGGAATGAAGAGACCCTTGAGCCACGGCCTGTGAAACCGGATGCCCGCGGAAGACATGGAGATGACCGCCCGATCCGCGTAGAAGTGGCGGTAGGCTGAAAACGCGATCCATCCGAACCCCAGATACAGCAGCATCCAGCCGAAAACGTTCAGCGATGGATTCACGAGATGGCTCCAATAGAGGCTGCGCATGGCGCCGACGTAGCTGGAGCGGCCGCTTGTCCCGCCGACCAGCACGCTGATCACACCGATGACGCCGGAGACGATGATCAGGACCAGGAGGCCGATCAACAATTCGAGAAGCAACGGCAGGCCGGACCGTCCGATCAGGGTCGTGAGTGCATAACCTGCGAACGCCAGCCCCAGCAGAGCCACATAGACGACGGCCAAAACCGCGCCATGCTGGCCGCGGCTCTCGGCATGAAGCGCGACCGCGAGGCCGGCGACGCAAGCCCACATGGCCCAGGGAAGGCGGTCCATCCGCCATTTGTCCATCGTGTATTCGACCGTTGCCGACACGTCGGCTGAAGGCTCGCTCATGCACAGGCCCTCGGAAATTCGAACGCATCCCTTCCGACGCGGCGCACGGTCGCCTGATCGGTCCGGGAAACGTATCACGCAATCAGGGGGACGTCCCGATCCGCTGACGAGCACACACAGCAACGCAGCGGCGGGGCGCGGCGATTGCGAGGGGACTTGTCATTTAACGACTGATCGGTCTATATATCTGCATGAGGCAAAACACGCCAGCGCCGATGCCCCGTGGCCGGCCGCGAAGTTTCGACGTGGACGCTGCCGTCGAACGCGCGATGGACGTGTTCTGGTCGCGCGGCTATCACGCCACGGCGCTGCCAGATCTCCTTCGCGCGACCAAGCTGTCGCGGGGCAGTCTCTACGCCGCTTTCGGCGACAAGCATTCGCTCTTCTTGCGCGCGCTCGATCGCTACATCGCGGATGCCTTGGCGCGGATGGATGTCGAATTCGATCCCCGGAACGATCCGGTCGACGGCCTGCGGGCCTACCTGGTCGGCTACGTCGAGCGCACCAGCGGAAGCAACGGCCGGCGCGGATGCCTCCTGGTGGCGACGGCCATGGAATTGGCTGGCGGAGATGCCGACGTCGGTCGGCGCGTTGCAAGATTCTTCAAGGCGATGGAAACCAAGGTGACGGAGACCTTGTCCCGCGCGAAAGCGGCGGGCAGGTTGGCCGATGGCGTCGAGCCCGCAACGGCCGCGCGAATTCTCGTCTGTTTCGTCGAAGGGCTGCGTGTGGTCGGCAAAACGGCACCGCCACGGACCACATCGCAGGCGGCCGTCGACGCTCTCATCGGCCGTTTCGTCAGGTAATCACGCCGTGACGCTCCCGCTGATGGTTACGCATATATTTGGACTGATCAGTCTTTAAAAGGACGTGCGCCATGTCTGCCATCCAGATCGTCTGCGCGATCGCCGTTCCCCTGATCTGGGGCTATCAGTTCGTGGCCATCAAGGTAGGCGTTGCGGAGTTTCCGCCGCTCTTCTTCCTCGCACTGCGCTTTCTGGCCATAGCACTGCTGCTTGTGCCGTTCGTCGCCAGGCCCACGCGTCGACAGCTCGGCCCGGTCGCAGCCATTTCGCTTTTCCTGGGCGGACTGAATTTCGGGCTCTTCTACGTTGGCCTCGGGCTCGGCTCGGGAAGCATGTCGGCCGTCGCATACCAACTCGCCACGCCCTTCACGGTCCTGTTGGCCTGGCCGCTGCTGGCGGAGAGACCGTCACTTGCCACCTGCGCCGGAGTGATGCTTGCATTCGTCGGCGTGGCCGTGCTGGCGGCGGAGCCGGGCCAGTCCACCAACCCGCTTCCACTGCTGCTCGTGGTCGGAGCGGCTTTCGCCTTCGCGGTATCCAACGTGCTGACGAAACGCTACGGCCCCTTTGACCCTTTGATGCTGATGGGATGGTCGTCGCTGCTCACGGTGCCGCAGGTCATGCTGATGTCGCTGCTGCTGGAATATGGACAAGCGGCGAGCCTTGCGGCGGCGGGCGAACGGGGCTGGCTGGCGCTCGCCTACACGATCTTCGTGGGGGGAATAATCGGTTTTGGTCTCTGGTTCTGGCTGATCGCCCGTTGCTCGATGGTGCGCGTCGCGCCCTTCGGTCTGCTGCTTCCGGTTTTCGCCCTGCTCTCGAGCGTACTGTTTCTCGGCGACCGACTGACGCCGAAGCTGATCGTCGGCGGGCTGCTCGCGATGTCGGGGGTCGCCATCACCCAGCTGGGGCCGCGCCCTCGCCCCGCTTGATGTCCGGCCTGCCGGGGATTTGTATCGATTTGTTATCGATACTGCGTGACGAACACGCAGAAGTGGTCGCGGCCGGCGTGGCGATCGGGGATAATTCATAGTTCGTCAAAGGTTTGCAACGAATTCTCCCGATCGAGCCGGACAACGGCCGATGCTGCTAGGCTATCGAATGCGGACTAGAACGACCAATTACGTCGCCCGGCTGTTCGCCGGCGATCTGTCTACCTTTGGCGGTCCAGCAACCGACGAAGCCATGGCGGGCCATATCCGCGCCGAGCAGATGTCGCTGGTGCTGGGCTATTCGGTCGGCATCATGCTCGGCAACGCCTGCAACGCCATCGTGCTCGCGATCGCGCTGTGGCAGTCGCCGGACAGAACCCTAGCGCTGATCTGGGCCGTTACCGTCGCCGCCGCCGCGATCGGATTCGGCCTGCAATCGCGCTCTTCGCGCCGCATCATCAAGCCGCAATTCGTCTCGCGTCGTACCATGCACCGCCTGGTGCGGAACGCCTTCATCCTCGGCGTGGCCTGGGGCATCGTCCCGGTCGCTTTCTTCGCCGATGCTTCGACCGGCGGGCAGCTCGTCATCACCTGCCTGTGCTCGGGCATGCTGGCCGGCGGCGCACTGGCCTTCGCCACCATCCCGATCGCGGCCATCGCCTTCACGGCGCCGATCTTCGTCGGCATTGCGATCTGCCTCGGCAGGAACGGCGACATGGCCTTCGTGCTGATCGCCTTTCTCGTCGTAGTGTATGGCAGCGTGCTGCTGCGCGGCGTCTTCGTCAACTCGTTCGCCTTCGCGCGGCGCGTGATGCGGCAGATCGAGGCCGAGCGCACGGTGCGGCTCGATCCCCTCACCCATTTGCCCAACCGCGTCGCCTTCAACGAGACGCTCGATGCAGCCTTGAAACGACAGTTGCTCTCCGGCGAGGAGTTCGCGGTGCTGCTGCTCGATCTCGACCGCTTCAAGGATGTCAACGACCAGTTCGGCCATCCCGCCGGCGACGAATTCCTGATCCAGGTTGCAAGCCGGCTGCAACGCTGCACGCGCGCCGGCGAGCACGTCGCCCGCATCGGCGGCGACGAGTTCGCGCTGGTGATGGCGAATCTGGCGCGGCCGGAGGATGCGCTCGATATCGCCGAGCGCTTCGTCGCGGCGTTCGCCGAGCCATTCCCCATCGAAGGCCGCCGGGTCGTGGGCGCGACCAGCGTCGGCATCGTGCTGGCGCCGCGCGACGGCAACACGCCGCTCGACCTCATGAAGAATGCCGATGCCGCGCTCTACCGCGCCAAGAAGGCGGGAACCGGCACGATCCGCTTCTTCGAGGAAGCCGACGACAGGGTGTCACGCGACCGCAAGGCGCTGCAAGCGGACCTCGCTGGTGCGATCGCGCGAAACGAGCTGTTCCTGGTGTTCCAGCCGTTCCTCGATCTCGGCACCAACGAGGTCACGGGCCTGGAGGCACTGCTGCGCTGGCAGCATCCGACGCGCGGACTGGTGCCGCCGAGCGAGTTCATCCCGATCGCGGAAGAGACCGGGCTGATCCAGGAGATCGGCGAATGGGTGATCCGCCGCGCCTGCGCCACGCTTGCCGAGTGGCCGGAAGAGGTCAGGGTCGCCGTGAACTTCTCGGCAGCGCAATTTCACAACGCGGGCATTCTCCAGACCATCGTGCAGGCGCTCGCCGATGCCAAGGTGTCTCCGAGCCGGTTCGAGATCGAGATCACCGAATCGATGCTGCTGTCGAAGTACGGTTCGGCCGCCTCGATCCTGAAAGCGTTGCTGCAGCTCGGCGTTACCGTGGCACTCGACGATTTCGGCACGGGGTTCTCGTCGCTGACCTACCTGCGCAAGCTGCCGTTCAGCCGCATCAAGATCGACCAGTCCTTCATCCGCGACATGTTGGCTCAGCCGGATTGCGCCGCGATCGTGAAGTCGGTGGTCTCGCTTGCACGCGATCTGCGGATCGGCGTGGTCGCGGAGGGTGTCGAGACCACCGGTCAGCTGGAATATCTGCGGCAGATCGGTTGTGACGAGGTGCAGGGCTATCTGATCAGCCGGCCGGTGGCCGCGGATGCGGTGATGGCGCTGCTGGAGACGAGGAAGCCGCGCGCGACTTACGCGGCGTAGGAACTCAGACGGAGCCTAGGTGCCAGCCACGAGGACGGTGGGCCCCCTCGCCCGCTTGCGGGAGAGGTTGTTTCCACGGCGGGATTCCTCCAGAGGAGAGAACCCTCACCCGCGCCTTCGGCGCGACTTCGCCCGCAAGCGGGAGAGGTGGAGTCCGCGGCGCGGTCTGTTGCTCCCTAACAGGCCACAGAACTCGGCTAAACCGCATCCGCCCTTAGCAGCGTATCCACCGTGATCGTGCCCCGCGCGCGGGAGACGCAGGCGCAGATCTTGTGGTTGCTCTGCTTCTCGTGGTCGCTGAAGAAGACGTCGCGATGGTCGATCTGGCCGTCGACCGCGACCACGTCGATGGCACAAAGGCCGCATTCGCCGCGTTTGCAGTCGAACAACACTTCGTGGCCGGTGGCGTTGAGCACGTCCAGCATCGAGCGCTCGCGGGGGATCTCGAGTTCGACATCGGAGTCCCTCAATCGCACGCGAAAAGTCTCGGTCGGCAAGGTGCCGCTGGAGCCGAAGGTCTCGTAGCGGAGATCGGGGAGCGGATGGCCGGCCTCGATCCAGGCATGGCGCGCGGCGTCGAGCATGCGCATGGGGCCGCAGAACAGGGCCAGCGTTCCCTGCGGCAGTGAAGCGAACAAGCCGTCGAGATCGAGCCGCCTGCCCTCGTCGCCCGCGTGGACGACGAGGCGGTCGCCGAGCGTTGCGGCGAGCTCATCGAGATAGGCGGCCTCGCCGCGCGAACGCACCGCATAGTGCAGGACAACGTCCGCCCCGCGCCGCGCCAGCGCCTGCGCGGCGCCGAGGATCGGCGTGATGCCGATGCCGCCGGCAATCAGGCAGTATTTTTCGCGCGACCAGTCGACGGCGAGCAGCGATGCGGGCTGGGTGATGTCGAGCCGCGCGCCCGGCTGCAAGGACCACATGTAGCGCGAGCCGCCGCGGGAATCGTCGGCGCGGCGCACCGCGATCTTGAAGCCGTCCGGCGAGGCTTCGCCGACCAGCGAATAGGAGCGCGTCTCCGGCTGGCCGCCGATGTTGACGCTGACATTGATGTGGCTGCCGACCGGATAGCCCGTGACGTCGAACCGGTCGGGCTTGATCAGGAATTCGCGGATGCCGGGCGCAAGGTCGCGGATCGACACGAGGGTCGACGGAATCCAGGTCTCGATGAAGCGCATGGTGATTGCCTCAATCGGTTGCGGTCTTGATCAGCGCGAGCGCCGGCAACAGGTCGAGATGGGTCCGGTTGCGCAGCGCGAGCCGCAGGTTTCGCACCGCGAGCCGGGCATGCTCGCGCATGATGGCTTCTGCACGCGCGCCTTCGCGGTTCTCGATGGCGTCGATCACGACGCGATGGTGCTCCTGGGCGATGATCAGGATCTGCTGCGCCTCGGGCAATGCCGATTGCGCCATCACGAAGCCGCTCGGGGATGCAAACGGCAGCGCCGAGGCGCGGTCGATCTGGCGAATCAGCGGCGGGCTGCGCGACAGTTCCGTGAGCTGGGCGTGGAAACGCGCGTTCAGCGCGACATAGGACGAGAAGGCATCGACCGAGATCGGCACCTGCGCCAGCAGCTCGTCGATCGCGGCCAGGCACTCCTTCAGCGGCTCGAGCTCGCGCGCGGAGACGCCGCGCTCCGCGGCAAAGCGCGCCGCCAAGCCTTCCAGCGTGCCGCGCAGCTCGATCGAATCGGAGATGTCGCGCTCGGAAAACGCCTTCACCATGAAGCCGCCGGAGGGGATCGCCTCCAACAGGCCCTCCTCCTCCAGCCGCACCAGCGCCATGCGGACCGGCGTGCGCGAGGCGCCTGTCGTCTCCACCGCCTGCAGCTCGGAGATGCGCTCGCCGGGACGCAGGGCGCCCGACAGGATCTGGTCGCGCAGCGCGAGCTGCGCCTTCACGGTCTGCGAGACGGAGCGGTCGATCTCACGGTCGGCCATGGTCTACTCCGCAGCCTGAAGGTGCTGTGGCGCGTTTTCCTTCGCCACCATCCGGTCGATCAGCTTGCGCGACCACATCGCGCCGGCGTCGATGTTGAGGTTGTAGAAGATACGATCCGGGTTCTCGTCCATCGCGCGCTGCTGGGCTTCGAGGATCAGCTCGTCCTCGCGGAAGATGCCGGAGACGCCCTCGCGGATTTCGGTGGTGAGGCGCTGCTCGCCAAGCCGATAGTTGCGGACGAAGGCCCAGAAATAGTGACAGGTCTTCTCGGTCTCCGGCGTGATGGTATTGAGCACGAAGCCGTTGACGCCTTGCGAGCGGTCGCCTTCCGGCGCACCGGTGCCTGATGGAGCGACGCCGACGTCGATGGCAATGGTGCACGGCGCCTCGAAACGGATGATCTGCCAGCGATCGACGAGGCCGGGCTTGCCGAGCTGCTTGGCCCAGAACGGCGGCGGCTCGATGCCTCGCATCCAGCGCGTCACCGTCACCGTCCTCTCGCCATGGGTCACGTCGAACGGCGCCTCCGCGACGGCGTCATTGCCGATGGAGGAGCCGTGCACGAAGGTCTCGTGCGTGAGGTCCATGAGATTGTCGAGCACGAGACGGTAGTCGCAGTTGACGTGGATGGTCTTGCCGTCACCGGCCCAGGCCGGATCGTGATTCCAGTGCAGGTCTGGCACCAGCGCGGGATCGGCGAGCGCGGGATCGCCCATCCAGAGCCAGACGTAACGGTGACGCTCGACCACGGGATAGGCGCGGACGCAGGCCGAGGGGTTGATGGTCTCCTGCGACGGCATGAAGGTGCAGCGGCCCTGCGCATTGTACTTGAGGCCGTGATAGCCGCAGACGACGGTATCGCCTTCGAGCCGGCCCTTGGACAGCGGCACCAGGCGATGCCAGCAGGCATCCTCCAGCGCGGCCACCGTGCCGTCCGCCTTGCGATACATCACGACATGCTTGCCGCAGATCGTCCGCGGCAGCAGCGCCGGCTTGACGTCCGCGTCCCACGCGGCGGCGTACCAGGCGTTCATGGGGAAGGGCTTTGTCATTGGTCTCGCTCCCACGGCTTATGTATGCGTTATGTATACAATAATTGAGGCATGGAAACGTTCAAGAGCAAAATTAGCGTAACATAATACCTAATTCTGACTTCATGTATACAAAAAGACGCCTCTGTCGCCCGCGAAGGCGGACGATCCGGTACTCCGAAGCGGAAATTGTCTGAACGCATGATCGCCGCGGAGTACTGGATTCCCCGCCTTCGCGGGGAATGACAGCGGTGACTGCGGCCCGAGCGGAGGATGGGGCTAACATCCAGGGGACGGCAGGAGAGGCTTGCGCCCTGCAGCTAGGCCGCGAACACCTTCGCCAGCCCCGCCTGCGCTTCTTCCTGAATCTTCTTCAGATGCTCGGGGCTGCGGAAGCTTTCGGCGTAGATCTTGTAGACGTCTTCGGTGCCGGACGGCCTTGCGGCGAACCAGCCGAAATCGGTCTCGACCTTGATGCCGCCGAAGGGCTGGCCGTTGCCGGGGGCCTTGCTCAGCGTTGCGCGAACCGGATCGCCGGCGAGCTCCTTGAGGCCGAGCTGCTCGGGTGTGACCGACTTCAGGATGTTCTTCTGCGGCCCGGTCGCGGCGACGTCGATGCGCGCGTAATGGGGCATGCCGAACTCGGCGGTGAGTTCGCCGAAGAGCTGGCTGGGATCGCGGCCGGTCTTGGCCATGATCTCGGCCGCGAGCAGGCCGAGGATGATCCCGTCCTTGTCGGTGGTCCACACCGTGCCGTCGCGGCGCAGGAACGAGGCCCCTGCACTCTCCTCGCCGCCGAAGCCGAAGCCGCCGGTGAGGAGCCCGTCGACGAACCATTTGAAGCCGACCGGCGTCTCGACCAGCTTGCGGCCGAGCTTTTTGGCGACGCGGTCGATGATCGAGCTCGACACCACGGTCTTGCCGATTGCGGCGTCCTTGTTCCAGTTTGGGCGGTGCGCGAACAGATAGGAGATCGCGGTCGCCAGATAATGGTTCGGGTTCATCAGGCCGCCGGTGCGCGTCACGATGCCGTGGCGATCGGCATCGGTATCGTTGGCAAAGGCGACGTCGAAACGGTCGCGCATCGCGATCAGGCTCGCCATGGCATAGGGCGAGGAGCAGTCCATCCGGATCTTGCCGTCCCAGTCCACCGTCATGAAGCGGAATGTGGGGTCGATCGCCTCGTTCACCACTGTCGCCTTCAGGCCGTAGCGCTCGATGATCGGATGCCAGTAATGCACGGCGGCGCCGCCAAGCGGATCGATGCCGATGTTGACGCCGGCGGATCTGACGAGATCGAGATCGACGACGTTGCCGAGGTCGGCGACGTACGGCGTGACGAAGTCGTAAGGGTGCACGTTCGCGCCCTTGCGCGCCCTGGCATAGTCGATCCGCTTCACGTCCTCGAGGCCAGCCGCGAGATAGGCATTGGCGCGCTTCTCGACGATCCCGGTGACGTCGGTATCGGCCGGGCCGCCATGCGGCGGATTGTATTTGTAGCCGCCGTCCTCGGGGGGATTGTGCGAGGGCGTGATGACGACGCCATCGGCGAGGCCAGAGGTGCGGCCCTTGTTGTAGGTGAGGATGGCGTGGGAGATGACGGGCGTCGGCGTGTAGCCGCCGTCCTTGTCGATCATGACCTCGACACCGTTGGCGGCGAACACCTCGATGGCGCTGACCAGTGCCGGCTCGGCCAGGGCGTGGGTGTCGATGCCGATGAAGAGCGGGCCGGTCAGGCCCTTTTCCTGTCTGTAGTCGCAGATCGCCTGCGTGGTTGCGAGGATGTGGCCTTCGTTGAAGGTATTCTTGAACGAGGTGCCGCGATGGCCCGACGTGCCGAAGGCCACGCGCTGCGCCGGATCCGATGCATCGGGCTTGCCGGCGAAATAGGCCGTGACCAGCCGCGGAATGTTGGTGAGCGCGTCCGGCGCAGCCTGCTTGCCCGCCGCGGGATGAACATCAGCCACTGGAATATCCTCGTTCTGTCGCAACAGAGATAGCAGAGCACCATAGCATCGGCTCGGCCCCCGCCAAGGGCACAACACGCGCGAGGGGGAAGGCGTTCCTGGGATCATGCAAAGGTCGGGGGATCGGGGCTTCCGGACTTGAAGGCCTTTCACAGGTCTGGTCGTTCTGATGACCTGGCTTGCTATGGATGCGCGGACGGACGGACGAGCGGAAGCCAGCTTCGGAAGCTTCTTCTGCGCGGGTGGCGCCCGTCACCGGCTCACACCCATCGAGGTCTTGGACTGGCCCGCCTGAAATCAGGACGAACCGACCTCGATGCGGAACGACAATTGCTCTTCCGCGCCGGCAGCGATGTGCATCAGGCCCGGCTTGTCGGTGAACTCGCCCTGGAAGCCGGCGGGACTGGCATGGCCGCGCCAGGGCTCGATGCAGAGGAACGGTGCGCCCGACGGTTTCGACCAGACGCCGAGTTCGCGAAAGCCGCGCCATGACATCTTCAGCCACGGCCCGGTCGACGCGCCCTGCCCCCGGGCGTATCGGACCGAATGGCTGTCGATGCGGTCGAAGATGATGGCGTCATCGACGAACAGGGATTCGGTCAAGGCAAGCGCGTCGCCTTCGACCGGACTCGGTTCTGCCGCCGGCCGCAGCAGCCCGGCATCGAGACGACGGACCGGAGACGGCTCCGCGCGCTCGAAAGTCAGCGCATAGTCCTGCTTTGCCGCGCCCGGCTGCAGCGGCCAGATGAAGGCGGGATGGCCGCCGATCGAGGCCGGCAATGTCTCCTTGCCGGTGTTGGCGATCGTGAACGTCAGGTCGAGACCTGATTCGTCGAGCGCATAGGCGGCCGTGAGGCGAAACGGGAACGGATAGAGCTCGCGTGTCGTCTCATTGTCATCGAGCACCAGGGTGCAGCGGCTCTCGCCGCGTTCTGCCCACGCAAAGCGGCTGTCGCGCGCAAAGCCGTGCTGGGTCATCCGATAGGTCTTGCCCCGGTGCCGCAATTCGTCATTGGCAAGGCGACCGACGATCGGAAACAGCAGCGGTGCGTGTCGCGGCCATTGCGGTCCCGCCTGCCAAAGGAATTCGACGCCGCCGTCCTTCAACGAGCACAGCTCGGCGCCGTGCGCCTTGACGGTTGCCGTGAGGGAGCCGCTGCGGAGAGCGTGGGTATCGTCGGTCATGGCCGACCTCTACACCGCAGGCCCGCACACAGCAAGGCGAGGCGGGCCATGCAGGCGGCGCCACGGAGCCATGCCGGGCTGCGTCATATTTCCGTACCTTACGATTGCTCACTTGCCGTTCCTACACCGAGCTCCCGCGAATCCGGCAGGGACTCCCAACAGCCATCGTGGTAGCGAATTGAAGATCTTCATCAACGGCCGCTTTCTGTCGCAAAAGCTCACGGGCGTTCAGCGTTATGCCGCTGAAATGGTCAAGGCGATCGACGTGTTGCTGGCCTCGGAGCAGACCCCGGCCTCGCTGCGCCATGCAGATTGGCAGTTGCTGACGCCCTCGGATGCAAGCGAGAGACTCGAGCTCGATCGGATCAAGATTCGCGCGGTCGGCCGGTTGCATGGGCACGCGTGGGATCAGGTCGAGCTCGCGCGCGCCGCTGCCGGTGGCCGCTTGATCAGCCTGGCAAACTCCGGTCCGATCTTCCATCGCGACCACATCGTCGTCATTCACGACGCCCAAGTCTTTCGCAGGCCCGATTTCTTCAACTGGCGCTATCTGGCCGTTCATCGCACGATGGGACGGCTGCTCGCCCGACACGCCAGCATCGCGACGGTATCGGCATTTTCCCGCAGCGAGCTTGCCGAAGTGCTGAATCTGGCGGCATCGAGCATTGCGGTCTTCCCCAACAGCGCCGAACACTTTGCCGCCACCAAACCCGATCACGGCATACTTGCCCGGCTTGGCGTTCGGCCGCGGAAGTTTTTCCTGTTCGTTGGCTCCAGAACCAAGAACAAGAATCTGTCCGTCGCAATCCGCGCCACCCAGCTGCTCGACCGGCCCGACGTTCCACTGGTGATCGTCGGAGGCGATAACAGCAAGGTGTTTCAGGACAATTCGGGCGAAGCATCTGCCGGCCTGGTGCTTACCGGCCGCCTGACCGACAGCGAGATCGCAGCATTGTACGCGCATGCCTCGGCATTCGTGTTTCCCTCGCTCTACGAAGGATTCGGCGTGCCGCCGCTGGAGGCCATGCTGTTCGGCTGTCCCGTCATTGCCTCGACAGCTGACGCCGTCGTGGAGACCTGTGGCGACGCGGCTGCGTATTTTCGCGCCAGCGATGCCGACGCTTTGAAGCAGCTCATGCTCGAAAGACTGGCAATCGGCCCGATCTCGGACCAGGAGCGCATGCGGCAGCAAGACCGCGTAGCATTTTATTCGTGGACGAAATCAGCGCAGGCACTGCTCGATCGTCTTGCAGCGCCAGTGAATATCGCCAGCGCTGCTTGAAATTCGGCGCAGTTCGCCTATCGCGCGCAACGGTTTTTGCACAAACACTTTGCAACTGGCGGCTCCGCGGCTGGTTCCGTTGGAGCGCTTCTTCTTGAGATCATCGCAAGCACGCACAGCTTGGCGCAACATCACCATATCGCTGCCCCAATGTCGCTATGTATTGGAGGAACTGTGGTTCGCACTAGCGAACACAGAACGAGGCTACACGATGTCCGGCTCTCCAACGCGCCTGCGAGGCAAACGATGAAAGTGCTGCACATCGCCGAGACGATCCGCGGCGGAATCGCCAGTTACCTGAATGAGCTGCATCCACAGCAACAGGCAAGCTTCGGCGCCGACAATTTGCACTATGTCGTGCCTTCGGATCATCGCCGCGATCTCGGCGCGGTCGATGACAATCAGATTACGACATTCGAGCGGTCCGGCCGCAGCGTCTCCGGGTTATTCCAGATGCTGCGCGCAAGCATGCAAGCCCTCGACGCCTTCCGGCCGGACGTGGTGCATCTGCATTCCTCCTTTGCGGGACTGGTGCTCCGTCCTGCACTGGCGGCCCGCTCGGGCGGCCCGCACGTGGTCTACTGCCCACACGGCTGGGCATTTTCACGCGAGACCGGTCGCCTCAGCCATCTAGTGACGAAGGCTGCGGAGAATCTTCTCGCGCGGACGTCGGACCGGATCATCTGCATTTCGGGTGACGAGTATAACGAAGCGATCCGCGCGGGGATTCGTGCCGATCGCCTCACCATCGTCCACAATGGCATCTCGAAGAGCCGCAACCCTCAGCCCGTCGCGGCGGAGTGGACGTCCAAAAAGGTCAAGGTCCTGTTCATCGGACGCCTGGACCGGCAGAAGGGCTTTGACCTGCTGATCGAAGCGGCCCGCTCGCTCGAGGACGTGTTGGACGTCCGCATGATCGGGGCCTCGGTCGTCAACAAGTACGAAGGCCCGACGGTCCCTTCCAACGTGGCGCTGCTGGGCTGGCTCGACCGCCCGGCCATCGAGACCCAGCTCGAGGCCGCAGACCTCGTCGTGATTCCGTCACGCTGGGAGGCTTTTGGCCTCGTTGCCCTGGAAGCCATGCGCGCAGCCAAGCCCATCCTGGCGTTCCGGAGCGGCGCGTTGCCCGAGATCGTCGTCGATGGCGTAACGGGCGTACTTTGCGAGCCCGTCGAGGTCCAGCCGCTCGTCGACGGCTTCCGGCGCGCTCTCGATCTCGATCTGAGAGTGCTCGGACAGCGCGGCTACGACCGCTTCAAGCAGCTGTATGACGTTCAGAAGACGCATGGACAATTGCAGCAGGTCTATGCCGATCTTCTCCATGACGACCGGACGCCGGTCGAGGCGAAGGCGGGATTGCAATCGGATCTCTCCAAGAACTTCTGATGGCTCCGCCCCACCCCCGCTCCTCGATTCGCGACGCCGTCCGCATCGCGAGCCTCATCGCATACTTTCTCCTGCCGGCCTCGGTCTGCGCACAACAGGCGCAACCGCTCGAAGCCCGATTCCTGCTCGGGGTCGGCACCCATCAGGGGTTGGGCGGCCCGGTGAGCGCGCGCGGCTACGTGCCTGCGGAGAACGTCGGCCAGATCAAGCAACTCGGCTTCAATGCCTTTCGCGACGATTTTCCCTGGTCGGATTTCGAGACGGGTGAGCGCCGAATGGGTTTCACGCCCCGGCTCGGCAGGCTCGAAGCGCAGGTCAAGTCGGGCGTGGCGCGCCCGCTCCTGATCCTCGCCTTCGGCCACCATCTGGTGCCGAATTCCTCCCCGCCGACCAGCGACGAAGCGCGACAGCGGTTCGCCGACTATGCGGCGGCGGCGGCGCAGTCCGTCGTGGCGCAGCATCCGCTGTTCGAACTCTGGAACGAGTGGAATCTGGCTGCGAAGAAAGATGCCGCCTTCTCGCCCGAGAACTATCTGGCGCTGGCGCAAGCCGTCCGACCGGTGGTCAAGCGGGTAGCGCCGAATGCGCCGTTCCTGGTGGGCGCGCTCGGCGACGATCCGGGCTGGACATGGACAGAGAAGATGCTGCGGACCGGCATCCTGCAATATGCCGACGGCGCCTCGATCCATCTCTACAATTTCTGCATGGGCCCGAGCAAACGCACCTCGGCCGAGATCATCGAACGGCTGACCGCGTTCCATCGCCTCGTGAGCCGGGCGAGCGGAAACCCTGACTTCCCGATCTATGTCACCGAGACGGGGTGGACCACGGCCACCACCAACAAATGCGGCGTCAGCGAGCAGGCCCAGGCCGACAATACCGCGCAGCTGATCCTGTGGGCATCGACGGCGACGCGCTGGCTCAAGGGAATGTGGCTCTACGAGCTCAAGGACAGCGGCAAGGATCCATCGGACCTGGAGCACAATTTCGGCCTCTATCGCTTCGACAATTCGCCGAAGCCCGTCGCTTGCGCAGCCCGCGGCGCCTGGGCCTTCATTCGCTCCAGCCTGAGCGCCGAGCGGCACGAGCTCGCCAGCGGCGTCGTGTCGATCAATGCATCGACGGCGGCAGGCGGCAGAGTTGCGGTCTGGTCCGAGGCTCCGGAGCGACGCTACGAAGTCCGGCTCAAAGGCGACGCGCAAGGCGCAACCTTTGCAATGCCGTGCGATTCGGCCGCGAAGCCCGCGTCCGGAGCCTGGATCCCGGTGTCGAGCACACCGGTTCTTATTGCTGCCAATGACGGTGCCATTCCCACCCTGGAGATACGTCCCGCGCGCTAGGCGCGATTTTGCAAGCCATGAGGTTACGCGATGAAAGTTCTTTTGACGTCCACGCTTTATCCGACGCCTCTGGCACCCAAGATCGTTGGGGGTGCAGAGGTCTTCGCAAGACGCTTCGCCGAAGGCCTGGTGCAACGTGGAGACGAGGTCGAGGTGGTCAGGGCCGCATCGTCCCCTGAGCAAGGGCGCGAAACCTGCAACGGTATCGACGTCCATTCCGCGCCGGTACGGAACATCTACCGGCCCTTCACGGAGCAGAAGAACGCCGCCTTGCGCAGCATCTGGCACGCCGTCGACGACTGGCAGATGCAGGCGCCCATGATCGCGGAGCGGATCCGAGCCTTCAAGCCGGACGTCCTGCACTCCAACAATCTGTCGGGCCTGACCACCGCGATCTGGCGCGTCGCCGCCCAGCTCGGCGTCCCGGTGCTGCATACGCTTCACGACTATTATCTGACCTGTCCACGCTGCTCCCGCTTCGACAAGGGACGGTCTTGCGAGCACACCTGCACGAGCTGCGGAATCCTGACCTTTCACCGCAAGCGGGCCACCCATTGGCTCAGCGCCGTGGTCGGCGTGAGCGAGCGCGTGCTATCGATTCACACCGACATGGGCCTATTCGCGGAGACACCGATCCGTACCGTGATCCGCAACGCCTCGACCGAACCGCCGCGTGAACCCTATCCCCGTCCGGTCTGCACCACGGAGGTGACGTTCGGATTCATCGGCCGCCTCACCGAGGAAAAGGGCATCGACAATCTGATGCGGGCACTTGCCATGCTGCCCCGGGATCGCATCCGGATGCTGATCGCCGGTCGCGTCAGCGACGAGGAACAACGGCGCCTCAGGGCGCTCGCGCCGGATGCGCGTATCGAGTTCATGGGATTCGTGGTGCCGGACGATTTCTACAAGCAGGTCGACGTGGTGATTGCCCCGTCGATCTGGCACGACCCTGGTCCGCTCGTCGTCGCAGACGCCAAGGCGGCCGGCAGGCCGCTGCTGGGAACGCGCTTTGGCGGCATGCCCGAGGTCATCGAGCATGGCGTGACCGGCTGGCTGACCGACGCCGATCCACGATCGCTGGCCGACAGCATGCTCGCAGTCGCGTCGGATCCCGACAAGATCGACGAGATCAGCCGGCGCCTGATCGCCGATACCAACAAATGGATCTTTGCCGACGTGCTGTCATCCTACAAGAATCTGTATGAGCAGTTGCGCGAGCAGCGAATGTCCCGCGTGCGTGCAGCAACGACCGAAGCGCCCCGGACCGTCGGCAAGGAGCGCCTCATTCCGAGATGACACGCCTCTTCGCGATGGCGGGCTACGTCTATCAGAGCGCCGCGGCGATCGTCCTGATCTTCGCGATCAGCCATCTGCTGCCCGCCGCCGCCTACACCAATTTTTCGCTGGCACTGGCCTCGAGCCAGCTGCTCTGCGTTCTTATGTTCGAATGGTTGCAGCTCGCCGGACTGCGCTTTCTGGCGGCGGCCGGGGAGAACGAGGCAGCTCGGCTGAGGTGGTCGCTGTTTGCCGCAGGCCTGTCCAGTGCGGGCGCGCTCGTCGCGGTCGGCGGCTGCGCAGCTCTGGCCAGTCCGCTTCCCGCCGGGATCATCATCCTGGGCCTCGGCATCGCGGTGCTTCAAGGCCTGACCGATCTGTACTTCCTGTCGGTCCGCCTGTCCGACCGGCTGGGCGTCGCCTCCTCCCTTCTCGCGCTGCGTGCCACCGCGCTTCTGACCGGCGCCACGGCGGGGGGAGCGGTCTCGGCAACGGCCGAAGCTGCGCTGCTCGGGATTGCGGCCGGACACATGCTGGGGCTCGCCGCCGGCCTCGTTGCTTACCGCACGCCGCTGCAACGCGCTTCCTTGCAGACGATGCTCGCCGACTGGAAGACTTTCGCCCGCTACGGCATGCTCGCTGCGGGCGCATCCGTCATCCATCTGTCGGTGCCGGTGCTGCTCCGGATCATCATCATCGGCCGGCTGGGCGCGACCGGAGCAGGTGCCGGATTCTCGATCGCGCTCGACTTGCTGCAACGGCCGTTCTGGGTCCTCAATGCGGCGATCCACACCGTGAGCTATCCCGATGTGGTCAAGGATTTCGAACACGGCACCGTCATGAAGTCGGTTCAATCGGCCCGACGTATGTTCGAGTTCATGATCTGCACGACCCTCGTGCTGCTCGGCGGACTGGTCGGCTTCATTCCGGACGCAGCACGCCTTCTGGTGCCGCGCGAGAGCCTTGATGGCTTCCTGGCGACTGCGCCGTCGGTGGCCGTCTTCTACTTCCTGCATACGCATCTCCAGGCGACCGTCGCGGTCGTACCGCACCTGGAGAAGCTCGCCACCAGGCTCGTGGCCGTCGCGGCCGGCCAGCTCGCGATCGTCTCGGCCGTCGCGCTTGCCGCGGCGTGGGCCGGCCTGTCACCGCGACAGGCGGTCGGCTGCGCCTCGCTCGCCACGCTGGCGACGATCCTGGCCGCACTCGGTCCAACCCTGCGATTCCAGGCATTCCCGCGCTGGGCCCTGGTCATGCAGGCGCTGGCGGCCGCAATCGTGATCGGATCACTCGGCGCGACGCCGACCGAACCGGCGGTATGGCTCGCCGGCAAGATCGTGATTGCCGCGATCGCAACCGCGATCATAGGTTGGCGCGGAGACTTCCTGATGCTGGCCCGCCGCGGCTAGCTAGCTCGCCGCCCCGCCCTACACGGTCGCGCCGACTTGCCGATTCGGTTCCTGTGCGGAACTGGGAGCCTCTTTCGTGAAAATTCTCCTACAACCCACGCGATAGAATCTATCAAACTACCCGCCCACCAAAACGGCAGACTGCCGGCCCGCTGTGCAATCCAACTGATCGCGCACGGCGTGCGCACATAATCAGCAGTGCCAAATCGCGAAAATCGCGAAAGCGCCTTCCTGACGCCATGCTGCACCGGCATCGCATCAGCATTCTGCTGCTGTTCGAGTCGATCCGTTCCTCCGGAAGGAACCGCGTTTCGCTCGCGATTTGTCGCTTCGTTTTTATCTGAAATTCACACTCGACATAGAAGGTTGACCGCAAATCCTGCGAGCAATTTTGCTCGCGCTGAAATTCGAGTGTGCAATGCCTGATCAAACCATCCTCTCCGCCAGCGGTTTCATCAACTCCATCGGCGTCAACACGCATGCCGGTTTCGGATGGACCGGCTACAACAATCTCGCGCTGATGGTCGAGGATCTGAAATATCTCGGCGTGACCCACCTCCGCGATGCGATGGGAACAAGCCCCGCCGCCCAGCCGGTGGTCGAGGGCCTCGCCGCTGCCGGCTACAAGTTCGACTTCCTGGTGTCATCTGCGCTGCCCCAGACGGGCACGGTCGGGCTGCAGAAATACATCGCCTCGCTCGAAAAGTTTGCAACCAGCTATGCTGGCAGCATCAGCGCGATCGAAGGTCTCAACGAGGCCAATCACCAGCCCTTCAGCTACAATGGCAGCTCCAGCCTCTCGGCCGCGGCCCAGTTCCAGAGCGCGCTCTATCAGGCCGTCAATGCCAATGCCACGCTCGGCAGCATCCCCGTGTACAACCTGTCGCTGGCCTACAACGATCCGCAAGGCTACAGCGAGCTCGGCAACATGTCGGGCTCGGTCGACTATGCCAACGCCCACGCCTATGTCAGCACCAGCCTGACCACCGGCAGCTCCATCTCGGCAACGCTCAGCGCCGTCATGACCGCGGCACCGGGAAAGCCCGTTGTCATCACCGAGACCGGCTACACCACGCAGACCAACACCCAATATCTCGGCGTCAACGAGACGGTGCAGGCCAAGTCGATCCTGAACACGCTGGTCGATGCCTACAAGGCCGGCGTCAGCATGACCTATCTCTACGAGCTGTTCGACCGCGACTCCTCGGCTGCCAACACCAACCCCGAAGCCAACTTCGGGCTGTTCAACTCCGACGGCACGCCGAAGCTCGCCGCGACGGCGATTCACAATCTGACGACGGTTCTGGCCGACGACGGCAAAGGCGGCCTGCAGCCGACCGATCCATTGAACTACACGCTGAGCAACATGCCGGCCACGGGCAACAGCATGGTGCTCGGCAAGAGCAATGGCGCCTATGAGCTCGTCGTCTGGGCGGAGCCGAAGCTCTGGAACGACGCCACCGATACCGAACTGTCCAATCCGACCCAGACGGTCACGGTGAACCTCGGCGCCGTCCATCACACGGTGAAGGTGTACGACACGCTGACGGGAACGACCGCGATCGCCAGCTATACCGACGTCAGCACCATCACCATTCCGCTCAGCGATCACCCCGTGATCATCGAGATCGACGCCCCGCCGGCCACGCCGACGCCGCCCGACACCCGAACCAGCATCACCGGAACCGCAGCCGAGATCGTGCCGCAGCTGTCCGACCTCAGCGACTCCACGGCGCTGCAGAGCATCACGCTGACCGGTTCGCACGTTCTCCCGGTCGCCTCGAAGGCGACGATGGACTACGTCATCGCCCATTACGGCAGCGCGCTGTCCAAGATCCAGGGCGGATACTCGTTCTCGGTGACGAATACGGCCGCGACCTGGAGCAACACCAAGACTTATGATTCGAGCGGAAAGCTGCTCTCGAAGTCCGACACCGGCCTGAATGCGAGCGGGCAGCCGACCTCGACCACCGTGACCTACACCGACGGCTCAAAGGACCTGATCAGCTACACTTCGGGCGTGCAGACGAAGCTCGTCCACATCGCCAGCGACGGAACCAGGACCACCGACAGCTACAACACGGCCGGAACACTTCTGAGCGAGGTCGTCCAGAAGTCCGACGGCTACTACTCCACCACGCTCTATACGAACGGGGTGAAGACCGCCGCCTACGTCAAGAACGCCGACGGTTCCCAGGACAACTATACCTACAACGTCACGGGGAAGAGCTTCACCACCCAGGTGCAGCATCTCGATGCCTCGGGGAAGGTCACGTCGGTCACCCGCAGCCATGCCGACGGCTCGCTGGATTCGACCCAGGTCTACAACAGCGACGGCAGCAGCGTGATCACCACGTACAGCGCCACCGGGGTCAAGCTGGTGGAGACCAGCTATCATGCCGACAAAAGCAAGGACGTCTGGACTTACAACATCAAGGGCCAGAACTACACGACCGAGCACTACGATTACGACGCGACCGGCTTCATCACCAGCCTGACGCGGCTGCACGGCGACGGCACTCTCGCCTTCAAGCTGGTCCAGACCAAGGACGGCACCAAGACGACCGATTGGTACAATGCCGCCGGCACCCTCACCAGCGAAGTGGTGGAGACGGCAAACGGCACCACCTCGACGACGACCTACAGCAACGGCGTCAAGACCAACACCTATGTCAAATATGCCGACGGCAGCCAGGACAATTACGCCTTCGGCATCACCGGCAAGAGCTACACCACGCAGATCCAGCACGTCGATCCGTCCGGCAAGATCACGGCCGTGACGCGCAAGCACGCCGACGGCACGCTCGACTACACCCAAATCATCAATTCCGATGGCAGCAGCGTCTTCACCAACTACGATGCCGCTGGAACGCGGATCAAGGAGGCCAACGTCCACGCCGACGGCAGCAAGGACGTGTTCCTCTTCAACATCACCGGCCAGAACTACACGACCGAGCACGACGTCTATGACGCGAGCGGATTCCTCACCACGCTGATCCGCAAGCACGCTGACGGCAGCATGGCGTTCAAGCTGGTGCAAAGCAAGGACGGGACCAAGGCGACGGACTGGTACGACGCCAAGGGCGTGCTCACCAGCGAGGTGTTGGAGAAGGCGAGCGGGTACAGCTCGACCACGGTTTACACCAACGGCGTGAAGACTGCAGCCTACATCACCAATGCCGACCAGAGCCACGATAATTACAGTTACAACATCACCGGCCAGACCTACACCACGCAGTATCAGCACCTCGACCCGACCGGCAAGACGACGCAGGTGACCCGCTGGCACGCCGACGGCTCGCTCGACTACACCCAGGTCGTCAACGACGATGGCAGCAGCGTCGTCACCAACTACGATGCGGCCGGCGTCAAGAAGATGCAGACCGACTACCACGCCGACGGCTCGAAGGACGTCTTCCAGTTCAACATCGTCGGGCAGACCTACACGAGCGAGCACGACACTTACGATGCGACGGGCTTCCTCACCCACATCGTGCGAACCCACGCCGACGACAGCCTCGCCTTCACGCTGGTGCAGAGTGCCAACGGCACCAAGACGTCGGAGTGGTACGACGCCAAGGGCGTCATCACCAGCGAGGTGACGACCAAGAGCGATGGCTACAGCTCCACCACCGCCTACACCGGCGGCGTGAAGACCGCCGCCTATATCAAGAATGCCGACGGCAGCCAGGACAATTGGAACTACAACGTCACCGGGCAATCCTACACCACCCAGCACCAGCACCTCGATGCGTCGGGCAAGCTGGTCGAGCTCACCCGGACCCACGCCGACGGCACGCTGGACTATACCCAGGTGATCCACGACGACGGCAGCAAGCTGACGGACATCTACAACAGCGCCGGCGTGAAGACCCAGGAGATCGCCAACAACGTCGACGGATCGAAGGACGTGTTCCTGTTCAACTTCAACGGACAGGCCGGCACGACCCAGCACGAGAACTACAACAGCGCCAACGCGCTGCAGTTCTTCGATCAGACCAGAACCGACGGTACCCACAACGTCACGGCGGTTGCTGCCGGCGTCACGATCCAGGGCGGGGCCGGCAATGACGTGTTCTCCGCCGCGCCGAGCTCGACGACGATCGCCTACGATCACGGCCAGGACCAGATCCTCAACTTCCAGGCCGGCAACGGCGCCAGCCACGACGTGATCCAGATTTCGAAGCTGCTGGCCGCCGACTACAGCTATCTGCAGATGACGCAATCAGGCACGAACGCGCTCATCACGTTCTCGGAGACCGATTCGATCCTGATCAAGAACGTCTATGTCTCGAGCCTGACGAGCCACGATTTCGTGTTCGTCTGAGCATGCGAATCCGTCCAAAAGGGCGCCGACATCGCTGAGGGGCCGGGACCATGTTCCGGCCCCTGTTCGTTTGTCAGGCGTCTGCCTCATCGATGAGCAGAGCGCTGCCGCCATCGGCAATCGGATGGGCCGCATCAGCCGGCGCGCTTGCGAACTTGCGTCACAATTGATGTCTAAGAGGGTGATGAACCGCGCAAGGACTCCGAGGCCCGATGGAAGCCAGTGAAGCAAGACGTTTCGTCGTCCTCGACTTTTATCGCTTCGTTGCCGCCCTTGGCGTCTTCATCTTCCACCTGAAGCTGGTCGACACCGGTATTTCGCCGGCCTGGAACGGGTCCTTCGGCCTGTTCGTGGACATGTTCTTCATCCTGTCCGGCTTCGTGATCTCCTACTCCTATCCGTCCGACGTCCGCGGCCTGCGCGGCTACTCGCGCTTCATGATCCGACGCATCGCGCGAATCTACCCGCTGCACGTGCTGAGCCTGCTCATCTTCGTGGTGCTAATCGGCGTCGGCCTGGAGCGCACGGCGCGGTCGACCTCGCTGGACTTCCTCTACAATCTCCTGCTGGTCCAGGCCTGGGGCGTCACCGATCATCTCAGCTTCAACTCGCCGTCCTGGTCGATCAGCGCGGAATTCTTCTGCTATCTGATCTTTCCGCTGCTGATGCTGCTGGCCCGCAAGGTGCAGCCGATCGTGCTCGGCGCCATCGTGGCGGCGTTCTATCTGGTCCTTGCCCACGGCCATCTGCCGATCTGGCAGGACCGATCGCAGATGTACGGCGCCAACTACGACTACGGTATGCTTCGCGCGTTGCCGAGCTTCCTGAACGGCATCCTGCTCGCCATCCTGTTCCGGATGTCGGGCCCCTACCGGCGCAAGCCGGTGCTGTTCGCCGGGATCGGCGTGTTCGGCCTCTGCGTGGTCGTCCTCAACGTCTTCGCCAAGCCGGACCTCGCGATCCTGCTGTTCTCCTGCGCCATCCTGCTCACGGCGGTCGGCGAAAGCGCCTTCAAGGAGATTCCGGGCGCACGCCTGCTCGGGCGACTCGGCAATACCTCATACGCGATCTACATGCTGCACGACGCACTTCTCATCGCCGTTTTCAAGCCGTTGTGGATCTGGCTCCAGCTGCGGCCGGATCAGTTCGGCCTGTTCGCGCTGGCATGCTGCGCGGTCCTCACCGTCGTGGCGGATCGCACCTACGCCTATTTCGAGAATCCCGCGCGTCGCCTCATCAATCGCTGGGCCGACATCGGCGTCGAGTCCCCGCGCAAGGCGCAGCCGGTCGCGGCCGAACCCGCCATACGCTTCGACAACACCGAGCGCGCGGTCAACTGACGCGCTCGCGGGCGCAAGGAGGCGTCAGGCCACCTTGCCGCCGGCCTTCGGCGCCACTCGGATTCCGGTATCGCCCAGCAGCGGGGCAATGTTGGCGCGGGACAGGTCCATGACCCCCGGCAGGGCTTGGCGCACCTGGTCCCCGGCTGCTTCATGCGTTTCGAGGAAGTGCAGCAGGAATTTCTCGAAGCTGTCGCCGACGAGGAACTGGGCTGGCGCGAGCAACAGTTGCTCGCTGATGCCGAAATGGGCGAACAGGCCCTGGAACTTGTCCTGATAGGTGATCGCCGCCACCGGCGTTCCCTGTCCGAGCGCGGCAATCGCCAGATGCATGCGCCCCGTGATCACGCCGTCGACCAGTCCTACGACGGCCTTGATCTCGCCGGCCGACAGGGTCTGCTCGACGTGATATACGCGCTCGCCGAGCACGGGCTTCAGGCGCTCGGCCAGCGGCCGGAGGCAGTTGTCGTCGGCGATCTCGGGACGGTAGTCATGCGCAAGCAGCAACCAGCTTGCATCGTGCTCACGCGACAGACGCTCCATGGCCGCCGCCGCAAGCTCGATCATCTTCCGCAGCTTCGCTGGCTCCGGCTTCTTGAACAGCATCGGGTGGATGTTGAAGACGAAGACTTTGCGGCCTTGCTCGCTCTGCCGTGCGATCGTGGCCGCGATCTGCTTCACCGCCGCCGTGTCGGCGCGCGGCGTCAGCATGAACGCGGCGTCGGCGACGAGATGGGCGCGCCTGCGGGCGAATTCGTCGAAACGCCGAAGCGATATCGCATCGCGCAGATTGAGGACCACGCCCGGATCGAGCAGCCGGAATACTTCGCGCAGTGCCTTGGCGGGACGAGAGTTGAAACTGAAGCCGAGCACGCTGACCTTGGCACCGAATGCCGCCATCAGGTCGGCGACCAGCAGCATGCGCGCGGCATCCACCGGAGAATAATAGCCGTCGAGCACGTCGGCCCCCAGCACCACGGCGAAGTCTGGACGGGTGATCGAGAGCTCCTGCGCGACCGCCTGATAGGAAAACGGCTGTTTCCAGATCTCGAGCGGCTTGAAACCCATCGCGCGCACGTCCGCGCTCGCGGCGCCGGTGGCGGTGACGACGTAAGTCTCGACGTCGGGATGCATCCGCCTGATCTCGCCGACGGCGGCTTCGATCATCGCCTCGTCGCCGCGCGACTGATGAACGCTCCAGGGATCGGAAGGAAGCACCACGAGCCGGCGCGGCTCGTTACGCGGCGCGGCGCTGACGCCGACATCCTTCCGGGCGATCTGCCATCTGCGCAACTCGAGGAGATCGACCGCCAGCGGCGTACCCTTCGCGCTGTTGAGCCAGCCTTTGAGGTGCCTGCGCACGGGTACGGGAATCAGTTGCTTCACGTCGTTCTCCTCGTCTCGCTCAGGCGGTCGCACCGCGCTTCACGACGAAATCGATCAGCGAGAACAATTGCTTCCGCCAGAGCAGCAGAATGCATATCAGATAGGTTGCGCCGAAACATGACGACAGCAGTCCCATCCGCAAATAGGGATTCATGTCCGGCGTCGCATGGCGGCACAGCACGACCGCGCCGTAAGCCAAAACGATGGCGCAAAGACAGCCCGCGATCGGACGCAGAAACTGGCTCCAGCTCAGGCCGAGCAGCCGGAGCGCCAGCGCGAACGTCACGGGCGTCACCACGAGCTGCGCGAACGCGAAAATCGTCGCCAACTGGCCGATGTCGCGCGAGGGAAGCAGGAACATCGCGGGCACGACCGCGCAGAATTTGAGGATGTTCAGCCCGAAGACGTAGTTCGGCTTGCCCAGCGCGCCGAAATAGGCGCTGTTGACGAACTGCACCGTCTGGATCGCCCCGACCAGCATCAGGGGTCTCATCACCGCTTCGCTGCCGGCCCATTTCGCGCCGAACAGCAGCAGTGAAAGCTCCGGCGCGATCGCCGCAAGCAGCACGAAGACGGGAGATCCGACCAGCGCTCCGAGACTGACGCTGCGCAGGTAGGCGCCGGCGATCCGGTCGCGCTCGTGCGCGATCCTGGACAGCGCGCTCAAGGCGACGTCCATCACCGCCTGGGTGAGCAGCTGCATCAGGATGATGTAGACCCGGGCCCCGACCGTGTAGATGCCGAGGGCCGCGACGCCGTAGAGCGACAGGATGATCATGTCGATGGTGCGAACGATGGCGAAATCCAGCAGCCGGTTCGATACGACATGGACGCTATAGCCGGAGAGCGCGCGAAAGCTCCTGGTATCGTAGGCACGCATCGGCAGCCATCGCGGCTGGCTCCAGAGCCACAAGCCGCTGATCGCGCTCTGGACGACCACCTGGATGACGAGGCTGAGAGCGCCGAAACCGGCATAGGCACAGGCAATGCCCACGACGCCGGAGATGGCTGTTGCCACCATGGTCCTGACCGCGAGCACGCGAAAGTCCATCTGGCGCTTGTAGAGCGCTTCCTGAAACAGGGTCGCCGTGCCGATCGGAAGAGCGAGGCTCGCCGCCGTCAACAGCGGCGCAAGCCCTTTCACGCCGAGCCAATGCTCGATATCCGTCGCCAGGAAAACAATCAGCACCGCAAGAATCGCCGACGCCGCAAGGGAGCAGAAGAAGGGCAGCGTCACATCGGCTGGCTCGAGCGTGCGTCGCTGGACCAACGCCTCACCGAAGCCGAATTCGGCGACGGAGCTCAGGAGCAGCAGGATGAAGGCGACCAGCGCGGCAAGGCCGAAATCCGTGGGATCGAGCAGCCGGGCCAGCACCAGGAACAGGACGAACGACAGCGCCCGGCCGCCCCAATTCTGTGCAAGTGACCAGAACAAGGCAATCACGACCTGATGTTGTTTGCCCTGCGTTGCGTTCATCAACAATTCGACCCAATTCCGACAGATCCAACCACAATCGCAGACTAGACGTGGCGTCCGATGCTGCCGCAACGTCAGCATCTCCGATCACGCGGAGTGCTGATTGCGCGCAACACTACGACCTAGTGATGGCAATCAGATGTGTGCCGTCACGATTCCGCTTTAGAGTGGAAGTGAGTTCAAATCGTGGACTACACTCCGATCACCCTTTGCAAAGTGATGCAAAATGGATGCCTTGACGAATTCGCCCGCCCCGCCTTCTCTCCGTAGCTCCAGGCGGTTGCGCGTAGCTATCTATGCACCGCATTTTGCGGAATACTCCTATCGGCTTGCAGCGGGATTGGCGCGGCATTGCGACGTCCGCCTCGTGCTCAACCGCAAGGACGCCAACCAGCAGTGGAAACTGGCCGATATCGCCGTGACGGCGCCGTTCGAGACACGGATCCGCAACATGAGCTTGCGCCGTGGCGGCGGCCTGCTCGGCATTCCCGCGTCTTTCCTCGACATAATATCGTTTCGTCCGGACGTGATTCATTGTCACGAAGTTCCAGAAATCTACACGTCACAGTTGATCCAGCTCCTCCGTCCACTCGGCATTCCCCTGGTGCTCACCGTCCACGACGCAATCCCGCATTCGGAAGGCGGCTCCGGAACTTCGCCGCGCGAAGATGCTTGGCGCGGGCGCATGCGCGCGGCCGCATCGGTGGTGACCACGCATGGCGAAAGCTGCATCGCCGATTTTCGTCGCGCCTCGCCCGACTTCAAGGGCGAGACCATCCCCAGCATGCACGGCGTGCTCATGGTTCCGCCGGCCGGAGGTGCGATCACCGAGCCCGACCCCGGACGCATTCTGTTCTTTGGACGGATGTGGGCTTATAAGGGCCTGGATGTCTTCATCGATGCGATCGACATGCTGGCCCAGCGCGGTGTGGCGCATGAAGCGATCGTTGCCGGTCGCGGCCCCGAAATGACACGGCTCGGCGCGCGGATGCAAGCGATGCCGACGGTCAAGACCATCAACGCCTACATTTCGCCAGCCGATACGGGACGGCTGTTTCAATCCGCCTCAGTGGTCGCCTTGCCCTACAAGGATGCGACTCAGAGCGGCGTGCTGGCGTCGGCCTACGGCAACTCCCGGCCCGTCGTTGCCAGCGCCACCGGCGGCATTCCCGACGTCGTGACGGACGGCGTCAACGGGCTGTTGGTCCCTCCCGGCGACGCCACTGCGCTTGCCGACGCACTCGAGCGCGTGCTGACCTCGAAACCGCTGGCCGCCACATTGACCGAGGGCGCACGGCAAACCGCGGCCGGGCTCCTGAACTGGGACCGCATTGCCGAAGGGCTGCTCGGATCCTATCACAGGCTTGCAGGCCGCACCGTGAGCTGACCGCGGCCGACGGCTCTCAAGCGGATTGCTCGACCCGCGGCCGGAAGAACAGGCCGCGGATCGCGCCGTCCAGCAGGCGCCTCAGCCTGACCTCGATCAGCTCATAGCTGATCGCGCTGGCAACCAACGACATCACGAGCCCGAGCCCGATGAATGCGCTCCACAGCAGCCAGCGATCGACGCCGGCAGCAACCAGCTTCAGGCCGATCATTTGCAATGGGAAGAGCACGAAAGGGTGCACGAGATAAAGGCTGTAGCTGATCTTGCCTATGTACTGGAGCGCCGGCGCACTGAGAGCCTTGCCGAGGCCTGATTCCGGGGCAAGCACCATGGCGAACAGCAAAAATCCGGGAATGAGTCCCACGAACGGGTGAAACAGCACCAGGCTCGCATAGAGGGCGGCCCCGCAGACCAGACCAGCGAGCAGCCCGAGACGTCCCGGGATGGAAATGCGAAATCCGGTCGCGCTGAACAGCATGCCGATGCAGAAGAACGCGGTGATCGGCCAGCGCATCAGGCAGGCAAGACCCAGCAAGATCAGGGGCGCCGCCAGCAGCTTGCCTCCGCCGCGCCACAGTACAAACGTCAGGGCGAACCAGATGTAGAACGCCCACTCATAGGTCAACGTCCAGGCGTTCTGCTGGGCGATCGGCAAGCCGAGCGCGTCCTGCACGAAGAACAGATTGGCTGCAAAGATGGAAAGATAGCTGGTCAGATCGATCCCGCGGAAGAACTTGTAGGCGACGATCGGACCGATCGCGAACAGCGCAAGATGCAGGAGGACGAACACCGGCATGATGCGCAGGACGCGGTCGTAGAAGAATCGCGACAGCGATCCGTGCCGCACCAGGCTCGCCGGGATCAGGAAGCCGCTGATCATGAAGAACAGCTCGACGCCATGCCCGCCGACATTGATCACCGACTGCAGCCAGGGCCAGAGCGGCGGCAGGAACCCGGGATTCGGAATGTCGTACATGCCGGCCTTCGGCATGTCGTAGAAATGATCCATCAGCACGCTCAGCGCCGCGATGGCGCGAAGGCCCTGGACCGACGGAAGGAATGATCCGTCATAGGCGGCGCCCGGCTGGTCGGGTGTCTTGATCACTCCGCGGCACCCTGGGTGCCGAGGGCCGGCTCGAGGATGACGGGCTTTCTTCGAGCCGAGCGGAATTTTTGCCCGAAGGAAATGCTGGGCTTCTCGATGAACGCGAATGTCATCCAACTGACGAGGATCGACAACGCCAGGATCAGGACCAGGAAGATCGACCATCCCAGCGGCCCGTCGCCGAACCAGAACAGGCGGTGGACGAAAACGATCACGAACGGGGACATCAGGTAGACCGAATAGCTGATCACGCCGACGAATGCCATCGGGCGCCAGGCCAATCTCTCGCCGAACACGGCAAAGCCGATAAAGACCAGCGCCGCGCAGACATAGGCGGACCCGATCGAATAACTGTAGAAGAAGTTCTCGTGATACACCCCGCCGAACCTCCGCTCGGACAGGGTGACGGCGAAGATCGTGTACAGAAGCGTGCAGACGGCCACATGGCTCCATCGCAGCTTTCCGCCGATGACGGTGTCGCGGATGATCTTGCCCAGGAACATGGCTGACAGGTTCAATCCGACCTCCATCACCGAGGAGACCATCCTGCTCTCGACGAAGAGCGCAGCGGTGGTTCCGACCAGAGCAGCGGCGACGACGATGGACACCGCGGTGAAGCGCTGGTTCAACAGTCCCATGGCGAAGAGAATGGTGCACCCGACATAGAACAGCAGCTCGATCGCCAGCGTCCAGTAGAACACCCAGAGGTTCGGGACATTCACGAAGGTCTGCAACATCGTCACGTTGGCGGCGATCTGCCCTAGCGGATAGATCTTCGAGTCCAGAAGCTGCATCGTCAGCAGCCCCACCACGAGCGAGGTCCAGTAGGCCGGATAGAGCCGGAAGAAGCGGCTGATGGTGAAATCCCGCACGGGCGTGGTGCTGTCGGGGAAGCTGAACGGGATGACGAAGCCGCTGACGAAGAAGAACAACACCACGCCGAAGCGGCCGAAGTTCATGTAGTAGCCGAACACGTCATGGATCGGCCAGTAATAGGCGCCCGTCGGATGCTTCTCGACGATCACCTCGAAGACGTGCTGGACCAGGACCGCCAGCACGGCAATGCCGCGCAGCGTGTCGATGAATGCGAGCCGCTTATGCATCATCCGTTCTGTTCTCACCTGGTTCCCCTCGCCGCCGGCAGATCCGGGCGGAAGCCTTCCAACGGCGGCACCGGCGGCCGCATGACGATCGGGACAGCATCGATCCCCCGTGCGGAGGTCGCACGCCGTGAAAATACTTCACTGAAGCTCAATGCGATGATCAGGAGGCCGGATGCCGGGCCGTAGTTCAGCACCGTGATCGTGAACAAGTTGACGACGAAGATCAGCGTCAGCTTGTAGACGTCGGTCGCACCGAAGGTCGCCCGGAACACCATCACCATGAAGGCGACGAAGGGCAGCCCGAACATCAGGTAGGTGCCGATGTAGAAATTATCCACGGGCACCCAGTAATGCGCAAGCGGCGAGAACAGCTTCTGCGGGTAGTTGAAGCAGCCGGCTCCGCAGCCGGTGATCAGACCAACGGGCATCAGCTGGCTCATATAGACGAACGGCAGCTGCCAGCTGTTGTTGATGCGGTCGACGATGCTGAACAGGGTCGAGTGCGGCACCGCCGCGGTGCCCGACGCGACGACGATCATGAAAAACGGCACGAAGATCGCCGCAAAGGACCATTGCGCGATCGATCGGATCGCAGGGAAGCGCGATCTCTCCGGCAGCATGCGCACGAGCACTAGCAGAAGCAGGTAGAGCACGAGGACAATCATTGTGGTCTTGCTGGTGGTGAGGCGCGTGGCATAGATCGCAATGGAGCCGAATACGAGGCACCAGGTCGTGCTCATGCGAATGGACGTGATCGCGAACGACACTAGGATGAAGAAGGCCGCCATGGTGTTGTCGGCGGCAAAGCCCATCAGGCGCTGGTCGTCGCCGCCATAGGCCCACCACAGCCGGCCGGCCTCGCGTACGGCGCCGAAGGACTCGTACTTGTAGCCCACCCAGGGCATCAGGTAGAATTTCGTCAGGAAAACGCCGATCACGGACAGGTAGAACGTGACTGCGATGACCGACAGCAGCTTGCGATACGAACCGAGGCTCGAATCGCAGAAGCAGAACCCGACGAACACCGGCAACATCATCTTGAAGGACGAGATCGCCGCGTTCATCGTCCCCATCATGAAGTAGCCGAGCACGAGCGACAGCATGATCTGCACGAGCACGATCATCGCCAGCGTGCTGCGATTGCGCAGGACGCAATGCACGAAGAACTGAATCAGGCACAGCACCGCAACTGCGTCGGGCAAATACCACAGGGCATCCATGTGATAGATGCTGGTATAGTAGCGGATCACGCCGCCGAAGGCGTCGCGGACTAGATAGACGCCGAGCGCGATCGCCTCGATGTTGAGGCTGATCAACCTCATCTGGGGCCGGTGCAGCGGAAGGATCGTCATGTCCGGCTCAGTTTGTCGGCCGCGCCGAGGGTGCGGGCGATCGTGCGAAATCCCGACGGCTTCCGAGCAGGTTCCGCATGAACTTGCCGCCGGGAATTTCGACGTAGAGATAGGTGAAGTGGGAAACCGCGAGCACTGCCGCCAATGACACCACGAGATTGAGCGAGGCCGGCAGACCGGGCAAGATCGAATCGAGCGCGGCGATCCGCCCCGCCCCGACCGCCCGCACGAAATACTCGGCCAACAGCACCACGAGCGCGTGCACCATATAGATCGAGTAGGAACGCTTCCCGAGCCAGACCAGCGGACGGGCCACCAGCACCCGCGGCACCAGCAGCGCATCCGGAAAGGCGAGCAGGCTGCCGAGGAAGATCGCAAACGTCACCGGCGCGAGGAAGGTCGCGGCAGGGCTGGTCTCCGCGACGGACACCAGGACGATGCTTGCGATCATGGCGACGAATTGCACCATTCCCTGCACGACAGGGCCCGGCTTGGCCGGCAGGCGATCGACGATCCGGACCGTCAGCACGCCCAGGAAGAAGCTCACGAAGCAGCGCAGGATGCCGAAATCGGTCTGGAGCCCGAGGCTTCTCTTGTCGAGCACGAAGATGATGAAGACCAGACTTCCGACCGCGAGCGCGCCGCAGAGAGCGTAAAACCATAGAAGCGAGCGCATGCGCTGGGCGAACAGCAGGATCAGGCCGAACACCAGATAGGTGTAGAACTCGACGCTGATGCTCCAGCTCGGCGCATTCCAGCTGAGATAGTCGATGAAGCCCATCGAGTGCAGCAACAGGACGTTGAGCACGAACGATTGTGCGTTGTTCACCTCGAAGGCCGCCGGGGCAGCCACCACGACGCCCGCCATGACCAGGCTGATGCGCAGGAGGCGGAACAGCAGATTCGCGAACAGCATGACGATGTGCAGCGGATAGACCCGCGCCAGGCGCCGCACCATGAACTCGCGCAGCGAGAAGCGCCCGAAGTCGCTCTCGACGTAGCTGAGCGCCATGACGATCCCGCTGAGAACGAAGAACAGATCGACCAAAAGCCAGGCACTCCTGAAGAAGGAGCAGTTGATCCACGCATTATGCGGGAACGCCGCGAGGAACGTCGGCATCAGCAGAAGGTGGTGAATCACCACCGAGGTCGCGGCGATTCCCCGAATGCTGTCGAGCGGCAGGACATGCGCCTTCTCACGATGAACCAACTCCGTCACATCAACATTCCATGACTATTGCACCGCAGCAGTGTGTATCAGGTCTTGCACATGTTCAATCTCTGCGATCGTTGATTCGCGCGCGATGCATGACGACCGACGATACTTTCAATGCTTGCAGACCATTCGGACATGAGAGCGCCAACTTCACGCCACTTTTTGCGCGAGGCCCCGCGTGCTTCGGGCGTAGATCTCTTCGCTTGCGATGATTGCGAGCATTTGCGCGGAAAGTGTGCGCGAAATTCGGCGCTGATGCGATAGATGCTCACCCCTTGGCATCGATCTGTCTGCGTGTGGAAGAATCGTCTCTCACCCGGGAACGATCGAAGCGTGTTGCAGCTTGTGTCGGTTCTGCGACGCGCAGGTCTGCGAGTGCCTGATATGTTTTCAAGTTGCAACATTCATGAGCGACACATGCCGATCTCGCAGGCATTGTAGATCCTGATTCTACAACCGCTGAGATCGAGGCCGCATTCTTCGGTGTTGCACATCCTGCACCAGCTTTTGCGCCGCACAAAAAGATGACACAGTTACCTGCCAGGAAGTTTCGCCTGTTCTCCTGTTGCAACAGAAGCAAGGAACACGGATGCGCCGCGGACTAACACGTCGTCATGCACAGCGCCGATGGCTACCGGCTGTCCTGGTCGGTTCTGGGCTGGTGGTTTCGAGCGCCGTTGCTTGCCATGCTCAGTGCGTCGAATTCTCCGATCGCGCCTCGCAACTCGAACTCGACACCTTCGTGAAGTCGCCCTCCTCGCTTCTAGAGCGAATGCGCAACGACAAGGAGAAGTTACGCTTTCGGCTCGCGACCCTCATCGCGACCAATCCGTCGTTGCTGCCCTCCGTTCAGACGCTCATTTCGGCATCGGCTTCGAGCGATCGTTCGGCCATCGGCGCCGCGTTGCGGATTGCCGAAGGACGGTGCAATTCGACGAAGCCGGACGCGGCGCGCAAGCTCAGGGACTTTGTGCAGCGGATCGGCGATCTCAACGTGCAGGCCGGCTATTCCGCAGCGGGAGAGGACAATTCCGGCGCCCAGCTGGCGCGAACCCAGGGCAAGACCCCTGCGCCGCCGCCTCGAGGCGGCGCCCTGCTCGATGGCGAGTGGAAGACCAAGCTGGCCAATCCATTCAAGCCCCTCCCCCTTCCGAATTGATCGGCGATCGTCAAAGGCAGCGAATTAGAAGATGTACCAACCCAGAGAACATTTCCAGTCGGGACACCGTTTCGGCATCGAATTCGGCGGGGCAGTCCTCAGCTTCGAGCGCGTGACCGACGTCCTGCGCCGGCAATGGCCCATCGTCGCGGTATGCACCGGCGGTTCGCTGGCGCTGGTGATCGTCTACCTGATGATGGCCCAGCCCATGTATACGGCCAATGCCCGCATCATGATGGATACGCGCCAGGCGCAGGTGCTGGACAAGGACAGCAACACCAGCAGCGCGCTGATCGACACCGGCTACGTCGACAGCCAGGTCGAGGTCATCAACTCGGACGACCTGATTCTGTCCGTGGTCCGCCGCCTGAAGCTGACTGAAGATCCGGAGTTCAATGGTTCCAAGCCGGGGCTTCTTGCCATCATCATGGGCAAGGCGCGGTCGCTGTTTGGCTCGGGTGAGCCGCCGAGCCAGGAACGAATCGAACACGCGGTGGTCGAGCAGGTTCAGAAGAACCTGCGAACGGAGCGCGTTCTGACCACATATGTCCTGTCGCTGAATTATCGCGCGCGGACGCCTGACAAGGCCGCCAAGATCGCCAACGCGATTGCCAATGCCTACCTCGTCGGCGCACTCGAGGCCAAATATCAGTCCACCAAGCGGGCCACCGAGTGGCTTCAGCAGCGCAGCCTCGAGCTGAGCGAGCAGGCGTCTGCCAGCGACCGCGCCGTGCAGACCTTCAAGGCCGAGCACAACATCGTTGGAACCAGCCGCGGCCTGGTGTCCGAGCAGCAATTGTCGGACCTCAACACGCAACTGGTCCAGGCACGGGCCGCGACAGCCGAGGCGAAGGCGCGCCTCGACCGCATCGAGAACATTTCCGACCAGGATCTCGCCCAGCCCACGGTGACGGACGCTCTCAACAACTCGGTCATTACGCGCCTGCGCGCGCAATTTCTCGACATGAACGCGCAATATGCAGACCTGTCGAGGCGCTACGGCAAGACCCATGGCGCGGCGGTCAACCTCGCCAACAAGATGCAGGAGCTGCGCAAGAACATTGCCGACGAGCTTAACCGGATCGGGGATGCCTATCGCAGCGACTACGAGATCGCCAAGAGTCGGGAGGCTTCTCTGGACGCGAATTTGAAGGAACTGGTCGCCCAGGCCGGTCATACCGGGCAGGCGGAGGTCAAGCTCAGGGACCTGGAGAGCGCCGCGGACACCTATCGCAACCTCTACAACAGCTTCCTGGAAAAGCTGCAAAGCGCAACTCAGAACCAGAGCTTCCCGCTGAGCGAGTCGCGCCTCATCAGCACCGCGACCCCGCCGGACCGCAAGAGCTCGCCGCGGACGCTCCTGGCGCTGGTGGGAGGGCTTGTCGGAGGTCTCTGTCTCGGATTCGGCGTCGCGTTTGCCCGCGAGTTGCTTCACGACGTGTTGCGCACTCCCGCCGAGGTCGAGGACGAACTCGGGGTCAAATGTCTCGGCATCCTGCCGGATATCGGTGCGAGGGCGAAAGGACGGGCGTGGCTGGGATCGCCCGCCAAGAGCAAGAGCAGCACCTCCGGCGTATCGCGCTACGTCATCGATCACCCCTTCTCGCGCTTTGCCGAGACGCTGCGCAACGTCAAGGTGTCGATCGATGTCGCGCGCCTGACCCGTGACATCAAGGTGATAGGAATCGCATCGTCGCTTCCGAAGGAAGGGAAAACGACGGTGGCCGCCAACTTCGCCCAATTGATCGCTCTGGCGGGGCACCGCACCGTGCTGATCGATGGCGATCTCCATACGCGCTCGCTCACGCGAGAACTCGCGCCCAACGCCGGCTCCGGACTGATCGAGACCCTCGCCGATCCCTCGACGCTTGGCTATCACGTGCAGCGAAGCAAGGAGACGGGCCTCGACTTCTTGCCGTCCGTGGTGAGTTCTCGCATGGTCAATTCGGCGGACGTCATGACCTCGAAGGCGATGAGCAACCTGCTGGCAGTGCTGCGGGAACACTACGAATACATCATCATCGATCTTGCCCCGGTGATGCCGGTGGTCGATTCCAAGGCGTTCAGCGTCCTCATCGACGCAATGGTGTATGTGATCGAATGGGGAGAGACGACGCGCACCGCACTTCAGGAATCGGTTGCGGGCTCGGAAGTGCTGCAGAAGAAGCTGCTCGGTGCCGTTCTCAATCGCGCCAACCCCAAAATGCTCCAGCGTATCGAGGCCTACAAGGGCAAGCATCGCAACAGCTATTACGTCGAGAACGCATAGAAGAGCGACGTTGGATGCGCTTGCCCGCGCCGGCACGTACTGTCCGTCGATCGAGCGCGTAGCGCGACTGCCAACGAGGAGAGAGCGAAGTCTCCCCGCGAGGCGGGTTCACCGCCCTCGCGCGGGAGGGGCAGCCCCCAAGGCACGACGGTAACCTTAAGGGTATCCGTCAAATCGTCCCTGATGCTGCCGTCCCTCCGTTGACATTACGAACCAGTTTGCGAAGGCGAGCCGGAGCGAGCACGCCCTTGCGGCCCGTATTCATCCCGCATCAACAAAATGAGTTCATACCGTTGCCAGAAAGCACGGAACTGACGGAGGCCGTCGCGGCCGGCCAGGGTTCCGCCCCGGCAGGTCGGGCCCCGGGTACCTTCCCTTCCGGGGTGTCTCGGGCTAAACGTAAGCTTATTGCTTTTTGGCGTTCCTCGGTAGGTCCAAATGGTCGTCGTCTTGGTTGTTTTGGGCATCTGGCTATTGCTCAACATCCTGTTCGTGGTGATCGTGGTCCCCCCCCGAAAACCGCAACAGAAGACTGTTTCACCGGGCAGAGCCCTGTCGGCGGCCCCTATCGATCCCAGCCCCGGCCAGTTCGACCACGAGAGGCCGTTTTCGCTTCGTCACGCGGTCGCTTCGATCGCGATGGGAGCGTTTTTTGTCCTCGTTCCCCCGCTGCTCGCGCTACGCGATGCAATCGTCCGGCTGTTCAGGAAATCGATGCACTACGATCGCTAAGGTGCCACCGGACGAGGATTCGTCGTCGACGCGGATCTTTCCCGGAAGGATGGATGTTTCGCGACGATGCTCCAGCGTGCAGCGTCCTTTACTGCGCGACAAGCATCGAGTGCCTTTGCCCCGACACCATCTGCCAGCTCAACCTGAAGCTCAAGGGGCGATCCGCCAGATTCATTCTCGCCCGAAGCGTGATGAGGTCTGGATAAATCGTCATCGTCGTTTGCGCATGGTCTGTGCGGAAAACCCCTTCGCACTTTTCCGGACCATACCTTAGTACGCCTCTTGAAAGATGACGGCCGCCGCCGTGCGCGCCAGAATCTTCAGGTCGAGCCAAATGCTCCAGTTGCCGACGTACCAGACGTCGTATTCCACGCGCTTTTCCATCAGATCGATCGTCGGCGTCTCGCCGCGACAGCCATTGACCTGCGCCCAACCGGTCAACCCTGGCTTCACGTGATGGCGATAGATGTAATTGCGGATGAGTTCGTCATAGTAGTTGTCGTGCGCCAACGCGTGCGGACGCGGACCGACCAAAGACATATCGCCGCGCAGCACGTTCCAGAGCTGGGGCAGTTCGTCGATGCTGGTCATGCGAAGGAAGCGCCCAAACCTGGTCACGCGTGCATCGCCCTTCTTGGCCTGCGTCACCGTATGTCCGTTCTCGCTCACGGTCATCGTTCGAAACTTCCAGATCTCGAACGGCTTGCCATTGCACCCGCGGCGCCACTGTCGGAAGATGACCGTCCCCGGCGAGTCCAGCTTGATGAGAACGCAAACGGTCACCAGCAGCGGTGTCAGAACGATCAAGCCGAACAGCGCAAGCCCCATGTCCAGACAGCGCTTCTGCAATCGCTCGAATACGGTGAGCGGGGGTCGCTGAAGCTCGATTGCAACGGTGCCGCTGACGGGCAGGAAGGGACGCGAGACCAGATCCGCGATCGGACTATCGGGAAGCAGGCGCACCGGCTGGGACACTGCACGCAAGTGCTTGCCGAGCCTCTGTAATACCGGCAGTTCGTTCCAGTCGATGGCCAGAAGAAATTCATCGATGTCCGCGGCACGAGCCTCGCGGACCACATCGCGAATCTGTGTATCCCATTGATTCCCGCTGCCATCGCCGCTCAACACGAAGTGGCGCACCACGTCGAAGCCATTTTTTCGGAGATCCTTGAACCGGGTCGAGGTGAAATCGAGCGGCTTCAGGCTGAGCAGGACGACTTTCCGATCGACCAAGCGTCCTTTCGCAAAGCTGGAACGGAGAGCGTACTGCCAGGCAAAGCGAACGCTCATCAGCCCGATGCTGCCAACCCCCGCGAAGATGAGGACGGTGCCGCGCGACAGGTTGTCCGTCGACTTCAGCAGGAATGCGGCAACCGCGAGAACCGTCAACGCCGCCGACCAGATCATGACGGCCTTGCGCAATTGCCAGACGACCCTCAGCAAACGATGCGTGTCGTAAACGCCCTGGAAGTACGAAATCGTGACGAATGCCAGACCGACGATCGTTCCAGGCCCCAGCGAGGCCGGCTCGAGGGACCACCCGAATGAATCTCCGTACAGGAGAGATGCGATTGCATAGCAGACCAATACAACCAGGAAATCGGCGGCGATGATGAAGACCTGAAACGGCCTTTGAAGAACAGTGCCGCGCGCGAGAGAGCCGGAGTGGACGTCCTCGGTACCGTAAGTTGCAACAGCCATTCGAACCTCTATCGGCGGGCACGCATGACACTCATCGCGAGCAGATGATGCGGCTTTCGCACCGGAAGGTGTTAACCGATCGCAGCGATATTGTGGCGCCGCATGCAATTTTTTCCGCAGCGCAGAGCTTTGCGAAACTCTCGAACGACTTGCATGCGGCACACGCATAATGTCTTCATGACACTGACATCAAGATCAGCGTAGCGCTGCGATTTGCATCTGTTCGCCGATATTTTGCGCAATCAGAATATAACCGTTCGGTTCCGATCCCTCGAACGCCCGTTCGAATCACGCGTGAGAGACCATGAGCATTGGCTTCGTTGATTCTTTCATCGCGATCGATGACAGTTGGTGCTTGTTGACTTGGCAGCGGCAGGAGCACGCAACAACTCATGAGAGCAATCTCATCAATTCGCAATCGAAGCCGATCGGGCGGGTCCGAGCGCCGCCGCATGGATCCGGCGCGAGGATCGTCAAGTGCCATCGCAAGGACCGAACGTGGCCCGGCGAGTCCTCGCGCCATCATTGTGCTCAATCGCTGATTGCATCGCGCTCAATGGATGAAACAATTTTGAGCACGTCCGAACAATGATGCCGCTTTTTCGATCGCGCGCGCCGAGGCGGAAGCCCAAGCTGCCGGACGGGGTGCGCATCTACGCCATCTCCGACATACATGGGTGCACCCATTTGCTCGAGCCCATGCTGCGGGTGATCGATGCCGATCTCGCCCGGAGCAAGCCCCGTCATGCGATCGAGGTGTTCTTGGGCGACTACATCGACCGTGGGCCCGATGCACGATCGACCCTCGACGTTCTGGTGAAGCGCAGCCGGCGGGCCAATACCGTATTTCTAAAGGGAAATCACGAGGCTCTCCTGACCACGGCCGTGCGCAACCCCGACTTGCTGGACGATTGGCTCCGGGTCGGCGGAGCTCAGACATTGAGGTCCTATGGCGTTTCGCTGCCTCAGCCGACGCCGGAGCAGGAGGAGCGGGTCGCTTTGCTGCGCCAATTCGCCCGGGCCTTGCCGCAGGAACATGTCGAGTTCCTGCGCAACCTACGCCCATCTTTCACCTGCGGGGATTTCTTCTTCGTCCACGCCGGCATACGACCAGGTGTCCCTTTATCCGAGCAGCGAGAGACCGACCTGTTGTGGATTCGCGAAGAATTCCTAAAAAGTGACGAACGCTTCAGTAAATACATCGTGCACGGTCATACTCCGGTGCGGAACGCGCAGTTGCTGCCGAACCGAGCGAATATCGACACGGGAGCTTACGCAACGGGTAATCTCACACTCATGAGCATCCAAGGCACGAGCATGCTCGCAGTTTGAACCGCATCACCCGGCAAGAGCTTCGCGTCCGACGACAGCGCGTCCAAGCAAGTCGATTGTGTGTCTAATCGTGATGCTGTTGCTCGTTGCAGCCAAGAAGAAGCCACATTGCGCGATCGCTCGCCACTGCTAAGACAAATGCTTTTGTCATCACGTTGCATGGAGGCCACAAGCGCTGCAGTTTCGCACGGGCAAAACCGGGGCGAGAGTGACTCGACAACGGGATGATTGCTACGCTTGTCGCAGTCCTAGTAAGCAGCGTGAGGTCATTGTGGTTACCGAGTCAGGAAGATCGATTGCGGCTGTCGTTCGTCATCATGCAGTACTGATCTTCGTTTCGGTGACGATGACCGGATGCGCCGGCTTCATCCCGATGGACGCGCCCGACTCCGCTGCGGTCCACGAGAACGCCGCGATCGTCACGGAGCCATCAGCGCCGCTTCCCTATGTGCTGATGCCCATCAACGCCACCGTCTTGCAGGCCACCAACACGATCACCAATACGACCGGCACGTCGTTCGCATCCGTGCCCGGAGGCCATCGCGACGCGCCGATCAGTATCGGTGATATTCTGTCGGTCACGGTCTTCGAGGCGCAAGCAGGTGGATTGTTCATTCCGGGTGAAGCAGGCGTCAGGTCGGGCAATTTCGTCGACATCCCGCGACAGCAGGTCGATCAGACCGGTAGCATCAATATTCCCTTCGCGGACACGGTTAAGGTCGCCGGACTGACGCCGCGTGCGGTTTCCGCGATCATCCGCGATCGACTCAAGGAGCGCGCAATCGAGCCGCAGGTCGTTGTGGCGGTCGCGGAGCAGCGCGGAAACCAGGTCAGTGTGCTTGGTGAAGCCAATTCACCGTCGCGCTTCCCGATCGACCCGGGCGGGCTTCGACTGCTGGCGGCAATTGCCAGAGCGGGAGGGCCGAAATATCCCGATTACGAAGTCACCGTCACCCTGAAGCGTGCGGGGAGAACGTACAGCCAATACCTCGCCGCCATCGTTCGACGACCTGCCGAGGACATCTTGCTGGCCCCCGGCGATGTGATCTTCCTGACGCGAATTCCGCGCGTGTTCATGGCGTTCGGATCGACACCCAGCCCCGGCTCCATCGGCGGAACGAACAACCGTCGCTTCACTTTTGAGAACTATGATATGTCACTCGCCGAAGCGCTGGCGAAAGCGGGCGGTCTCGACGGAAGCCGCGCCAACTCGAAGTCCGTGTTCGTCTACCGGTTCGAGCCGAAGCACTTGCTGGAAAACGTTGGCCTCGAGGTAAAGGGCTTTCCTACCTTGCGGGTGCCAGCCGTTTACAAGTTCGACATGAGCAAGCCGGATGGCTGGTTCCAGGCGGATTCGTTCAGAATGCGCGACCACGATGTGATTTCGGTCGCCGAGTCGCCTTCGACCGAGTTCATCAAGATCATGGCGCCGCTGGATGCCGCCACGACCAATGCGGCAAACATCAACGCCATCGTGAACTCGAACTGATCGCTTTAGTCGGCACGTACCGTAGTGAAAGGTACCGCAGGCCCCCTTCTGCAGAACACCAGGCTGCGACCGGCGGATTGAATTCATCTCTCATCAGGGGTTGGGGCTACCGCGGCGACCCGTCTGAAAAAAGAAACGGTGCTGCCAGGGCCCAATTTCAAGGAAGATTTTGCCATATGACTTAAGGTAACGTTAGCCCGCCTCACCTACCGTCACGGAACCCGTTGGAGTGCTCCCGTGACGATACTCATCGCCGTTACCGTGCTGGTAGGCCTCGCCTTGGGGTTCAGGTACCGGGTGTTTATTCTCATCCCTGTCATCCCCCTGGGCGGAATCGTCATCGGGGCGACGACATCGCAGTTCCTGTCGTCTGTATTGATATTCATCGTCCTGCTGCAGCTCAGCTATCTAATAGGCGCGCTACTCAAGACATTTCCCGCGGGAGTTGCGGAGCAGCAGGCGGGTGCACTGCCCGGTCACCACGGCTAGGCCCCAGCTTGCATTATGCTTCCGCGTCGTCAGCACGGAACTTGTAGTCGGGAAACCGGCTCAGCATTGCGGCCCTGACAAAGCTGAAATGAGCGATTGCGGAGCCCAACTCCTTCAGTCGCCTTTGGCCATTGACGATTTCCGCGTCGAATAGATCCTGGTGATGACTATCCAGCGGTTCGCGGTACAGATACTCGTCGTCGTCATTTCCCAGCGTCACGGCTGCTCGCGCCAAGACCTCCTCGACCCGCCGGTTCAAGCCGGCGCGCTCGCGCTCGGCTGCCGCGATCGCATCTTCGATGGCGACCATGATCGCTGCAACCCGGCGCTGATCTACTTCTGAGTCACGCTTTGCCGAGCGCACCCGAAATGTCGACGATCCCGTTCGGCGAAGAAAACTCTGATTGCGAGCCTTCGCAAAGAGCTGGAACATGCACGGAGGTCTCGTTTGAGGACGGCAGACGCGAGGATGGCTCGACCGTAGTTAACGAAGCCTTAATGCAGCGGATGCGAGTTGATATCGTCCATCCATAGAGAAGATCGACGCACCGCCGTGCCACGGCTGTACTGGCCGGCATCCCTACTTGCGCGTTCGTCCTTCAATCGCAGCGAAGCTGACGACCGTACTTATAACAAGATCTGCCGTCGCTGAAATACGTACGGTTCCCATACGTCCGGGCCGACCCGCCATCGCTGAAGATCGTGGTGTTTCCGTATTGCCGAGCGCTGCTGCCGTCGCTGTTGTATGTCGTTGCGGATTCCGATCGATGTCGCCCAGGATTCCGAGATGATCTCGCCCACCATTCCGATTTGAAGTCGCCCACCCGTT
>NZ_JBYSYD010000020.1:0-12982 GCF_058782905.1 Bradyrhizobium sp. FW305-F6
CAACCGAGATCATAATCCCGATGGTGGGGGCAGTTCTTCATGACGCAAAGGGGGCAGTTCCGGATGGCGTTTGACACCCATAGCGATTCTGCCGGAGCGATCACGGGGTGGGAGGAGCGTGGACCGCAATGGCGCGGCTTCGCCACTGAGGGCGCGAAAGAACTTTTCCGCTTCGGGCCGCCCGAGCCCGAGCGGATCTGCATTACAGAGGCGGCCATCGATGCCATGAGCCTAGCGGCGATCGATGTCCGACGCTCCGATACGCTTTATATCAGCACTGGAGGCGGCTGGTCCCCGGCGACAGATCATGCCATCCGCAATCTAGCTAAGCGCGCCAAGGTCTGCCTCGTGGCAGCGACCGACAACAATCGGCAGGGTGACGTGTATGCCGATCGCGTTCGGGCCATTGCCGGAGAAGCGAGTGCGGAATATGCGCGATTACGGCCACGCACCGATGATTGGAATGAGGATCTGAAAGCCCTGACGGCGACCCTTTGATGCGGCTTGCGAATGGGCCGGCTAGGCAGCCGTGGTCGCGCAGCGGTAAGGCCGCTGAATGAGTGAGGCCCTGATGGTTGCCGGTGAGCGGTAGAAGGAAATCGGGCAAGGAGAAAGGAAGATGAAATGGGAATGAGGCGCTGCCGCACGCCCGGCCAGCGCGTCAAGGGTGAAGCTTCGCCCGCGTTCCGCGGCCCTTGACCCGCCGGGCCTTCGATGCGGCGGGCGAGGAGGTGTGATGAAGGACTGGAGTGACGAAGAGATCAGGCGGATCGCTCGCGCTTCATTCCGGTCAGGCCAACAGGAGCCGCCGATGCACACCTCACCTATCGTTCGCAAGGTCTTCGAAGGCGTCGCGACGCGCCACGAGATGCACCGTTTGTTCAACCGCCATCGCGGCCATCCGGCCATGGCCGAGGAGGAGGCAGGGCACCTCTTCGGCGGCGAGTGGTTCGAGATCGCTGAGTCCGAGCACGAATACATGTTCGACATCCTGCCGCCGCTATGGATGCGCGCGGACATGTTCGCGATGCGTGAATTCATGACGGCAAGTGTGACAAGCGTTTTCCTATCACTGTCGATCGACGGCCAGATGCGCTGGTTCCACGGTTATTGCGACCTGTCGGACAGAGCGTCACCGGAGCGGATGAAAGCGGCGATCATCGAGCGCGAGTCTCGTCCTGTCCGGGCGATGACGCGCGAAGAGCGGCTCGAGCACATCTGGTCGTGCACCCACGACGACTACCGCGGCTACGCCGGCGAGCACTGGCCTGCCGCCGTGCGCGGCCGCCGCACCGTGCTCGTCTACGCTGGCCAGCAAGGCACCGGGCTGAAGCTGCTGGACGACCTTACCGAAATGGAGATCGCAGCGAAACTGCCGGTGCAGCTCCGCCACCTGCCGGAAGCGGTCGCGGCCTAGCCGGGCCGCCCGCCCTCGTCGACCTGCGAATAGCCCGGCCCAGTGCCGGGCTTCGCAATTCGGCACCCAGCCTCCCGCCGGCTCTCCCGTCAATCCCGCAAGACCGTGCCGCCCGTTGCAGCCGCGGCGGCGACGCGGTCGCGCGCGCCCAGCAGAAGGACATTTCCAATGGCGCAGGACGACCCTTTCACGATCGACCTCTTCGGCAACACCGCCCTCTCCTCTAGCCTCGGCCTCGGCGTCACCGCCTTCGCCGCCCACTTGGACGGTGACCACGACGACAGAGCAACACCGCCAGGGCCGGCTCCCGCGGGACCGGCGCTCAAACCCGCCCGGCTGTGCGCGCCGAACGCGCGCACGCGCGGCGACAATTTCCGTCTCGCCAGCGACCGTGGCCTGGCAAAGGGCTGGAAGCAGCGCGCCCGCGACAGCGTCGCGGCCATTCGGCTCGCCGCGCAGATCGAGGCGGAGCAGCGGTCCGCCTCGCAGGACGAGCAGCGGCAGTTGATGCGCTTCACGGGCTTCGGCGCTTCCGAGCTCGCCAACGGCGTCTTCCGCAAGCCGGGCGAATCCGAGTTCGCGAGTGGCTGGGAGGAGATCGGCGCCGATCTCGAGGATGCGGTCGACGACGCCGGCTACGTCTCGCTCGCGCGGTGCACCCAGTACGCCCACTTCACGCCCGAGTTCATTGTCCGCGCGATCTGGTCTGGTCTGCAGCGCCTCGGCTGGCGCGGCGGCCGCGTGCTCGAGCCGGGCGTCGGCACCGGGCTGTTTCCGGCGCTGATGCCGGACGAGCTACGCGAGACCTCCCACGTCACGGGCGTCGAGCTCGATCCCGTCACTGCGCGCATCGCCCGGCTGCTGCAGCCGCGCGCGCGGATCGTCACAGGCGATTTCGCGCGCGCCGAGCTGCCGACGAGTTTTGACCTCGCCGTCGGCAACCCGCCCTTCTCCGACCGGACCGTGCGCTCGGATCGCGGGTACAGGTCGATGGGCCTTCGGCTGCACGACTATTTCATCGCGAGGGCGATCGACCTCCTGAAGCCCGGCGCCCTCGCCGCCTTCGTCACGAGCTCCGGCACGATGGACAAGGCGGACGCCTCGGCGCGTCAGCACATCGCGAAGTCGGCCGACCTGGTCGCAGCCATTCGCCTGCCCGAGGGTAGCTTCCGCGCCAGCGCCGGCACCGACGTTTTCGTCGACATCCTGTTCTTCCGCAAGCGCAAGGTCGGCGACGCCGAAGGCGACCTGTCATGGCTCGACCTCGACGAGGTTCGGCTGGCGGCGGAAGACGAGAGCGCGATCCGCGTGAACAGATGGTTCGTGCAGCGCCCGGACTTCGTGCTCGGCGCGCACGCGCTCGCGTCCGGTCCGTTCGGCGAGGCCTATACATGTCTGCCGCGCGACGATGAGGATCTCGAAGCGACACTCAAAGCCGCCATCGGCTTCTTGCCGGAAGCCGTCTATGACGGCGAGCCGGAGGTGATCGATCCCGACCTGGCAGAAGCCGGTGATCCCTGTGACGTCGATTGGCCTGCCGATCGCCACGTGCGCGAGGGCAGCTACTTCTTTGACAAGGCCCACGGCTTGATGCAGGTCCTCGACGGCCAGCCGGTCGCGGTGAAAGCGCGCAAAGGCCGCAGCGCCGACGGCATTCCGGAAAAGCACGTGCGCATGATCCGGAAGCTGATCCCGGTCCGCGACGCTGTGCGCGAGGTCTTGAAGGCGCAGGAGCTCGACCGACCGTGGAAGGACGCGCAGGTCAGGCTGCGCATCGCCTGGTCGAACTTCGTTCGGGACTTCGGCCCGATCAATTTCACGACGGTCTCGACCGCCGAGGACGAGGAGAGCGGCGAGGTGCGCGAGACGCACCGCCGGCCGAACATCCAGCCCTTCCTCGACGATCCCGATTGCTGGCTGGTCGCCTCGATCGAGGACTATGACCTCGAGACCAACACCGCAAAGCCTGGGCCGATCTTCACCGAGCGCGTGATCTCGCCGCCTGCCCCGCCGGTGATCACCAGCGCAACCGACGCGCTGGCCGTTGTTCTCAACGAGCGCGGGCGCGTCGACATCGACCACATCGCCGAGCTGCTGCATCGGGACCGCGACGACGTCGTCGCCGAACTAGGGAGTGCCGTCTTTCGCGATCCCGCTAACGGCTCGTGGCATACGGCTGACGACTATCTCTCTGGTCACGTGCGGGACAAGCTGAAGGTTGCGGAGGCCGCTGCCGCGCTCGACCTCTCCTACGAACGCAACGTCACGGCGCTGCAAGGCGTGCAGCCCGCGGACCTCAGGCCGTCAGACATCACGGCGCGTCTGGGCGCGCCGTGGATTCCGGCCGCCGACGTCGTCGCCTTCGTCAAGGCGACAATGGACGCCGAGATCAGGATTCACCACATGCCGGAGCTCGCATCGTGGACCGTGGAGGCCCGCCAGCTCGGCTGGACAGCGGCCGGCACATCAGAGTGGGGCACCGACCGCCGGCACGCCGGCGAGCTTCTCGCCGACGCGCTGAACAGCCGCGTGCCGCAGATTTTCGATACGGTCAAGGACGGCGACAGCGAGCGCCGCGTCCTCAATGTTGTCGACACCGAGGCGGCCAAGACGAAGCTGCAAAAGATCAAGGACGCTTTCCAGCGCTGGATCTGGTCTGATCCCGATCGCGCCGACCGCTTGGCGCGCGTCTATAACGAGCGCTTCAACAACATCGCGCCACGAGCCTTCGACGGCTCGCACCTGAAGCTTCCGGGTGCCTCAGCCGCCTTTGTGCTTTATGGGCACCAGAAGCGCGGCATCTGGCGCATCGTCTCGGTTGGCTCGACCTATCTCGCCCACGCGGTCGGGGCCGGCAAGACCATAACCATGGCGGCTGCCATCATGGAGCAGCGCCGGCTTGGCCTCGTCGCCAAGGCGATGCTGGTCGTGCCCGGCCATTGCCTGGCGCAGGCCGCACGCGAGTTCCTCGCACTTTATCCGAACGCCCGTATCCTCGTCGCCGACGAGACCAATTTTACCAAGGACAAGCGGCACCGTTTCCTCGCGCGCGCGGCGACCGCGACCTGGGACGCGATTATTATCACGCACAGCGCATTCCGCTTTATCGCCGTGCCATCGGCGTTCGAGCAGCAGATGATCCAGGACGAGCTCGAACTCTACGAGACCCTTCTGACCAAGGTCGAGAGTGACGACCGCGTCTCGCGCAAGCGCCTCGAGCGATTGAAGGAGGGCCTGCAGGAGCGCCTGGAATCGCTTTCGACCCGCAAGGACGACCTGCTGACCATTTCCGAAATTGGCGTCGATCAGATCATCGTCGACGAGGCGCAGGAGTTCAGGAAGCTCTCCTTCGCGACCAACATGTCGACGCTGAAGGGCGTAGATCCGAACGGCTCACAGCGCGCCTGGGACCTGTACGTCAAATCCCGCTTCATCGAGACGAAGAACCCTGGCCGCGCGCTGGTGCTCGCCTCTGGCACGCCGATCACCAACACGCTCGGCGAGATGTTCTCGGTCCAGCGCTACCTCGGCTATGAGGCGCTCCTCGAGCATGGCCTGCACGAGTTCGACGCTTGGGCGAGCACATTTGGCGACGTCACGACCGAACTTGAGCTGCAGCCATCCGGCAAATACAAGCCGGTGACGCGCTTTGCCACCTTCGTGAACGTGCCGGAGCTCATCGCCATGTTCCGCTCCTTTGCAGACGTGGTGATGCCGGATGACCTGCGTCAGTACGTGAAGGTGCCGGCGGTCTCGACCGGCAAGCGCCAGATCCTGACTGCGAAGCCGTCGCCGGCATTCAAGCGCTACCAGATCCGGCTCGGCGAGCGCATCAAGGCGATCGAAGAGCGCGACCGCGCACCCGAGCCCGGCGATGACATCCTGCTGTCAGTCATCACCGACGGCCGCCACGCCGCAATCGACCTGCGTCTGGTTGATCCGGATAGCGACAACGAGGCCGACAACAAGCTGAACCTGCTCGTCGGCAATGCCTTCCGCATCTGGAACGAGACAGCCGAGAACAACTACACGCGGACAGATGGCAAGCCCTTCGACTTGCCTGGCGCCGCGCAGATGATCTTCTCCGATCTCGGCACCATCAGCGTCGAGAAGAGCCGCGGCTTCTCCGCCTATCGCTGGATTCGCGACGAGCTGGTCCGTCTCGGCGTGCCACCGGGCGAGATCGCCTTCATACAGGACTACAAGAAGTCGGAGGCAAAGCAGCGCCTGTTCGGCGACGTGCGTGCCGGCAAGGTCCGCTTCCTGATCGGCTCGTCTGATACAATGGGCACCGGCGTCAACGCGCAGCTTCGCCTGAAGGCATTGCACCACCTCGACGTGCCCTGGCTTCCGTCGCAGATCGAGCAGCGCGAGGGCCGCATCGTGCGGCAGGGCAACCAGCACGATGAAGTCGACATCTTCGCCTATGCGACCGAAGGCAGCCTCGATGCGCAGATGTGGCAGAACAATGAGCGCAAGGCCCGCTTCATCACCGCTGCGCTGTCCGGCGACACCTCGATCCGCCGGCTTGAGGACATGGGAGAGAGTCAGGTCAACCAGTTCGCCATGGCAAAGGCGATCGCGTCGGGCGACCCGCGCTTGATGCAGAAAGCTGGTCTCGAAGCCGACATCGCGCGGCTCGAACGGCTGCGGGCTGCGCACATCGACGACCAGCACGCAGTGCGGCGGCAGATGCGCGAGGCCGAGCGCGACATCGAGCTCTCCAACCGCCGCATCGGCGAAATCGGCCAAGACATCCAGCGCCTCACACCGACGGCTGGAGATGCGTTCAGCATGTCAGTGAGGGGAGAGCCGTGTAGGGAACGCAAGCCCGCTGGCCGCGCATTGATGAAGGAGATCCTGACGCTGGTGCAACTCCAGCAGGAGGGCGAGACCGTCATCGCCTCGATCGGCGGCTTCGACGTCGCGTACAGCGGAGAGCGCATCGGTCACGATGGCTACCGCTACACCACCATGCTGCAGCGAACCGGCGCCGAGTACGAAATGGAGTTGCCGGTGACGGTCACGCCGCTCGGAGCGGTCGCTCGCCTTGAGCACGCACTCGACGACTTCGAGGGCGAGCGCGAGCGCTATCGCCAGCGCCTGGCCGACGCCCGCCGACGGCTGGCGTCTTACGAATCGCGCGACGGAGGCGAGTTCGCCTTCACTGGCGAGCTTGCCGAAAAGCGCCGGCAGCTTGTCGAGGTAGAGAAGGCGCTGGCGGAGGACGGCGAAGGCACCCGGGAGATCGCCGCGGCCGCGTGAATAGAGAATGAGAAGAAAGAGAAAGGGAGAAGGCCAGCTCGCAGATCGGGCGGGCCGTCGACGCTGCGCTCAACCGCCGCCTGCGCGATCCTAACCCGTCGTCCTGCGCAGGGCTTACGCCCTACTGGTCCCGCCGGGCAGGGATGCTCGGCCGCAGTTGCACCGGCCCGCCCGCTCCGCAGGGCCCAGGGGTGTCTTCGAGAAGAAGACGAGAAAGGGCCGGCAGCGTCGGTCCGCAACCCCAAAGGAGTGTTCCCATGCAACTCATCAAGGTCGATCCGCGCGCGCTGAGAGAGAACCCCGATCGCATGCGCCAGACGAAGTCGACGCCGCAGGCCGACGCGCTGCTGCTCGCGACAATCAAGGCTGTTGGTATCGTCCAGCCGCCCGTCATCACGCCCGAGACAGCCGGTGGCAATGGCTACGTTATCAACGCCGGCCACCGCCGGGTGAAGCAGGCAATCGCCGCCGGTCTCGAGGAGATCCACGCGCTCGTCGACGAGGCTGCGAACGACAACGGCGCCATGCGCTCGATGATCGAGAATATCGCCCGCGAGGCGCTGAACCCGGTTGATCAGTGGCGTGCGATCGAGCGCCTGGTCGCGCTCGGCTGGACCGAGGAGGCGATCGGCGTCGCGCTCGCGCTGCCGCTGCGTCAGATCAAGAAGTTGCGCCTGCTGGCGAACGTGCTTCCCGCCATGCTCGACCACATGGCCAAGGGCGATATGCCGAACGAGCAGCACCTCCGCACCATCGCCGCAGCCTCGCTCGACGAGCAGAAGGAGGTCTGGAAGAAGCACAAGCCGTCGAAGGCAGATCCGCAGGTCTCGTGGTGGAGTGTCGCACAAGCGTTGCAGAAGACCCGCATGCACGCGCGCCACGCGAGCTTCGGCGACGACCTTGCGCAGGCCTACGGAATCCAGTGGGTCGAGGACCTGTTTGCTCCGGCTGACGAGGACAGCCGTTATACCACGGACGTTGAGGCGTTCCTCGGTGCCCAGCAGGAGTGGATGGCGAACAACCTGCCGAAGAAGGGCATTATCGCGGAGGCCACCAACTATGGAGAGGTGAAGCTGCCGCCGAAGGCTGAGCGGGTCTACGGCAAGCCGGCGAAGTCCGACTGCACAGCGATGTATCTCGACCGCGACGGCCGTGTGCAGACCGTGCACTACCGCATGCCTGCGGCGAAGAAGCCGAAAGACCAGATCGGCGCAGGATCGGACAACGCTCCGGACGATGTCGGCGAGGTCTCGAAGCCACGTCCCGACGTGACGCGCAAGGGCGTCGAGATGATCGGCGACTACCGCACCGACGCGCTGCGCGAGGCGCTCGGCCGCGCTTCGATCGAGGACGACACGCTGATGGCGCTGCTGATCCTCGCTTTCGCAGGCCAGAACGTCTCTGTGACGACGGCAAGCGGTGGGATCTATTACGGCCACAGCCGGCTTGCGAAGAACGCGGCGGCGCTATTCGACGCCGACGGCAAACTCTCCTTCGACATGGACACACTTCGTGTCGCGGCGCGCAATATGCTGGTCGACGTGTTCTCGTGCCGGGAGAACGCCACCAATAGCGGCATCGTCGCCCGCGTCGCGGGCGCGGTGGTCGGCGCGGACACCTTCCTGCCGAATATGGGCGCGGAGGACTTCCTGTCCTGCCTGTCGCGCACAGCGCTCGAGGCCTCGTGCAAGGACACGCCCATCCTGCCGCGCCAGCGCGTGAAGGACACACGCGCCGCGCTCGTCGAGCACTTCAAGGAAGGTCACTTCGTTCATCCGGCCGCGCTGTTCGCGCCGGATGCGACGAAACTCTCGGATTGGTTGTCCTCCGGCTCGGCCGCCCGGGACGACGAAGGCGATGAGGAAGTCGACGGCACAGGCGACGAGCTTGCTGACGGTGCGACCGACGCTGAGGCATTCAGCGAGGCGGCCGAATAACTGGCACGCGCCCTTCCTTCCGAACGATCCACCGCCGCCGGCCCGGCCGGCGGCGGCTTTGTTTCACGCATGCGCAAATGAGGAGAACACGATGTCCGCGCACACGATCTTCGACACCGCACCCATCGGCTCAATCGTCGCCTGGTCCGACGGAACGCCGCAGCCGCCGGCCCGCTTCAGGAAGAAGCTCGCCGCCTGGCAGTCCAGCAACAGCAAAGGCCGCCTGATCCGAATGCAGGGCGGACGAGACGCCGGCAAGGTCTCGCTGTCGCCCTGTTTTACCCTGCACGAGGTCGACTATGGCGCCGGCGGCGTCATCGCCATTCGCGTCCACCGGACGTTCTCACTAGAGGCGAAGCTGCATTTCACCGTCGTCGAACGTCCCGCGATCGGCTCGGTCCGCGTGTTCGACCGCGCCGGCGACAGCGGCGAGCTCGTCTATCTCGCAACCAATGAGGTCGACGCGAAGGAGTGGCTGACGCGCCATGGCTATCCGGACGCGGTGCTCCAGGAAGTGACTGCCGACGAGGTCGGCGCGGGCGCCGTCGAAGGGAGGGCAGCATGAACGCTTCTCTCCCGCAGGACGTGAGCTCCGGAAATCCGGAGGTCGAGTACGGACGCAGTGCCGAGAATTTCCTCGCAGCCCGCGTGGGCGAAACCGCCTTCGCGATGCTGCCGGCGCGCGGTGGCGGGCACTATCTCGCATCGGGCTGGCGCATCGGCCGGCCGATCGCGGAATGGCACCGCGCCGACTTCTACGGCCATTCCGGCGCGCTGGCGGACGAGGCGGCATTCCGATCGAAGGTTGCTGAAAACGCCGAGCATCAGCGCGAAAAGCGTGCGCTCGGTCGCAAGGACGTGCGGTTCGCGGCGAACACGCCGTGGGGCGCCTCGCAAGGCGCCACCCTCTACGCCGACGGTGTGGTCCGCCACTCGACCGCGGGCCACGGCGGCTTCCACCTCTCCGCCGAGCGCAACCGCAGGGTCCATGCCATGCTCTGCTCAAAGGGCGGCTGGTACGAAGAAGACGCCGAATGGGCCGCCGTTGCGATCACCTTCCCGCATCTCTTCACGGCGTTTGAACGCCGCTGCGCCGAGAGAACGATCAAAGACAGCTGGCCCGACGCCTGGGAGACGATCTTTGGCACGACCCTCCAGCCAGGCGAGTCCCGCGAAAAGGATCGCCGCGTCTTCGACCACGCGCATGCACGGGACTGGATTGTTGTGTCCGCCATCACGTCCAAGCGCGAGAGCGGTTTTGTCGAGGTCGTTGCGACGATCGGCGGGAAGCGAGGGCCCGGAACTGAGGAGCGCCGCTTCCTCGTCCCCTCCGGCGAGTATCACGTCGGCCGCTTCGGCTTCGTGATCGATGAGGCGCGTCACCGCCTCTACGGCGGCCCATCAGACTTCGCCGGATGGAGGTGACCCATGCCCTGGCCCCTTTTTGCCAAAGCTTTCGGTTGGCTTGCGGCGACTGACGAGGACGGCGACACGCCGATCCTCGTTGTCTGGCATCCCAGGCTCAGACGGCACTTCACTGGCTCCGATGCCTGGAGGCGCGCCGTGCGGGCGTCCATCCACGCGCCGCAGCCTGACCCGGCCGATGCTGACAGAAAGGAGGGGCAGTCATGAACGCCTACCTTGTCGCCGTGAAGCTCCTCGCGCATGCCTACCATAATCCCGCAAGCGCCATCGCCGGCGCAAGCGATGGCATCCTCGCAGACATGCGCAAGCACGCCGGCGCCAAGTCAGCGCTCATCGACTGTGCGGCCATCGGCGACGCCATCCCGTCGTCGAGCGTCTACAGGCCGAATGCCGCCTTCCCCGTATCGTCTACGGGGACGGTGTAATGATCGAGCCCCCGGACCGACGTCTCCTGCTCACGCGCATGGAAGCCGAGCAAGCCGAGACGAAGCGCCATCTGGGCGTCATCGAACGTCAGATCGCGGCACGAGCCGAACGGCTGACAAACACCGACCGGGCGAGGAGCCGGCAGCACCGCCGGACCGCATCGAGCTGGACGAATGCGGATGAGCGGCTGTTTCAGCAGCATGTCGCGGAGCTCGCCTTGGCCCGTCGTGGCGAGATCGACGCCCTCACGCGAAAGCTCGATCGGCAGGAGACGGCGATCGCCGAGTTTCGGACGCACCATCGCGTTTCCGCTGCGTGACGGTGAGAGACCAACGATCCACCTATTGGAGCGCGAGCGGCGCGCGCGGACCCTTCATGTCGAGACGGAGAGTTCAGCAGTTTTGGCCCGACCTCTCACGGTTTCGGCGGCGTACTGACCCTTGGCCGACGCTCCCTCGGTTTGGGCTGCGGTCTGAACCGGCCGCGGTCCGCTTCAAGGGCAAGTCGCGAGGCGATCGGCGGCCGCCGTCTCGCGATGGTTGGTCGCGTGCTTCGCAGGCCTGAGGGCCCGCTCGCCCGCAACTCACCTATGCTCGCCTTGGCAGCCGCCGCCCCCTGAAGCGGCCCGCTGAAGCCGGTTCTGGTCGACCGCACCCGAGGGAGCGCTGGCAAAGGGCCGATCGCTCTCAAGGCGAAACCGAGAAAGGATCTCACCATGACCAAAACTGCTCGTTCCTCTCGCGCCAGCGCCCGTGTCATCCCGCTTCGCAAGGGCACCACGCTCGAGATGGTCCGGCTCGCCTGTCCCGATTCGGCGCAGGCGCAGCGCATCTCCGAAAGCTTCGGCCTCGCAATCCTGGACAGCGACGGTATCCGAGATCTGCATGAGCGGCTCATCGTCGAAACCGCCGACGCGCTCAAGGACGGCTTGAGCGAACGCGCCATGCAAATCCACCTTCAACGGATCGTCGGTGCTTATGTCGGATCGGCGCACGGCGCCGGCCAGTTCTACACCCGAGCAGTCACTGAAGCGCGAGATGCGACCGCCAAGCTCGCCAACGACAGCCGCGATGAGGACCTCGATGGTCCGGTCGGTTTCGATAGCCAGGCACAGCGCAAGCGTGAATTCGCCGCCGACATGGGCGCGCAGGCTCACGCGCTTCGCATGGCTGCCGAAGGCGCCGTCGCCGCCTACGAACGGGTCGTCGGTGAGACCTGGAAGCCTTTCGAGCGTCCCATCGACAACACGACCGACACCGTCGGCCGGAAAGCGGCCAAGGTGCAGATGTCGGCGTTCGACTAACCGCCAGCGCGGGGCCTCGAGCCCCGCGCCCCTTCCACAGAAGCCACCTGACGGGCCGGTCCGCGCGACCGGCCCCTTTTTTCGTATCGACGCTGCAACAAAGCGAGCCGCCGCCCGTGCTGCTCGCCATCGTCGGCCCCTCCCGGTCCGTGGTCCTGCGCCGGGCTCGACGTCCGCGCAACGGCTTCGCCGTCCTTCGCGCTGCTTCGGCCCTTCGGGTGCGCGGACTTTGAGCCCGGCTGTGGCGGACCCCGTGAGGAGCCGCGATGAGCGCGGCCTCCCGAACGGAGGTTATTAGAATGAGCAAGAACGGAGAAAAATCGCGAGGCGACCTGTACGCCCGCATCACGGACCGCATCATCGTCGAGCTCGAACGCGGCGTGCGCCCCTGGGTTCAACCTTGGACCGCCGCGAATATGGCGGACCGCATCACCCGACCGCTCCGACACAACGGCCAGCCCTACACGGGCATCAACGTCTTGCTGCTTTGGTCAGAAGCCATCGCGCGCGGCTTCCGCTCGCCGATGTGGATGACGTTCAAGCAGGCCAGTGAACTTGGCGCGCATGTCCGCAAGGGTGAGACCGGCAGTACTGTGGTGTATGCGAGCCGCTTCACCAAGAGGGAGACCGACGCTCACGGCGACGAAGTCGAACGGGATATCCCCTTCCTCAAAGCCTATACCGTCTTCTGCGTCGATCAAATCGATGGCTTGCCCGTGCATTACTACGGTCGGCCGCCCGTCGTCGCATCACCGATCGAGCGCAACGCGCACGCCGACGCTTTCTTTGCCAACACCGGCGCGATTGTTCGCCACGGCGGCTCGACGGCGTTCTACGCGCCCTCGTCCGATCACATTCAGATGCCGCCGATCGAAAGTTTTCGCGACACGGCTTCCTATGTCGCCGTCAGAGCCCATGAGACCGTGCACTGGACTGCTCCCGCTCACCGCGTTAATCGCGATCTCAGCCGTTACGGCAAGGATCGGAGCGAACGCGCGCGCGAAGAGCTTATCGCCGAACTCGGCAGCTGCTTCCTCTGCGCTGATCTCGGGATCTCTCCTGAACTGGAACCTCGGCCGGATCATGCAAGCTACCTCGCGTCGTGGCTGGAGTAATGGCGAGCTCGCCATTATTCGAGTAATCAGCAGCAGATCATAATGTGAAGGAGCACCACCTTTCCGGTGTTATGCGGGGATGGTGTGCGATCTC
>NZ_JBYSYD010000021.1:0-11224 GCF_058782905.1 Bradyrhizobium sp. FW305-F6
TAGCTCGGCACCCCGCCAAAATACCGGAACGCCTCTTCGTGGAGCTGCGCCCAGATTTGCTGGCTCGACTTCCAGACCACCCGCCGGAAGCTACGCCGCGAGTAGCGCAGCGTCATCACGAACAGGCGCGGACGACGGTACCGCCCGCTCTTCGGATCAACCGTCGGCGCCCCCTCGCCATAGTCGACCTGAGCTTCGCCGGGGAGGAACTCAAGCCGATCAAACTGCTCGGGATCGGCGTGCCGCAACGTGCGCACAAACCGCTTGACGCTCTGGTAGCTGGACAGAAAGCCAAATTGATCGACCAGGTCCTGGTAAATCGCCTGCGCGTTCCGCTTCAGGCGGACCTGTTCTTCGATCCACGTCCGATGCGCTTCGCAAGCCGAACGGGCTAGGCTGCTGGTGACCGTCGCTTCCGATGCCCCAAAAGCCGGTGGTCGGGGTGGGGGAATTTGGCTGTCCCCGCTCGCCGAGCCGGTGGTCACCTCCCCGGGGGAATTTGCCTCCGCACCAGCCCGCAGCGCTCGGTAACGCCGGATCGTCTTGCGATCGATCCCCGTCAGCCTGTGGATCTCGCGCTGGCTGGCGTTGCGATCGAGTAATGTAAATACAGTGCTTTGCAGGTGTGGCTTCAAGACGTTCAACTCCCAGTCCCCTGCTCGATAAAAGGGGACGAAAATAAACGTCCTGCCGGACCGGCTACCGCTGTTCAGCGGCGCTGCCGGCGATCATCAGGTGGGGGAGTTTCAAGTGACCATACCCGGGGGATTTTGACCGACCCACGGGGAACCCGGGTCAGGTCCCTGGCGACGATGACGGGCTCGCCTTCGGGTACGTGCGACGGACCGACCGGCTTCTCCGGCTGAAGAGAATGCTATCGTGCCGGAGCAGGGTTATGAATGCATCTTCGATCGACCGCGTGCTGGTTCGACCTTTCAGATCCGACGGCGCGCTGGTCGCGAAGATTTTTCCGTCGTTCATCGCGATCAGCCAGACGAAACCCTCGGACATGTAGGCCGTGGCGACTACCACGCTCCTTCCGGCCCTTCGCGCGCGCAGACGATCGCTCAGGTCCCAGAACTGGCAACGCGACAGCGGGTGGACGAATGCGGCTTCTTGCGAAACGAAGGCTTTGATCGCAGCTTCATGGAGGCCCCACTCGGCTTGACCAGTACCGATCTGACCGGCGTTGACAGCAATGAGCGAGGTGGTGGCGATCATCAGGAAGTTCTTTCCAGTTTCAAAGTTGCCGTCGCCGGATCGGCGGCATCCATCATGCTCTGGAAGGCATTTGCGATCAGGGCTTCAAGTTCGGTGCTCGGCGCGTCCAGGAGTGACCCCATCCGAAGCACGTTCCTGAATATGGACACGCCAGCCAACAGGGCCGCGAGCACTGCGATTGGCACAATATTCGATTGATCGAGTTTTTGAGCGAGGGATCGACAAGCGCCCAAACAAATTTCCGAAGCAGCGGTGCGGCTTCCCGGCTGGCAAGCGAGCGAATGACAATATCGAGCGCATGCCCCCCCGCGGGCACGCTCCGAAACCACCTGCCTTGCGAGTGCGCCCGCAAGACTGTGCGCCAGCCTGTGAACTGCTCATCGATCTGCGCCGAGGCCTTAAGGGTCTCGACAGACAGACGCTCTTTGGAGCCGAAGCAACGGTGTACATAGGCGACATCAACCCCACATCGGCTGCGATGTCGCGCAAGCTGGCCTGTTCGTACGATCTTTTGAAAATCGCTCGATTGCGGCTTTCAGGATACGATCGCGCGAACGGACCATAGGTTGCGATCTCGCCTTGGGGGGCATGGGAGCCTCGATATTATCCTCGTTCGAGCGAATCCATAGCATTTGATCTCGTCAATACCTGTTCACCTAAATTTAACTCCGACCGTCCACGGGGCCATAAGGTGTTGGCACTCATGAATGAGGAAGTATCTTCTATGAAGATGGACGCACAGCATCGACATTTTCGTTCGCCACTCGTGATTGGGCACAATCGCTCAATGGAGTGCCGAAGAGCCTCTACGGCACGTTATGAAAGGAGGCGTTGGGACGAATAGGTCGCTCTCCTTCCGGGTTGTTCGACGACCGCGAGCATAAGCGATCCCGCGAGCAGGGTTGCAGAGCCCGCCCAACCGCACGGTGTCTCGTGGACAGGCGAAGAAGAAGGGGGGTGACAAGCACCGTGAACGCTGGGGCCTCTGTTCTTCTGGCCATCATAGTAGCCGGCGGCGGCTATTACTGCTGGCAGAAGCTCGCAAATCACGACCTGCCCGCAGGCATCGCTGCTGGTAACGGCCGCATCGACGCGATGGAGATCGACATTTCTACCTAGATACCCGGTCGCATCAAAGAAATCCTTAGTCAACGAAGGCGATTTCGTCACGGTGCCAGGTGCTCGCACGCATGAGTACCAATCAGCTGGAAGCGCAGCGCCGCCAGGCGAAGGCGCAACCGCAACGCGCGATTATCGGCGTCGGTACCGCCAGGAGACTTCTTACCCAACGCCAGGCCGAGCGCAAACGCGGCGGTCGCGACCGCCGCCATGCGCGAGGCAAAATTCGAGGCCTTCTGGGTCTATGGCGTCGGCGAAGATCCAATTGGCGGTCTGTGAGGAGGGGTCTGCCAAGCCATTGAGCGGGCATCGTATTCTCTAGCGGATCGAGTCTTGCGATTGCAAGCTTTCGGGCCTCGAGGGTCCAACATCTTGATACGCATCCGGCGTAGACCGCAGGCTGGTTAGATCATTCCCGTTGCCAGCGCGTGACCAGCTTGGGGTTTCTTTGTAGAACCTGACGAGCTCGATCAGGTTTTCGATGCCAAGATCGGTGAACGCCTGAACACGGAGCGCCACCCCTTCCACGTGATTCTCAAGCTCGACAGGAACTGTCGGTGGCGCCGTAGTTGGATAGTCGAACACTAAGCCAGGTGAGCAGGCGTTGACTGCTTTTGGGTAAAAGCAATATCCACCGAATAGCTGCGGGTCTCGCCCGACAGGGCGACCGGCTCGACGCCGTTGATCTTTGCGCTTGTGCAGGGCTCGATCGCGAGCACGCAGGCCTGCGGACGCAGATCGTGCCAGAGCTGAAGATGCGGAAGCGTGCTGACGTCGAATCTGACGGCAATCTCCAGCGTCGCGCCGTGCTCCATCGGTGTCGCGAGCCTGCAAACGGCGGAAGCGCCATCACCGTCGGCAGGAAAGCTGACGGATTCAGACAACAGCGAAACATCAGGCAGCCCCTTGACATCAAGCAACCGGCGAGAGCCAAGGGTCACGGACGATCCCGGCGCGAGAGCCGGGTAGCCGAAATTGAAGTGATAAAGACTTGCCTGCGGTGTGGGTTCGTTTGAAAGGTTGGTCACCTCGTCGCGGATTCACGGCAGGTTACCGCCGATGGGCGCCTCGAGCCGGCGCCTGAGACGCAGCGCCTCGCCGCCGAAGCGGAACTGCATGACCTCGCCCTCGCAGAACAGCACGGGGTCGCTCCGATTCCAGTCTTCGCCGTGCGCCGTCACGCGTGCCGGCGTGAACGGCAGTCGGCCGTGCATGGGATGGCCAGGCACGGGTTGGCGAAAATGATCCAGCCCGCAGGTGACGAGGAATCCGGAATTGGTGCGGCTGTAGCCGCGCCCGTCGTCCTCCTCCGGATGGTGCAAATGCGGGCTGCGGAAACCGGCCATGCTCTGCCAGGCGACCGGCATGCCTTTCCACCACAACGGCCCGATGTCGAGCGATCGGTCCCCGAGTGCCCAGAAATCGAGCCCATTTCCATTGGAGAAGGCAAGCGCGGCAACGCCGCGCTCCACACCCTCGTCGAGCACGATGCGCCGCACGCTCGCAAACTGCTTGGGATCGCCGACCTTGGCGCGCAGATTGTTGTAGGTCACGACGAAATCTCGCGTTGGGCTGTCGACTCGTGCAGGTCGAGCCTGCCAAACGCTTCGGGCGGCGCCTCGTTGGCAGCCATCAGCCGCGCCATCAGCGCCACCAGGCGCGCCTCCTGCTCCTCGTTCTTCACCGGCTGCTGTTGGCCTGGATCCTTCGCGAGGTCATAGAGCCGCGTATCATTCTCAAGCAGCGCGCCCGGGCCATAATTGAGATACATCGGCGAGCGTTCGATCACGGGGACCTTGAGCAGCTTTGCGCCCTTGGTGAAGGGGAAGCCCTCCGACAGCGATGCGCCGGCGAGCTCCTCGGGCAGGAACGGCGAGCGAATATGCGTCGGCATCACCGTGTACTGGAAGATCTCCTGCGTCTTCAGGTCGGCGGGAAAGCGATGATAGGTGTAGTGCCCGTCGGTGATGTTCACCGCGCCGCCGAAATAGCCGAACAGCGCCGCTTCGCGTAACGGCTGGGGGGATCGCGCGGCCTTCAGGATCGAGTGGCCCTCCATCTCACGCGGCGGCGTCACGTCGAACAGATCGAGGAACGTCGGCGCGAGGTCGATGGACTGGGTCAGAACCGTGCTTCGCGCGCCGGGTTGCGGGCGCCGCGGATCGTGCACGAACAACGGAATGTGCACGATCTCCTCATAGAGGTTCATGCGGTTCTTGGCCCAGAAATCGTGCTCGCCGAGCAGGAAGCCGTGATCAGTCGTGACGACAAGGGCGGTGTCCTTCCACATGTCGTGGCGGTCGAAATCGTCGAGCAGCTGTCCGAGCAGGAAGTCGCACATCGACACAACGGCATAATAGTTTGAGCGCAATTCTTCGCATTCGGCCGGCAGCTCGTCGACCCGGCCATAGCGCGGCCAGTCGCGGATCGGCCCGTTCCAGCCGCTGTCGAACGGCGCCTTGAAACGGGCCGGCGCGTGGAATGGCTCGTGCGGATCGAAGGTCTCGAGCTGGAGCAGCCAGTTGTCGGCGTCGCGGTTGCGGTCAAGGAAGTCGAAGGCGTGCGCGAAGCACTGCACCGAGGGGAAATCCTTCTCCTCCTTGATGAACTCGCGGTTGATGATGTTCTGCGAGTGATATTTGCGCCGGTCGGTGGTGAACTGGCGCGCGTGATACATCTCGCGCAGACGCTCCCAATGCGGCTGCACCATCGCCTTCCAGGGATCGCCTTCCTGGCCGCGCACGAACTCATAGCTGTCGTAGCGGTTGTGATAGGTGGCGCCGCCGTCCTCCCAATAGTGAAAATGATCGGTGATGAGATGGCTGTAGACACCGGTGTGATGCAACAGCTCCGGCATCGCATTGTCGAACGGCTCGAGCGGGCCCCAGCTGCGATGCAGGAAGCTGAGCCGGCCGGTGAGCAGATCGCGCCGTGCCGGCATGCACGGCAGGCTGCCGACGTAATGCCGGTCGAAAGTCAGCGTCCTGGCGGCGAGACGGTCGAAGTTAGGCGTCGGAATCCTGATGCCGCCATAGGCGCCGAGCAGATGGCGGTTGAGGGAATCGAAGAGAACGAAGACCGTCTTCATGGCATTTCCTTCGCTGGTCGCGTCTTCTTTCACGGCGCCGTCTTATTTCACAGCGCCTTGGGTGAGACCCGCCACGATGTAGCGCTGGCCGATGATGAGCAGCACCAGGGCTGGCAGGATCGACAGCGCGGCGGCGGCCGCCATCTGCGTGTAGAGAATCTCGTATTCCTGAGCGAATTTGGCGATCGCGACCGGCACGGTTGCGGTCTGCTTCATGGTCAGCGTCAGGGCGACACCGAAATCATTCCAGCTGAACACGAAGGTCAGGATGGCGGTTGCGGCAAGGCCCGGCGCAGTGATCGGCAGCACGATCCGCCACAACAGAACTGGCGTCGTGGCGCCGTCGAGCCGGGCGGCCTCCTCGAGCTCGACCGGAACGTCGCGCACGAACACGCCCATCAGCCACAATGCCATCGGCAAGTTGAGTACGGTATGCGCGAGCACCACGGCGGTCAGCGTGTTGTCGAGGCCGACCGTGCGCATGATCGTGAACCAGGCGCTGGCGAGCGCCAGCGGCGGAAACATGTGAAACACCAATGCCCAGCCGAGAAAGATGTGCACGAACCAGCGCGGCCATGACATCCGGTTGAGCGACCACGCGGCCAGTGTGGCAGTGACGAGGCAGATCAGCGTGCTCAGCGTGCCGACGACGAGCGAGTTGCGATAATTGACGAGGAAATCAGAGGTCTTGGAGAACAGCACTTCGTTTAAGTTCTTCAGGACCGGCGTGAACCAGAACGCCCCTGATAGCAGCGAGATCTGGGTGCGGAATCCCGCAGCGACGACCCAGACGATTGGGATGAGCACGAGCAGCGCCGCCGCCATCAACAGGGCATGAATGGACAGGGCGCGCACCCTCGGAGACGCCATCATTTCGTGGCTCCCATCCGTCCGCGCGCCGCGAAGGCGGCTGCGAGCAGAATGCAGGTCATGAAGATGATCGCGACAGACATTGCCGAGCCATATCCGGTCTGATCCTCGCGGAAGAAGCGCTGGTACAGCGTGAAGCTCATGACCTGGGTCGATGTCCCGGGGCCGCCGCCGGTCAGCAGATAGACCTCGTCGAAGACCTTGAACGCCAGCACGAGGCGGAAGGCGAAGGTCACCATGATGGTGGGCAGCATCATCGGCAACGTCACATAGGTGAGCTCCTGCCAACCAGAGGCCCCGTCGATCTTCGCGGCCTCGTAGACATCCTGCGGCAGCGATTGCAGACCGGCCAGGAACAGCAGGAAGCAGAACGGCGTCCAGTGCCAGATGTCGACGAAGATCACTGAAGCGAGGGCCGTGGTGGCCGAGCCGAGCCAGTTGAGGGGATCGATGCCGACCAGCGCGATGGCCTGGTTGACCAGGCCGAAATCGAAGTTGAGCAGCAGCTTCCAGATCGCGCCGACGACGATGCCGGGAACCAGGATCGGCAGGATGAAGATGGTGCGATAAAGCAGGCGGCCGCGGGTGACGCCGGTGCAGAGCAGTGCGAGCGCGAAGCCGCACAGCATCTGACCGCCGACCGCAAACAGCGCGAACAGGATGGTGTTGAGAATGCCGGCGCGGAACAGCGTATCGCCGGCAAGCGCGCGGTAATTGTTCAGGCCTGCGGCGGCGAAGCTCGAATGGCCGCCACTCCAGCTCACGGTGAAGAAGCTGGTCGCGAACAGATTGGCCAGCGGCAGCACGCTGAGCGCCAGCAGCAGCAGCAATGCCGGCGACAGCGTCAGCCAGCGCCACAGCCGCTCGTCGAGGCCTCGCTGGAAATCGGACGCGCTCGGCTGGCTCGCCAGCGCGGATGGCTCTGCTACCACCGCGGCGATGTGCGCGGTGGCGCTCGCGGTCGGCTTAATGGTCGGCCTCAGGGCAGTGCCGGCAGTTTGCCGGTGTTGTAGTTGCGCTTGGTCATGACGCCAAAGACCTGCTCGGCCATGCTGTTGAGAGCCTGTACCGATGTCGTGTTGCCGGCGACCGCCTGATTGAGGCCGAGCTCGAGGATCGAGATCACCTCGCTCGCCTCCGGGAACTGGTAGATGTTGACCGCGTGCGGCAAGGCTTCGCCGAGCGGTTTCATCCAGCGATAGCGGCGTTCCTGCGCGATGGGATCGCGATAGGTCGCCGCGCTGACGGGAATGCCGCCGAACTTGGCGTGCGCAAGCTGGGCCTCCTTGGTCTGGTACCAGCGGAGGAATTCGAGCGCGCTGCGCTTGCGATCGTCAGGCACGTTGCGCGCGATGCCGCCGAGCCAGTGGCCGAGGCCGGGACCGGTCGAGAAGCCCTCCGCGTGCGGTGTGACCGCGAACTCGACCTTGTCGACCACGGCGGACTTGTCGGGATCATCCATCTGCGACCACGCCGAGACCACCACCATGATATGGGCGGCCTTGCCGGTCAGCATGTTCTGGATCACCTCCGCCTGTTCGAGCGAGGCGGTCTGCGGATGGCCGGCTTCCTTGGCGAGCCGCAAATAATAGTCGAGCGCCGTGCGCCCGGCCTCGTTGTTGAGCGTCACCGTGTAATCGCCGACGGCCTGGTTCTTGAAGATGCCGCCACCGAAGCCGTAGAGATAGGGATAGAAATCGTAGCTGACGGTCGCCGGCCCGCGGGCGCCGCGCTGGACGATGCCGTAGCGGCTCGGCGGCTTGTGCAGCTTCCTTGCGTTCGCTTCGAGCTCGGCAAACGTCTCCGGCGTCTTCAGGCCCGCGTCCTTGTAGAGATCGCCGCGATAGTAGAGCAGTGGGATGAGCGGCGAGATCGGCACCGACATCAGCTTGCCGGAGGCTGACATCGTCTTCTTGTCGGCATCGAAATAAACCGTGTTATCGAGCGTGTAGACATCAGGGTCGAGCTTGAAGGACGGATCGATCGCCGCGATCGGCTCGACGAAACCGCCGAAATACATTTCGGCGATCCAGCCGGAGTTCATGATCAGCAGGTCGTATTGGCCGTTCGCGGCACGCACCGAGTTACGCTGCTTCTCCAGCGATCCCGCGAACGGGTTGACGTCGAGCTCGACCCGGTTGCCGGTTTCCTTCTCGTAGAGCTCCACCGTCTTGCGGAAGCTGTCGAACCAGGGCGACTGGTTGACGACGATGGTCATCGGCGCGACCTTGGCCGCCGCCGCGTATCGCCACGGGGCAGCGAGCCCCAGGGCGGCCGCGCCACCTGCACCCACGACCTGACGGCGCGTCAGGCCACGCTTCCCGCTCTGTCCCGGCATCCCAATCCTCCCGCCCGCGTTCGGCCGATTCCGGCTCTCTCGGAGGTGAAGCAAAACAGGATTTAGGTATTCTTACAAAGAGATTATTGTGCCGTAGGTATAGCTAAAAGCTATGCCGTGCTCCTGCGACCACGAACCTCTTCGGCGCAGATGATCTTGAGCTCGCCGATGATTTCGGCTGCTGCCGGCGAGACCCAGCCGCCCTTGCGGGTGATAACGCCGGCATCGCGCGACAAAGCGAGTTCTGGAACGTTTAGCATGACGAGGCCGTCACCTTCAGGCGTCTGGAGCGTCTTCGACACGGTGGTCGCCAGCGCGTCCGATTGCCTGAGCACGTTGAACTGGAGCGCGACCGATCCGCTTTCGAGCACACTCGAAGGCGGCGGCAGGTCGTTCGAGACAAAGAGGGAGTCGAGCCTGCGGTGCGCCCGCGTCGAATGCGGCGGCTTGATCCAGGGATACTGCAGGAGATCGCGCATGTTGACCCGCCGCCGACGGGTCAGGGGATGACCGCGACGGCAGCAGACGCCGAGCCGATCGGATGTTAGCGTCATCGTCTCGAAATCCTGCTGATCTTCCGGCGCCTATGTTGTCGCAACCAAGGGACGTTTCTTCGCCGACCTAATGGTCCGCCAAGAGTTCTACAACATCAAGATGGACAATGCGGGCTTCGCCTTCGCCAACCAGCCGGTCGGCGCACACGGCTATTCGATCTCGGCGTCGACTGGGTACAACTTCGATCTGGGCAATGACTGGTTCATCGAACCGTCGGCGGGATTCATCTACTCCAGGACGTCCGTCGATAACTTCACGGCCCCCGGCGTCTCTGGCCCGAATTTCACCGGCATTGCCGGCATCATCCAGACCAACGATGTCGAGAGCGAGATGGGTCGCCTCAGCTTGCGCGGTGGCAAGACAATCGCGACGCCCAACGTCATCTGGCAGCCGTTCGCATCCGCCAGCGTTTTCCATGAATTCGCCGGCAACGTCACCTCAAACTACACGTCGCTGAACGGCGTATTCCCTGTCGGCGGCGCTCCATTTACATATAACCAATCGACGACGACTTCGCGTGTCGGCACCTATGGCCAGTATTCTGTCGGCGTCGCGGGCCAGGTAGTCAACACGGGCTGGCTCGGTTTTGTCCGCCTCGACTATCGCAACGGCTCCAACATCGATGGCTGGACTGGCAATGCCGGCATCCGCTATCAGTTTACGCCTGAGACGATCGCTGCCGCGATTATGCCGACGAAAGCCGTACGCATGGTCAAGGCGCGGCCAATTGCGGTCACCGCGACCAATTGGACAGGTTTCTACGTCGGCGGTTTCTTCGGCGGGTCTGCCGGTCGCACCGACGTGAGGTTCGGCGATCCGACGACGGACAGCACCCGGCCCTGGAGCAGCGGCGTCTTCGGCGGCGGTCAGCTCGGCTACAACTACCAGTTCGGTAACAGCTGGGTCGTCGGTGTCGAAGGTGACATCGGCGCAGCCAACATCCACGGCGCACGGACCGTAGGCACGCAGGCCTTTGGGGCCGGGATGACCTCCGCATATTTCGTTGCCGAGGACAAGACAAACTGGGTGGCGAGCCTGACAGGCCGCGTTGGTTACACTTGGGGACGCACGCTTTGGTACGTAAAGGGCGGCGGCGCCTTCGAAGATGGCCGCACGAACGCGACCTGCTACAATCCGCAGGGCGTAGCAGTGGCGAGCGTCTGTAACAATGGCGCCGGCGCCTTCATCGCGAGCGGCACCGGCTTCAGTATCTCTAACACCCGCATGGGCTGGACGGTTGGCTACGGCACCGAGTTCGATCTGGGCAGGAATTGGTCGGCGAAGGCGGAGTACGACTACCTGTCGTTTGGCCGCGATCGTGCGCTCGCCTCCGACGGCACGACGAACATGTCAGTCAAGGCGGACAACATCAGCCAGGTCAAGGTAGGCCTCAACTATCGCTTCGCTCCCCAAACGGTTGTCGCCAAGTACTGAGGCGCTGGGCACGATCGACCCGTTTTTCCCTGAATCGAAACAGGCGGCCCAATCGGCCGCCTGTTTCCTATGAAGTCTGCCAGGTGGGGAGGGCTGCCGATGCCAAGGTGATAGAAATCGGCGTGGGCAATCTCCACGAATTCGATGCCGGCGCTGCGTCAGGTCGCATCGGATGAAACAAATCTTCGGCTATGCGTTGCCGCACCAGAGTGCGATGGACGAGGCCGTACCGCAAAAGATCACAATGGGCTTAGTGATCCGGCGTGTTAGCCGTGAGTGCTATGCAAGACATTCGGTTGCGACATAGTGTATCTCCATGACGGGCACCGCGAGACTCTATCGCCGCCATTACCCGTCACGGAGACTGGACGTCCCTCTGACTCTCTGATCGCGCAAGAAGGCCAGCTCCGTTATCACTTGTATAGCTGCGGGTATGGTCATGACGTTACAAAACTGAAGACTGCAAGCGGTTCCGCCCGCCAAGCCGCTGCTGAGAGCTCATCTTGAACGTTTTACGCTTGGTGACCTGCCCCTGAGTATTTCCTCCAGATGGAGTTAGAGTCCGGCCTGAAAAGGACGGACAGATGAAGCGAGCAAGG
>NZ_JBYSYD010000022.1:0-11046 GCF_058782905.1 Bradyrhizobium sp. FW305-F6
CAGCGGCGCTGCCGGCGATCATCAGGTGGGGGAGTTTCAAGTGACCATACCCGGGGGATTTTGACCGACCCACGGGGTAGACCGGTTTTCCGTAACGGGATATCCGGTCCACAACCTCACAATACGCTCCACCATGGCACCAAGTGCGAAACCAATCACGACATCGCTTGCCCAATGCGTAAGGATTACGACTCTCGATAATGAAAGGCCTACGGCTAAGGCTCTTATCGTTCTACGCGGCAGCGGTGGCACCGTGCCCGCAGCCGAAGCAAGGGCACCATGTGCAATGCATGACCCGAAGGGAAGGCGTCTTCACGCTGACCGGAAAGGGATACCCGTTCAAATGACCGAGCACGGTCCTTCGGTCAGGACGCGTCTGGTTGATCAAGGCTTTGAACCCAAGTGGGATCAGGGCGGTTGCCGCGGCTACGAGGAGCGCATGATTGCCAGCCCGCTGAAGCCGCTCCGACCTGCCCCGGGTTGCTGCCCACCCCGCGAAAGCAACGGCCAAAAGGATGTGTTCGTCAGCGCCTCAGGTCAGACCGCGGGCGACGCGCTCGATGGAAGAATTGGTATTGCGGGCCACCGCGTTCGCAATGAGGATATCCGGTTTCGTTGGCTTTATGGTTCTCCAAGTCATTGAATTCGTACCTTGCAAAAAAGATCGGACTCCGGATGATGACCAGAGTTCCACGAGATCTCAGCAAGCCGAACCAAACATTCTGACCGCGAAAGTTCCACGCGCATTGGAGTTGCGTGTCGTTAAAAGGTAAGAGAAACCGGTGAGGGCCGGAAGTCGGGGCGAGCAAGAGCATGGAAGCAGGCGACGGCGCGGCCGCTGGAGAGGATACGGGGCCGCAATTTCTATCTGGGGGCGGCGCGATGGGTCGCCTTATGCGGCGACACGATTGGGCGAGCACGCCCTTCGGCCCGGTAGTCAAGTGGCCGCAGAGCCTGCGGGCGGCCGTCAGTATCTGTCTTGGGACAAATTTCCCGATTGCGATCTACTGGGGCAACGAACTGGCACTGCTCTACAACGATGCCTGGAGCCCCATCCCTGGCGAAAAGCATCCCTGGGCCCTTGGACGGCCGGGGCGCGAAGTTTGGCCAGAAATTTGGGACGATATCGGTCCGCTTTATGAAAAGGTCCAGTCAACCGGCGAAGGCGTCTGGCAGGAAGACCAGCTGCTGCCGATGCGCCGCCATGGCTACACGGAGGAATGCTACTTCAATTTCACCTTCAGCCCGATCAGGGGCGAACACGGCCGCGTTGAAGACATTTTCAATGCAGTGGTCGAGACAACCTTCAGGGTCGTCGGCGAACGGCGCGAGCGGACCTTGCGCGAGCTCGCCGAGCGCGTCTCAATGGCCCGGTCAGAACAGGAAGTGTTCGACGTCGCCGTCGCGATGTTCGCCGCGAAAGCGGCGGACGTGCCATTCGCGTTGCTTTACAGGCTGGACGAAGCAAGCAATTGCGCTCGGCTGGTCGGCTGCTCGCAGCTTGTTGAGAACGGAATTGCGAGCCCCGCGACCATCGAGTTGGGCGACGATCAGGCCGCATGGCCGACCCGGGAGGCTCAACAAGGGCGTACCATAGCTGTTGAAGGCTTGACCGCGAGGTTTGGCGAGCCCCTCCCCGGCGGCCCGTGGCCGGAGCCGTCCGATTGCGCCCTGGTTGCGCCGATCGCGGCGCCGCTGCAGGACCGCGCGATCTCCGGTTTCCTTGTTGCAGGTGTAAGCCCGAGACGCGCGCTGGACGATGAATACCGAGCCTTTATTGAGCGGGCGGCCGCCCACATCGCCACGGCGCTGATCAACGTCCGTGCTTTTGAGCAGGAGCGCCGCCGGGCCGAAGCACTTGCGGAAATAGACCGCGCCAAGACGGCTTTCTTCTCCAACGTCAGCCACGAGTTCAGGACCCCCCTCACGTTGATGCTTGGGCCTCTTGAAGAGGCAATGGCAAGCGACATCCCTGACGCTGTTCGGGCTCAGCTGGATCTAGCGTATCGCAACAGCGGCAGGCTGTTGCGGCTGGTCAACGGTCTGCTCGACTTCTCGCGGATCGAAGCAGGCCGCGCGACGGCCAAATATAAGCCAACGGATCTTGCCGCGTACAGTGCCGACGTTGCTTCCAGTTTCCGCTCGGCGATGGAAAAGGCGGGGCTTGAGCTGCGCCTGCGCTGCGCGCCCCTCCCCTCCCCGGTCTACGTGGACCGTGATATGTGGGAGAAGGTACTGCTGAACCTGCTCTCCAATGCATTCAAGTTCACCTTCCAAGGGCATGTCGAGGTGTACGTCGGCAGCCGAACGGGCCAGGCCGTCGTCGAAGTCTCTGATACAGGCATCGGTGTAGCCGCCGGCGAATTACCGAAGCTCTTCGAGCGCTTTCACAGGGTCGAAGGTCCGCAAGGGCGAAGTTTCGAAGGAAGCGGCATCGGTCTCGCGCTGGTGCAGGACCTCGTGAAACTCCACGGCGGGACCATCAGCGCCGAAAGTGAGCTTGGCAAGGGAACTAGATTCCGTATTTCCTTGCCTTTCGGCAGCGCCCATCTTCCTGCAGAACAGCTGCAGGATGCCGTCGAGCCCTCGGCTTTATCGAGCCGAAGCCGAGAGTTCGTCGATGAAGCGGAGCGCTTGTTACCAGGGAAGCAGATGCAGCTGGGCGTGAGCGAGATCCTTCCCGAAGCGATGCCGGCAGGTACCGCGCGAGGCTTGGGAAAGGGCAAAAGCGTCGTGCTTGCCGACGACAACGCCGACATGCGCGATTATCTCCAAAGGCTGCTCGAGGACGAGGGCTATCACGTTAGGGCGGTGGCCGACGGCGAAGCGGCTTTGACCGTCATCAATCAGGCACGGCCCGACCTTGTTCTCAGTGACGTGATGATGCCGAAGCTTGACGGGTTCGGCCTGCTCTCCCGATTGAGGGCCGCGCCTGCCTTGGCCGATGTGCCTGTGATTCTACTTTCGGCGCGCGCCGGCGCCGAAGCTCAGGTGGAAGGCCTTGAAGCAGGGGCGGACGACTACCTAGCCAAACCTTTTGCCGCCCGCGAGCTCCTCGCCCGCGTCAATGCCAACATCCGGATGGCCGAGGTGCGCCGTGAACTTACGGCGGTAGTTCGTGAAAGCGAGGTGCGCTTCCGTAATATGGCCGACCATGCGCCCGTGATGATGTGGGTCGCCGACGCGACCGGAGCTGTCATTTATCTCAACAAGCTCTGGCATGACTTCACCGGTCGCGCCCCAGAGGCTTCTCTCGGCACGGGTTGGCTGGACGCCGTTCACGAGGACGATCGCCAGGCAGCTCAGGCAGTCGTGATGGGCACACAGCCAGGTCACGGCGCAACACGCGTGGAGTACCGGCTGCGCAAGGCCGACGGAGGATATCGCTGGGTGGTCAACGCGGCCGTGCCACGTCATTCTGAAGACGGCCGTCTCCTCGGTTCCATCGGCTCTGTCCTCGACATCGATGAGCGCAAGGAGGCCGAGCTTGCGCTGAAGGCACAAACCGAGGTGCTCGCCAGACTGAACCAGTCAGCAGCGGCGGTGGCCGGAGACCTAGATCTTGAGCGCGTGGTCCAAACGGTGACGGATGCCGGCGTCGCGCTTTGCGGGGCCGAATTTGGCGCCTTCTTCTACAATGTCCTCGACGAGTCCGGCGAAAGTTATCTCCTGTACACCCTGTCTGGGGTGCCGCGATCCGCTTTCGAGAAGTTTCCGATGCCGCGGAATACCGCCGTGTTCGGCCCCACCTTCGAGGGTTTGGGCATCGTACGATCCGACGACATCACCAAGGACCCGCGCTACGGCAAGTCGGCGCCATATCACGGCATGCCAAAAGGGCATTTACCGGTATGCAGCTATCTGGCGGTGCCGGTTCGGTCGCGATCGGGTGAGGTGATCGGCGGACTCTTTTTCGGACACTCCAAACCTGGCGTTTTTACACCTCTCGCTGAGGAAGGTTTGGTCGGACTCGCCGCCCAAGCGGCCGTCGCCATGGACAATGCCCGCCTTTTTCAGGACCGGCTGAAGGCCGAGCAGCAGCTGCAGAATTTGAACGCGGAGCTGGAATTGCGGGTCGCCAAGGAGGTGGCCGACCGCATGAGTGCCGAAGAAGCGCTGCGGCAGGCGCAGAAGATGGAAGCGGTCGGTCAGCTGACCGGCGGAGTGGCCCACGACTTCAATAACCTGCTGACCATCATCGTCGGCGGCCTTGACACCATCCGGCGCGCCAAGCCCGAGGACCATGCAAGGATCAAACGAGCGGCGGATATGGCTTTGCAAGGTGCCCAGCGTGCATCCAGCCTCACTTCGCGGCTGCTCGCGTTTTCGCGCCGGCAGCCTCTCACGCCGAAGCCGCTCGATCTCAATGGCCTGGTGCGTGATATGACGGAGCTGCTTCACCGCACTTTGGGAGAGCAGATCGAGCTGGAAGGCGTGCTTTCGCCGCGGCTGTGGACGGTCGAGGCGGATGCAAACCAGTTGGAGAGCGCCATCATCAACCTGGCGGTCAACGCGCGCGATGCGATGCCGGGTGGCGGCAAGCTCACGATCGAAACTGCCAACATGTTCTTGGACCAACGTTACGTGGAGACGACAGCCGAGGTTGTGCCCGGCCAGTACGTGCTCATCAGCGTCAGTGATACGGGCAGCGGTATTCCAAAGGATGTCGTTAGTCGGGTGTTCGAGCCGTTCTATACCACCAAGGAGGTCGGGCGCGGCACAGGCCTCGGTCTCAGCATGGTGTACGGATTCGTGAAACAATCAGGCGGTCACGTCACCATCTACAGCGAGGTGGGCGAAGGCACGACCGTGAAGATGTACTTCCCGCGGTATCATGGACAAGACATATCCGTCGAAACCTCAGAGCCGCCTGCTCCGGGGGGAAGTGCCGGCGAAACCGTCCTGGTGGTGGAGGACAACGAGGACGTCCGCTCCCACAGCGTGATGATCCTCAGCGAAATGGGCTATCGGGTTTTGCAGGCGGAAGCAGCGGATGCGGCCATCGCAATACTCGAGACCGATCAGCGTGTCGATCTGCTATTCACGGACGTGGTCTTGCCAGGTCGCAGTGGCAAGGTGCTCGCCGATGAAGCGATAAAGTTACGGCCGGAACTAAAAGTGCTGTTTACGACAGGGTACTCGCGGAACGCCATCGTCCATCATGGGCGGGTCGACGCCGGCGTCGAGTTACTGTCCAAGCCGTTCACATACGAACAGCTCGCTGCACGGGTACGCGACATTCTCGATCGAAACTGACCAACAGCGCAGCTCGCTTGTTGTGATCAAAACAGTACCCTGTCAGGAGCGGGCTTCCGGCCATCTGCACCGCATCAGCCAGATGCGCCTTAAGGTCCCGGTAACCCTTCACGGCAAGGAAACGTCTGATCTCGGGGATATCAGAGCTGCGGTCCCCAGAAATCGCCTTCATCTCAGCTGCAAGATCTGCGGCGATCTGCCGGTCCCAGTGCCCCGGGTCATTTCTTAACACCTGGTAGGCGTCTATCTGCGCTCCGAGGTGGACCGTCATGACCTCCCCCCTTTCGCACGAGAGTAGGCGAAAAGGCGTTAGCGTCCTCAACGTCAAGCAGTCTCCGTAATCTTCCGTGTTCCTGCCCTGCCCTGGCCTGCCCTGCTGAATTCCGATAACTTCAAAAGCCATTCGTTAATTAAGCCAATGAAAGGGCTCGCGGCGTTCACTGCTTTTCAAAGATCAGATGACACCTATCATCTCCATAACATGTGGGGAAGAACATGCCGCGTCGCGTCCAGCGTCAGATTGAATGACATCCGATGGTGGCGGTCTGGTCCATTCCTTTATTGATGGCGGCTTCTGTGCTTGGCTTGATCGGCTGGAAGGCCGAGGCGGGTCGCGAGGCGGCGATCGGGCGAGCCGAGCAGGACATCAAAAACCTGGTCCACTCTTTGGCGCAGCATGCGGTGCACACCATCCGCGCGCCGATGTGGTGATGGCGGGCGTGGCCGAAATGCTGGCCTATTGCAAACCGGACAGGGCAGAGCGCCTCAACGGTTACTTGGCAAGCACGGTTCGCTCCCTGCCCCAATTGCGCGAGATCAAGGTACTCGATGCGCGCGGCGATGCAGTCTACTCCAGCGCCTTGCCGATCAGCGGCCACAACAATGCCGATCGCGAATACTTCCGTTACAATGAAAGCCATGCCGGCCCGGAACTCATGATCAGCGGGCCTTTCTCTTCGCGCACGACCTGCATGCCCACCATTGTGCTCTCCAGGCGCATCACCAATGCCGCAAATGGAGAGTTTGTGGGCGTCGTGATGGCATCCATCCTTACCGACTATTTCGGAAACTTCTACCGGGCCTTCGGCATCGCTGAACATGGCGGCGTAATCTTGATCACCGGCGAAGGCAGGGCACCGGTGCATCTTCCGTCGGGACCAGCGGCAAAGACCTTTCGCAGACTGACCTCTTCAAGGTGAAGCTGCATCAGGGGCGATCCGGCTTTTATGCCATTACGTCGCCCTTCGACGGTCTTAGCAAGTATTTCGGGTATGAGCAGGCGGAGGAGTACGGGTTGGTGGTGGCAGTCGCCCGCACGTATGACGAGATCGTCTCCTCCTGGCGGGCCGATCTCAAGATCGATGCGGCGGTAGCCGTCGGCCTGTTGCTCGCCATTCTGGCAATCTCGGTCGTTCTTGCCCGCTAATTCATCTATCGTGCGAGGCTTGAGCAGTCGCTAAGCGAGGGGGAGCGTAGGCATCGCCTGCTTGCTGACAAGATCGCGGATGTTGTGGTGGTCCTCGATAGCCGTGGCATTTGCCAATACGTCTCGCAATCGGTGTCCGCAGCCCTTGGCATGAGCGAAGAGCAGGTTCTCGGCCGTCCATATATTGATTTTGTCCACCCCGACGACCGGAAGATTTTGGCGCGGATCGGACATGGATGGCGGGACGATGATACCTCGGCTTCTGTCAGTTTCAGATGATGCATGCTGACGGTTCGACGGCGTGGTTCGAGGCGAATTTTTTCGGTCGATGGATGGGGCGCAACGCCGAAACTGTTGCGGTTTTGCGCGACATCACCCAGCGCAAAGCACTGGAAGTACAATTGTCATCAGCGAACAGGCGCCTATCCCAGCTGGCTACTACGGATGGCCTGACTCAGCTTGCGAACCGCCGCGGCTTTGACGCCCACCTCCGGGAAACCTTTTAGCGGCAAGCCTCGATGGCAGTCCTGCTGATCGATATCGACAACTTCAAGGGTTTCAACGATGCGCTTGGCCACCTGGCTGGCGACGAATGTCTTCGACGTATCGCAGTCGCAATTGCGACCGCAGCAAGTCACCTGAGCGGCCACGCTGCGCGATATGGCGGAGAGGAGTTTGCGATCATCATGCCGGGCGCGACCGAGAGCAAGGCTATCGCACGGGGAGAAGCCCTTCGGGGAATGGTCTGCGCGCTTGCGATACCGCACCCCGCGGGTGGCGGAAGCGTGACCGTCAGCGTCGGGGTTGCCGAGAAATCGAATAACGCCTGTGACGAGGCGGCTCTTGTCCGGGAGGCTGACATCGCGCTGTACCAAGCCAAGAGGTTAGGCCGAGACCGAACGGTCGCGGCCTCATCGCTCGAGATGCGGATTCCGATCGATGTCGCCCAGGATTCCGAGATGATCTCGCCCACCATTCCGATTTGAAGTCGCCCACCCGTTCCGAGATGATGTCGCCCACCATTCCGGGATGATGTCGCCCGGGTGACGAGGCCTCTTCTGGCTCCCATAGGGTCAACCTTTCGGTTTTGCGAAGGGGGACCCTGGATGCCGACGGAGAGGCTTGCGATGCGCCGTGTGCGCGATGTGATCAGGATGAAGGCGGCTGGGCTGCCGAGCCGCGAGATTGCTCGGCGGATGGGCGCGGCGCCCTCGACAGTGCGGCTGACCATCCGGCGGTTCGAGGCCGCAGGCCTGAGCTGGCCGTTGCCCGACGGACTCACGGACGCGGCCCTGGAGGCCCGCCTGTTCGCCAAGACCGGCAATGGTAACCGGCAGGGTCATCGCCGCATCGCCGAGCCCGATTGGGCGGCGGTGCACCGAGAGCTCAAGCGCAAGCACGTGACGCTGTCGATCCTGTGGGAGGAGTACATCGGCGCCGAGCCCGGCGGATATCGGTACTCGCGCTTCTGCGAGCTTTACCGCGCCTGGGAGGGACGCCTGTCGGTGACGATGCGCCAGGCGCACGCGGCCGGCGACAAGCTGTTCGTCGACTACGCGGGCGACGGCGTCCCGGTGGTGGTCGACCGCCTCACCGGCGAGCGGAGGACGGCGCAGATCTTCGTCGCCGTGCTCGGCGCCTCGAGCTTCACCTATGCGCAGGCGACGTGGACGCAGGGGCTTGCCGACTGGATCAGCGCCCACGTCGGCACCTTGGCGGCGATCGACGGCGTGCCGGCGCTCTTGGTGCCTGACAACACCAAGGTCGCGGTCATCAAGGCGAGCCTCTACGACCCGCAGATCAATCGCACCTATGCCGAGATGGCGGCGCATTACGGCACGGCCATCTTGCCGGCGCGACCACGCAAGCCGCGCGACAAGGCCAAGGTCGAGCAGGCTGTCCTCATCGTCGAGCGCTGGCTGCTCGGCCGCCTGCGCCACCGCGTCTTCTACAGCCTCGCCGAGGTCAACGCAGCGATCGGCGAGTTGCTCACCAGGCTCAACGAGGAGCGGCCGATCCGGCGGCTCGGCGTGACGCGCCGCCGGTTACTCGAGGAGATCGACCGGCCGGCGCTCAAGCCGTTGCCGGCGAGCCCCTACGTGCTCGCCGAGTGGCGGATCCGCCGCGTCAGCCTCGACTACCACGTCGAGGTGGAGAAGCATTATTACAGCGTTCCGCATCGCTTCGCGCGTGCCGAGGTCGAGGTGCGGTTCACCGCCCGCACCGTCGAGATCTTCCACAAGGGCGAGCGGATTGCCGCGCATCAGCGCATGAGTGGCAATCACAAGCACTCCACCGTGCCGGAGCACATGGCCTCCAGCCATCGGCGCTACGCCGGCTGGACTATCGGGCGTATCCGTCAGGACGCCGCCGCGATAGGGCCGGCAACCAGCGCATTGTGCGACCTCATTCTCGACGAGCGCTCGCACCCCGAACAAGGCTTCCGCGCCTGCCTCGGCATCCTCAGGCTCGCCGCCTCCTATGGGCGCGAACGGCTGGATGCGGCGGCTGCGCGGGCGATCGACATCGGTGCGCGCACCTATGGCTCGGTCAAGTCGATCCTCGCCAACAATCTCGATCGGCGTCCCGCTCACCAGCGCTCCGCGGACGATGCGCCGATCCTGCATGCCAACATCCGCGGACCGCGCTACTACAATTAGGAGACCGTCCCTTGCTCACCCATCCGACCCTCGACCGCCTCAACGCCCTCGGCCTCCACGGCATGGCCAAGGCCTTCGCCGACATCGAAGCCGCCGGTGAGGCTGGCAGCCTCGGTCACGCCGAATGGCTTGCTCTGTTGCTCGAACGTGAAGCCTCGCTGCGGCACGACAAACGGCTCGCCACTCGCCTGCGCTACGCCAAGCTGCGCCAGCAGGCATGCGTCGAGGACATCGACTATCGCACCCCGCGCGGTCTCGACCGCCCGCTGTTCGCCAAGCTTGTCGAGGGCCGTTGGATCGACGACCACGTCAATCTCCTGATCTGCGGCCCGGCAGGCGTCGGCAAGAGTTGGCTCGCCTCGGCGCTCGGCCACAAGGCCTGTCGCGACAATCGCTCCGTGCTCTATCAGCGCGTCCCGCGCCTGTTCGACGATCTGGCGCTCGCCCGCGGCGACGGTCGTCACCCACGCCTGTTGCGTGGCCTTGGCCGTGTCGATCTGCTGATCCTCGATGATTGGGGCCTCGAGCCGCTCGATGCCGGCGCCCGTCACGATCTCCTGGAAATCCTCGAAGATCGCTACGGTCATCGCTCCACCATCGTCACCAGCCAGCTCCCCGTGGACCAGTGGCATCTGCTCATTGGAGATCCCACCTATGCCGACGCCGTGCTCGATCGCCTCGTCCACAATGCCCATCGGCTCGACCTCACCGGTGAGAGCCTGCGGCGAACCCGGCAATCCGCCCGAAAGACCTGAGCGCTGTGGACATGCCGCTGCGCTTGGACAACGCAATCGCGTTGCCCACATGCCCACAGCAACCGCAAAAGAAGAAAAATGGGTTGAAGTCGCGATTCCAGATGACCGCGCGGCTTGACCGGTGCCAGAGAACCAGCCGGCCAGAACGCCTCGCCGCTGGGCGAGATCAAATCGGAAAGGTGGGCGACATCGTCTCGGAATCCACGGGCGACTTCATATCGGTACGCCTGGGGACTTCGTCGGAATCAGCACTTCGAGACGGATGCATCCCCTTGCGACAGGATGATAAGTATCGTGCCGGATGATAATCCAGACACGGGGTTAAAGCTTGCGGGGGCCCGCTGAATACCCGGCAGCGGGGGGGCAGCTAGTGAGGAGAAACCAGCGCCGCCACGCTAAAGGCGAACAGGGAGGCCGCCGCCAGTGACCAGAGGGTGATGACAATCTGTTTTGGCATCATCCGATAACCATAGGAAGGACTGGCGGTTCCAACTTTCCTATGCCTGGGCTTGATCTAGATCAAAGGACTGAGCGAGGCGTGCGGCAGGCTTCGCAAATGACCAGGCACAAGCTCACAGCAGCGGAAGGATCCCCCTCAAGATTCTGGCCAAGACGAGGCGCGGCGGTGCTCCAGGCTTACATAGACGACCTGCGCGAAATTAATCAGCGCCTGAGGGGGCTTCTCCACTGGCTCCAGATCATCTTTTTCCCCAAGCCCGAGCAGATCCTACGGTTGCAGCGTGCGCTGTTCCCCACCGCCGCGCATGGGCGGCGCTTTTGAATATTTCGCGTGGCCAACCATCGTCTTTCTGCTAGCCGGAATCTGGTATTTGCTGCTCACCCGCTGACCCATCGGCCAGGTGAAGCGCCAATGACCTGCCCCTGAGTTTTCATCCAGAGGCAATTAGAGTCTCGGGGGTTTGTACGCCGATTGGCGCAGGTGGAGCAA
>NZ_JBYSYD010000023.1:0-4596 GCF_058782905.1 Bradyrhizobium sp. FW305-F6
GATTGGATCTACGAAGGCCGCTCTGCGCAAGCAGACGGCAGGGCCAGAGCACGCAGTGGTGGAATGACGACACGCTGTAAAGTATTGCCAGACTTTGGTAGTTGTCGTTCTCATGCGTTGATGTTGCCAACCCAGGCAAAAGTTTGGCGTGAGGTCACGATGAAGGGTGCGCAAGCTGGCAAACTTCTTTGCCCGATCAGGATGCCCGGACAGGGTCAGCAGCCCGATGTCTGGCTCCTGGTCACTGGGGTTGTCGAGCGATGCGTCGGAAAACCGAATGGACCGGATTGGGTCTCGGGCATCGAGATCGTTTGAAGGACGGTCCCCACACCAAAACTTGCATCGCATTGACCTGGTCAAGAAGCAAGAGTTGGGCCGCAGTCTCCACTGCCTCAGCGGGTAGGGAAGCGGGTGTGGGCCCCGGACGCTGACACGCGATCTCGAGTCTGGCCTGGTTGGCGGCTATAAACTGCATTAGCTGCAGTCGTTGCCGAGCACATGGAATTCCGGTCAGCCGCGATCAATCTTAAAATCTGAGGCCAACTAAGCCACGTCTCAAAATAGTTGGCATTGCTTAGACGCGCAGAATGAACCGAGAGTGCCCAAGACGCTACTAAAGCGTTCATGCGAAGGGGGCGGGTCGAAGCACCCCCCATGTGTTTGGAATGATTTTGTACGGCGCGTTACCACCGCTGTTTCGTTTTCCTATTCCGCAAGGTGCTCGGCACCGGCCTGTCAATAAGGCCGCGGAAGTTTCCGAAGGTGCCGAGCCACTGGGCCGTCGCCTGCTTGATCGAAAGGAACCAAGTTCCGAAGGAGGAGTTTGGTCCTGATGCGGCAGGAATCCCACACGCATTTTCTTCCGGAGGTGCTGTCTGGTGAAGGGCCAAGTTCAAGAGCACGGGCCGGCAGAACAGCATCCGGGTCAATTGCCCAGGACTATGCCGCAGAACAAGCGCGACGGCGCCGAGCTTACACAGCCGACCAGAAAGCCATCGCCATGGGAGCGCTTTCGCGAGCACTGGGGTCTGATGCTGGCCGGCGCATGTGTTCTTGTGGCCGGCCTGGGCGGCGGAACAGCCTACTGGCTCGAGATCCGTCATTACGAATCCACCGATGATGCGTTTGTCGCCGCACGAAGCTTCTCGGTGGCGTCGAAAGTGGGCGGCTATGTGACCGACGTTCCCGTTACCGACAATCAGCATGTCGACGCCGGCGACCTGCTGGCGCGGATCGATGACCGCGACTACACAATCGCCGTCGACCAGGCCAAGGCGCAACTCGCGATCGCCGAGGCCAACATCGCCAACTACCAGGCGCAGATCGATACCCAGCATGCGCAGATCGATCAGGTGAGGGCCCAGTTGGAACAGGCTCAGGCACAACTTCAGTTCGCGCAGCAGGAGGCCGCGCGCGCACAGGAGCTGGTGGACAAGGGAGCCGGCACTGTACAGCGCGCGCAGCAGACTCGCTCCGATCTTCAGGCCCAGCAGGCCAATACAGACAGGGCCAAGACCGCCGTAGTTGGCGCCGAACTCGGAATCAAGGCGCTCCAGGCGCAGCTTGAAGGTGCAACAGCCCAGCGGCAACAGTCTCAAGCTCAACTCGACCAGGCAAAACTCAATTTGCAATACACAAGGGTGTTCGCGGTCCGATCCGGGCGCGTTGTCAAGCTGTCCGGAGCAAAAGGCTCCTACGTCACCCCGGGGCAGAGCCTCATATGATGTTCGTGCCCGATGAGGTTTGGCTGGTTGCAAATTACAAGGAAACACAACTGAAGGACATGCGCCCTGGCCAGCCGGTCGAGATCCGGATCGATGCCTATCCGGACCGCAAGCTGACCGGGCACGTGGAGTCGGTGCAGCCCGGCTCGGGGACCGCATTCAGCCTGCTGCCGGCGGAAAATGCGACGGGCAACTATGTCAAAGTCGTCCAGCGCGTACCGGTGAAGATCATTGTCGACAACTGGCCGTCCGACGTGCCGGTCGGGCCCGGTATGTCGGTCGTGCCTTGGACGAAGGTTAGATGACCGATCAGGCGCAGAGTGGCGGAAGGTCCTCGAGTTGGTCCCCGGAGCGATCGGCGGCCGGCGGACACAATCCCTATCTGATCGCCTTTGTCGTTTCCATTGCGACCTTCATGGAGGTGCTCGACACCACTGTCGCGAACGTGTCGCTCCGCCACATTGCGGGTGGCCTTGCGGTCGGGCTCGACGAGAGCACCTATGTCATCACAAGCTATCTTGTCGCCAACGCCATCGTGCTGTCGATCTCGGGATGGCTTTCCACCGTCATTGGCCGCAAGCGCTTCTACATGCTGTGCGTGGCAACGTTTTCGGTTGCCTCCCTGTTATGTGGCCTCGCGTGGAACCTGGAATCTCTCGTCCTGTTTCGCATTCTGCAGGGGCTGGGCGGCGGTGGCATGGCGACCAGCGAGCAGGCGATTCTTGCGGATTCATTTCCGCCGCACAAACGCGGCCAGGCCTTCGCCATCTATGGTGTCGCCGTGGTGGTCGCCCCGGTGTTGGGGCCGACGCTTGGCGGGTGGATCACCGACACCTACTCCTGGCACTGGGTATTTCTGATCAACGTGCCGATGGGGCTGATCTCGTTATTACTGGTAGGTACATTGGTGAGGGAACCATCCGGCGCCGAGGAAGAAAGGGCTGAACTCCTAAGGGCCGGATTGCGGGTAGACTATATCGGATTCGCTCTGGTCGCCATCGGTCTCGGATCGCTCGAATTCGTGCTCGACGAAGGGCAGCGCAGCGACTGGTTTGGATCGTCCATGATTCTATCCTTTGCGCTTATCTCAGCCTTCTGCCTCTTTGCTCTTATACCTTGGGAGCTTGGCCGTGACGATCCCATCATCGATCTCCGGCTGCTTGGCAAACGGCAATTTGGCGCTTGCTTCCTCGTGATGTTTGCAACCGGCGCAGTTCTGATCTCGACGACCCAATTGCTGCCGCAGCTTCTGCAAGCCGAATTCGGCTACACCGCCACGCTGGCAGGTCTCGTGCTCTCGCCGGGCGGCATCATTACGATGCTTCTGATGCCCATCGTCGGCAAGCTGGTCAACTTGGTGCAGCCGAAATATCTGATCATGGTCGGCGCGGCGATCGTTGCCGTTTCGATGTGGCAGCTCACAGGACTGACCGGCGATATCAGCTATGGCTATGCGACCGAGGTGCGCATATTCCAGGCTGCGGGGTGCCGTTTCTGTTCCTGCCGGTGACCACCGCGTCCTATGACGGTCTGCCGCCCGAGAAAACCAACCAGGCCTCGGCGCTCATCAACGTTTCGCGGAATATCGGCGGCTCAATGGGGGTCGCGCTCGCGCAAACGATGCTGGCGCAGCGCCAGCAATTCCACCAGACTCGACTGGTCGAGCATGTGGCACCTTCCGATCTCGGGTACCAACAGACGATCGATGCGGTGACGCGGTATTTCCAGGCCCAGGGGTCAAGCGCGTCGGATGCTGCATCGCAAGCGCTGGCTTGGCTTGGTAAAACGCTCCAGCAGCAGGTCGACTATCTCGCTTACATCGACGTGTTCTGGCTTCTGGCCGCGGTCGCGCTTTTGATGATCCCGGTTGCGTCGATCCTTCGGCCCATCGACTTGAGCGCGCCGCCGAAGACCCATTGAAGGTTCCCTGGCTGGGCCGCCTCGTCACGTTATCGCCGGATCGAACCTCCTGGTGCCGCCTTGTCCGGTGCCAGCGTCGGGACAGGACGATTGCAATCCAACAGCGAATTTGGGTTTACGCGCCTGTCTGATCTCACATGGCCGGGATGCTTCGGGGGCACCGGACGTGTCAAGCCAAAACCGCTTCGATCTACATAATCGGCGAAACGGAAGTCCAAGACGATGATCATGGCTCTGCGCTTGAGAGAACCGCAATGCAGGCCCAGCAGAGAATTTATAGCCTGCCGCGCTGACGCCTGTCGCGATGGCTCGCGACTGCGGGCCCAAGGTTCTCGAGGACATTCGGGTCGCGCGGATCGGCAATCTGTATGGCACGCTGCCGATCTTGGTCGGCGGCGGCGTCAGCGGTACCCGGAAAAAGAAAACTGCCAGCGCAAACATAACGGCGTCACCGCGACGTAACGCAATTGCTTGCCGATCAGAAATTCAAGCCGGGTGACCGGCGTGACGTAGAGGTTGGGTGATTGAGCCGAGCTCCCTTTCTCTGACGACCGCGAGCGCCATCAAGATCGCCGGAAACAATGCCAGCATCATTGCGATGGTCGAGGGGACCATGGCATAGATGCTATCGAAGTCCTGATTGTACTTGAACCTGATCTCGATGGTGGCGAGCGGCGGGGCGATGCTGTGCGTTGTCTTGATAATCGGATCGACCAGATAGAGCTGGTGCATGCTTTGCGGATTGCCCCGGATTGTTTCCGCTCGGAGCGGCGTGGCGCCGTCGATCCAGGCCGACACAAGGGAGGTGACCCGAGTTTGATGCTGAGGCCACACTTTGCCGGGATCTCGATGCTGAGATCGATGCTCCCATCCCTTTGACCTGCCCCTGAGTATTTCCTCCAGATGGAGTTAGAGTCCGGCCTGAAAAGGACGGACAGATGAAGCGAGCAAG
>NZ_JBYSYD010000024.1:0-4297 GCF_058782905.1 Bradyrhizobium sp. FW305-F6
TCAACCGAGATCATAATCCCGATGGTGGGGGCAGTTCTTCATGACGCAAAGGGGGCAGTTCCGGATGGCGTTTGACAAGCTCGCAGTGATCCTGCATCGGATCTGGGTCGATGGCACGACTTACCGATGGACCGAAGCGGGCCCGATCACAGCATAGAACACGTCGAGGAGATCAAGAACGCGACCGGGCTGAACTGAAGCCCGATGCCCGAAGTCCCGTCGCCGGGACGGTGGATCCGGTGAAGCCGTTACACGGCCCTCAGGTTCATGCGGTCGACGAGACCGGCAGGGTCGTCGCCCGTAAAAAGCTTCGCCGCTCCGAGGTGATCGAGTTCTTCGAGGCGTTGTCGCCCTGCTTGATCGGCATGGAGGCCTGCGGTAGCGCTCATCATTGGGGCCGGGAGCTGACCGCGCTCGGCCACGACGTTCGGCTGATGCCGGCAGGATATGTCAAACCCTACATCAAGCGGGGCAAGAACGACGCAGTCGACGCGGAGGCGATCTGCGAAGCGGTCGCTCGACCAATGGACTGAACGATCGTATGACCAGTTAAAGATCAGTGCGGAGATGTAATGCGATGGAGCGACATGCAGCGGGGCGTTCTTCGTTAAAAAAAGAAGAATGGATGGCGCAGTCAGAGTCTCCGTCCATCAGTCCCCAAGTTCGCAAATCGGCCGAAGAATCTCTTCCCGAAAAACCACCTTCCCAGGAGACGAAGCGTCCCCCTGCCCAAAAATCACGACTTCGCTCCCTGATGTTTGCTTTGCTCCCGCTCGCGCTTGTGATCGGGACGTATTACTACGTGACCGGCGGAGCGACCATGTCGACCGAGAACGCGTATGTGCAGGCCGACAAGGTGGGATTGTCGACCGATGTCGGCGGAATCGTCAGTGAAATTCTGGTGCATGACAACCAGACAGTCGCCAAGGGCGCCATTCTGTTCAAGCTCGATCCCCAGCAATTCCAGTTTGCTCTTGATCGGGCAGAAGCCCAAATTGGCAACACGAGAAACGATTTACTCGCGTTGCAGGCGAGTTACCGGAATATGCAGGCTCAAGTCGAGCAGGCCAAAAAGGATGTCGAATTCAACACGGTCAATTTCCAACGCCAGCAACAGCTCCTCGCCAGTCACTTCACGCCACAAGCGACCTTCGACGCGGCGCGCAATACATTGGAAGGGGCACAGCAAAAGCTGGCTTCATTGCAGGCGCAATTGGCTGGACTTGCCGCCAACCTGAATGGGAATCCCGATGCGCCAATCGAAGACCATCCGCGGTACAAAGATGCGATAGCCGCTCGCAACGAAGCCGCCCGCGAGCTGGCGCATGCGGTTGTAAGGGCGCCTTTCAACGGCATTGTCACCAATGTGCCATCGCTGCAGCCGGGACAATATCTCGCGGCTGCTGCAACTGGTTTCAACATCGTCTCAACCGATGATGTCTGGATTCAATCAGACCCGAAAGAGACCGAGCTTACGTACGTCAAGCCGGGCCAACACGCGGTTATCGAGGTCGACACATATCCTGGGGTCAAATGGTCGGTACGGTCGACAGTATTAGCCCCGCGTCGGCTTCGAGTTTTTCGCTTTTGCCGGCAGAAAACACCAGCGGCAACTGGGTGAAGGTCGTGCAACGCATTCCGATGCGCGTCTGGGTTAAAAACGATCCCGCAAAGCCGGCGCTCCGGGTGGGGATGAGCGTCGTGCTTAGCATTGATACAGGCCATCCGCGCGGATTTCCGAGCTTCCTGGTCGACTTGTTTGGATCATCGAGGACATCGAATGGCTAGCCCACAGTCGGGTGCACGTCCTGTCAATCGCCCAGCGATTACTGCCTGCGTCATTCTCTCGGTCATCATGCAGGCATTGGATACCACCATTGCGAACGTGGCGCTTCCGTACATCCAGGGCAGTGTGTCAGCCAGCGCGGACCAGATAAATTGGGTTCTCACCTCTTACATCGTCGCAGCGGCGATCATGACGCCTCCCTCGGGTTTCCTCGCCAGCAAGTTCGGGCGCCAACGCGTGCTGCTGGTGGCGATCGCCGGCTTCGTCGTCGCTTCGGTCCTGTGCGGCATCGCGCAATCCCTGTCTCAGATCGTTGCCTTTCGTCTGCTTCAGGGATTCTTCGGTGCCGCGCTGGTGCCGATCGCGCAGTCCATTCTCCTCGATGTTTACACGGCGAAGGAGCGGGGTTCCGCAATGGCGCTGTTCGGGGTCTCCGTCATGGTAGGGCCCGTTTTGGGACCCATCATCGGAGGCTATCTCACCGATCATTTTAGCTGGCGCTGGGTCTTCTACATCAATATTCCCATTGGGGCGCTGGCATTTGGCGGAATCTCTGCGTTTTTGCGGGAGAAGAAGGAACTGGGCAACACCAAGCTCGACTGGCTCGGCTTCGGGAGCTTAAGCGTTGCAATCGCTGCAATGCAGGTCTTCCTCGATCGGGGCGCGCAACTTGACTGGTTTTCCTCGCTGGAGATCCTGATCGAAGCGACCGTAGCAGTTTCGGCCTTCTACGTTTTTCTCGTCCACACCTTCACGGCGGCAGCAGGCAATTCGTTCGTCGATCCGCGGCTCTTCCTCGACCGCAATTTTGCGGTAGGCATGCTTTTCATCTTTATCGTTGGCATCACATATCTTGCCTCGCTCGCGTTGCTGACGCCGTTTCTGCAAACCTTGATGGGGTATCCGGTCGTGACGGCCGGAATCGTCATGGGGCCGCGCGGTATGGGAACGATGGTTTGCATGTTTCTGGTCGGTCGCCTGATCGGGCGTGTCGATACCCGATGGCTGCTGATGATCGGTCTGTTGCTGACTGCCTGGGCAATGTACGACATGACCGGCTGGAATCAAAACGTCTCGGAAGCAACTATTGCGCTGACCGGATTCATCCAAGGTGCAGGTCTGGGATTTCTCTTTGTACCTCTGACGACGGTGACCTTCTCAACCCTTCCTGAAAAGAAGCGCGGAGATGCGACGGGGCTGTACAACTTGTCGCGCAACGTGGGCTCGAGCGTTGGAATATCGATCGTATGCTATCTTTTGATCCGAAACGGACAGATCAATCATGCCACCATTTCGGCTCACGTCACGGCGACCAATCGCGCATTCGATAACTCCGCTGTCTTGCATGCATTGAGCCCATGGAGCCCGACGGGGCGAGCCGCACTCGATCAGCTTGTTCAAATGCAGGCTTCGATCATCAGCTATATTGATGATTTCAAACTGATGATGGTCCTATCCTTGGCGGCGATTCCGTTGGTTCTGCTTTTGCGGCGAGGTGGCAGCTCTTCGCCGAGTGATCATGCGATGGTCATGGAATAGTTTAGAAGCCACAGTCGCCTCAAAGGAGGTGAAACAGCGGAGGCAGCCTCCTTCCTCAACATGGGGCCTCTCCCGGAACTTACTTCGAAAGCAAGTGTTCATCATGTGGTGCAGAGGAGATTTGAATGACATGGGCTATGTTCGCTTCCGCCGCGCTTGGACAAGAGGGGAGTGCTGCGCAACGCGAGGCTTGCACACCAGACGCGCTACGTTTGTGTGGACAATACATTCCGGATGCGAACGCCATTGCCACCTGTTTGCGTCATTCCGGGCCTCGTCTCAGCCCGGAATGCCACGCCGTATTTTATCCCTCCCGAGCCGAACTTAGGAATGCACGGCGCGGTGACCTGCCGCCGGCCTCTGGTAGCGAGGACAGCGATAAGTAGGGCATATCCCACCCTCACGCAGCACATACCCCCGCCGCTTCAAGATACAAGCTTGCGATTGCCGGGGGTGCACGCTTTGTCGTCGGGCTCCTGCCGTGTGCCTTTGCGCGCTCTGCTTCATTATGGTTGGGGCTTTCTGCCGGGAAGGGATGTTCAATATGCTTCCCTCCGCAGACTGTGGCTGTAACGCCACGTATGTCCCGTAACGCGCGAGCATTGGCTGGATGGGTAGCGATGCCGGCCAACCGCGGGCACCGATTTGGCGAGCACCTGCGGGTGATCGACAGGCGTCTTTTGACGTCGCTTTTGGTGAGAAGTCGCAAAGAGGCTATTCCAAGAGAAGTGAGAACGAGTAGTATCCGCTGGAACGGTTTCGCTCGATAAAGACGAGAACATGATGGCAGGTATCGAACCTATCTCGTCGTCCGTGAAGTTCGGCTAAGCGACTGAGCCAGAATCGCATTTGTCTTTGTGGATGGTTTTGGGATTGCAGGGTTTTGATGGGTCGGGCATCGGAACCTTGCAATTTCATTTTCAGGATTCCGTCGAATCGCCAGTCATGATTCCTTCGTCGTATCGGAGGTGG
>NZ_JBYSYD010000025.1:0-3842 GCF_058782905.1 Bradyrhizobium sp. FW305-F6
TAATCAGCAGCAGATCATAATGTGAAGGAAGATTCTAAGCGCAGCTGGCCTGTGGAGATCGGCTAAAACGGCTTGCGATCTGCTGCGCATTATTTCCGGCATGAGACCCTTGGCTGTTGATCAAACACAGTTGAGGAAGCCTTCATGCCACATGGATACGGTACCCTTGTCGCGGAGCTTAGGGATGCGCTGACGCGGCAGCGATATAATCGAGTTGCAGTTCACAACTATTGCCGCAACGCCAATCACTTTCTTGCGTACCTGGCGGCGCGCAATATTGCTCTTGAAGCGGTCACGCCGATAGACGTAACGAATTATCTGCGCTTTGCGGTTCGGCAATTTCGCAAGCGTCATGCCCGCGCTCCAGCTCGCTATTGGACAGGCATTCCCAGATCGGGAATCCACGCGCTACTGAAGCTCGCTTTGAAGCGCTGGCCACCCGAACCTGCGGCCGCACCAGACGAGCTTATCTGCCGAGAGGCGTGCGACCAGTATCGTACTTGGCTGCGGGAGGAACGCGGGCTCGCTACGGCTTCGGTCGACGCCCTGTTGTGGGAGGCCCGCAACTTTTGTGCCTGGCTCATCAAGCATTCGAACGCGACCAGTTTTGCAGACCTGACTGTTCACGACGTCGATATCTACATGGATATGCGGGCCCCAGGGCTGGCGCGGAAGTCCTTGAAAGATGTTGCCGAGCGGCTTCGCTCGCTGCTGAAACATCTTCACAGGACAGGTCGCACCGCGGCCGATCTCTCCCAGCACGTTATTGCTCCGCTGCTCTATGCCTATGAAGGCATCCCATCGGCGCTGAGTTCAGATCAGATCTCGATTGTCCTGAAATCTGTTCGAAAAGACCGGTCGCCGATGGGCTTGCGCGACTATGCCATCCTTCAGCTTCTTGCGACCTACGGGTTACGTTCCGGCGAGATAAGCCGGTTGCGGTTGGAAGACGTCGATTGGCGGGCGGATATTCTGCACATCCGCCGCTCCAAAACGGGTGATCATTCTCTTCTGCCGTTGTTTGAGACCGTCGGGGAAGCGCTGATCGAGTACCTCCGGCACGGCCGCCCTGAAACTGATGTGCGGGAAATCTTTGTCCGCACCCGCGCGCCCTACGTCCCCATGGTGCGCATTTATAACGAAGTCAGCCGGCGGATCGAGGCGGCAGGCATCACCCTGAGCGGCAAACGCGGACCGCATATCTTCCGCCATGCACGTGCAGTCAGCCTGCTACGGGCGTCGGTCCCGCGAAAGCTGATCGGAGACGTATTGGGCCATCGTTCAACGGAATCGACAATCCCCTACCTGAAATTGGCGACGGAGGATCTGCGCGCAATTGCCTTGGAGATCCCGGGACAGGAGGTGCGCTCATGAACACTTGGCCCGACATCGACGGCAAGATCATTGCGCGCTACCTCGGCCGGCTCCGGCTGCGCTGTCCGATCAGCCGCATCTCCTATCGACAGGCTTTACGCAGCTTCCAGGATGTTGTCGTTCGGCAGCAATACCAATCCACACAGGTGAATCGGAGAGTCCTGGAGATCTGGTTGAGCGAGTCTAGTGCTGTCTGGGCGCGGTCCACGCTGCTGCACCACGCCCGCATCGTCAATCGCTTCCTCGACTTCCTCGTGGAGGAAGCGTTGATCGTCAGCAATCCCATTGCTGATTTACGCGCCGAGTACCATGCCAAGAGCGACAAGGCCATCGTACGAGCGCTGCTCGCGCCCGATCCCGATCAGGCACTGGAAGCACTACGGCAGTTCCCGCCGTTCGGCAGCGTTCTGAGCGACCTGATGCGCAACCGTATTAAGCTGATGCAGGCGAGAGGTTATCGCTATCAGACACAGGCTCGCTGGTTCTGGCGGTTCGATCGCTTCTTGCAGGCGCATCCGGAGTTGTCGGATGAGCCGATATCGATCATGTTGCAGCACTGGGCCGCCGCGCGATCAACCGCCAACCATGCCGCCGAATGCGAAAGGGTCGCTCGCGCCTTGGCTAAGGCGCAGCATCATCTCGATCCCAGCACAAAACCAAGACGTCCGGACCCCCGTCCCGCACAGCAGGTCGCGCGCCAATGGCGTCGGCCTTATATTTACAGCCCGGAAGAGGTCCGTCGTCTTCTCGATATCGCTCGAGCCTATCCCTCTCCACGTTCACCATTGCGGCCGATCAGTCTCTACACCATGCTGGTCCTGACCTATTGCGCGGGATTGCGGCTGGGAGAACTCGCACGCTTGAACCTTGCCGATATCGACCTTCAGATCGGCACGATTACCATCCGGGAGACGAAGTTCTTCAAATCGAGAATCCTGCCAATGGCTGACAGCCCGCTGTCAGCGCTGCGGGAATATCTGGAGGCGAGGCGCAAGGCAAAGGTGACACAGAGCCCTAACTCTGGCCTGTTCTGGCACGATCAGGGCAACGCGCGCTACACGTCGCACGCGATCGCCGGTTGCCTTGTTGACATCCTGCGGCGTGCCGGACTCAAGCCGGCGAAAGGCAAGACGGGCCCTCGTATCCATGACTTGCGTCACTCGTTTGTGGTGAACCGCATTCTCGAATGGTACCGCGCCGGCATCAATCCACAGGACAAGCTTCCATTCCTCGCGACATATCTAGGGCATCGCGATATCCACTCGACACTAGTTTACATCACGGTCACCCAGGAACTCCTTCAGCAAGCAAACGAACGCTTCCGGACGTTCGCGTCACATTGCCTGCACGCGTCAGAAGGAGTGCGGACATGAAACCGGTCGACCCGTTCCCAAAGCTGCTTCATGCCTTCTTTTACGAGTGGATGGTTCAGCAGCGGAATGCCTCTGCGCACACTGTCCGATCCTACCGTGATACATGGCGCCTGTTCCTCCGGTTCGTGGCTCAACGCCGGCGCCGGCCGGTTGTCCAGCTGACGCTGGCCGACCTGACGGCCTCGGAGGTTAAGGCCTTCCTGCAACACACCGAGCAGGAACGTGGAGATACGATCGGCACACGCAATTGTCGCCTATCTGCGTTACGCAGCTTCTTCGGCTTCGTTGCTGATCGCGAGCCGACGGCCATCGAGCAATGTACGCAGGTTCTGCACGTGCCCATGAAGAAAGCGCCGGTCCATGCGCCGTGCTATCTGGAACCCGAAGAGGTGAAGGCCATTCTGGCGCAGCCCGATCGCTCGACGATTGAGGGGCAACGCGACCACGCGCTCTTCTGCTTCCTCTACAATACCGGAGCGCGCATCCAGGAGGCGCTCGATGTTTGCCCGCGGGCGATCCGGCTCGATTCGCCAACCTGCGTGCGTCTTTACGGCAAGGGACGGAAGGAACGGCTGAGCCCCCTTTGGCCAGAAACCGTGTCGTTGCTAAGATCGCAGCTCATGCGACAGCCGAGGGCCGACGACGAGCCCATCTTCGTTAATCGATATGGTGTCCCGCTCGGCGCATCGGGTGTCCGCTTCAAACTAGCGCAATACGTCGAAGCGGCAGCGAAGATCACGCCCAGCCTGACTTCGAAGCATGTAACACCTCATAGCTTCCGTCATGCGACGGCGGTGCATCTGGTGGCGGCAGGTGTTGACGTCACTGTGATCCGGAGCTGGCTCGGCCATGTCAGCCTCGACACCACAAACCACTACGCTCAGGCAAATCTGGAAACAAAGCGCCTGGCACTGGAACGCCTCGAAAGCCCCTCACGATCGACGAAGCGACCATCGTGGAAACAGGACCAGAGCGTTCTCGCCTGGCTCGATACCCTTTAGCGGCAAGGAAATAATGTGGAGGAGATCGCACACCATCCCCGCATAACACCGGAAAGGTGGTGCTCCTTCACATTATGATCTGCTGCTGATTACT
>NZ_JBYSYD010000026.1:0-3032 GCF_058782905.1 Bradyrhizobium sp. FW305-F6
ACTCTCTCCTCAGCTATCCAAGGAGGGGGCAATCCCTTGTGACGCTGAGGGGGCAGTTTTCCATGGCGCGCGACAGCGAGCTTGCGCGCCAGGGCGACTTTTGCGCGCTTCGAGCCTCTTCGCTTGGCGACATCCATCCCCCAGCGCTTGAGTTTTGAGAACCGCGTGATGCGCGATAGCAGAACGTTCGCGGCTTCATACAACACCGTCCGCACCGTCTCATCGCCAGCAAGCGTGATTCCGCCCGTGACGTCCTTTTCTCCCGATTGATACTTCTTTGGCGTGAGCCCGAACAGCGCGCCTGCTGCCTTTGATTTTACGATACGATGAGGATCATCAATCGCCGATTTGTAGGTGATGGCAACTAGGGGACCAACGCCTGGGACTGTCATAAGCCGGCGGCAGACCGCATCGTCGCGCACAATTGCCAGCACAGCCTTGTGTAGCCTTCCGTATTCTGCCTTCAGGGCTGACCGCGCCGAAAGCATCGCACCGGCAATGCGCTCCAATGTCGCCTGACCCGCAACCAACTCTCGAATCCGCGCTTCGAAATTCCTTCTCGTCACCGGGCCAGTCTTCAGACCGAAGCCGCGCAAAATCCCTCGGATACTTAATTCTACATCGATCAGCCGCCCGAGAAGCTGTTTGCGTGCGATCAGGAGTGCCCGGATTTCTTGCGCATCGACCGACTTTGCGTGCACCGGCCGAAACCATCCCATCCGGATCAACTGGGCGATCCCGCGCGCATCCTTGCGGTCCGTCTTGACCGTCATTGCAGACAATGCGGCCTTCACGTGCCGCGTTTCCAGCAGAACCGTCTCAAATCCTGCGCCTTTCAGGCCCGCATGCAGCCATTGTGACAGCGGTCCAGCCTCGAGCCCAATACGCTTCATTGCAAAGCCGAGCGTCTCAAAAAACTCAACCAAGGCGTCGGGTTCGCTTGCGACCTTCGCTTCCTTCAAGACCTTGCCCTGGGCGTCCACAACGCACACGCTCGACAGTTCCAATGACACGTCGATTCCGGCATAATTTTCCACGGCTGTCCTCCGTCTCCAGATGCTTGGGGCCGACTCAAGTCCTGACCCCGTTTCATCATCTATCGGGGGACAGCCACCATCATGACCCCTTGCTCGGAGCCGGGCCCATTACGGCATCTAGTTGGAGTCGACCTCAATCGGGGATTCCCGGTTTAGGGCCGGCATATCGTCTATCCGGCTGCAATCCAGGGGAGCTCAACCATCATTCATGTGAGCTTCAATCTCTGCCTGGCGCGCGCGCTTTAGTACCGCCTGGCGAAGCGCCCAAACGGCAGGAGCTTTGCCTTGTCCCTGAGTTGACGTGCTTCTTTCAAGCAGGCGTTCTTTGCGGGAGTCGGACATCTCTGCTCCGTTCCTGGATAGGCCGAGCGCGATCATCGTCCTACCGCCGAGAGTAGCCAACGGCAGAGCAGCGATGTGTGGCAACCTCCAAGCCTTGCGCTAGTTCCACCCTGCGATGCCCATGGTCGAATCGGAACGGCCGATCACTGTGTGGGTTGTTGAAAGAGGTCCTCCAATGCCCCAACATACTGTCTTAGTTGTAGATGATGATGCAAATTGTCCTCGACGTAATGGCGGACATGTTGGAAGACTTGGGCTGCGAAGTCATTTGTGCGCATAGTGGCGCTGAAGCTCTGGATGTGCTTCGCAGAACTCAGCGAATTTCGATCACCGACATCAACATGCCGGAAATGGACGGACACGAGCTTGCAGAAGGGGCCACGCGGCTGCGTCCGGCTCTCAAGGTCTTGCAGCTATCGGGACGTGAGAAACGGCGTGATGGCTTTCCTTTGCTGCGAAAACCTTTTTCGCAAGATGACCTTGCTCAGGTAATGCAAAAGACCACAGGTGTTTGCTAGCCCAAAAGGCGCGATAAACAATGAGCAAGTTGATCGATCGGAGACGGCTTTTGGAGGGAGAGGTGATCCTTGAAGGCCTCCGGAACACCCTCCGCGCCGTACCCGCTAGCGAATGCAAAAGGCACTCCATGCTCGCTTAGTACCTGAGCAATGGCTTCAGAACTGTCGTTGCCGAGTTTCACATCTAGAATGGCAGCACGATGCCGGCTGCGCAAGCGAGCTCCAGGCCGGTCGCCAGATTGCTGGCTTCGCCGGCCACGGTGACCGAGTTCGCTCAACATATCCGCGATCATCATCCGGATAAGGGATTCGTCTTCTACAAGCGGTACCGATGCCATCCGGATCCCCCGAAGGATCATCCGGTCGGATTACCGCAACCTATTAGCGCTAAGCTTTTGGCCTAACGTTGGCCGGATGTCTATGAGCCCTTCCATTTCACGCTGGCTGCGAAGGCCTTCAGACCTTCGGACCGTAATTCGGTCAGGGTGTGCTTGCCCGCTTCGGCGGCGTCAAGAAGTTGTTGAGCTACCCGATTGCGTAGTTCGTGGTCGCCGCGTTAGGCAGCTGCCGGCAAACTTTCTCAAGAATAACTTCGATGTTCGACTTTACTCGGTCGGACAGCGTCATCTTACTTCGTTCCGCTTGGGGAACTATTCACGATGATATCTGTTCTGGAGTGAAGGCCGGGCTATGCCCCATTATGCGTTGCAGCAAGGAGTTTGCATGGTCGGGAAGCGGCGACGCATCAAACATAGCAAGTCCTTCAAAGAGCGCCTCCTTGAAGAAGCTGCAAAATTTCGGGACGCCGCAGAGCAACTGCCCCCCGGCTTCGAGCGAGAGCTATTGATGAAGCGTGTCCGCCAGGCCGAGGCCGCTACGCAGTTCGAGGACTGGCTGCGGTCTCCCGGGGCCCCGGCGTCTAAAGTATCAGGCGCACTCAAGAAACTCTCGCGTAAGGCCACCAAGGCAGACGCTGCCCCTGCCCCGACGCTTACACATCGATAGACCCCCGCGGGTCACTTCAAATTCCTCCGGGTGCGGTCAGTCAAACTCCTCCACCCCAAGGCAGGACAGAAGTGGATTGTTAGTTTGACATTGTTTCGCGGGCAAGAGCTTCAGCGGCCTCTTTGAGCCG
>NZ_JBYSYD010000027.1:0-2619 GCF_058782905.1 Bradyrhizobium sp. FW305-F6
GTACGCCTCCGACGGGGGCCGTCTTGCGTGAGGGGTGGCAATTCGCGAAGCGTGTGACCTTAAGTCTAACTTTAAGGTCATCAGGCGATGCGGGTCGAGGTTATGGGCGGGCTGGAGCGGCGGCGGCGTTGGTCGCAGGACGACAAGGCACGCATTGTCGAGGAGACGCTGGCACCGGGCGCGAAGGTAACGGAGGTTGCGCGGCGCAACGGAGTAGCGACCAGCCTGGTGTTTACCTGGCGTCGACAAGCGCGGACATCGGAACAAGTTGTACCATCTTTTACGCCGGTGCAGATCGCCGCCGTAGCGGCCTCGGCTGAAGAAACTGCGAAGCTTTTGCCTACGGTGGATGGCCGAGTTCGCTCGGCGGCAGCCGCGCGTACTGGATTGATAGAGATCGATCTCGGCAACCGTCGGTGCATCCGGGTGGATGCGCACGTCGATCCGGAGGCGTTGGCGCGGGTTCTCGATGTGCTTGGACGCCGATGATTGCTATACCGGGGAATGTGCGGGTGTGGCTCGCGACAGGCTACACGGATATGCGCCGAGGCTTTCCGTCTTTGGCACTCCAGGTACAGGAGGTGCTGCGCAAGGATCCGCTCAGCGGTCATCTGTTCGTCTTCCGGGGTCGCCGCAGCGATCTCGTGAAGGCGATCTGGCACGATGGCCAGGGAGCCTGCTTGTTCACAAAAAAACTCGAGAGAGGAAAGTTTATCTGGCCATCGGTTGCCGGTGAAGCGGTAACGATCTCGCCGGCGCAGTTGAGCTATCTGCTGTCCGGGATCGATTGGCGCAATCCGCAAGAAACCCAGCGGCCGACGCGGGTCGGATAGGTGTTTTGGGTTTGAGTTTGCGGCCTGATCTGATTCAATGGCTTCATGACATCGAAGCCGGACGATCTTCCATCGGACCTTGCGAGCGCCTACCTCGCGCTGCTGGCCGAGCGCGAGGAGTTGCGGGCTGAACGCGATGTAGCAGTCGCGGATGCCGCCAACGCGCGGGCGGAGCTGTCGGACAGCGAGGTGCTGATCGCTCATCTTGAGCTACGGATTGAGAAGCTCAAACGTGAACTGCACGGGCAGCGCTCCGAGCGCACGGCACGGCTGATCGAACAGTTGGAATTGGAGCTCGAAGAACTCGCCACCACGGCGAGCGAGGATAAGCTGGTTGCGCAGGCTGCCGCGGCAAAAACCCAGAGCGTTCGCCCCTTCATGCGCAAGCGGCCAGTTCGTCAGCCATGGCCGGACGGCATCGAACACGAGCGTGTCGTCATTGAGGCTCCAACGAGCTGCTCCTGCTGCGGTGGATCTCGGCTGGCGAAGATCGGGGAGGATGTGACCAAGACGCTGGAGGAGATTCCGCGTCGCTTCAAGGTGATCGAGACAGTACGTGAGAAGTTCACCTGCCGCGATTGCGAGAAGATCAGCCAGCCGCCCGCGCCGTTCCATGCCACACCGCGCGGCTTCATCGGTCCGCAATTGCTGGCGACAATCCTGTTCGACAAGTTCGGCATGCATATCCCGCTCAACCGTCAGAGCGTGCGCTTCAAGGCCGAGCGGATCGATTTGCCGCTGTCGACGCTGGCCGACCAGGTCGGCCACGGAACCTTCGCCGTCATGCCGCTGTTCCAGCTGATCGAGCGTCATGTGCTCGTGGCCGAGCGCCTTCATGGCGACGACACCACCATCCGCATCCTGGCGAAGGGCAAGTGCACGACCGGCCGGATCTGGACTTATGTGCGGGATGACCGGCCGTTCGCCGGGCCTGCGCCGCCGGCGGCGGTCTATTATGCCTCGGGCGACCGACGGGGCGAACATCCCCAGAAGCATCTGGCCGCCTTCGCCGGCATCCTGCAGGCGGATTGCTATGGCGGCTTCGAGCCGTTGTTCGACCCAAAAAGGAAAGCGATGCCGATCACGCCGGCATTTTGCCTGGCCCATGCGCGGCGGGGATTCTTCGAACTGGCCGACATCGAGAAAACGGCCAGGGAAGGCCGCAAGGGCAAACCGGTCTCCCCGATCGCGCTGGAGGCGCTCAGGCGTCTTGACGCCCTGTTTGAGATCGAGCGCACCATCAACGGCTGCAGTGCCGACGAGCGGCGCGCCGTGCGCCAGGAGCGGAGCAAGCCGCTGCTCGAAGACATGCACGCCTGGCTTCTGCGCGAGCGAGAAACCCTCTCGCGCTCCGCCGAGGTTCTGAAGCCCATGAACTACATGCTCAGACGCTGGGACGACTTCGCCCGCTTCCTCGACGACGGCAGGATCTGCTTGACCAACAATTGCGCTGAACGCGCTTTGAGAGGCATCGCCTTGGGGCGGCGCAACTGGACCTTCGCTGGCAGCCAACGTGGCGCCGACCGTGCCGCCATCATGCTGACGATGATCACTACTTGTCGTCTCAACGACGTCGATCCCAAGGCTTGGCTCGCCGACGTCCTGGCCCGTATCGCCGATCTTCCTGCATCGCGGCTGCACGAACTGCTGCCCTGGGAATGGAAGCTCCTGCGCCAAGCCGATAAGCCTGCCGGTCAGCAGGCCGCCTGACCTTCACCCAACCGATCATAGAGCTCACTTTGCCCACGCGCGTGCGTCAATCTGGCGGCCTTCGTCGTATGCGTAC
>NZ_JBYSYD010000028.1:0-2300 GCF_058782905.1 Bradyrhizobium sp. FW305-F6
TGTCAAACGCCATCCGGAACTGCCCCCTTTGCGTCATGAAGAACTGCCCCCACCATCGGGATTATGATCTCGGTTGAAGGTTGTTTCCGCCGGTGACGGGCCGGAGGGAGGCGGAGCCGACTGGAGGGCCGTCACCGGCGGTCGGCGTCTTTATAAGGCCGCTCTTGCGCTTGGCGCGGAGCCGGTAGCTGTCGCCGCGGATCGTCAGCACGTGACTGTGGTGGAGGAGCCGATCGAGGATCGCGGTGGCGACCACGGGATCCGCGAACACGGTGCCCCATTCGGCAACGCTGCGGTTTGAGGTGATCAGCATGGCGCCAGTTTCGTAGCGGCGGCTGACCAACTGGAAGAACAGATGCGCCGCGTCAGGTTCCAGCGGCAGGTAACCGAGCTCGTCGACGATCAGCAGCTTTGGCTTCGACAGGGCGAGCAGTTTCTCGTCCAGCCGTCGCTCGCCGTGCGCCTTGGCAAGGCCCGCGACCAGTGTCGTCGCCGTGGTGAACTGCACCGTGTATCCGGCCAGGATCGCCTCTCGTCCCAGCGCGATCGACAAGTGCGTCTTGCCGACGCCCGGCGGCCCGAGCAACAGCACATTCTCGCCGTTGGCGATCCAACGTGACGCGGCAAGGTCACGGATCTGCTTTGGATCGATCGACGGCTGCGCCTCGAAGTCGAAGCCAGCAAGCTCCTTCACAGCCGGGAAGTGCGCGAGCTTCAGCGCCATCTCGACGCGGCGATGATCCTTGCGTGCGATCTCGCGCTCGCACAGCAAGATCAGCGTCTCACGCGCCGACAGGTTCGCGCGCGCGGCTTCGTCGAGCAGGCTGTCGAGCTGATCGCGGATGCCGGAGAGCTGCAATCGCGCCAGCATGGCATCTAGCGGATCGTTCGTTGCTTCCATTGCCTTTTTTGCCCTCGCCATCAGAAGCTTCCTCCGACCATGGCTTCGTATTCGGCAAGAGGACGTAACAACGACGGCGGTGAGGACGGCGCCGGCACAGCGATCTCCGCCCGGCGGACCGCGCCATTGCGACCAGCAACACCATCGAGATGGGCGGAGTCGACAATCCGCAGCCGGCGACCCTCCGATTGCTTGTGGACCGCGACCTGGTGCAATCCATGGCGGATCCGCACTTCGCCGGCCGCGATCGTTACCGCCACGCGCTCGCCAATCAGGCGCCACGGTACCGAGTAGCTGTTCGTGTCGATCTCGACGGCGCAATCATTGCCGACGACGCGGGACAGTTCACGCAAGGATCCAAACGAGGGCTGCCCGCCGAGCGGCTTCAACCGATGTATCTCGTCACGCGCGAAGCGGATGATCGGCGTCTCGCCGGTCGTGCCGTGGATCCGAACGTTCGCAACCTCTCGCTCCCATCTGTCGAGATGCGCCTCGAATGCTTCCCAACTTGGGAAGGAATGACCGGCGATCGCGTTCTTCTTCACGTAGCCGACGCCGTTCTCCGTCTTGCCCTTCGTGCGCGCCCGATATGGCGCGCAGGCGCGAGGGCGAAAGCCCCAATGTTTTGCGAAGGCTATCAGCTTGTCGTTGAACTGAACCGACCGGCTCACTGCGTCGTGCCGCACGACAAGCGCGCGTGGATTGTCCATCAGCACTTCCTCCGGCACACCGCTGAAGGTCGTGAATGTGCTCTCGAGCCCGGCGAACCAATGCTCCTGCCTCTCGGCCCGGAACGCACGCACATGGAGCCTTCGCGAGTGTCCAAGCGTTGCCACGAACACGAATGCCTTGACTTTCGCCCCTCCGATCTCGACCAGGCGCTCCCCGAAGTCGATCTGCAGCTGCCGGCCCGGGGGCGTCTCAAACCGCGTCGTCGCCAGCGCCTCCGCTTTCAGCGCCTGGCGATAGGGCTGCACGGCGCGTTGCAGTGTCCGCCGGCTGACGGCCACGCCTTTCTCGGCCAGCAGGTCCTGTCGCACCACGTCGGCATTGCCGCGATGCCGAATGAGCCTCTCGCGCAGCCAACCCTCAAGGCCGTCGAGACGCTTCGGCCGCTCAGGCGACTTGAACGGCTTCACCCCGCCCGCCGCCAAGTAGTCCTTCACCGTGTGGTGGCTGCAGCCCAGCTGCCGCGCAATCCGCTTCACACCCCACCCGCACGCCCTCAGGCGCATCATCTCCGCCACGTCATCCGGCGTCTTCATCATCTGCCCCCGTGGATCATTCCACGGCGAGCCTTCAGTGATTCGTTCCCGCTTCATTCACTCTCTCCTCAGCTATCCAAGGAGGGGGCAATCCCTTGTGACGCTGAGGGGGCAGTTTTCCATGGCGCGCGACA
>NZ_JBYSYD010000029.1:0-1907 GCF_058782905.1 Bradyrhizobium sp. FW305-F6
CCCACCATTCCGATTTGAAGTCGCCCACCCGTTCCGAGATGATGTCGCCCACCATTCCGGGATGATGTCGCCCGGGTGACGAGGCCTCTTCTGGCTCCCATAGGATGAACCCTTTCGGCTTTGCGAAGGGGACCCTGGATGCCGACGGAGAGGCTTGCGATGCGCCGTGTGCGCGATGTGATCAGAATGAAGGCGGCCGGGCTACCGAGCCGCGAGATTGCGCGACGGGTGGGCGCGGCGCCCTCGACGGTGCGCCTGGCGCTCCGGCGGTTCGAGGCCGCGGGCTTGAGCTGGCCGTTGCCAGACGACGTCACCGACACGGTTCTGGAACTTCGCCTGTTCGCGAAGACCGGCAATGGCAACCGTCAGGGTCACCGCCGCATCGCCGAGCCCGACTGGGCGACCGTGCACCGCGAGCTCAAACGCAAGCACGTGACGCTGTCGATCCTGTGGGAGGAATATATCGCCACCGAGCCCGGCGGATACCGGTACTCGCGCTTCTGTGAGCTCTACCGCGCCTGGGAAGGCCGTCTGTCGGTGACGATGCGCCAGGCCCATGCGGCCGGCGACAAGTTGTTCGTCGACTATGCCGGCGATGGCGTGCCGGTGGTGGTCGACCGCCTGACCGGTGAGCGCAGAACGGCGCAGATCTTCGTCGCCGTGCTCGGCGCATCGAGCTTCACCTACGCGCAGGCGACGTGGACGCAGGGGCTCGCCGACTGGATCAGCGCCCATGTTTGCGCCTTCGCGGCGATCGGCGGCATACCGGCGCTGCTGGTGCCCGACAACACCAAGGTCGCGGTCATTAAGGCGAGCCTGTACGACCCGCAGATCAATCGTACCTACGCGGAGATGGCGGCGCATTACGGCACTGCCATCTTGCCGGCGCGGCCGCGCAAGCCGCGCGACAAGGCCAAGGTCGAGCAGGCCGTCCTGATCGTCGAGCGCTGGCTGCTCGGCCGCCTGCGCCATCGCACCTTCTACAGCCTGGCCGAGGTCAATGCGGCGATCGGCGAACTGCTCACGAGGCTGAACGAGGAACGGCCGATCCGGCGGCTCGGCGTGACACGCCGCCGGTTGCTCGAGGAGGTCGACCGGCCGGCGCTCAAGCCATTGCCGGCGTCCCCCTACGTCCTCGCCGAGTGGCGGATCCGCCGCGTCAGTCTCGATTACCACGTCGAGGTGGAGAAGCATTACTACAGCGTTCCGCATCGCTTCGCCCGCGCCGAGGTCGAGGTGCGGTTCACGGCCCGTACCGTCGAGATCTTCCACAAGGGCGAGCGGATCGCCGCGCATCAGCGCATGAGCGGCAATCACAAACACACCACCGTGCCGGAGCACATGGCCTCCAGCCATCGGCGCTACGCCGGCTGGACCATCGCACGTATTCGCCAGGACGCCGCCGCGATCGGGCCGGCGACCAGCGCGTTGTGCGACCTCATTCTCGACGAGCGCTCGCACCCCGAGCAAGGCTTCCGCGCCTGTCTCGGCATCCTCAGGCTCGCCGCCTCCTATGGGCGCGAACGGCTGGACGCCGCGGCTGCGCGGGCAATCGACATCGGCGCGCGCACCTATGGCTCGGTCAAGTCGATCCTCGCCAACAATCTCGATCGGCGTTCTGCTCACCAGCGTTCCGCGGACGATGCGCCGATCCTGCATGCCAACATCCGCGGACCGCGCTACTACAATTAGGAGATCATCCCTTGCTCACCCATCCGACCCTCGACCGCCTCAACGCCCTCGGCCTCCATGGCATGGCCAAGGCCTTCGCCGACATCGAAGCCACCGGTGAGGCCGCAAGCCTCGGTCACACCGAATGGCTTGCGCTGCTGCTCGAACGTGAAGCCTCGCTGCGGCACGACAAACGGCTCGCCACTCGCCTGCGCTACGCCAAGCTGCGCCAGCAG
>NZ_JBYSYD010000002.1:0-715074 GCF_058782905.1 Bradyrhizobium sp. FW305-F6
AACGGGTGGGCGACTTCAAATCGGAATGGTGGGCGAGATCATCTCGGAATCCTGGGCGACATCGATCGGAATCCGCACATATGATCCGCAATTGAATCGGCAGCCAGGAGCTTGGGGCTGGAACCCGAGCCTTGCCATATTTTCCCGAGGCCGGCAATGCGTACAAAACGCACGCCGGTAGTTGTACGGAATCCATTTCCGGAACGGGGTGTTCTATGGAAAGAACACCGGCGCGATTTGAGCATCAGCCAATTTCAACTTGTCGGGAAACGAGCCGCAGTGGGGCTGGACCGCACTGCGGCTTTTCCTTTTCCAGTCGCTACTTCCTAGCCTGCTCGATCGCGCTCCGTCCTAGGGCGTGTCCTCATAAATGTCAGCTTCCGACATTAAGCGGAAGCCGCCCCGCTTAGTCGGCATGGACGGCTTCTGACCCGAAGCAGACGTTGGCTCGCTTAATCTATTGTGGGTGCGTAGCCTGTTGAGCCATCGCTCAAGCGCTTACTGAGCGCCCCTAGTTGGGATCTATCCCGCTCGCATGCACCGGCGGCGCGCTTTCGTTCTTGCTCTCAAGTGACGCCAGCAGCTTCGTTAGCAAACGGAGTCGGCGCAATGGGCGCTCGGCAGTCCTACCTTGGCAGACAGTCAAAGCGATTTCTTCGATCTCTTCATCCATGCGACGCCGGATGCCCTCGATCAGTCGCGCACGATGTTCTGCATCATCGAACAGAATGAGCATGGCATGCTCCGACCGCTGACCTGCTCAATCGTAGCACATGCTAGTCCAAGTTCCAGTCCCCGCCATTGTCTGCCACAGTGCTGCTACGGGCAGGTCGCGTAAACGCAGCTTGTGCCGAGAGGTTGAAGGCCCGCCAGCTCGCCAGCCCCGGCGGGCCTCCCTGGGGCAGGGAGCGTAAGTTCCTCAAAGGAACAGCATTTTCTCTCCGCGACGAAATACAGCTGAAACAAAGCAGTGCTTTGTTAGCCATACCGGGGCTGGCTCATAGTTCACTTAGACCTCTTTCACCCGGACTATTTTCGAGAAACGAGGCCGCGGCGGCCCCTGCAGCGGCCTCATTTTGTTACAGTCGATGGGGGACGTGCATCAGAGGGCAGGACGGGTGTGGCGAGCGCGAGACCGTCCGGCGAATTGACTAGGATTTTAGATCGCCTCTAAACTCGTTCCAGCCGGAACGTAGCAGTTTGGGGCGGGATCATGCCGAACTTTCGTGCGTACATCATCGACGCCGATGGGCACATACAGCGTCGAATCGACCTTGAGGTCGCGAACGAATCAGCAGCAAGGGATAGGGCTAGGCAGCTCGTTGATGGGCATGCCGTCGAGCTTTGGGATGGCGCGACGAAGCTCGCCCGCTTCGAGCCGATCCGCCGGCATTGAGCGTCCATGAACGCAAACGTTTTGCCGGAGATGTAGACACAAGTATTAGTAAACGATACCCGCCACCCCGGGTGCCAACCTTTTTCGAGACAAGTCGTTTAGGTATTAAGGTACGGAACTAATAACCTGCCTTGGCGTTTCATAGATCCGCTGTTCTGCCGCCCCAGGAAAAATGAGCCAATCATTATTTGAACGCACCGGGGATGCGCGCTTCGAGCTGCTTGTAAATGCTATTGTCGACTACGCCATTTTCATGTTGGACCCTGAGGGCCGCGTTCGCACTTGGAATGCCGGCGCAGAAAGGCTCAAGGGCTATTCTGCTGATGAGATCATCGGAAAGCCTTTCTCGACCTTCTATACGCCTGAAGAACGGGACAAAGAAGCTCCGCAAGCTGCATTAGCTGCTGCACGCGAAACCGGCCGTTTCCATTCCGAAGGATGGCGAGTGCGGAAGGACGGCACCAGGTTCTGGGCGCTGGTCGTGATCGACACCATCCGCAATGAAGCGGGCGAACTGATCGGCTTCGCGAAGGTTACTCGGGACATCACAGAACGCCATCAGGCTCAGCTCGATCTCTTGGAGAGCGAACGCCGTTATCGCCGACTTGTCGAAGCGGTCGTCGATTATGCGATTTTCCAGCTCGATCCAGCAGGTAATGTGAGCACCTGGAATCCGGGCGCGGAGCGGATCAAAGGCTATACTCCATCCGAGATCATCGGGCATCACTTCAGTCAGTTCTACACGCCGGAGGATCTTGAGCTTGGAATACCGAAACGAGCTCTCGCACAAGCCGCCGAGACGGGTCGCTTCGAGGCTGAGGGGTGGCGAATGCGTAAGGACGGCACTCGTTTCTGGGCCTCCGTTATAATAGACCGTATTTCGGACGATGCGGGCAATCTCGTTGGATTTGCGAAGGTTACCCGTGATCTGACCGAACGTAAAAAAGCGCAGGACGAGTTGCGGACGGTCCAAGAACAACTAGCAGCGTCCCAAAAACTCGAGGCCGTCGGCCAATTGAGCGGCGGCATCGCACACGACTTTAACAACCTTCTTATGATAGTGCTCGGCAACATCGAAACTGCTGAGCGGCATAGTCGCCATCTTGTAGGCAGCGTGAACATCCAACGCGCGCTCACAAACGCGAAACGAGGCGCACAAAGGGCTGCGGCACTGACCAGTCGCCTGCTGGCCTTCTCACGACGACAAGCGCTAGATCCCAAACCGATCAATCTCAATACGTTTATAAACGGCTTGCAGGATTTTCTGCAACGCACGCTCGGAGAAGGGATCGAGGTTCAGACTGTCGGAAGTGCAGGTCTTTGGCAGATCGAAGCCGATGCAAATCATCTTGAATCGGCAATCATCAACCTCTGCATCAACGCTCGCGATGCCATGCCCAGTGGCGGCAAACTGACAGTAGAAGCCGTGAACGTCTCGGCCGATGACGACTATTCCCGGATCAATCCGGAGCTGTCGCCGGGTCAATACGTGGTGGTGTGCGTAACGGACACCGGCAGCGGCATGTCGAACGACGTCTTAGAGCACGCGTTTGAGCCCTTTTTCACGACGAAGGAGCCTGGCCAAGGAACGGGACTTGGGCTCAGCCAAGTCTACGGCTTCGTCAAGCAATCGGGTGGCCACGTCAAGATCTACAGCGAGGTTGGCCAGGGCACCAGTATCAGGATGTACTTCCCTCGCTACTATGGAAGCAGTGTTCCGACCGAAACCGAAGCCGATGAGACAGTGCCCGAAGCCGAGAAGTTGGAGACTATTCTTGTTGTCGAGGACGATGCAGACCTCAGGGCCTACGTAACGGACGCTTTGAAAGACCTTAATTACCGCGTTATTTCTGCGCCAAGCGCACAGGCTGCGCTGACCACTCTGCTGCAGGACACGCCTAAGGTCGATCTTCTGCTCACCGACGTCGTGATGCCTGGGATCAATGGCCGCGAACTCGGCAGACGGGCTCAGCAGATCCGTCCCGGCCTTAAAATTCTTTATATGACAGGATACTCGCGTAACGCAGTGGTTCATCAGGGCAGGCTGGAGGAAGGAGTGGACTTGCTGGAGAAGCCCATCTCCCTGGCAAAACTGGCGCTTCGCGTGCGAGAAATGCTGGATCGTAAAGTTGCTGATTAGCGGCACCACTTGCCTGATTGCGATTTCCGCTTATGGCCCTTCTCGGACCTCGCAATGTCCGCTTCCGCGCCGCTGCTGGGAGATGAGCGGACATCGCGGTTTATGAGTACACGCCCTAGCCCAGAATTGCGCCCGGCGAAGTCGGCGCCTGAGTCGCGGCGGGCAAAAGACTTCCGATGTAATTCCACCGCTTTACAACCTGAGGATAACTGGCGGTAGGTCAGCGGGTCTGTATTTTCCGAATCGTTGTGCCGTGCTCGCTCACACAGCGTTCAGGAGTGCGGTATGAGCCAGTTTCTATCGATGCTGCTGATGGTCGTGGCAGTCGTTTTGACCGTCTGTTTCGGAGTGGCGGCATGGCGGCTCTCCGATGGCACCGATATCACCGGCCAGATCCCACAGCAGCTTTACGATAAGTCGAAGTCAAACAACTGACGCTGCACTTGCGCTTGGCTAGCGTCAGGCGTGCAACGTTGCGCTGCACGAGGGCGCGCCTGAATCGGATGGGCGGGTTCATCGTCTCAGACGAAGACATCTGTTCACTTAGTGTCCTTATCCCCTCTGCGGATGTCTCAATACGTGACACAAAACCTTGGCATGTGTTGTGCACACTAATGATCACCGGGGAATTGCCATTCCCCCCGGGGCTGGAAGCCCGCCGCCCGCGTCATATTTAAGCGGGCGGCGTTTTTGTTGGGTGAACGGCCACGGCCATTTCCGGGGCTCCACTGCGGATGTCATCTCCCGCCGTGCGGAACTGATTTCCGACTGGCGCCGGTTGCCGAACGCCTCGCTTTGCGCGCCTTGAAACGAAGCACGGCCTCGACGGCCTCTTCCAGGGTTGCGAACTGGCTGTTGTTGATGTTGCCAGGCGTGCGCTCTCCCGTGAGCAAAAACGCGCCGGTCAAGCGCGCAGGCGGCAGCACGACATAGCTCATGACCTCGCGATTGTCCTCGTCCATGCGTGCGACCACGACGAGATCGGCCCGTTGGTCGATGCAGCGCCTGAGGCCCCACCGCGGAAATTTGCCGCGGGCAATGTTCGCGCGCGCTACTGCGATCGTGACTTTAACTGCCCCATCAATGGTGATGAGGCCTGTTTTCGGGTCGAAAGCGAGCGAATGCCCGAACGCAACCAGTTCGTCGACAAACTCCTCCCTAACTTCAACCAGAGTCGCGATGACCGCGCGGCGCCCGTCTTGATATCTCAGGCTGTCCGGGTAGTAGTCGATCGCGGCATAGGCTTTCCTGAGGCTACCGAACCTTTTGATATACGCGCCGTTGCCGGGAAGATCGAACGACGCATCGATAATCGACTTACTCAGTTCCCCTTTCCGGACCAGCAGGGCCTTCAAGCGGTCCAGCATGTCGCGATCCGACAGCAGCAGCCGTCGGCGGCTGGAAATCTTCTGAGCTTTCCAGAACAGCGATGGCTTCACGATGGGCGCAAACGATGCCTTCGAGCGGATCCAAGCCTCAGGCGGGTTTGGTTTGGGTTTCTGTCCCAGCTTCCAGTTGCTGCGATTGTAGACGTTGACTCCGATATAGTGCTCATTCTTGAGCAGATAACGGAGCGTCCAGCTGGTCCATCGCCGCCCGAACTGGTTCAGAATGCCCTCGCCGTTCAGCTCCTTGGCGATAGCCGACGGGCACTTTCGCTCCTCGACGAATGCACGGAAAATGCGCTGGACGACCTCCTGCTCCTCCGGTGGGCCGGGTCGCAGCAGCACTCGGTCTTCCTGTAAGGCCTTGCGCTGGCCGTTGGCTAGAAATCCCTTCGATCGGCCAGCCGCATCAACAAGCTCACGACGCAAGCCATAGCCCGCGGAACCACCTTGGCGAAATCCAAGTGTGACCAGGCGGCATTGCGCGGCGAAAACCTTTTTCGATAGATCAAGGCTGAACTGACCGGCGCCGATGCGCTTCAGCTGCTTTGCGATGTTCGACATGAAGCTGCCATCGTTGTCGAATTGCTCGGCACAATACTGAACCGAAACGCCGGCGCTTCTGCAGATGAACTCATAGTGGGCGCTTTCATCCGCGTCCTGGAAGCGGCCCCAGCGACTGACGTCGAACACAAGGATCACCTTGAAATCCGCCCTTGCCGTCTTCACGTCATGAAGCAGCTGCTGCAGCGCGCTGCGGCCCTTGATCGTTAATCCGCTCCTCGCCTTGTCGATGTAGCTTTGCACGATCTCCAGGTCGTGCTCGATCGCGTAGGCTGCGATCGCAAGTGCCTGGTTTGCGGTCGAATATCTTTGCTGTTCGCTGGACATGCGAATGTACTGCGCGGCCCGCACCCGCACCTGGCTTGCGTCAGCAACCCTTCGCGCCTGCGCCATGTCCCGACCCCTTCGCCGATGCCATGGTTATGCCACAGCTCTTGACGGGAGTTCGGCAAAGCTCGCCGATGGTTGGTACACTCCCAACCGATCGCGCAAGCTTCGACTCTAGTTTTTGCGAATGCCTTTAGGCGCGGCACCGCTTGAACCCTGCAGCCTTCAGGATTCGGCGCGAGCTGCTTAACAAGTGCGCCACCGGTCTCGCATATCGCTCTTCTTTCCATCGAAGGATCATCGAACCAACGAAGAAAAGTGTTGGCTCACCCACCCCAAGGCAGCCGAGCCGAGAAGCGAAGCAAGCCCGGCCCATAACCATGAACGCCCGCGGGCGGCGCTGATCGACCTCAGATACAGGAATGCGCCCAGCAGCGGACCATAGTTACGTCGGAAGTCTCCGTTAAGTTTTGCAATCCTGAAGAGTTCGGACGAGCCCTCGTCTTCGTCGGCCATATGTGCTGATCCTTGTTGATGAACCAGCGCTTCATGAACCACTGTTTTGCCCGACGGAGCAACTTCAAATTCGGTATTTCAAAATATTCCCGTTCGCTCACGTGTTAATGCTTGACCAATCTATTTGATCCGACAGCACGTGACCCTGCTATCCCTAGCGGCTTGCTTCCGGCTCCATTCGCCGGAATCTATCTCCCATGAGCACGAAGTCGCGTGAGGTCATTTGGGGCGGCCGGATCATGGGCGCGAAGATCCACGCCCAGGGCGCCCGTGAGCGCGCCGAGGCAGCCGTTCGCGAGGCTGACAGGGCGGAGGCGGAAGCCTGGTCCATCCGTATGGAGGGTTACGGCGGCCCTGCCCAGCCCTCCCCGACGATCGGTCAGTGCATCAACGGAGGGCTCCTGTGGCTTGAAGTGGAGTGCGTCCGATGCAAGCAGCGAGCGAGCCTGCCGCTCGACGCCATCCGCCGCCGCCCCGATACGCCACTCTGGAAACTCGAAGCTTCGCTGAAATGCCGATCCTGTCGCACACCGCGCTACGCGCCACCTGCCCGCATGATCAAGCTGACCGAAGCAAGGCAGATCACGCCTTATAAATGGGTGCACCCCACCGAGGAGCGTTGAAGGTCGGTCAGCTCCTCGATCGAAAACGGCTTGCTTGCCGAAGCTACTGGGCTAGGCGCCGCTAGGCCATCGGTTTAAAAGCCTCAGCACAATCCGACGGTTTGCTGCATCATCCGGGCGAGTTCCTCCTCATCGAACGGCTTCCGGATCATCGGGAAGCCATCTCGCCGTCGCTCCCGGCCGGACAGTTGGAGGATCCTGAGCTCGGGACGAAGCCTCCTGGCGCGCTCGGCCAATTCGTGTCCGTCCATGCCGGGCATGTTGATGTCCGTGATCAAAATCGAGATCCCGATGTTCGAACCGAGTGCTTCCAAGGCTTCCGTGCCGCTATTCGCTGTCAGCACGTCACACCCCAGGTTCTCCAGCATGTTTGCGACGACCTCGAGCACCATGTGATCATCATCGACAACCAGGACGATGTGTTTCATATCGCCACCTCCCCACGAAAACGCGAGTAGATGCGCTGCGTTCCCGCCTTCGAGGTGACAGAAGACTGAGGCCGCCTCACGGCCCTTTGTGTTGCCGGCAGCAGGGTGACCGCTGCAGCCAAGTCGCTGACCTCATCTGCGCGTTCTTGCTGGCATTGTCTTCTCTGGTCGGGCCGGCGTCCAACAGCCTTGGTCATCGTGAATCTGGCCTGCTCACGCGTTCCCAACTCCCCCGCTTGCACCACAACTTACCTTGATGTTCAGTGGCCTTTTTGGCTAGATCCAATGAGCATCTACGATCCACTCCGGCAAAAGCTCGAAACGATGCGAGGGCGATCGCTCACTCTCTCATTCTCCGAAATCGATGACATTATTGGAAGGCCGCTGCCAAGGTCTGCCTTCAGGTTCAACTCCTGGTGGGGTAATGAAAGCTCCATGAAGGCGGGTCACGTACAGGCAAGAGTTTGGCTTGAAGCCGGCTTTCGCACATCGAACGTTTCTCTCAGCCGAAGGTCCGTAGAATTCACCCCCCTCTCCTGAGACAACCGGCCGATCCTAAGGAAGTTTGACAGGCGGCCTGAGGCGACTTTCACTCGCTCTTGCTCAGGGAACGGCCCCCAAACGGGGCGACGTATTAGTTGTCTTGCTACACGAGTTGGTCGATTGCCCGAGCTCGTGCTTCCATCTGGTCCGCAAATCTTTGCAAAACGCGCGCAATCTCTGGCGGAAGCTGTCGGGCGATCCGTCTCAGCTCTTCAATATCCCTTTGTACTTCTATGAGCAGTTCGATCGGCGATTTGTTCATCCCGGCGGCCGCAAGCCCGGGGACTGTATCCAATCACTCAGATGAGCGCCGGTCTCGGCAATCCTCGCACGTCGCAGCAAGCGCTCGCGTTCCGCTCCGGCCGGCAATTGACTAGCCTGCTCTTTGAGCTTGGCTGCCTGCTCGGCCATCCGTTCCTCAAGGGAGCGGGTCTGCTTCAGTCTCCGGCGGTGCTCGGTCATCGGCGTCCTCCTGAAAGCCTTGCAGGGAAGATAAACAGCAAAGGGTGAGTTCCGTTCCAAAGGCGGAACGGAGGGCAGCGGAGCAGCTACTTCAATTTCTTCGATGTGATGCCGATGAAAAAGAGCGGCTTGCCGGCTTCGTTCGCCACCTCCAGGCTCCACACTTGGCCGGGCCGGAACTTACCGTCTATGTCATTCAATAGCGCGCCCGCGTAGCTCGTAGCCTCATGCCACGCGGCTTCGTCGTTCGGGAGGTCTTCGCCTTCCTGATCTTGGTTGGGCGCAACGTTATAGACGTGGAAGAAGTACCTGGGCATGCTCCTCAAATGCATGGCAGCGTTGGTAGTTCCTGCAACACTTAAGGTCGCATGCGCTGGTCTATTGCCGCTCCAGTTCTCCTGGAACGACTGAGGCTGCCTCGCTCTCCGCCAGTGTCGTAAAGCTCCGTTCTATGGCCTCAAGGTGCGAGCGGCTAAATGGGTTGGTAGCCTGCTCTCTTGCTAGCCGGTAACGCTCGGATTCAGCAAGGTACTGTCCAAGCGTCATGAACATCCGGCGGCTCCCTTCAACGGCGCGAGGAGGTCGCTTCGTAAGTTGCTGCAAGCCCAGCTCCTGAGGTCTCGCTCTCGGGAGCCGGCTCCGTCGTCGATCCTTGGCCAATGAACGTAAGGACATCATACAACGTAGCTCGTTCGGTCGTGCCCCGTCTTTCGAGCGCGGCAACTGTTTGGCTTATTTGGTGGCTCCGATAGGAAGACAGTCCGTCGGACGGCCTCATGGAGGCCCTTGTAAGATAGGTTAAAGACAGACTCGGGAAATAGTGGCAATTTCGCAGAGCGGAGAGCACCTATGAAGAAGCCGACGCAGGTCCTGTTTCGACGAGACCAGTTCAAATCGATTGTCGAAATCGAGCGGAGACTCGCCGCAATCGAGGAAATGCAGCGTGTTCTCTCAAATGAGAAATTCGATGCTCGACACATTTCCGGAGGTATGGGAACGGCTTCGCAAGATGATGCGCATATCGGGACTTTTCAGCAAAAAGCAGGGGAATGAATTACACCTCCCATCGGCTGCGAACGACAATCGAGCCGACTGGAACTCGCCATTTCCAGCCGAGTGGTGGGCCTCGCCCTGAGGTCACTCAGACGGGTCATTAGGTTGATCAAGGCGACACATCCTAAACAATACTGCAAATAAAGCCCGTTGAAGCCCCGCTGCACCTGAGTGCGTTAGCGCTTGTACTCGCCATCCACGTTGCCGCGGCGCTCCTGAATGAAGCCATTTCCACGGCGCAAGTCGGCTATTTCCTTGTTCGCCGTTTCGATCAGCCCCTCAACGGCGACAACGCGCTGATCAACAAGCGCTAACAGCTTCTCCGTCGCGTTTTGCTTCTCGATCGCGGTTGCGATGATCTTCAATGTGTCTTCAACGGCCTTGACGCGATATTCGAGCATGTCGAGTCGCCCCCCGAATTTGTACCATCCCCCGATGAAAGCGATGATGGCGAGTGCGACGACGATCAGGTTCCCGGCGTTGATGGTCGGATCAAAAGTCATGTTTTCCTATATCCCGAGCAAAGCTGCCGGTAGGTCAGTTCGTTGGCGAGCAAGCGTCGCTTCACTCCGGGAGACGCCACGATGGTGCCATCGCCCTTTTGCAAAACCACCTGATTGTAAACCTGGCAGAAGCTGTCGATCTGCTGAGGTGTGCAGCTACTTGGGTTCAAGGCCACGAAGCTCAGCATCAACGTCGTCATCAGAAAGCGCATTCACTCTCTCCAGAATTGCCTTGCCCACGTCCGTCTTTTTCAGGATGGCCTCGGCCTGCTCGGCTATGGCCTGGTCGTAGCCATACGAGATCAGCTCGCGCTCACGAGCCCATGTTATGATCGTGGAAGCGATCTTGAGAAGCGTGAGCGCGAGAGAAAGCCAAGTCATTTGGTGACGACGCCGGTCGCCTGGCTGACGGTCGGAACGTCAGAGCGCGCCGCGGTCGCTGCGGGAACGGTTGCAGTGCCCGCCTTGACGAACAGGCCCCAGCCGACCGCGAACAGTGTGCCGAGAGCGCCGATGATCGAAGTCACCTGGTCGGCCGTGACCCACCCCTTGCCCGTGGCGAAGCTGCCGGCGGCAATGAGGATATAGCGGATGATCTGCCAGATCGTATCGGAAGTCATTTCAGTCTCCATGGATGATGCGCGATGCCGTCACGCGGCGGATTGCTTCAAGGCTGCCCACGTCATGGGACCGCACACAGCGTCGGCGACCAATCCGTGAGCGGCCTGGAACTGCTTCACTGCGGCCTCTGTCTTCGGGCCGAAGTCACCATCGACCGCGACCTTGATGTCGGCGGCGAGAAGCAGGGTTTGCAGGCTCTTGACCTGATCGCCCTTGGCCCCCTTCCGAAGGGTCGGCGGCGGCGGGACATAGTCCGGCTGGATGACGGGATCCACCTGCACCGCGGTGTTGATATCCCAGTCCCGCGTGTCGTCTGCGAGCGCGCCAGACATGATCGAAATATGGCAATGATGATCGTGCGGGTTGGCCCCGCTGTACTTGCGCCAGACGCCCGGCTGCGGACCGGCCGGACCTGAACCGATACGGTGGTTCGAGATCACGTATTTGAGCCTCTTGTCCTGCTTCGCCAGCAGCATGTCCGCGAAAGCGTAGCTATCGAAGCCGATTTTAGGGTCGTGGGTGATATCGATCGCGTGGACCACGCCGGAACTGTCGGGATTATGGTCCGAGACACGCGCCGAATGAGACGTATCCCCGACACTCCCATCCGATTCCTTGGACCGTTTCGGCCATTTTTCGTTGACTTGAGCTCGCAGCTTTTCAAGCCCGCGAGCGAGGCGCCAGGACATTGGTCTCTCCATCTTCGCTATTGAATTCGAATGCCGGTGATGTAGCTGGACAGATTGCCGCCGCCCGCATTGGCAGCGTTGATCTTTCCTGACGTCGCGGTCTGTTGATTGGAGCAGGCAATGCGCAAATTGCCGGCTGGGCTCGTGACTATCACGTTGGTGAACGTGACATTCGCGCGACCGTTGGCTGTCGTGGTGTTGATCCCGCCCGTGGCAAACGTCGTGGTGCCGTCGTAGAGCTTGCAGAAGAATGGATCGCCAGTGGAATTGGTCGTGCTTAGCAGCACATTTCCGGACACCACCCACGTTCCGGACGTGCCTTGCGTCATCATGGGGCCGTCGTAGTAGGTACCGACAGTTCCAAGGCTGACGTCCGCACTGATGAAGTTGCTGGCGGTCATCAGAGAGACTGCAAGCGAGCCGGTGGTAGTGATTGGCCCACCTGTCAGGCCGTAGCCGGAGGCCACGTTCGTAACCGTACCCGTACCAGCCGTGGCGTTGCAGCCGAAAGTATGGGTCGTCGTCGAATAAGTCAGCGCGCCCGTGCAGTTGTTGATCGCAATGGCGCTGGCGGATGTCGATCCCCAATAGCCGATAACTGAGTCCTGCGTTCCGGTAGCAAGCCCGCTGAGAGCAAGAGCCCCAGCCGAACAAGTGCCGGCGCCTGTTCTAGAGATGACGCCCGTTGACGACAAAGCCGCGATACAGTCGAGATCAGTGTCCCAGGCTTGAACATTGGCTCCGATGACTAGGCCAAGGTTTGTGCGCATCGTGGATGCAGTGCAATCAGTCGGGTTCGCACTGCCGGCGGTAGCGTTGCACTTCGTCGTGTTCGCCGCCATCGTAGCGAGGTGAGCGTTTGTAACTTTGTTGGCGCCGATCGCCGTGACGCCAGAGGCGCTCATCGTGACATCGCCAGACAGCGCGGCGCAGATCGGATCTGCCGAGGTTTGGCCGATCGGAATTTGCGCATTGCCGCAGATCAGCGAAGTGAAGCCTTGAATGCCAGGGCCCTTGCCGAGCGCGAAGGCATGGTTAGAAACTGACCCAGAGGTTTGGGCCCGGGCGGAGGCAATAAAAAAGCCCGCCGAAGCGAGCACCACAAGCAGCCTGTAGTGGGATTTCATATCACGTATCCGGCTCCAGAAATGGGATCAAGATTGACGCTCGCGCCATTGGCGGCGAGGACCCAGCTCGCAAGGTTCGCTTGAAACTTGTCAGAACCGGAAAGCGCAATGGTGATGTTGTTGGTCGCGGCATCCCCCTTCCAATCAACGATCTTGACCGGACACGTCTTGATCGAAGCCAAGGGCATGTTGAGCGTGATCGGGGCGCCTACGGTCTGATTGACCTTCACGATACCTGCATTTGGCAACACCGGGACCGGCCCGCCTGTGGTAACTTCCTGCACAACCTGCGTAGCACTTGCCAGTAGCGACGAAATGCTTTGTAGCTTGTATGTCTCGCTTGCCCGATCAAGGACCACCACCATAGCGGTGCTCGGGTCAACAATGGGAGCCTCGCCAACCAGATCGTAGTCGACCCCAAACTGATAAGTGCCGTCGGAGCGCAGAACCGTCAGAAAGTTGTCCACTGAGACATTCGCCGGGAAGCGAACATCCGTCTTTGCTTTGAATACGCTAAGCCTTGCTATCTTGAGCCGGACGGACTGCGTCGTCATGCAGGGGGTCCTCCATCAACGATGGCGACCGACGCGGCCAGAATTTGGGTGGTAAACCCCTCAAGTGTCATACGGCAGAAGACGCTATACTGAGCGCTGCAAAGGCTTGCCATCGAAGCCGCGTCGAAGTGCCACTGAAATGTGTAGGCGCTCGTTAGCGTGATCAGATCGTTGTCAGTAGTCGCCGTGAGCACAGGCGTATTGGGGCAGTCAGAAGGACAGAGGTAGGCCGCGATTGAAGCGCCGGAAATGTCCAACTGCGTCCCATCCTCTTGAATGAGTTCGATCGCGAAAATCCAATCCTCCCGGTTCGAGACTGCTCCCAGCGAGCCTGTGTACATCTTTAGCTTTCCCAAAGGATTGATCAGACTTCCGGTGACGAGCGCAGCGAATGCCGCGCCGTCTTGCAGTTCCGCGGCAGCGAGGGAGCCCGAAGCCGGGTTCGAAACGCTGATACTAAACGCAAGTACGTCCGAGGCCTCGGCAGCGGCTAGAATGGCAATATTTGCGCCTGCCAGGCTCGCCGTATCCGCTGGCTCCGTCGCCGCGAAGCTGACTCTAACCGCATAGCCGGCGGCCATTGCCGCGGCGTCGGCGGCCTCCGTCGCCGCAAGCGAGCCGAAAACACCTGTACCGACGAAAGCGGCTTTATCCGCGATCTCGGTCGCAGATAGTACGCCAGAAACGCTTAATCCGACGGCAAACGCCGCGGTATCGGTTGGCTCAGTCGCCGACAGCGACCCGGATGCAGCCACCGATGGCGCAAAGCCGCGCCGGACCACCAGGGGGATTGATCCGCCGGAGCCGTACCCGCGTGTAACGACCGAACGGATCGCCATGGCAACGGACTACCTTGAGATCGCGGTCGGGTTGGTCCCGTCGTTAAGCGTGGCCGTGAACGCCGTTGTTGAGTTATCCAGCTTCCTCACCGTTTGGCTCGTCCCAGAAATGGCAAAGCTCATGAGCATCTGGTGGATTGCGTAGAGCGCCTGTATCGGCGTCGGCTGCGCTCCATTTGCAGCGTAGGATTCCGTCATGGCTACGCTGCCCTTGGCAAAATCGAACGAACTCTGCAGATCGAACGAGGCGAGCTGGATTGCCATGGAGGCTTGCACAACGCCGGTTCCCTTGAGAGTGACGACAACGCTGTCACCCGCGCCTGTTGCTAGCGCCGCGTCCGGAATGTCGAGGCGATAGAGCCCCGGCATGTTGGTCGCATCAACTTCCTTGAAGCCGCCAGATGACCACGCTGAGTTCGCTGCGGCGAGCGTCGCCAGCGTAATCGCTGTTGGCGACGCACCGCTGCGGACATAGTATGCGGTAAGCCCTGAGGTATTGTACGCCAGCCCCGTCTTGCGCCCTCCGGTGGTCGAACTCGAATCCAGGAGGTCGAAATAGACCGTTTGGCTCGTTGCACCCTTGGTGATGATCCGCATGTTAGATCATGCCTCCGCGCATGCCGGGGTGAACGAGAATTCCAGCAGAGCCACCGCCGGCGTCGAGGTGCTGCAGCGCGCCGACGTCGAGGAAATTGCTGTTGGCAGGCACTGGGAACGAGGCTGGGAACGATGCGCCGCGCAGCAGCGCGCCGCCGCCAGCGTCGCTATTGAGGCGGAAGTCGAGCGATGCCGCATTGACGAAGAATGACGAAGAGCCGGAGATCGGCAACAGGTCGCCCCAGAACTTGCCGCCTGCGATTTGCGAGCGCCCTGACGTGTTGTTGTAGTCCGCGCAATTGATGAGCGACAGCGTGCCCGCATTGAGGCGATAGCCATAGGCTCCATTCGCTTCCGCGATGCAGTTGATGTAGACGGCCCCGGAGAAGTTGACGGGGTTAAAGCCCATCCCTCCATTCCCATAGGAAACGCAATTCACCAGATAGCAGGAACTGCTATATCCATCGCAATTGTTGCTGTAGGAAATGCATGCGTAGCACAGCGATCCGGTGCCAGACGTCGCAAAAGCCCCCTGGTTCAGCGTCACTGCCAGACCGTTGTCGTGGGCGACGCACCAAAGGCACGTAAAGAAGTTGATCGGGATTGCTACGCAGCCCGTCACCTCACATAGGATTGCGATGCCGTTCGAGTTCTGAATCAGACCGCCGGCGACCCCGTTCATTCCCTTGACGTAGTACAAGATGCCCGACATCTGCGTGCAGCGGCTGCCGGTCTGCGAATTCGCATCGAGAATGATATGCTGTACGTGGTAATTGGCGTTCAAGTTGCCGAACAGCGGAACGCCCGTCACGCCGGCGCCGAGCTGGAATGTCGGCCTGTTGGCCTGTACCGGCCACACCCACATGGCCCGCGTCGTGTCATACCCGACATAGGCCGTTCCCGCCGTCCCGGAAACGATCCCTCCAGAAACGTTTGTCGACGCCGTCGTCGCTACATAGGGCGATGCATTGTACTTGATAAACACGGTCATGCCGGCGACAGTCGCGACGCCGGCCGCCTTGCCAGGCGATGCGAACGCGCCTCCCATCTTGCCGGGACACGTCTGGCCGGCCGTCCCGAGCGACCGATCGACGGTCCAGCGATTGTTGACGGTATCAGCGGCCGTGATCTCGTACACCCCAGCCGTCGCTGTTCCACCAGCGATCTGCACCGCATTGCCGACATCCGCGGCCGTTACGGTGTAGTCCGCAGCATTCACGTTCAGCTGCGTCGTCGTGCTGTGCACCACGGACGCGCTGGTTAACGTCGCCCAAGGCGTGTCCGACTGCGAGCGATCCGCGCCAGTGGCGCCGGCTTTGAAGCCGCCACCGTTGGTGTCGTCGCCAGTCAGCCGGACCTCGAAAACGAATGCGGCGTTGAGCGCCATCGCTTGCGGCCCTTTAGGAAGCCGACAGTGGCCGAACGCATGGCTTGGCGATGATCTCGGCATTGGCCTGGCCGAGCATCGCGATCAGCACGCCAACGGCGAGCTGCACCTGCGCTCCAGTCAGGCGCGACACGCCCTGCCCTTCGCGCCCGTCATCGAGCGCAGTGGTGTCGTTCGGAAACTTTGCGTCGAGGCCACCGAACCATAGCGTCTGCATCGCGGAGATCTCAGCCGACAGCGCGCGCGCCTTCTCGCACAGGGGGCGTACCTGCTCATTGACGAAGCGCACGGCTTCAGGATTTGTGATTGCCATAGCGTGCCTCTGCTAGCCGTGCGTGATCGTGCCAGACGTAACCGTCACGGTCCCGCCTGAGGCAATGGTTGTGGTGCCAAGAATGACATCCGTCCCTGAGGTCCCGACCGTGAGTCCGGAAACAATGACGGTACCGGCGTTGTTGCGGATCTCCGCTTTTGCTGCCGTACCGCCCGCGCTGGCCGTCGCGGATAGTGGAGTGCCGGCGAGGTTCAGCACTTGAGACCCAACGGTAAAAGCCGGGTTTTGCAGTGGAATAGTGGCCAGGACGCCGGTCGCGCCCGATAAGCTCGACGTTCCGATCACAAGCGATCCGGCGGACCCTGATCCGGTCCCAGCAGCATAGGTCTTTGAATTCACCGCGTCGTTGACGACATTCAACCTGTTGTCCTTGACCGTGTTCGAGTAGACCACTGACATTCGGGTTGTCTCCTAAAGCTTGATATACGTGGTCATGAGGATGGTCGGCTGGACGCGAGAGAACGGCGTGCTCGACCCGCCGCCAACGCTGCCGGTGAATGAAGCTGATGGTGCACCGAGGGATGTGCTGCCGTTGTTTCCAACAAACGAAATCTGGTCGATGACGGTGACGCTGGAGCCGCCGCCTACAGGGATCACGGCAAACCGAAACGGCACAGAGGAGGCAGCAACACTCACCGTTCCAGACGGTGTGATGGGCGGAAGGTTCGGCAGGGTCAACGCAACGGTCTCGCTCGCGCCGCCATTGCCGAGCACGGTCCCGCTGACACCAAGCCCGACGCTGGTCAGTCGACCCGCCGCCGAATTGCCCATATCGTCGAGACCGGCAATGACGCGACCTCGAGCATCCGGCAGCGCGATCGTCTTGTTTGCCGCCCAATCGGCAGCCGCCGAAGCTCCACGGCCACCACTGACCGCAAGGTTTGCATCGGCCCCCCAGAGATATTGGAACAGCGCTTGTGTATCGGCATTCGCGCGCTCAGTTGCGCCGGATGTCGCCGATCCGATCGTCCGGCCATTCGCCCGAACGAACCCGCTCAAGGCGCCTGTACCATACATCTGAATGACGTGGCCGGTCTGAAGGATGGTCGTCGGGTCGACGCTGCCACCACCACCGCCACCGCCAGAGCTCGGGCCGAGAACCAAAAGGTTGTCGCCGACAAAGATATCAAGGCCGTTCTTGTCGACCACGCGGATTTTGATCTGACCATCCGCGAGGAAGAACTGCGGCAGACGCCCGGTCGAGTCGCACGGGATAGGGTTCGGCTGCGGGATTGTTAGAGCCGAGTCCTGATAGCTGTTCTGCGGTGTCGCGGTGGTGCCAGCCTGGATCGTGTAGGCCTTACACCCGATGGCGACCTTCCCGGTTTTATCGAACTGCGGCGTGAGCGAGAAGCCGGGTAATGTGCCGGCCCCATGAGCGCTTGCTGCCAGCAGAAAGAGCGCCGCGAGCGCAGCGTAGATCCGAGCGGTCATGTGTGAGGTCCTACTTTCTGTCTTCCCGAGCGCGTTCGCCGAGATAGACAAGGCGGGTCGTGATGGCTGCAGCTCGAGCTGATTGCGGCGGGGCGGTCGCGAGCTGCCGGAAGAGCGTCGCGGCGGCCGGATTGGTCAGGAGATCGGCAATCTGAGCGACGTTGCCACCCATGCGCCATTGTTCGATGCGCTGGTTGATCTTCGACGGTAGCTTGAGGCCGCCGGACGCCACGCCAGTTAGAGCCTCGGCGACAGTCCCGCCGTTCTTGAGCTCGCGCTGGACCTCTTGATTGAACGCCGTCTGCGAGCCAATGCGCTGGCGGTTGCCCTGCGCTTCAAGGATGTTGAGGAAGCGGTCAAAACCTTGGTACGCCTGTCCGCCACGGAGTGCAGTGATTGCAGCCTCGAGGTTCGCCGCCTGCTGGGGGTTTCCGCGCAGCACGGCTGCAAAGCCGGCCCCGCCGAACTCATTCGCGCCCGACTGCAAGCGCTGAACGGCCTCATTGAATGTCTGCTCAACATGCGCCCGCACGAGCTGGGTAGCAGCTTGGGGGCTACGCTGCGCTACCGCTCGCACGGCCGTTTCAATCTCGCGCTGGCTTTGCGGCAATGGGTTGGCTGGAAAAAGCACGTCGATAGCGCGCTTGGTGGAGAGATCGTTCTGAGCCAGCCGGCCAATCGGTCCATTCAAAAGCGGCTGCAGGTATTGGTCGCGCAGGGCCTGCTGCTGCGTGCGCGCGGCCTCGTAGGCGCCCTGAACGCCTGGCCGAGATCCGGTGACAGTGTCAGCCGCGGTCATCGGCACGGTGCGCGCATCCTCGAAGTTCGCCGCAGCAAGATTCGAGGTATTAGCCTGGCCGGGCATACGGGCATTTTCGGCCTGCTCCCTCATGCGCCGCTGTACAAGATCAATCACGCCGACGCTGTCATCCGGCAGATGCTCGATCGTGCGGTTCAGGGCTGGATTGTTGCGGACCTCCTGTAGGGTCTGGGCATATAGAGGGTCTTGGGCAAGCGCCTGATGGACGGCCGGACCGACCCGTTGCTGCTCGGCGGCCTGGTAGAGCGGTCGCGTGTGGCGGTTGATCGCTTGCGTCACGTCCTGGACGGTGCCTTGGGCCGCTTGGCCGATAGCAGGCCCGATATTGCTCGGAGCGGCAGCGGCCGGCGCCAGATTGTCGAAGACGACCCGCGCTGCATCCTCAACCTGTCCCGGCCGCTGCGCCATGAACGGGCGGAGTTCTCCAGCGCCCTCCACCACGCGCTGCAGGTTGCCGAGGTTTGTCGCGCCGCCGGTCACATGCTGGAGCGCTTCCGCCCTGGTGATCGGAACGCCCATCTGCTGAGCTGCTTGGAACAGTTGCTCAGCCTGATCGATCTGCGCAGTCGTCGCACCACGCGCGGCGCGACCCACAGCGGCTTCTGCAGCATTTGGCGCCGTAGCCCAATGTCCCGTGGCTCCAGCGACCACAGCCGCGCCAGCGCGTGCCCACGGCTCAAATGGGGTGCCTTCAGTTGCTTGCCCCGCCGCTTCCGATGCCACCCCCGGCACCAGCCCGAGTGCAATTGCGTTGCGCGCCATGTTCCCCGGGCCAAGGAGCGCGGAGGGGACAAATTCCACGCCAGTCTTGGTGTACCGACCAGCCGTGGTCTGCGGCTCGTAATAGAGCGGAGAAGACTCATGAAATGCCTTGCCGGTATACGGCTCCAAAGCACTCCGCGGAATGACGGCATTTCGGTCGTTTTCTGCCCTCACCTCATCAACTGGACGGCCTTGCACATAGGCTTGCCCGCGGGTGATACCTTCCTGGGCCAGAAGCGCCAAGTCAGCAGGTGCCCCGGCCAGACCTGCCACGCCCTTGTCAAGGCCGGAAATCGCGGACAGCCCAATGTCTTTGCCGTAGCGGATGACCTTGTCCGTGGTAGATTCTGCTGGTGCAAAATCATCAAACGTCAGGGCGCCACCACCACCGTTCTTCTCGGGCTTTGCCGGGCTCACATAAAGGCGCTCGCTCGGCCTTGTTCGCGCTGAAGCGACTTCTTCATCAAAGGTCAATGCAGGCATGTGGCAAGCGCTCGTGAAGCTGGTTCAAGCCGCGATCTTCGTTGCGACGATCGGCTGGGCGATGTCGTGGGGTACTCCAGAAAGCAAAAACGGCATCGCCGTCGCAATCTTTGGCGTCATGGTCGTGTTCGTGACCACCGTCGTCCCTTGGCTCATCTTCATGATGTTCAAGCAGCTGATCGAAGACATCCGAAAACGCCGCTCAAAGCCCACTCGGATCGATGTTGTTGTCCCGGAGCTTCTTGAGGATCGCATCCCGGGCCGCTGGGTTTCTGGCGATAGCCGCCTTCGCATTGGCAAGTGACTGATCGATCTCGACCTTGGTCATCGGCACTTCGCGGACGTTGTCAGGCGCCTTGGGATTTGGCATCGTCGCGGAAGCGGGATTGGTGGGATCAGCCTTGAAGCCCGTTTTCGCGAAATCCTTGAAGTTCTGATACGGGCTCGGAAGCTCCCGCATCTGCTTGAGCGCCTCTGCCGGGGTGATCTCGCGCGTCAGCGCCTTTTCGGCGATTGCAGCCCGGTCCAACTTGTACTGGGCCAATCCAGCCAGCGTGTTGCTGATGATTTCATTGCCCTCCGGGGTGTTGATCAATTTGGGAAGGCTGTTCTTGAACATCCGGCCTTCATAATCCGACGTGGCACCAGATCCTGGGACCCGCTGTTGCGGCGTCAGCTTGTCAATGATCGAGCTGTAGGCTTCGACAGCGCCGACGTTGTCGCCGACCTTGATGCCGTAGTCGGCCAACGCCTTCTGGATCGCGGCCGGCGCACCCGTTTTGACGACGGCGCCCAGGTCACGAAGCTGCCCTACCAAGGCGAGATCGGCCTTGGCATTATCGCCCTCTTCGCTCAGCTTCTCGAAGCGCTTGGCGAGTGCCTTACCACCTTCCTGAGCAAGAGCGGTTTCACCCTTCTGATCGATGTTTATCTCGGTTTTCCCCGCGGCGCGAAGCTGCTTCTCCACGTCGAGCAAGGCGGGATTGGACTGAAGCGCCCGCAGCGTCTGGATCTTCTCCGGCTCCTTCATGTTCTTGAAGGCCTCGGTCAGCAGCATCTTCGCAACTTCCTTCCGCTCGGGAGAAACGTTGCGGGAGGACATGGCTTGTATCAAGCCGGGAACGGCTTCAGCACCGATCTGTCCGGCGGGCGCCGTCACGGCAGCGCCTGGCGCGGCGGCCGGAGCCGTGACTGTCGGCAACGACCCCGCATCAGCCATCTGCACCGGAGGGCGCTGGCCGGAGGCCTTGGGCGGATCATAGATGCCGGCAGCAACACCCTCTGCATCACCCATGACACGCGGAGACGACGGCACGGGAGCGCCGGGCGCTACGGCCGGGATGGCGGCGGCCGGCGCCGCACCTGGCACAGGGGTCGGGTTGGGCAAGGGCACGGCAGGACCCGGCTTCGCGCCATAGAGACCACCGAGCCCCGTTAGACTTTGATCGAACCTGGCATCCGCCTCACGCCCAAGCGCTTCCTTGCGTTGCTGCTCGGCGAGCGCGAGAAACTGCAAGGTGTGCGTCACGTCGCCCATGTCGGCCGTCTGTGCCGCAGCTGCTCGATAGTCGAGCGTGCCATTAGCGAGGCCTTTGCCAAGATCCGAAAGCTTCTGCTGGTTCTGAGCCTGCTTGTAAACCTGACCAAGCTGGGCCAACGACTGGCCGAGGTTGAGATCTCCGACAAAGGCCTGCGAGCTCGGGAGCTGGAGCGGGTTAATCGCCATGCTACTTCAACCAGCTGAAGGCGCCGCCGCCCGTCGCGAGCTGGCCCGCCTGAGTGAATGCTGATCCAAGCCCGCCAAGCCCACCGCCGCCGCCCATTGCCAAAGACGCGATCCCAAGACCGGCCCCGAGCAGGTTTTTTGCGCCAGCGGCCTCACCCTGGGCCTGCAAGTTGTTCGCGCCGACGTTGCCGCTCGTCACGTTACCCTGAAGGCTGATGCGGTTTGTGGCGTCGTTCTGGTACAGATTGCCGATTCCGGTATCGATGCCCGACCTTGCACCAGCGACTGTGAGAGCTTTGTCACTCAGGCCGGTCAGTCCGGTCAGCCAATTCCCCCACTGCTGGTTCTGCGCGTTCTGGCCGAACGTCAGCGCGTCCAGGTCAGCGTTGCCGCTGCTGAGCATGCCGCCGGCCGCGCGGCGCCGATTGAGCACGTCAATCCCGGCATCGATGCCGGCCTCGTAGCCGGGAGCGGTCGTGAATGCCGCCTTCGCAGCCTCATTCCCGGAGGCCCCGTTCAAACCGTATGCGTTGCCGAGCATCGTCAGAGCACCTTGATAGGTGCCCATCAGCGGATCGAACTCTCCCTTCGCCGTTGTGAGCGCGCTGAGGGAATTCTTCAGGCCGGAGTCGAGATAGCCGGTGCCCTTTGCAAGGTAGTCAGCATATTCCTGCTTGTTCTTGGCCGCGGCTTCCTTCTCAGCGCCGCCGCCAAACAGGGTATCGAAAAATCCTGCCATCAGTTGGCTCCGCCTTTGAACTTCTTCGCCGTGGCGTCCCACACCGGAACCTGGCCATTGGTGATGGCCGTGCTGTTATCGAAGTCGATTGCGCCAAGGATGCCGCCGTTGATCGCGTTCGCGATGTCCTTCAGCTTCGTGTACCAGTCCGGGTTCATCTGCCCATTGGACAACACAAGGGGCACGTCGTAGCCCGGAAGCTCGATCTTCTTCATGCCAGCCGATCCGCCATCATGTCAGCGCCCATGAAGCCGAAGTTGACGGGCGATGAAGCATCAAACCTCCAGCGGACACCCTGAACATCGGCGTGGCCCCACAAATGCGAACGCACGCGACCGGCCGTGATGGACTGTCGACCCACTTTGAGTACCCGCGGCTTGCTCCACGTCTGTCCGCCATCCCGTGAGACAGAAACTTCAATATCCGGATCGGTCTGCACAGGATCGGAACCTGTCGCGATGCCGACTCCCTTGGTCAGGTAGAGCTCGAGCGAGTTGACAGCCAGCGGAGACGGGAACGCGCCGAACGGGCCAGTTTCGATCCTCATCCGGATTGGATCGCCGATCTCGTCCTGTATGAAGCCATCAATGGTCAGCAGCTTGCCGCCGAGACTATCGCCGCAGATCCACTTTCCGAACGCGTTGATGGGCTTCACGGCCCGCCAAAAGGTCTTCAGATAACTCTGCCGCTCAACCCAGCACTGTAATCCGACATCGTAGAGCCAGCACCAAGTCGGCGACTGTACCGCGACATAGGAATGGCCTCGCGCAATGAAGCAGGTAATTACGAGAGCCGTTCGATCGATCTTAATCTGCTGCTCGATCAGGTCGTCCAGATCGTCAGGGGATATCTTGACGGTCTGGTATCCATTCAAGGTGTGAACGCCGCTATCGTCGCCGATCAGAAAGCGCCCTTTGCCAAAACCGTCCTCATGACCGCAGATGCAGTAGGGGCCGGCCAAGCCCCGGTCGATGGTGGCGATGTAGTTGAATAGATAGCCGGTGTCGTTCTGCCCGCCCCACACCTCCAGGGAATTCGACCCGCAGAGCAGCACTTGGCCGTTGCCGAGAGGTACTGGGCAATAGAGCGTGTCTGGCTTGCTCTCCGCCGTCGCGTTGGACAGCGAGTTGATCGTCAGTGAGTTCGTGTTCGAATTCTTGGTCGTGCCGTCGCCATAGGTGAAAACGAAGGCTCCCCGAAGGAAAGTGACCGCGTTTGGCTGCCCGATGTTCGGATCCGAATATGTTGAGACCACCCCACCCGCGACCGTGAACGCACCGTCTCCAGGCGACACGATGACGATATGAGGGTTCGCCGCATTGTCCCGCGCCATAAACACGAGAGCCGTTCCGTTAACCGAGCCTGTCAGCTGCGTTCCGGTTCCGCCAGCGGCCGGGAACGTGTAGACCTTCGTGTCGAACACCGCGTAGATCAGCGTCCCGACGAGTAGAGCCCCGCGGAATTTCGCTCCTCCCGCCGTGCCGAAGGCCACAAGCCCAGGAGCTCGGAAGTACGCGTACTTCTGCCCCGCAGTGTCGCTCAGCCGCTCCAGGACGACATTGATCAAGCGTCCGCCCGATGTATTGACCTGTCGTCCCGGCGCCGTGATCAGCGGAAAGGGTACGGCGACCAATCAGAAGTCCTCGAACTCGACCACGTCGCCCTTGTTCGCTCCCGTGCCGCCCAAGGCCCGCAGATCGGCCTCCGTCACCGCGGGCTGGCAATCGGGGAGTTGATCAAGAGGCACCCCGAAGCGGCCCGCAGCGGCCCAAGCGAGCCTGAGCGAAAGCGGATCAAACATCTCGTCTGGGATATCGTCTGCGTCCGGCAAATAGATCACTTGCCGGGCGTTGAGATTGGCGACAAGCGGGTCGATCCGGTCGTCAATAGCTTGAGCGGTCACTGCATCCGGCGATTCGCCGGCAACCAGCTTTTTCAGCCGCTCAAGTGCTGCGTTTCCGAGATCGACCCGCGTCCTGGACATCAGCGGCCCTGCTGCTCAGCGCGAGCGGCGTTGATCTGAGCCTGGCGCTCGGCTTCGGCATTCGCCTCGTCGTTCTGCTCGCGGCGGATATCGGCCATATCAGCTTCGTGCTCCTCAGCACGGGCCTTGGCTTCCTCACGCAGCCGGTCCTTCGAGGGACGACCACGGCGTCGCGGCTGCCGATTAAACGTAGCCTCGCCTTCGCGCCGCATCTGATCCGCAACGTTGGGATCTGCGGTGCCGTATTCTTCCATACGGTTGGCGAGAACATTGTCATCGAAGGTGAGGTTGTCTTCCTCGTCCTCGACTTTCGCTTCCCGTTCAGCCTTTTCGCGCTGTTCGTCGCCGAAGGTCTTCTCGCCTTCGATCGAGAACATCGGGTTGCCGGCGATCTTGTTGCGAAGCTCGGGGCGGACTTCCTTGGCTTCGCCAGCCTTGAACGTCGTTCCGTAGGCCTCGACGGTTTGCGGATCGCCCGGCGCCGGATGATAGGTCACGCTGAGCTTGCCATTGTCCGGATTGTCCACCGGCTGCTGGCGGGTCGCTGGATCAGCCGGGGTATAGGCGGAATCAGCCGCCGGAGTGGATTGGATCTCTGCCATCTGACTGGCTCCTTCAAAAGGGTTGAATGAAAACGAGGGCCACCGATCTCTCAGCGGCCCTCGTCCAATCAGTTGTTCGGCCAAGCCGTTCCGATGTTCTCGCGCTTGACTGCGAAGGTCATCACGACATGGGCCTTGCCGGTCGTCGCCGCGGTGCCCGACTGCGTATACTTCGCATAGACGACCTTGTCGGCCGCAAGCGGGATGCCGGTGAGCGCGCCGGTCAGGTTGCCCTTGAAGCCGGTAGCACCAGACGCAGTGCCGGCGGAGGTTGCGAATCCGTCGTCATCGTCCACGGTGCCGACCACAAGCACGTTGGTCGTGGCCGCATTGAATGCGGTCTCGATCGTAACATGGCAGTAAAGTGGGATGGTGCCCGCCTCCAGCGCGCCGATCGGGATGCCCGGGCTGGTGCCGATCGCCGCATTGCCGGTGTCCGTCATGTTGAACGTAACGGTGCGCCGGACAAACTGAAGGCCAGTGTCTTCCGGGTGCCGAACCGGATTGGTCCAATAGTTACCCATGCTCAGGGCCTCCTTACAGGTTCGATGCGGCGTAGAAGCCGGTCACGATGCCGCGCTGCTTGCCGTAGACGGTCGTGTCAGTGCCGCCGATGGTGGACGAGTAGCAGAGCTTCTTCATGCCCCACTTACCGAACATGCCGAGGCCTTCGACCTGGCCGTAGTCGTCTTCCTGCTCGCGGGAGCGGTAGCGGGACTTGATCGCCCAGCCGAGTGCTTCCTGGCCGCACAGGTAGACGGGATAGACGTTGGCGCCGCCGTTGCCGATGCCGGTATAGACGGGCATGTCGTCCACCTCGTGGATAATCACGCCGTCCATCTCGCGGTCGCCGCCCATGAAAATGGACTCGTTCCGCTTGACGACCGATACCTGGGTTTCGGTCACACGCACCGACTTCTTGTAGTCACGCATGATGCGAGGATGCACGAAGGCAACGAAGAAGCGCTGGTTGGAGCGCTCCTTGACCTCAATCGGCGTAATGCGCGGGCTGGCCGAAAGCGCAATAGCCTTGAGGTCGATCGCGGAATCCATCGTGAAGATGTCGTTAGTGGTGTCCACGTTGCCGGCCGCAGTTGCGAACGTCGTGGAGTAGTTGGCGGTCCCGTTGCCGAACAGCACCCGGTCAGCGTTGTTCGTGACCCAGTTGTTCTTGTCGGTCGTGGTCGCCGTATCGAACGGAACATCGCAGTTCGAGCCTACGTCACCGAGGCGATCGATGGTTTCCCACTTCACATCCTCGTTCGCCCAGGTCTTGAGCGTGGTGCGGGCAGCGTCGCGCAGGTTGATCGCAGCCAGATCCACGTCGAGCTCGTGCAGCGAGATGCCCTTCTTGCGCATGCGCCAGAAGGCCTTGTCGCCGTACTCGCCGAGCACATCCTCATGGCCCCGCAGCGGCTGACGATCGTAGATCGTGCCGCGCTTCAAGTTGGTGATGAACTCGAAGGTGATGCCATTACCACGGCGGGAGGCGAAATCCTCCTTCATCCGGATAATGTTGTTGGGGGACGTTCCCGCATACTGCGAGAACGGATTGGACTGGAAGAATTCAGTCGAGAACTCGTCATCCCAGATCGTGGGAGACAAGTTCGCATTGACGCGAGTCTCAGCCATCTTTGCTCCTTAAGAGCGAGGCGCCTTATCGCCCGCCCATGATTTCAGAGAGTGGTTTTGGGCCTGAGAACGCCACGGCAGCGCGAGGGCCATTGTTGCGGGCCTGCGCAAATGACGTGGGCATGTTCTGCGGCTGCTGCTGAGCCTGCTGCTGTTGACCGCCCTGCATCTCGGCAAGGAGTTCGGCCTTGATCCTCTCGCGCTCGGAATTCCTCCAAGCCTCGGGATCATCGCCATAGGTCGTGAGCGCAGACTGCTCCTTGTGCCAGCGCACGAGTTCACCGTAGGGATGGCGGCTGTTCATGATCCGCATGTACGTGGCCTGCATCCCTTGCGGGTTGGAGTTCACGCGGGCGGTCAGGTCGCTCATCGCTTGGCTAACGGCTTCCTCTCCGAACTTGTCGACTGCCATCATGTGCGAGAAGTCTTCACGCGTCTGGCCCAGACCCTGGGTCAGCGGCGAAAGAGCCTTCTGCAAACGAGCCTCAAAGGCAGCATCCGGGTTCTCGAAGAAATCCGGCGGCGGCGTGGGCGGAGCGGCGGGTTGCGCCGGCCTCTGCTGAAACTGCCTTAGCTGGTTCAGAGCCTGGTCAAGCTGACTGCGTAGGTTGGTGACCTCGCCGGTCCACTTCTCTTCGGCCTTTGCCAGCCGAGCGTCGAAAGCCTGTACCGGAATGTACCCCGGCGGCGGCTTATCCTGCTCGTTCTGCTGCTGTTGCGGCGGCGCCTCGGGCTGCTGCTGAGCTTGCTGGGCGGCTTCCTGCTCGGCCTGTTGTCTGGCTTGGCTGGCGAACCGTCCGCGCTCATCGCGGCCGTCATTGCGCTGCTGCTGTTGCTCGTTCTGTTCCTCACCCCCTTGCGGGCGCGAGTCCATGATTGCATCCAAGTCCTGCATGACACTTCTCCGATATCGCTGTGAGTTGCGGACGCCCGATTAGGCCCGGCATCGGCCATCGCCCTTGAAGCTGGCGGCGCTATCGCCCGGATCCCGGCGGCGGTAAGCTTTACTGAGCTGGTTGGCGGCTGGCCGCGGCTTCGCGGCTCTGCTGCTGATCGAAATGCTGCTGATCCTGCCAAGACGGCGTCTCGCGAAGCCGGTGGCCATGATCCGCGATCGCAAGCCCAATTTCGGCGAGCGTCTTTTTGGTCTGCGCTTCCTTGTGGCCCGCGCTGGCGTTCTTGTCCCTGATCTCTGCGGCGGCCTGGGCGGCGGCAAAGACCGGCGGCAGCTGCGGCTCTCCCGGCCCGTCCGGCATGCCTTCGGAGCCCGCCCGAGCCAGGTTGAGGGCAACCTTGGACCTGGTCTCCTCGACCTTCGCCGCCTCGCCTGCCAACGCGATCTGCTGCGCTTGCTGCTGCTCTGGGCTGGCCTGCCGCCGCTGCTGGACGATCTTCATGATCTTGCCCTTGTTGCGAAGGCTGGACATCTCAACCCAAGCCTCAGCGGGCAGCTGCTGCATTTCAGGCGACACCTTGGCGAGCTCGGTCATCTTGCCGAACTCCTCGTCCTGCATCGTGCCCGCGTGCGGCGCCTCATCGACCTCAATATCCACGTCGATCTGGGACAGCTGGTTCTGCACGATGGGCTGCCCGGTCTGCGGGTTGATGACTGGATTACCCATCTGATCCATCATCGGGACGTTGATGCCGACCCAGCGGAGGTTCTGCATGTCGTCTGTGACCCGGATCCAGTCCTGCGCGGTCCAGAACTGCCGAATGCGGTTCCAGATCTTGCGGTAGAGCTGCAGATCCATCTCATGCAGCACGTCGTAAACCGGCTGAGCCTCTATCGAGCCGCCCTGCTGATTGGCGAGGATGGCCCGTCCCGACTGATCGGCCCCGCCCTTCCCCATCAGCGAGGCGTTTGGCCCCTGCGCGAGGAAGCGGGCTTCATGCTGCTGCAGCAGCTCGAACTGCTTGTCGGCCATATCCCCGGTCGGGATGATGCCGAAGTGCTTGCCGAACTCTACGCCAGGCGCCAGCACCACATCCCCGTCCGGCCGTGCCAACTGGCGCCGCATCTCCAATGGACTTTGCGAGCCTAGCGCGGTCTCGGTCCGAAACGTCTGCCGTGTCGAGATCAGATGCTGGAACTTCGACGTGCGGTGGTTGATGCCGTCCTGAAGGTCGATCAGGTCGCGGATTTCACCATAGCGGTTGTTGTCGCGATCGACGTTGGCCGATCCCCAGGCATACGGATCTTCAGGCTGGCCGAACTCGTCAAGCCACGGCGACGGGCCATAATTGAGAAGCCCGCCCTTTGTGAACTCGGCAAAGCAAATTTGGCCCGTGCCGAGGTGCTTGAAATACAGCTGCACGACGCGGACGCGCCAGCGCTTGTTATAGGCCACCCAGGTCGTCATGCGAGGCTTGTCGTCAAACGATCCGCCAGCCCGGCCAAACGACACGGTCTCATCGAAAACCTGCCCCGCGCCCTCGCCGTAGCGCGCAATAGCCTCCTCCCGGTCCATCCACAGCACCAGGAAGCGGTAGTTCGCGTCCTCGAACATGTCGTCCGAGGAATACGGGTCCCAGCCCATGCGGTCCCAAGGACAGCGACGAACGATGACGACCGGGTTCGGGCGCCCTGGCCGTTGCTCAACCGTGACCTCGTAGCCGCCCCAGCCAGCGGACAGTACGTCCTTGAAGGCCTTGGACCTGATCTTGTTGAACTTGTTTTGGTCGCAGACAAACCGTAGCGCGTCGGTGCAAGAATTGGCATCCTGCTCATGCTGCGGCGTGCGCGGCGAGGCTTTCGGATCGGTGCGGCGGCTCTGCTCGAGGCCCTGCAAGAACCTGATCTTCGGCTTGATGTGGTTGTCCATCAAGGCAGCCTGGCCGCGCTTGCGGAGCTTCTTGACCTCTTCCTCAGTCCACTGCTTGCCGTCGTAATAGTCTACATCACGCTCGGCCTTCTGCACGTTCGGCCGGCCGGCATCCTCCGATTCCTCGAACATGGACACCAAACGCGCGTGCTCGCTCGCCCAGTCGATTTGCCCGGCAGCTGCCGGCTCCTGATACTGAGCGAGCGCGACGACTTCACCCATTAAGCGACCTTCCAGTCGTCGCCGGCTTCGTCATCACCCCCATCAAATTTGCCGAAGTAGTCCGGCTTGCGCGGGAGATCGTGACCGCGCTTCTTTTCGGGTCTGACGCCATCGGCCATCTTGTCCAAAAGCTGCCCTACGAGTCCAAGGGCATCGACTTGATCGTCGTGCTTGCCGGCAGGAAAGCTAAGGAGCTCGCTCCGGAGATCGGCGTACCATGATGCGTTGTGAGGTACGTATAGCCCTTCAAGTGCCATGCGACCGCGAATCGATTGAGCTCGGACGGCTTTGTCTCCCCGCGTTGGGAACTGCTCGCGGACGACCCAGGCTTTCCGCTCACGTTGCCTCCGATCTATGAAGGGGCCCACGCCCGATCTGATCTGCCCTGTTTCCTCTGCCCAGCCGACCGGGCGCCACTTGATTACGAGGTCACAGAACGCTTCGATCCACCTATCCGCTGCGGTCTGACCACGCCAAAGATCAAGCAGATACATCCGGCCTTCAGGATCAAGTCCGACAACCACATGGCAGGTGTAGTCGCCCCCGTCAGCCGTCACAGCGTAGTCGCTACCGCCGTAGACCCTTAGCGTTTTCGGATCTGGCGCCTTGTCGTACGGCCGCAACCAATCCGACTTGAAGTAATCCCCCTCTTCCGGAGCCGGCTGCTGCTGGTAGAGCGCGGCCCACATCATGGGCGTTGACTCTGCCTTGCGCTGCCTCAGATAGGCGCCGTAGTTGTAGCCCTTCGGGTCGTCCCAGAGAAATTCACCAGGCTTTCGGCCAAGCAGATCACCTTCGCCGGCAATTGCCGGGATCGAGATCACACGGGCATTCAGAATGCCCTTGTTAACTTGCGCAAGCACGCGGCCTGCAATGTCCTCCTCGTGCCAGCGCGTATGCATGATCACACGGCGGGCGCCGGGTTTCAGACGAGCCGAGAAGTCGTCAATGTACCAATCCCAGCGCTTTGCTCGGACCGTCTCCGACCAAGCATCTTCGCGGCTGCCGAACGGGTCATCGATCAAGCCCAGATCGGCGCGGAATCCGCTGATGCCGACACCCGCGCCAACGCCGTAATATTCTCCTCCGCTCGTCAGCGCCCACCGTGACGCGGCCTGATTGCTTTGATCGGGCTCAATTCCGAGGGTTAGCGCGTTGTCCCGAACGTCGCCGCGAACCTTCCGTCCCCAGCGCTCGGCAAACTCAACCGAGTGCGTCGCAGCCAACACGTTGTGCTTGGGATGCGCCGCCATGTACCAGGACGGGAACAGATGCGAGACGTATGTGCTCTTGGCCGAACCTGGCGGAGCGAAGATCAGCAGATTGTCGATCACCCCGAAGGTGATGTCCTCAAGGCCTTGGATGATCATCTGGTGATGCTCAGCCGGCTCAAATCCCATAGACCTAGCGTATTCAGTTAAGCTGCGCCTTATCGACCGACGCCTCTGCAGTTCCCTCGCCGCCGCTGTCCTTGAGAACGGCTGCGAGTTCCGCGTCACTGACTTGGGCGGGGTCGACAACATTACGGTTCGTGTTCTCTGCCTTGTCGATCCAAAGGCCTGCGAGCTTTGCCTTGGCCGTCAGCGCAGCGACAGCGGCGGAAATCTGCTTGGCTTCCTTGGCCGCCTCCTGGAGCTCGCCGGCTTCCCGGATCAGGCTCTCGAGCGTGACCTCCGCGCGAAGTGAGCCGACTTCCTGGAGTTCAGCTACTCGCTTCAACACGCTTTCATTTGCTTTCAGCCGCGTGGCGTTGCCGCGGTTTTCTGAATACCCAGCAAGAACATAAGCCTCATCAGCCGTCTTGCCCTTCGCAAGGGCTTGAGCAAACCGCTCATGTTTGGGATTTGGCAGTACAGGCATCGACGCTTACCCCCCCCGACGACAAGACCCCTGCGGAGGTCAGGGCGCAAAGGATGGACAAAGAGGAGCTCTTGAGACTCAGCAGCGAATCGCTGGTAAATTGCGACCGAGCGGGAGTTGCCCGCGAAGAACAACAGCAGCCTCCTGACCAAGCCTGTTTTTCAACCTCGGGTGACGGCAGGCTTTGGGCGGTAACAAGCAGGACTTTGATACTCAACTCGCCCCATAAACTGGGGAAACGCATCGCCAAGCGCAGGCGGTGAATTCTGATGCGTCCTCTAATCACCTGGAGTGTCTAATGGCAATGTCAGACGAGGAGTGGAATGTCAGGGCGGGTGCAGCCGCGCTGGCGGCGTGTTTAGTCCAAACAATCCAGGAGTCAGACCCAACGTTTAAGGATCGATTCCTAAAGAACCTGGAGCACGCCTACTATCATTTTCGAGATGATAGCGACGCCAAGACGAGCGATGGGAAGCCGCGAGATACCGTCGGTGCCCTCGAGGTTATCTCCTGGACGCGAGAAATGATCACCGGCTGGAGTCCGATAAATGGACAATCTAAGCCTCTTTTTGACTGAAGTAGAAGGGTTTCCGAACTAGCAGAAAAGGGCATAGGCGCCCCTCTGGCCTCTACCGATATCGGTAGGCCCGGCGGAAAGGCCATTGACCACATCACCGTTAATCTGAACATGCACATCGTGTGATGATTTGCCTATTGTGGAGACTACATAGACGGAGCGTTGCGCAGGCGTTTTCCAGGTCGAGGCTTGCGGCTCGACTTACGGGGCGCTGATTGTCGGTCTGGATTGTAGTAGCGGGTATAGCGAGGCGCCGCGCGCTCATCGTGGCGGCCGTGCACATGCCCCATGAACATTCGCAGCATTTCCCGATCGGTGACACGCTGAGCCTTACCCGTCGGGTTGGCCGGTACGCGATAGATGCCGTGGATGTCAGGAATGCCCGCCCAGTCGTACAGCCGCCTGTTGTCATCGGCCTCGGTCATGAAGAATACATAGCCAGTGAACAGCGGGATCTCCCTGCGGTTCTCAAGACCGTCAACCTTCTGCGATCGCGCATAGGTCGGGATAAACGCGCCGTGATTTGTCTTCTCGATCTCCCGGCGGGCGATGTGCTCCATCCTCGAAACCGTCTGCGCGACCGTCCAATAGCGTTCTGTCATACCGCTGCTCCCAGCATCTTCCGTGTCAGTTCGACGGCGTTTCTGACGCCCATTTTCTCGTAGATTTTCGCGCGATGTGCTTCGACGGTGCGGGCGGTTATGTGAAGTCTCATCGCGATTTCCTTGTTGCTCCAGCCGCGCGCCAGTAGGTCGCGAACCTCGGCTTGCCGTTCTGTCAGTGTGTGTTCTGACACCATTCGTTCCTCATCAGGTCGACTTGCAGGACTGTGTTAGTTCGTTGCTTCATCAGGCTTTCGGATGGGTTCGTCGGGGCACACTTCGCCTGTTGAGGGCGAAGCTGCTTCAGGCTCACGGATTGGGACGCCATTCAGCACATTGCAGTAGCGGTTTCCCTTTTCTTGGGAGGAGCACGGTAGGCCGGATATACCCCTGAAGCCGCTGCTTCGATTCCTACGGCACCGACCTCAAACCACTGCAACGATAGAGAGGCCGGCTCCCGGTCATTTTCAGCCGGGGTCTCGTGTGGGCAATCTCGCTTTCCGACGTCGCTTTCCCCGTTCGCTTCCGCCACACATCAGAGCGGGTGCTACTTGTAGAGGGGCTATGTTGGTCCATGTCGGTGACCGTGCACGGGGATTGCCATCCCGCTCCCGTCCAACTTTACCAGGCGACGCCTGTCAGGTTGGATGATGCCTCGCAGCGACGATGAGGCCAGCTGAAGCTAGGTCATTCGACGAGCTCCTGGGTGTAGCCAGAGCCAATCTCTGCAACCTCGAAATCCCGCATTACGGTCTCGATACATCCGGGCGCGACCTGGTTCGTCATCGCGATGGCCGCAGCCGGCGACAAGAGACCCTGGGAAAGACCGACGCCAGCGGCCTCGACTATTCCGTCGATCGATTTCAGGTTGCGGCTGATGGCACGCAGCACGGCTATGACGAAGGCCTTGTCCGTGCTCTTGTCGCGTGGAGGAGCGGGAACTGAACGTTGTCTGGTCATGCGGCCCTCCGCGTTGTCTTCCTGAACCGCTTAACTTCCCGCTCAATCAGCGAAAACTGTTCTGCCGTCACGGCTGAATGATCCACCGGGATGCGGTTGAAGCCACGGGGCGGCCAGCGCTCGTAAATGCCTTTCCAGATCCCGGCTGCCCACTTGCGAGCGTGATCCGGGCCCTTGCTCGACGCAGCTGTCGTGTAGGACAAAGCCGCATTCCAGATTTCTCGCGGATGCCGCAGGCACTCTGCACGCAACCCGGAGCGGGGCTTGAAGGAACCTGATGCGCCAAGGTCGACGTCGATCAGTTCGCCTTGCACGATTTGGATTTCGCCCCGCTGAGGACGCTCCCAACCACACGAACTGCAGGCTATGCTGCCGGCCACCATCTGCATGCCGCAGTCGGCGCAGAATTGCTCCTTGCGGGTTTTCTCCTGCGGCTCGCGGACTACGCTGTCCTTTTTCTGAGCGTTTGACAGGCTATCGACGCCATTCTCGAACAGCCACGCGGTATCGTCGGCGAACGCAATACTGTTCCCGGAGTGATCAAGCCAAAGCCCGAACTCCTTGCCTGGTGCAATACGCATCACCCGGCCCATCTCCTGGATATGCGAGGAGAACGACTTGCGATACGGGCGGCATGAAATTCCGACCTTCACATCCGGAACGTCGAAGCCCTTTGTGAGCACAGCGCAGCTCACTAGCCCGTCGACCTCGCTGTTGGGCTTCCGGAATTCAGAGATCAACGACCGGCGGTCATCGTCATCGCCATCGAGATAGCTGATTTGTTCAAAATTGAATCCGGCAGCGTTGAACTGCTTGCACAACTCCGCTCCGTGCTTCACGGACGGCGAAAAGACGATCGTCTTGGCCTTCCCTCCGAAGTGCTTGCTCGTTTGCTCAATCCATGTGCTGACGACATCACCTACGATGGTGATGCCGCGCGCTCCCGCCTCCTCCTCCTCGTACTCGCCGTTGAATTTCTTCCTAGCTCCGCTCATGTCCGGCGACACGCACGCCTTGATTCTGAGCGGAGTTAGGAAACCTTGCGCCAGGAGCTGGTTGACGGTGATTGAGTTGACCAGGCCGTCCCAATCCTCGGCCATTCCAGCGGTAAATGGCGTCGCCGTGAGCCCTATCACTCTGGCGGCCAAGACGCGCGCGACAATGTCGGCCGTTGACTTATAACGGCAATGGCACTCGTCAATTACGATCAGATCGGGGAGAAGATCATCCTCGATCTTGCGCCGGGCCAGAGTTTGCGCGCTCGCGATCTGGACCCGGCGTCCGTAGTCAGTCAGCCAATGGTCGGCCTGGATAACACCGTGGTCAATCCCGTGGCGCGAGAATCGTTCGCTGGTCTGGTCGATCAGCGAAACCCGGTCCACGATGAACCAGACGCGCGAACCCTTGCGCTGCGCCTCCTGGATCACCTTCATCGCCATCTCGGTCTTACCAGCCGCTGTCGGGGCCACCAGCACTTGGCGCCGGCAACCTGCGCGGATGCCGCAGCGCAGCTTCTCGACGACGTCGGCTTGATATGGCCGCAGCCTGATCTCTGTTGCCGGAGGCGCAAAGAGCATGTTCATGCTGCCCTCCGCGGCACGGATCGATCGATGATCTGCGATGCCTGTCCGACGAACCAGGACCAGTCGCTTTCGGCCCCCTCTGGAGGCGAGGCCATCAGAAGCCGCGTCAGATACTCGGCAACTGCTCGGTTCAGACCGCCCTCGTATTCGATGATGGCAGCACGCTCCTCGAAGTCCGCTTCGCGGTCCAGAAGCGCCGCAATGTCCCGACTGTGTTGCTTGATGACGTCCATCGCGCCTGCCGGGAGTTTATCGCGGTTCACGACGATGAGTTTGCCCTTGTCTGTCATGACATTGGCGCCAAATGATCTGATGCGGCTGAGGATGGAACTGGCGTCAGCCATGCTTGACCTCCTCGAGAGTTTCGAGGTCGATCACCACGTGATTGGAGTATCCAGCCTCGATGGCCTTCCGTTTCCAGTACTCGGCCGAACGCAGGTTTTTGACCTTGTCTTGGCTCTCGGATTCAACACGGGTCTTGAGCACTCGGATCTGCTCGCCAAGGCCTGCGATCACCTCGGCAAACCCTCCGCGCTCATATTCCAGACGCATCGGCTCCAAGGCAGCGATCTTAGCCTTGAGTTTTGCGTTCTCCTCGGTCAGGTCCTCGACGGTCGCCTCGAGCTCTTCGATCCGGTCCTGGCGTTTGTCAGCAAGGTCCGGCGGCGTTGACGAGAGGCGCGGCGCAGGAGCGGTCGGCGGAATCGGCGCGGCTGGCTGACGCTCGGCGAGCGCTAGATCAACGACGCCTCGGAGCGCTGCGGCCGGCTCCTCGCCGGCTTCGACCCGCTCCTTGAGCTCGGCAATCGCCTCAGGTCGCGCCTTGATTGCCTTGACCTCCCGCGCCGAAATGTCCGACGCGTCGGACAAAACGGCGCCCGTGGCGGTTTCGATGTCAGCGACCACGCCGGCCTGGTCGATCAACTCGTAGGCGCGGCTTCGGCTGTAGCCCCAACGCTCCCGGCAGTACGCCTCGAAAGTATCGTGGGAGGCGCGGTACAGTTTGCCGTCGCGAATGTCGCGGAGCGACCGGCCCGCCTCGGTGAATGCTGAGCGCGCCCGTTCAATGACACGCTCGCACGCTTCCAATTGGCTCAGCTCGTCCGGTGCAAGCAATTGGCTCATGCCTCTTCCTCCAGCGTCGGGTCGATCCACAGCGCCAAGGTCTCAACCCACTTGGCGCCCTTGATCCCGCAGGACAGCAAGCGTCTCGCTATGAAACGACGCGTCGCTCGTCTCCAGGAGGCGCTCGAGCCGAGATATTCTGTCGCGAAGTTCTTCAAGCTCATATTTGCCTTCCGCGCGCTTCGCTCCGGCTACGGCGCGCAATTGCTCTAGCTCTTCAGCGCGGATACGCACGCGCTCGTCCCTGTGCCATACGTCACGCACGCGACTGTCCGACCACCCATTGAGGCGCCGGCTCAGGCGTCGAAACACGCCTTTGATGCTTTCGCCGGCTTCGCGCTCCCCTGCGATCGTACGCAGCAGCTCCGCCGCCTCGGTCAAAGTCGTTTGACGCCCCACACTCATTCTTCCCTCCGACGTCTTGTCGGATTTTTCCGATGTCATCCGTGCTTTCTCCTGTTTCCAGGAGAAGGCACGGATGTTCGGTACGCTTACTCAGACGCTTACGAAGTTTGTTTTGCGGTCCGCTTTGTTTCCAGGCGCGGCGGATCCGCGAAATTCAATCGTGGCCGGAGGCGTGCTCCTGCTCCTGAGAGGATGGTTCGGATGAAGACGAGACACCGCAGGAGCGAGCCGCAGTATCGGGCTCGCGATTTGAATCAGCTCGCGGCTCTAATTCGGTTTCGGGCGTGGGATGCGGACATGATCCGGCGTCACGGGCCCTTGTATTATCGGAGGATGGGCTGGACGTTGCATTAGGTGCCAGCCGCTCGATTGCCCTCTCCACAGAGCGCCATTTGGAAAGGGTCGGACTAACTTTATCAGCTCGCCACCTGCTCCAAGTGGAGCGGTTGACTTTGGCATCCGCCAGCAACCGCTCGAGCGAAACTTGGGCTTGGCGAAGCCGCGCCTGAATGGCGCAAATATCTCGACTGATCTGCATATCGTGCATTTATACACGAAATAAGGCGATCTGCAAGGACTAAAATGAATTAATGCACGATGCCGTGCAAATAAGCATCATATACAGTGCTGAGATGAACCTCCAAGCCGCAGCATTAGCCTACGTCCGTCACGTGTTGGAAACCCTCGAGCTGAAGCCCGGCGCCCTAGCGCTTAAGGCCGGCGTGCAACCTTCGACGCTTACCAGAGCGCTCAACGACCCGAACCACAAATTCGCGCTTTCAACCAAAACAATCGAGAAAATAGCGAATTTCTCGAAGATCAATCCGGCGCCTTTTCTGGACGCAAAAGATTCCGCGGACATTGCAGCGGCGATTTTTCACGACAATCGCCGCATCGATGACAATCCCCTGACTGGGGATCCTACCAAATGGCCCTATCGCGGAACGATCGTTGCCGGCAAAGTCGCCGCGGGCGTCTGGCAGACAATGTCTCCGCTCCCAGAGTTCGAATTGATGCCACTCCACTTGGTCGACACTTCCATCAAGCCTGAAAATGCTTTCGCCTGCATGATGGCTGATAACAGCGCAAGCTTGATAGCAGACGAAGGAGATTTTCTGCTTTGTGAGCGGATCACTCCAGAGTTCTTGGCCAGAGTGAAAACCATCAACATTCCTCACGGCATAGGGGCCGGACCAGTTATTGTCGAACGTCGTTCGAAAGATGGCTTTCAATTCGAAATGACAGCTCGTTTCATGAGGCGCATCCAAGCTCCCGGCCATTGGCAGCTCGTGAGTGCATCCTATGAGGATCACTTAGATCGCAAAAAGAAGCTGCGGCCTCACTTGGAGCCAGTGCTGTTGGACAATTATGAAGGGAATGATGAATATCGAATCATCGGAAGAATTTCTTCGATTGTCAGAGGCGGAGAGGATAGAGCCCTTCAATTCATCGTCTACGAACTACCGTACGAAAAATGACGACAGTGAATAAATACACGATTTCTGTTGACGTAATCGTGCATAAATGCAATTATGACCCTGTCACAACGACGGGGCCATACTATGATTGCTTCACCAGACGATCGTCTTCCTACTTACTTTGAAGTCAAATCTTTCGATCCTGCCACCGCCTGGGATCGCCTGACGCCTGCTCAGCAGCGGCACATCGGAATCCTCGCCGTCCAGCTCGGCGTCGTCGGTGGCGTGCTCAGCTATCAGCACGACCACCTGACCAAGGCCGAAGCCGGCGAGATCAGCAACATGGAGTCCGATCTCCTCACCGCCTTCACGCAGGAGATCGAGCCGCTGTGGGGGCGGCTTTACGGCTGGACGCTCGACTGGCCGGAAGTGCGGAGGGCTGCGTGATGGCAACCCCGAACCTCATTCTCCCGACCGCCCGCGGCACCACCCCGCGCAAGCCGGCAAGCAAGACGCTGGCGGGTCTTATCGACAAGCTCAATGCAGCGGTCGCCGAAGTCGAGAAGTGGTCCAGTCGCGAGGACCGGCTGAGCGACGAGTTTCGCAAGGCGGCCGGCGCAGGGCCGAAAGTGAAAGGCGGTACCCGCCTTCCCTCCCGGATCGTGATGGACGGCAAGCCCGATATCGAGCTTGAGGGCGGGGACTGGTTCTACCCATCGCGCGAGGCGATCGACGAGGACCGCCCGAAGATGCTGGCTCGAGCTGCCAGCGAGGAAGAACGCCAGCAGCTAGAAGCGCGCTTCGTTGCCCTTCTCGCTGATTGGGACGCTCAGGTTGCCGCCCGCGAGCAGCATAAGCCGCGTGGCCTCGATCATGCCAAGCGTATGCTGAACAAGGCCCATAGGGCCTGGTCGGCGGCTGAAGACGAGATCGTCAACTACCGTCCGCGCACCATCGAGGAGGTCATAGACCTGCTGGCGTTCGCCGGCCGCGATGGAATGCGCAACGTTTTCTTCACGCCCGAGGACGGCCAACTGAAATTCATGATGCGGACCGCCGCCGAAGTCCTCGGTGAGCGCTTTCCCAGCGCCAGATAGGAGCACAAGCGATGCTAGAGGTCCAAAGCACGAAGCCGGCGGCCTTTCTCAGCCATGGCACTGCTATCGGCACCGCGAAGGCTCCTCCATTCTTCGTCCCGGCTAGAGGGGCGTCGAGCGGAGCCAAGGCCAAGTCGGCTCGCTTCCCTGAGCCGAGCGCGCGTCTCAGAAATCAGACTTCCTTCCACGATCTGTTTTACAAGGCGAGGCTGGACAGAAGCGTGGAGTTGTTGAAGGCCACCCGCAAAGCGCGCAACGGTGATCGATCGGCAGCCGTGCTCTTCGCAGATGCGGAGAAGGCGTTTCAATCGTTCAAGAACGCCCAGATCCGCCTCCGGAAATTGGAGGCCGAACTGCCTGCAAACCGAAAGGTACCCTTTCCTTCGGTTCAGATGAGCTTGGGCGGGCTGGAAGCAAGCTCCGCCAGCGAGATCATTCGCTTCTATAACAACTGGATCGACGACGCTCGGGACCAGGGCGAAGGATCCAACAACATACTTTGCTTGAAGCAAAAGAAGATCGCCCTGCTTGAACGTTTGAAGCTGGCCACTGAGGCGCTGATCGAAGATCAGAAGCGGTCCGGCCTGTGGTCACTGCGCATCGAAGCGGGCGCCCGCCGAATGACGCTCAGCAGGCTCCTCCTCGAAGCTTGCTGCAAGGTCAGGCTGACGCCGCAGGACGCCGGCCGGGCGGCGAACTTCCTCGCGTTTCTCACGCGGATGGAGCAGGCGAAGCCGCGCTATCGTTACGAGCTGAGCGCCTACCAAGTTGCCTCCTTGAGCAAGCGCCTTGCCGCTTGCCTCGCCAAACCAAAATGAAGCTTCCAATGTCTCCGCCCTCCGTTGACATTGGATCCCAGGCGGACGCGACGGCTCTGGCCCCGGGCCAGTCGCGTCCGCCTCTCAGGCCACAGATCAGTCAATTGTCCCGCGCCTCCTCGGAGTGCCGGTGATTCGCCGGCTTCAAACCACGAGAAAGGCTTGGCTATGAAAACCCAACAAAAGACAAGCGTTCAGTGTGTGAGCAGTGCTGCCAACCCAAAGTCCGAAAACGTGCTTATGTCCAATGTTTACGCCTCACGCAAAGGACGCTCGCCAAATGAGCTCAAAGGGATGGCGAACGCGGATATCGTCATGGCACGTCTAGAAGCCGGCGCCGTTCTGAAAGATGCTTTGATCCCGGGCGCTTCCTACGAAGGATATCACTCCCATTGCCAGCTCTTCCCAGAGTGGGCCGCAAAGGCGAAACCCTTGGTCGAGCGCAACGCAGAGCCGGGCAAAAGAAGCAAGCTTGAGAAGATGGGGGTCTTCCGTAGACGGGCAATGACGCACTGCAAGCGTGGCCACGAGTATACCCCTGAAAACACCCTCCGCAGGAAACTCGGACGTGAATGCAAGGCTTGCAAGATCGAGCAGGTGATGAAGACCGGCCCTTCGTTAAGCCCTGAACAACGCGCAATAGCCATCGACGCAATGAAACGCGGACTCACCTATGGTGCAATAAGAGCACTCGTCGATGTGAACGCACTCTACCGCACGCGACGCCGTGACCCAGAGTTCGACGCTATCTGCCGCAAATGGGCTTCCGGTGCCCGGCAGAGGATGCTCCGACGAAAGGTCGCGAAGAACGGCCGTCAGCAATATCAATGGATCCTGTCGCTTATTCCTGCCCACTTACCACGCAGCGACAAAGACGAGATCGTCGGTATGGTTATCGAAGCGCACCGGAGACGCGTCTTCCGGCGGGTGCCGTTCGGCATCACAAAGACGCCAAGTCGCATGAAGGAATTTATCTCCGAGTTCTACAAGCAAAATCCGACGAAAGCATATGGTGGCGTGGATTCGCCGTGGTCGCTCGATGCCCCAGTCGGGCACGACAACAACACGCGGCTGATCGACACGATAGGCGGCGATCAATCCGTCTGGTCATAGCTTCTATTGGCATGCCGCCCCGCGGCATGCCTCTAATCCAGGTCGAGACATGTCCAACCGCTTTCAGTCGCTCGACAATTTGCCCCTCTTCGCCGAGGAAGAGGCAATTTCGGTCGCCCTGTTAGGACCGGGGAAATATGCTCACTGGCGCCAGCTTGCCCCTTTACTTGAGGGTCGCGGCTTCCCCAAAATCGACGCCGAAATGGGCGGCCGGTACACCCCGGCAATCAAGCGTTTTTTCGACCACGAGTACCGCCTGGACACTGCCCAGCCAGTCGCCTCGCGTGACGGGCCGGAGGATTGGGGACCGTGGAAAACGAAAAGCGCCCGCCGGGCCTGAGATACAATGGCAAACGCCCGGTCTGGCGCGCCAGCAAGGCGGCCATCGCTGAAGGCTATCCCCTCAAATCCGTGCACCTGACCTCGCTCGCCGATAATTCGGCGCAGCTCCGGCAGCGCTGCGAGCGCCTGCAGGCCGAGATGCTGTCCTGGCTGAACGGCAAGCGGTCGAACATCGATCCACAGTTCGACGGGACCTTCCGCTCGTTATTCGACTTGTATCAGGTCGATAAGGAGAGCCCCTATCACAAGCTGAAGCGCTCTTCGCGCGTGCCGTATGATGTCTATTTGCGCATGATGCGCACCAACATCGGCGAGCGCCTGATCAACGCCTGTGATGGCCGCGACGTGAAGCGCTGGTTCGCAGCATGGTCCGAGCCGGCGGAAGGCAAGACAAAGCGCCAGGTAGCGAAAGCGCGCATGGCCGTCTACGTCCTGAAAGCCGCCCTCTCCTTCGGGATTCTGTGCCGCAAGCCAGGCTGCGTTGAATTTCGCGCCGTGCTCGACGCGATCCGGTTCGAGACTCTCAAGCCGCGTGATGTTGCGTTGCCGGCGGAGGTGATTGTGAAGGCCCGGGCCGCGGCGCATGCAATCGGTCATCCGCGTGCGGCACTCTGCTACGCGATCCAGTTCGAAGGCGCGGTACGGCAATGGGATGTCACCGGCCAGTGGTTTCCGATCTCGGATCCTCAGCCGTCGGCCGTGCACGATCACGGCACGAAGTGGATCGGACCGACCTGGGCTCATGTCGACGAGAACCTCATCCTTCGATGGACGCCGACGAAGACGGAGTTTACGACCGGGTTGCCGGTGGTGATCGACCTCGCGGCTTGCCCGATGGTGATGGAGGAGCTCGCGCTTATTCCGGAAGCCGAGCGCATTGGCCCGCTCATCGTCAACCCGAAGACCGGCTTTCCCTACCGCCACGACAAGTTCCACGACGTGTGGTGCGAGGTAAAAGAGGCTGTCGGGCTATCGGCGAAGGTCTGGAGCCGCGATCTCCGCAAGTCTGGATCGACTGAAGCGCGTGCTGCCGGCGCGCCGCTCGACGATGTGAAGAAGTTGATGGGGCACACCGCCGACTCTGACACCACGGCCAAGGTCTACGATCTCGCCGTGCTCGAGGCTCACCGTCGCATCGCTGCCGCGCGAGTGGCCTCGCGAAAGAAATAGCTGTGCGACCTGCCGGCGCACAGGGCGCACAGCCTCATTGATTTTCAGCAGCTTTTCGGGCGTCCTATCTAAGGACTTCTTAAGTATGAGCCCTCAATTCGGCTTTTGCGTCGGCCTGCCGTCGATCTTCGGCAATTCGCCGGCCGAGGCGGATTGATCGCCGCCGCCATTGGCCCGTCGGGCCATCTCGACGGTCAGCTTCTCGGCCGCTTCCGGCGACATCAGCCCCATGATGTCCGACATCTTCCGCGGCGCGATGGCCGAGGCGATCTCGATCAGCACGCCCATCTCGAGCCGGTCGAACACCCGCGCGGCATCCTTCGGCTTCATGCCTTCATACATGATGACGAGGCCCTTCATGCGCTGGGCTTCGGCGGCCTTCTGCTCGGCCTGCGTCGCGGAGATGCGGGTTTCCACCGCCTTCATCTCCTCGACCTTGTTCTCGATACGCTTCTCTGCGGACTTGAGCAGGCTCTCGCGGATGTCGATCTCGCGCTGGCGCGCCTCGATCTCCTGCCGCCGCGCCTGCAGCCGTTCCAGCACCGCGCGCTCCGAGGCCGAGATCTGCGGTTGGGTCTCGTCGATCTTGACCGGGGTGCCGCCCTCCATCTTGGTCTCGGGTGCGGCCGGCTTCGGCGGTTCCTTCGGCGCGCTGGATCCCGTGATATCGAGATCCTCGCGGCCGGTCGGAAAATTCAGGTTCTCTTCCGCCCAGGATTTCTTGCCCTGGTTCGGCTTGTAGTCGAACACATAGCCGCCGTTGATCGCGAGGCCCGCCACCTTCAGCGTGGCGAGGCCTGCGACGGCAACCAGGACGACTGGAATGACGCGGATATTACGAAAGGACTTCATGCCAAGTCTTCATGCCAGGGCTTCATGCGGCAAGGCCGTTGGATCGTCGGCGTTCGGAAAAGGCTTCGGCCGCCGCCGCCACCGCCTTCGCCGATGACGGCTTGGCCGCGGGCGCGGCAACCGCCTCGGGGTTGGTCACGGGACGCGCGGCGCTCGCGATCTTGGACAGGCGGCGCACCACGTTGTCGGCTTCGCCGAGCTGCTTGTGGAGCTGGTCCGACATCTGCGTCGCGGCGGCGAGCTGGCTGCCGAGGTTCTCGTTGACGTCGCGCACGGCGAGCTTCAGCCCGCCGATCGCGCGCTCGGCGATCTCGGTCGCGGTGATCAGCTCGCCGATGACGGCTTTCAGCGAATGCTCGTCCGCCTTCAGCCGCGTCAGCCGCTTGTTGAGCATGACGCAGTAGACGATCGTCAACATCAGCAGGATAGCCACCAGCGTCTCGATCGCCATTCCCAGGGAGTGGTTCATGGGGCCTCCATCATCTTGTTCTGCTCGTCGACCTTCTCGAACATCGCAAGTGTCGTACTTGGCTTGCGCAAGGGTTTCGTCACCCGGATCGCCACGCGGTCGCCGACCCGGCCCATCCGCCCCTCGGTCAGCGTGACGTCGCCGCAGCGCACGGTGACGTTGGCGTCGGCGCGCATGTCGAGCGGCAGCGTGTCCCCGACCTTGAGCCGCATCAGCTGCTTGAGCGGAATGTCGGCCTCATAGAGCACGGCATCGACGGCGATCTCGGCCTGCACGATCTCGGTGGCGAAGTGGCCCTCCCAGACCGGGTCGCGGCCGAACTTCTCGCCCATGAACATCTGGAGCAGGACGCCCCGGATCGGCTCGATGGTCGCGTAGGGCAGCAGCAGCTCGATATTGCCGCCGCGGTCTTCCATGTCGATGCGCAGGCGGACCAGGATCGCGGCGTTGGCGGGGCGGCTGATCGCGGCGAAACGCGGATTGGTTTCGAGCCGGTCGATCGTGAAAGTCACCGGCGACAGCGGCCGGAACGCCTGCTCGGCATCGGTCAGCACCACCTCGACCAGCCGCTTGACCAGCTCGGTCTCGATCGTGGTGTAGGGCCGGCCCTCGATGCGGAGCTGGCTGGTGCCGCGGCGGCCGCCGAGCAGCACGTCGATCATCGAATAGATCAGGTTGGAATCGACCGTCGCCATGCCGAAGTTCTCCCACTCCTCGGCCTTGAAGACGGTGAGGACGGCAGGCAGCGGGATCGAGTTCATGTAGTCGCCGAAACGCACCGATGTGATGCGGTCGAGCGAGACTTCGACGTTGTCGGAGGTGAAGTTGCGCAAGGACGTCGTCATCAGCCGCACCAGGCGGTCGAAGACGATTTCGAGCATCGGCAGACGCTCGTAGGAGACCATCGCCGAATCGATGATCGCGCGAATGCCGGAATGGTCGTCGAGCGTGATGTCGCCGACGGTGAAGCCGAGGAGATTGTCGATCTCCTCCTGCGACAGCACCCGCTCGCCGGAGTTCTTGCCGCTGCCGAGATCGCGGCTGCCGTCCTCGACCATGGCCGCCCATTGCAGGGCCATGGTCTCCGACAGCTCGTTCTCGGCGGCAGCCTTTGCGGCCTCCGCGGGATCCTCGGAATCGAGCGACGCCTCCCATTGGGCGGCAATCGCATCCTGGTCCATTTGCTCGTTGCCGGCCATGACGCTAGTCCGTCACCTTCCCTGACGCCATCACTGGACCACGACTTCCTTGAACAGCACCGCGCTGACCTGGATCGGGGCGACCGCCGCGTTGACGCGCTTGGTCAGCTCCTCCTTGAGGCGGAAGATGCCGGCGGAACCGTTGAGGTCGGAGGGACGCAGCTCGCGCACATAGGTCTGGAAGATGTCGGTGACGCGCGGCATCGTCGGCTTGATCGCCTCGACCTGCTTCTCTTCCTTCAGCTCCAGCACGATCTTCAGCCGCAGATATTGCACCCGCTCGCCGGGCGAGCCGGCGAGGTTGACCATCAGGTCGGGGACGTCGACGAAGGCCGGCGGCTTGGGCGGCGGCGCGGCCTCGGCATGGTGCTCGCCCTCGGCGTGACGGAAGAAGAAGAACCAGGTCGCAGCACCGCCGCCGAGCACGGCGAGCACGCCGACGACCATGATGATGAGCTTGAGCTTGTTCTTCGGCGGAGCGGCTTCCGCACCCTCGGCGGCTGCGCCGCCTTCTTCATTCTCTGCCATGTGTGCCGCGCTCGTTCATCTCTCAAAGGGGTCGAAAGAGCGAAGCCTCCTGGCAGACCGTGACGCGGTACGAATGCCCCCAGCGCAGTGCGCTCCTCTGATGTCAAACGCTACGGTAATAATGGTTAACGGAACCTTTCGATTGCGCCTCCGCTAGGAAAAATCTGCCGGGCAAGCATGGCTAACAGAACCTTTCTGCCGCCCTTTCGCACCCATCAAAAATCGACAACCATCTGAAATCGCACAGCTTTTAAAACTGGCACGGCTTTCGCTGAGAAAGCGCCGAGACCTTACGGTTTGGGAGAACCCGAGGTCTCGTTCACGGGATCCGCCGAGGCGCTTGGGAGAGCGAAATGGCAGATCCGCTCAGGGGAGATTTCCGATGCAGAACGCGCGTCTGATCGGCTTGTCACGGCAGATGACGTTGGAGCGGCAGATCGATGTCATCGCCAACAACGTCGCCAATGCCAACACCAACGGCTTCAAGTCGGACCATTCGCTGTTCGAGGAGTATCTCAACTCGAACGCGCGCGAGGACAATTTCATCGGCCGCGACCGCCAGGTCTCCTATGTCCACGACCGCGGCACTTTTCGCAACATCGCCCAGGGGCCGATGGAGCCGACCAACAGTCCGCTCGACATGGCGATCAACGGCAACGCCTATTTCGCGGTGCAGGGCAATGGCGGCGAGTTCTACACCCGCGACGGCAAGTTCTCGCTGAACAGCACCGGCCAGCTCGTCACCGCAGACGGCAATCTCGTGCTCGGCAATGCCGGCCCGATCACCTTCCAGCCCACCGACCACGACATCAACGTCGCGCCCGACGGCACCGTCACCGTGCTCGAGGGCACGGCGCGGACCGACTCGATCCGCGGCAAGATCCGCATGGTCTCGTTCGACGATCCGACCAAGCTGACCAAGCTCGGCGCCAATCTCTATGCCGCCGGTGGGGCGAACCCGCAGGCCGAGACCAAGTCCACCCTGCAGCAGGGCTACGTCGAGAAATCGAACGTGAATGCCGTCAGCGAGATGACCCGCATGGTCGAGGTGATGCGCAGCTATACCGCGGTCGCCAATTTGCTGCAGCAGCAGAGCGACCTCCACAAATCGGCGATCGAAAAGCTCGCCGACGTTCCGGCCTGATTGAAGGAGAACTGACATGCAGGCGCTTCACACCGCAGCGACCGGAATGGCGGCACAGGAACTCAACGTTCAGGTGATCTCCAACAACATCGCGAACCTGCGCACCACCGGCTTCAAGAAGCAGACGGCGGCGTTCCAGGACCTGATCTACGAGCACGTCCGCCGCGTCGGCGCCCAGTCGTCGGACCAGGGCACCATCCTGCCGGTCGGCGTCGACATTGGCGGCGGCGTCAAGACCGTCGGCACCCCGCGCAGCATGACGCAGGGAACGCTGTCGCAGACCGGCAACGACCTCGATCTCGCGATCTCGGGCGAGGGCTTCTTCAAGATCCTGATGCCCGACGGCACCTTCCAGTACACCCGCGACGGCACCTTCCAGATGGACAATCAGGGCCGCGTCGTCACCGCGCAGGGCAACCCGGTGCAGCCCACCATCACGATCCCGAACAACGCCTCGGGCATCGCCGTGAGCGAGCAGGGCCAGGTCTCGGTGACGTTGCCGGGCTCGACGACCTCCTCGATCGTCGGCCAGATCGGCGTGACCCGCTTCATCAACAAGGCGGGCCTGCAGCCGGTCGGCAACAACCAGTTCACCGAGACCCCCTCGTCCGGCGCGCCGCAGGATGGCACCGCGAACACCGAGGGTTACGGCAAGCTCACGCAAGGAAGCCTCGAGCAGGCCAATGTCGACGTCGTCTCGGAGATGAGCGACCTGATCGCCGCCCAGCGCGCTTACGAGATGAACGCGAAGGTGATCAGCGCCGCCGACCAGATGATGCAATCGACCACGGCGCTGTTCCGCTGAGGTGATGACGATGATCCGCGCCACCCTCGCCACGATCTCCACCCTACTCGCGCTGGCCTTGCCGGCAGCGGCCGCAGACGATTTCATCGCCGCGCCGACGCTGCGCGCGAGCGTCTCCGTGACCTCGGACGTGGTGCGGATCGGCGATCTCATCGACAACGCCGGATCGGCCGCCCAGATCCCGGTCTATCGCTCGCCCGATCTCGGCACCACCGGCACGCTGACGGTCGGCCAGGTGCTCTCGGTGTTGCGCGCCAAGCAGGTGATCGGCGTCATGACGGGTGACATCAAGGAGGTCCAGGTCACCCGCCTTGCGCGTACGCTCGCGAGCAAGGACATCGAACATGCTGTCGCCGGCGCGCTCGAGCGCCGCTTCGGCCTCGGGGAAGCGGCCAACATCACCATCACGTTCGATCGCAGCGTCGGCGAGACGCGCCTGGAGGCCTCCAACACCGGCACGCTGCAACCGGTCGCAACCCGTTTCGATGCCCGCAGCGGCCGTTTCGACATCGCCTTCGAGATCGCCAACGACGGCAACGCAAGCCCGACCAAGTTGCGTTTCACCGGCACCGCGGTCGAGACCGTGGAAGTGGCCGTGCTCACCCGCGACATCGACCGCGCCGAGCTTCTGAAGGCTTCCGACCTTTCGATGGAGCGCCGGCCGAAGGCCGAGGTCACCGGCGAGCCCGCCTCGCGCGATCGCAGCATCGGCATGCAGCTGCGCCGGACGATGCGGGCAGGAACGCCGGTCCGCGCCGCCGACATCGTCAAGCCCGATTTCGTGGTGCGGGACCAGGCCGTCACCATCATCTACCAGGTGCCCGGCCTCTATCTCACCACGCGCGGCAAGGCGATCGAGAGCGGCGCCGAGGGCGACAGCGTCAGCGTGCTCAATCTGCACTCCAAGCGTACGCTGACCGGCATCGTCACCGGCCGCGGCCAGATCACCGTGCAGGGCGCCAGCCAGGCCGCGCCGATGGCGCCGGCGGTCGAGCAGACCTCGTCGATCAAGCGTGACGAAGCGCCGGCCCCCGTCGACACCGCGGCACTCCTCCGCAACCTGGTGCAGGCCCCCGCGTCGCCCGCCCAGACCGCAGAAGCCCAGATCCCGCAAGCTCGCATCTCGCAAGCTCAAGCCAAGTAAGAGTTCGTCATGTCCGCTTTCCGTTCGGCTTACCGTCTTCGTCGCATCGCGATCTCCGGCCTCCTGCTGGCCTCTTGCGCGCTGGGCGGCTGCTCCTCGATCGACCGCCTGTCGCAGATCGGCGAACAGCCGAAGCTGTCGGCGATCGACAATCCGACGACGCAGCCCGGCTACAAGCCGGTGCAGATGCCGATGCCGAAGCCGGAAGTCGCCTCGTACAATCCGAACTCGCTGTGGCGCAACGGCAGCCGCGCCTTCTTCAAGGACCAGCGCGCCCGCCAGGTCGGCGACCTCCTGACCGTGACCGTGAACATCACCGACAAGGCCAACATCGAGAACGACACCTCGCGCAGCCGCACCAACAAGGAAGATTCCGGCATCACGGACTTCATCGGCTCTCAAACGATCACCCAGGCGAACAAGATCCTGCCCGGCCGCATCCTGACCGCCGACTCGACCTCGTCCAGCGAGGGCAAGGGCAGCGTCGATCGCAAGGAAGCCCTGCAGACCAACGTCGCCGCCGTGGTGACCCAGGTGCTGCCGAACGGCAATCTGGTCGTCGAAGGCAAGCAGGAGATCCGCGTCAATTTCGAGATCCGCGAGCTGATCGTGGCCGGCATCGTGCGCCCCGAGGACATCCAGAGCGACAACACCATCGACTCCACCAAGATCGCCCAGGCCCGCATCGCCTATGGCGGCCGCGGCCAGATCACCGACGTGCAACAGCCGCGCTACGGCCAGCAGGTCATGGACGTGCTGCTGCCCTTCTAGAATCTCCCGAGCTCCCACATCGTGCTCGCGATCCTAGGCGCGAACGACGATGTACGACGCGGCCTCCGGTAGCTCCCCTGCCGGAGGCCGCATGTATTTTGCCTGCGCCGCCGAAGCGGCGCAGGCGTCTCTCACAGCAGCATGATCCCGCGCGCTTGCGCCCACCGGTCGAGGATCTTGCTCTCCTCGGCAAGTGGCGGGCGGTTGGCAAACCCGCGAACCTGAACCGCCCGGGAACGGGCATCAAGCTCGATGGTCAGCAACCGCTGGACGTCACCCGAGGCACGGCGACGGAGCGACCAGATCGACGCATGCCCAGCGATGCATTTCGACGCGTAGCTGGCAACGCAGTGACACATGCCGCGCGTCTCAGCCACGAGATCGGCCGCGGTCCGCAACTGGACCACGACGTATTCTTCGCGCTTGGTCCGGTCCTTGGAAGACTTGGTCCATGACCAATCCGCAATCGCTGCACCGAGCCAACGGTCCTCGCTCTGCTCGGGGCCTTCTGCCAGCCCCCGCGCACGGTTTCGCGCCGCCTCGGCGCGACGGCGTGCGGCCTCGATACGAGCAATCGCATCGAGATCGCGATGCCATTCGCGCATCTGCCGCCCAAGCGAGATCAGTGAGCGCCCCTTGAGGGTGTACTCGGGATCACGCTGGTGGCAATCGGCGAGGTAGTCATGGAAGTCATCCATATCCTCGACCGTGGTCGGATGCGCGCAGAAGAAGCGCACCACCTCGCGCCAGAAGCGATGCTGAGCGCGCTGCGTCTGCGTGATCCTGGTGCGCGCGATCCGCATCGCAACAGCCGGATCGGTCGCATAGGAACGCGCAATCGCCTGCCAGATCGCAGCCTCGAAGCCGGCCTTCCCCAACGGATTGAGGAACGCATGGACCTCCTTGCGAGACAGCCATTCGGCCGCACCGGCAGCGTAGAGCGAACCGCCGCCGGCCGCCGCGATGTACCAGCGCTTGCGCAAGCGGATCTCGTCGACGCCCAGTCCCGCGCCGTCGATCCAGATCTGCTCCAGATGTTCTGCGACGGGATAGCGCGCTAAGAGATGGCGAGCCGCGGCAAGACGAAGACGCGCGGCATCGCGAGTCTTCATCCGCGGCTGCCAGGCCTCGGCATCGCGCACGATGTCGGCCTCGAAGCCACGCTTGGCCTCGCAGATCGCATTCTTGAAATCCGGTGGAGGGCGCGTCCGCTGCGACACATGCCGCAGCGACAGCTCGTAGGCTTCAACCCGCGCGCGCTCGGCCTCCCGCCGGCGCTGAATCAATGACTGTGCCATTGTCGTTCAACATGATTGGATGACTGTCAGCCGGACGCACTGAGAGCGTCGGCACGGAATGTGTCGATCGCCACAAAGTACTCACGGCTGGTCTCCTCAGAGTTGAACGTACAGGTTGAACGGGACGGGGCTCATAGACCCGATCAAGGGCGAGCGCAAGAGTGTCTCGTCGGGATGGTGTCGGAAACTGCGTACTGCAAGCCAGGTCCGCGACATTATTGCAACGCCGCTACAGCACATTCCGTCACTGCGGCGGACGATCCAGTACTCCGAGATGGAAAGGGATCGTACCGATGCAGCGCGGCGTACTGGCTTCCCCACTTTCGCGGGGAATGAACTGCGGAGACTACTACCGGTGCCCTCACGTAAACTCCGCCTCCACCACGCCGAGCCCGTCCACTTCCATCCGCACCTTGTCGCCGGCCTTCAGCCACAGCGTCTTCACCAGGCTGCCGGTGAGCACGAGTTGGCCGGCGTGCAGCCCCTTGCCTTCGGCGGCGAGGTGGTTGGCGAGCCAGGCGAGCGCGTTGTGGGGATGGCCGAGCACGTCGGCGCCGGTGCCGTGGCTGACCTCCTCGCCGTTGACGATGGCACGGCCTTTGACCGCCCTAAGGTCCGGCACCGACGAGCGCGGCACCGGCGGACCCAGCACGCAGCCGGCGGCGAAGAAATCGTCGGCGATCAAGGTCGGCGCGCCCATCGTCTCCCATTTGACGTAGCGGTCGTCGACGATCTCGATCGCGGGCTGATAGGCCTCGACCGCCTCGCCGACCCATTCGGCCGTGAACGGCCCCTCGCCGGCGGCAAGGTCCCGCTTCAGCCGCACCGCGATCTCGCATTCGACGCCGACCCGGACATAATTTGAGGCAGCGAGCCTGGCGCCGCTGTCATGGACGCCCTTCTGGAACACGCCGCCGCCGCAGGGGTGCGCGATACCGATATAGTCCTGCATCACCTGGCTGGTGCAGCCGATCTTGTAGCCGACCAGCGGCCCGACATGCGGCAGCAGCAGATCGTGCAGGGTGCGCTGGACCTGATAGCCCTCGGCTTCATCCGCAGGCGGACGCTCCAGCGCCGCCAGCGGGGCATGGTTGCGGCGCGCCAGCGCGATCGCCTTTGCGGCTTCGAGAATCCCGTCCATCGGCGCCGCCTCCCACGCTACGCAGTCGCAGGCGGCACTTCAGCATCCCCGCTCCGGCCTGACAAGCGCGGGTGGCGTGCGTTCACCCCTTGACGAGGCCGAGCCGGATCAGGCTCTCGGCAGTCGCAAGGATCGCCTCCTCGTTGGAGCGCGCCTGCCAGCCGAGCAGCGACCTGGCCTTGGCGCTGGTGGAATGCCTGACCTTTCCGAGCATCGGCACCACCGCACGCAGCAGCGGAATCCGGTTCGCGGCCAGCCGCACCAGCCAATCCGGAGCCTGGAGCCGCGGAACCCGGCGTGCCCTGGCTCCCAAGTTCCGCCGCAGCACCCTGCCGATGTCGAGAAGGGACAGCGTCTCACCGGCGACCGCAATGAAGCGCTCGCCTTTAGCCGCAGGCGCGGTCATGGCACGCAGATGCAGATCGGCGACGTCGCGGACGTCGACCACGCCGAGATACACCCGCGGCACGGCCGGCATGGCACCGTCGAGCAGCGATCTGACGATCTCGATCGAGCCGGAAAAGTCCGGACCCAGAACGGGCCCGAATATGCCGGCGGGGTTGATCACCGCGAGCTCCAGCCCTGCGCCCTCGCCCGCGACGAAATCCCAGGCCGCTCGCTCGGCCAGCGTCTTGGACTTGATGTAGGGCTGGCCATCGACACCGGCGAGATTGGTCCAGTCGGTCTCGTCGAAGGGCTCGTCGCGCGGGGGATGGCCGTAGCCGATCGCGCCGAGCGACGAGGTGATGACGACCCGCTTGACGCCGGCGGTGCGCGCGGCACGCAGCACCCGAAGCGTTCCGTCGCGGGCCGGAATGATCATCTCGTTCTCGTCCTTGGGAACGGTGGTCGAGAGCGGTGACGCGACATGGAGAACGTAGTCGCAGCCCGCAACGGCCTGCTGCCAGCCATCGTCCCGGGTCAGATCGGCGGTGAAGAAGGCCACGCCCTCGGGCCGCGCCGCTCCGCCCTCGCGCAGCATGGCGAGCACATCGGCCTGCCGCTCCGGCCGACGCACCGTCGTGCGCACCGCGTGGCCGGCCGCGAGAAGCTGCAGGACGACATGGATGCCGACGAAGCCCGATCCGCCGGTGACCAGAACAGTACTCATGACCAGGATTCCCCTCCTTGCGGGCCGGCACATCGGTTCCGTGGCCCTGCGCAACGACGCATCTGGTCACTATGTCCTGGCGGACAAGTAGAATGGAATTCGAGACCGGTATGGAAAAGTTGACCAACGCCTGTGCAGACCCCTGCGAGTGCAGCCCCGACCCTGCTGTGCTGGCCGACTTCGAGCGCGCCATCCACGCCCTTGGCGGCAAGTGGAAACTGGAAATCCTGTTCGCGCTGATGAACGGCGCGGTACGGTTCGGCGTACTGCGCCGTTCGATAGGCGGCATCACGCAGCACATGCTGACGATGCAATTGCGCGAAATCGAACAGGACGGGCTGGTATCCCGAACTGCTTTTGCAGAGAAGCCGTTGCGGGTCGAGTACGAGCTGACGGATGCGGCCTACGGCCTGTTGCCGGCGTTTAAGGAAATATTGATCTGGTCGAGGCTTTATGGAGATAGCCGCCTTGCCACGTCGCAGCAGGCGTGATTGCAGCGATGCTTGATGCAGCTGCACCGGGATCTCAAGTCCGGACTCGATCTCGTTGATGCGACTCGGAAAATCTCCCGCACCTGAAGTGAAGGCTATTTCTCATCCGAACTCACGTTAGCTCGGAGCAATTGAGCCTAGCCCGTTGATCGCGATTCACTTTTCGTGATTAGGCTCTCGCGCTCGTGGGCGCGGCGGTAAGCCGCGGGCAAAATCCCGAGCACGGCGCGAAATCGCGCCCGCCTCCAAAAACGAAGAGCCGCATCGCTGCGGCCCGGGCTCTATTCGTCGCGATAAACCTTCTCGCGTTTCTCGTGGCGCTCCTGCGCCTCCACCGAGAGCGTTGCGATGGGCCGGGCCTCGAGCCGCTTCAACGAGATCGGCTCGCCGGTTTCCTCGCAATAGCCGTAGGTGTTGTCCTCGATGCGCTGGAGCGCGGCGTCGATCTTGGCGATCAACTTGCGCTGGCGGTCACGGGCACGGAGCTCGATGGCACGATCGGTCTCGGACGAGGCCCGATCGGCGAGATCGGGGTGGTTCACGTTCTCCTCCTGCAGAGCCTGCAGGGTGAGCTTGGACTCCTTGAGGATCTCATCCTTCCAGGCGAGGAGCTTCAGACGGAAGTACTCCTTCTGCCGGTCGTTCATGAAAGGCTCTTTGTCGGTCGGTCGGTAGTTTTTCAACTTTTCCAAGGGAGGCCTATCTTCCTAAGCAACGACTCGCGACGGACAGGGGTCCGTTGAGCCGGGCCTTATATAGCGGCCTCCCGTGACAGACAATATTTCCCTCACCGTCCGGTGCTCCCCCCAAGCCCTTGCACAGAAGGTTTATCCTGGAGGGGCTCGGAGAGGCGGCCGGTGGCTTAGTAACCGACCGTGAAACGCTGCTTCAGATGGGCGGGCCGTTCGATCTCGTCGGCGAGCGCGATGGCGTAGTCGGCGAAGGTAATCCAGCTCTTGCCGTTCGCATCTGCGAGAAGCTGGTCCGTGCCGAGCCGGAACTTGCCGGTGCGCTCCCCCTCCTCGAACAGCGCGGAGGGCGAGATGAAGGTCCAGTTCAGGTCCTTTTCCTGCCGCAACAGGTCCAGGAAGGCCGAGCCTGCCTCCGCTTCGGCCTTGTATTGGGCCGGGAAATTGGGGGTTGTGACCAGCTTCACACCCGGAGCAACTTCGAGGCTGCCGGCGCCGCCGACCACGAGGTAGCGGCCAATCTTTGAGTCCTTCGCCGCACCGATCAGCTTCGACGCGTCGCTGGCCAGGAAGTGCACGGAACTCACGGCGACGTCGTGCCCGGCCCACAGCTTGGCGAGACCAGCTTGGTCGAGCACGTCGCCCTTGGTCGGCGTGACGTTGGGCAGGGCTGCGATCTTCTCGGGGTTCCGAGCGATGGCCGTGACCGTATGGCCGCGACGGGACAGTTCCTTGGTGATCTCCGACCCGGCCCGGCCCGAGGCGCCCGCGACTGCAATTTTCATGGAAGGTACCTTTTCTCCAATGGTAACTAGTAGAGACTAGATATCGAAAAGAATGCTGGTGTTAAGAGAGCACTTTGTGCTTACCTGATTACGCTGAGGTAACTGATAACGTTCAGCCGCCAGGCGGACGCCAGCAACGGTGTGCATTCCGAGGACTGCCGATGAAGCCCGACGTCTATGCAGCGAACTGCCCCACCCGCCAGATCCTCGATCGCGTCGGCGACAAATGGGCGGTGCTGATCCTCTTGCTCCTGCGCGAGGAGCCGATGCGTTTCAACCAGTTGCGCCGCACGATTGAAGGCATCTCGCAGAAGATGTTGAGCCAGGTTCTCAAGTCGCTCGAACGCGACGGCCTGATCAGGCGCCACGCCATCGCGACGGTGCCCGTCACCGTGGAGTATTCCATCACGCAGCTCGGGCTGACGCTGGCGGCCGCCGTCGATCCCTTGCGCGATTGGGCCGAACAAAATCTGAAAGACGTGCTCGCCGCCCAGCGCCGCTACGACGCGCAATTGAAGGAAGAGGCAGCGTAGGCACGCGAAGAACGCTTACGGGATTTCGGTCATCCTGAGGTGCGAGTGGCGCGATGCAGAGCAGCGCGCCGGGAGCCTCGAAGGACGAACGGCCGAGATGCAGCCGGGCCGTCGCCCTTCGAGGCTCGCCCTGCTTTTGCAGGGCGCGCACCTCAGGCTGACGGATAACAGCTTACGCCTGCCCGGCCTTGGCCAACTCGACCTCGACACGCAGCTCGATCTCGGAGAGCACGGCATCGAGACCGGCATCACCCGACGACGACTTCAGGTTCGCCGCAGCATCGCGCAGGCGCATGACCGTCGAGGCGTCGAGATTGCCGGACAGCAGCCCCATCTTGAGATCGTCGAGCACATCGAGCGCCGTCCTGCCCCGGGCAACCGAGCGCTTGCGGCGCTCGACCGGATCCTCCTCGACACCCTGCAACGCCAGCAGCGCATCGATGTTGGCGGCGGCCTTCGGTGCCGCGGCGCTCCGCGTCTCCTGCGCCGATGACGTGTCGGGCAGCACGAAGGTGCCGGAGCCCGTCCGCCTGGCCTGACTGGCTGGCGTTCCAAGCGTGGTGCCGTTCGGTCCGTAGATGCGCATCGGAGGGAATCCGGGTGATCGATGCCTCACCTTCGCTGTTTCATGGTTAACGGTGCGTAAACGGCCCGGCAAAATCTGCCGAGGGGCGGCAGTTTCGCTCCTCAGGGCGAACGACCGCTGACATCGGCCGAAACAGATTTATTCAACCTATTCAGCCACGTATCCCCGCTACTCCGGGTTGGCACAGCGCTCGCAAGGAAAGCGCCGGACCAGCTCGTCATGGGAGTGTCGTTCAGGTCTTGTCGATTTGAGGAGCCTTTTTCCAGGGGCTTGGGGAGCACAGGATGCCGGGCGTTCGTTGGGTTAGGATTGTTGGGGTGGCCTGCGCCGCGCTGTCAGCGCTGGCACTCTCGGTCACGTCAGCGGCTGCGACCTCGCGCATCAAGGATCTCGCCAACATCGAGGGCGTGCGGCAGAATCAGCTCATCGGCTACGGCCTCGTCGTCGGTCTCAACGGCACCGGCGACACTCTCAACAACATCCCCTTCACCAAGCAGTCCCTGCAGGCGATGCTCGAGCGCATGGGCGTCAACATCCGCGGCGCCACCATCCGCACCGGCAACGTCGCTGCCGTGATGGTCACCGGCAATCTGCCGGCCTTCGCCACTCAGGGCACGCGCATGGACGTCACGGTTTCCGCGCTCGGCGACGCCAAGAACCTCCAGGGCGGCACGCTGCTCGTAACGCCGCTGTTAGGTGCCGACGGCAACGTCTATGCGGTAGCGCAGGGTTCGCTCGCGATTTCCGGCTTCCAGGCCGAGGGCGAGGCGGCCAAGATCGTGCGAGGCGTTCCGACCGTGGGACGGATCGCCAACGGCGCCATCATCGAGCGCGAGATCGAGTTCGCGCTCAACCGGCTGCCGAACGTCCGCCTGGCGCTGCGCAACCCCGACTTCACCACCGCCAAGCGCATCGCGGCTGCGATCAACGACTATCTCGGCGTCAAGACCGCCGAGCCGATCGATCCCTCGACCGTGCAGCTGTCGGTGCCGCCGGAATTCAAGGGCAACGTCGTCGCATTCCTCACCGAGATCGAGCAGCTACAGGTCGACCCCGATCTCGCCGCCAAGATCATCATCGACGAACGGAGCGGCATCATCGTGATGGGGCGTGACGTCCGCGTCGCCACCGTCGCGGTGGCGCAAGGCAACCTCACCGTCACGATCTCGGAGAGCCCGCAGGTCAGCCAGCCCAACCCGCTGTCGCGCGGCCGCACCGTGGTCGCGCCGCGCAGCAGCGTCACCGTCAGCGAAGACGGCAAGAAGCTGGCGCTCGTCAAGGACGGCGTCTCGCTCCAGCAGCTCGTCGACGGCCTCAACGGCCTCGGCATCGGGCCGCGCGACATGATCAGCATCCTCCAGGCGATCAAGGCCGCCGGCGCCATCGAAGCCGACATCGAGGTGATGTGATGCAAGCCAGCGCCATCAATACGCCGCGCGTCGCCACCTCTTCGGCGTTCTCGGTCGAGAGCCGCAACGGCCGCCCCGATTTCGAGCTCGCCGCCGCGCTTCAGAAGGTCTCGCCGCAGCAACAGGCAAAGGCGCAGAAGACGGCCACCGATTTCGAGGCGATGTTCCTCAACAGCATGTTCGCGCAGATGACCTCCGGGCTGAAGGGCGAAGGCCCGTTCGGCGACACGCCCGGCACCGGCGTGTGGCGCTCGATGCTGACCGAGCAATATTCCAAGAACTTCGCCCAGGCCGGCGGCGTCGGCGTCGCCAGCGACGTCTACCGTACCCTGATCCTGCAGCAGGCGAGAACGATCCGCACGGCATAAGGTCAAACGAGATGAACCAATTCAACGCCTCACGTCAGCCGATGCAAACCCAGCGTCCGAACACCGCGCCCGGCAGCGCCGAAGCGCGCAAGCTCGCCGAAGGTCTGATGGATGCGATGAGCGCCCTGCTCGCACTGATCGAGCGCGAGACCGAGCTCGTCCGCGCCGGCAAGGTCCGCGAGGCGATGACGCTGGAAAGCAAGAAGCAGGAATTGTCGCGCAACTATGTCGGCGCGGTCGGCCAGTTGAAGGCGAACCAGGCCCAGCTCGCGAAATCCGCGCCGGAACTGCTCTCGACCTTGCATCGGCACCATGACGCGTTTCGCGCGATGCTCCAGGTCAATCTCACCGTGCTCGCGACCGCGCACGCGGTCTCCGAGAGCGTCGTGCGCGGCGTCAATGCCGAGATCCAGAAGCGCAACGTGCCGAACACTTATACGGCCGCAGGGCGCCGCGCAGCCCCAGGCCCGCGCCACATCAGCCCGCTAGCGGTCAGTCGATCGCTCTGAGCGGGCGGAAACAAGCGACAATTTTACGAAAGATTGCGCGGCGATATCGTCGCGCGGTTAGGCACGTTTCCTTACCAGGTCTTCAAACCTGGTGATCCATGGTTGCGCTATTAGAGGGGTTGGGATTTGACTCACGTAAGGCAACCAGGAGGCTGCCATGAGTACAGATTTCAGCATCAGGCCGGTGGGGATCCCGGCCCCCGTTCAGATCGTGACGACGTCCAATGCGGCGGCGAACGAGGCCGTGCGAACCGATCTTCCGCTGAGCCAGACGGTCGCCGCGGCCGATACCAGCGCGCCCATCCGCAATGACTTGCCGAACCACGAGAACGTCTCGCGCCAGGTCGTGTTCGATCAGGCGGCTGCGTCCTTTGTCTTTCAGGTTGTCAACGAGAAGACCGACGCGGTGGTGAACCAGTTCCCGGACGAGGCGATGCTGCGCCGGCGCGCCTATTTCCATGCCCTGGACATGAAGACCGAGCCGTCACGTCCGCTCAGCACGGACGTCAGCGCCTGATCATCGGGTCTCGATCGTCGCAATGGCTGGATCGACATAGGGCGAGCCGGCCGCGCTTGTCGTCGCGGCGCACCATCTTCGTCAAAAATCATTAGCGTGAATTTGGTGCGGCCACGTATGCTCGGCCGCGACGGCTCCCGTCACGGGCGGCCGGACAGGCCCGCAGCGATATTGCGATTGATCTCGATCAGCGGACGGAAGTGATCGAACTGCGGGCTCATCTGCAGCGCGGCGGTCTGACTCAACACGAACACGCTGATGTTGGCGATCTTCTGCCGGACGTCGATAGGCTGCGGATTGGTGTCGCGCATCGCCTCGCTCAGGAAGATGGTCCAGAGCTTGCGGTTGAACATCAGGGCCTGCATGGTCTGCTCGCTGAGCGGATCGGCGTTGTTCACCGCGTCCTGGAGCTTGTTGGCGGCCTTGAGCAGGGTCTGCGCCTCGATGTCGCGAGGAGATGCGGTGGTGGTTGCAACACGCGCATAGGCCGAGGCAGCGGAATTCGACATCAATCACACCCTGGAGGTTACCTAGCGCGTTGTACGCGCTTAAGGATTTCTTTCCCAACCCTAGGCAGCACCGCTTAAGATTTGCTTACGTGTGTGCTTTGGAAGCACTCCGGACAATTACGGGGCGCGGAGTTCTTCTTCACCACAACGCTAGATGCACGCACGCACGATGTAAACTCGCTTGCCGTGATGCGCGGCGATCTCGGCTAATCTTGTCTTAGCGATCTCCCTCAAAAAGAACGGCGGAGCCTTGGCTCCGCCGCGAAAATTCGAATCGTTACGCTGCGCGTGCGAATTAGCGGAGGAGCTGCAGCACGCTCTGCTGCGACTGGTTGGCTAGCGACAGCGCGGAGACCGCGATCGACTGGCGGGTCGACAGCGCCTGGCTGTTCGCCGCTTCCTCGTTGGTGTCGGCGAGCGTCAGGTTGGCCGAGCCGGTCTGCAGCACGTTGATCAGGTTCTTGGAGAAGTCCTGGCGCACCTGCACGATCGACAGATTCGAACCGAGGGTCGAGCCTTGCGAGCGCAGCGTGCTCGAGGCCGCATTCAGGCTAGCCAGCACCTTGTTGGTGGCGCCGTTGTCGATGAAGTCGACGCCGTTGACGAGATTGCTGAGGCCGAGACCGGCGGCGTTGAACACCACGCCGTTGATGCTCAGCGTCGAGCTGCCGGTCTCGTTGAACACGAGCTTCAGCGTGTCGCCGTTGAGCAGGTTGACGCCGTTGAAGGACGAGTCCTGCGAGGTCGTGTCGATCTGGGCCAGGATGTTGTTGAACTGGTTGACCAGGTTGGAGCGTGCGGTCTGCGCCACGGGATCCTGGACCGGCGGCTGCGCGGTGGTGAAGGCCAGGACGCCGGTGATCGTGCCGCCGACGGCGCCGCCCGCGGTCGTCGAGCCCAGCGTCGAGGAGGCGTATTCGTTGACGGTGGTCACCGTGAGCACGCCGTTGGCATCGATCGTCGCCGTCAGGTGGTTGGCCTGCAGCTGCGCGTTGAGCTGGTCCAGCGTCTTGACGGTGCCGTTGGTGCCGTCGCCGAAGGTGACGCTGACCGGCGTGCCGCCGTTGAAGGAGGTGAAGGTCAGCGTCTTGCCGGCGATGCCGCCGACGCCGGAGGTGCGGGCCGCGGTGAAGGCGGTCGCCGTCCCGGTGTTGCCGCTGAGACCGAAGGCACTGAGGGCGTTGCCGGTGCCGGTGATCGAGAGATCGGAATTGACGCCGGTGGAGAGCGCGAGCTGCCCGCTGCTGTTGACCGAAGACGGGATCTGGCCCGCAGTGGTCGACAGCGTCGCCGTCCCGGTGAAGATGCTGGCGGTCTTGACGCCTGTGGCAAGGTCGACGGCGTTGAGCAGGTCGGTCAGCGTTGCACTCTGGATGTAGACCGTCGAGTTGCCGTTACCGTCCGTGACGATGTTGCCGCTGACGCCGAAGCCGGTGGCCACGCTCGCTGCCGATTGCGGCGTCTGCGCGTTCTTGAAGGTAACGGTGCGGCCGTTGATGTTGAGCGTCGAGCCGTCCTGGACGAGCGTGCCGAGCGAACCCGACGTGGTCGAGCGGTTCGCGGTCACGTTCGCATTGCCCGCGCCGGTCGCGGATGTCAGACCGAGCGCCTTGAGGAAGTCGGCCTTGCCCGTCACGTTCAGATCAGCGCCGGTCGAACTCTTCAGCGTGACCGCGCCCGCCGTGATGGAGGATGGCGTCTGGATGGTACCGACCGTCGCGCCGCTCGTCGCGATGGTCGCCGCGCCTGCGCTGATGGTTGCGGCCTTGACGCCGCTGGCGAGGTCGATCGCGGTGAGGACGTCGTTGATGGTCGCGCCGGGCGCAGCCGGCGTCCCCTCGTAGACGATCGAGTTGCCGTTGCCGTCGGTGGCGATGTGGCCGCTGGCGTCGAGGCCCCAGCCGGTCGGCTGCGTGTTAGGAGCGACGCCGGTGCGGAAGGTGATGGTCTTGCCGTTCACCGTGATGGTGTCGCCGTCGGCGGGCGCGGCGCCGAAGGTGGTGGACGCGGTGGTGCCGACCAGCGTGGCAGTGCCGGACAGCGCGGTGGTGCCGTCGGCGGCGAGCGCGGCCGTGCCGGTGAATGTGCCGGCGCTCGAGCCCAGCGAGGCGCCCAGTGCGGCGGTTCCCGTAACCGGGGTCACGCCGCCGGCCGCGCCGGTGTAGAGCACGTTGCTCTTGGCGGTCGCGCTCGCGTAGGAGGTCGTCCCGCGCAGGTCGGCCGGCGTCGCACCGGGAATGGTGGTGGAGACGTTCGACTTGGTGGAGTAGCCGACCGTGGTCTGCAGCGCCTGGTTGGCGATCGACTTGGCGCTGTCGATCAGCTTTTGCAGCGAGGTGATGCCGGTGTTGGCGGCTTGCAGCACCTGCACACCGTTATTGATGCCGTCGAGCAGGTTGCTGATGTCGCTCGCCCGGTTGTCCAACCCCTGTGCCGTGAAGAAGTTGGTGGGATTGTCGAGTGCCGTGTTGACCTTCTTGCCGGTCGCCAGCCGCTCCTGCGTCGTGGCCAGCAAGTCGGCCGTCGACTGCAGCGACAACAGGTTCTGGCGAACGGACGCCGAGAGAACGATGTTGGACATTGGCGAGTCTTCCTCTTGAACCGGATACGAATCGGCCACGCGGTCTGCAAAGCGGGGCTTTTATCCAGTTCTAGGGGGTGTCCTTTAAAGTATGGTTAACGCCGGTTTAAGGGATACGGTTAATGGCTCATGAACGTCCTGCCCGTCCCCCGACGCAAAAAAGAGCGGCGGGGCAAAGGACCCCGCCACTCAATTTAGTTTAGTGATTTCAGTTGTTTACTAGCGGAGCAGCTGCAGCACGCTCTGCTGCGACTGGTTGGCCAGCGACAGCGCGGAGACCGCGATCGACTGGCGGGTCGACAGCGCCTGGCTGTTGGCCGCCTCGACGTTCGTATCCGCCAAAGTGAGGTTGGACGAGCCGGTCTGCAGCACGTTGATCAGGTTCTTGTTGAAGTCCTGACGGATCTGCACCACCGAGAGGTTCGAGCCGAGGCTCGAGGCTTCCGAGCGCAGCGTGCTCGAGGCGGCGTTGAGGTTGGTCAGCACCCGGTTGGCGGCGGCGTTGTCGATGAAGTCGACGCCGACGGTCAGCGAGGCGAGGCCGAGACCCTTGGAATTATAGGTCACGCCGGTGATGTTCAGGCTCGACTTGCCGGTCTCGTCGAACACCAGCTTGAGCTGGTCGCCATTCAGCAGGTTGACGCCGTTGAACGAGGAGTCCTGCGCCGTCGTGTCGATCTGGTTCAGGATGTTGTTGTACTGGGACACCAGGTTGGCACGCGAGGTCTGGGCAACCGCATCCTGGACGGGGGTGGAAGCCGTCGAGAAGGTCAGTGCCGAGGTCAGCGTGCCGCCGATCACGCCGCCCGCCACGGTCGAGCCGAGTGTCGAGGAGGCGTAGTCGTTGGACGCGGTGATGGTCAGCAGGCCGTTGGCATCGATCGTCGCGGACAGGTTGTTGGCCTGCAGCTTGGTGTTGAGCTGATCGAGCGTCTTGACCGTGCCGTTGGTGCCGTCGCCGAAGGTGACGTCGACCGCCGTGCCGCCGTTGAAGGAGGTGAAGGTCAAGGTCTTGCCGGCGATGCCGCCGATGCCGGAGGTGCGCGCCGCCGTGAAGGCAGTCGCATTGCCGGTGTTGCCGGCGAGACCGAACACGTTGAGCGCATTGCCGGTGCCGGTGATCGACAGGTCGGCATTGATGCCGGTCGAGATCTTGAGCTGGCCTGACGTGTTGATCGTCGAGTTCGACTGGCCTGTCGCGGTTGCGAGCGTCGCGGTGCCGTTGGCAGCGATCGTCGCGGTCTGCACGCCGGTGGCGAGGTCGATCGCCTTCAGCACGTCGTTGACCGTGCCGCCCTGCAGATAGACCGTCGAGTTGCCGTTGCCGTCGGTGAGGACGTTACCGTTGGCACCGAAGCCGGTCGGAATGCTGGGAGCACCGGTCGAGCCCGGGATCGGCGCGTTCTTGAACGTGATGATGTGACCGTTGACGTTCAGCGTCGAGCCGTCTGTGAGGGCTGCGCCCAGCGAGGCCGAGCTCGTGGTACGGTTGACGTTGACGGTGGCGTTGCCGCCGCCCACCGATCCGCTCAGACCGAGCGCCTTGAGCAGGTCGGCCTTGCCGGTGACGCTCAGATCCGCACCCGTCGAGCTCCTCAGCGTGACGGCGCCCGCAGCAACGCTGGAAGCGGTCTGGTTGAAGCTGGTCGCGATCGTCGCGGCACCGGTGCTGATGGATACTGTCTTGACGCCGCTGGCGAGGTCGACCGCTGTCAACAGATCGGCGACGGTGGCAGCCGGGGTGCCGGCGGTGCCGAGATAGACGGTGGTGTTGCCGTTGCCGTCGGTGACGAGGTTGCCGCTGACGCCCGAGCCGGACGGAACGGCGGTCGAGGCCGGAGCAGCGCCGCTGCGGAAGGTGATGGTCTTGCCGTTCACCGTCAGCGTGTCGCCGTCGGCGGGCTGGGCATTGCCGATGAGGCCCGTGGCGGTGGTGCCGTTGGTGGCGATCAGGGTGATGGTGCCGGTCAGGGCGGTGGTGCCGTCGCCGGCCGTCCCCGCGGTGCCCGTGAACGCGCCGATGGTGGCGCCAAGCGTAGTGGTGCCGTTCGCGGCCGTCGTGCCGCCGGCCGTGCCGTTGTAGAGCACGTTGCTGCTCGCGGTTGCGCTGGCGAAGCTCGTCGTGCCGCGCAGGTCAGCCGCGGTCGCGCCGGAGATCGTGGTCGAGACGTTCGACTTGACGGAGTAGCCGACGGTGGTCTGCAGCGCCTGGTTGGCGATCGACTTGGCGCTGTCGATCAGCTTCTGCAACGAGGTCAGGCCGGTGTTGGCGGCCTGCAACACCTGCACGCCGTTGGCGATGCCGTCGAGCAGGTTGTTGATGTCGCTGGCGCGGTTGTCGAGCGACTGTGCGGTGAAGAAGTTGGTGGGATTGTCCAGGGCCGAGTTGACGCTCTTGCCGGTCGACAGACGGTTCTGTGTGGTGGCGAGAAGATCGGCGGTGGACTGGAGAGAGAGCAGGTTCTGACGAACCGACGCAGAGAGAACGATACCGGACATGACTCTTACCCTTCTGGCTTACGCGTCTTCGTTCGATCGCTTCTGGATCGAGTGACGGGGCCAGCGTGCCGTGACATGGCTAACAAAGGGTGAAGCCCGTGCGGCCTGCATAAGCGCCGATTCACCATAAGCCGGCGGAAGGGTGTGGAGACGGATCGCAATCCATCTGAAATCATTGGCGATTCCCGGTGCTTACGCTCCATTAACCATAACCGCTGGTTACTTTTTCGAGCATCCGCCTGCTCTCCGGAGCATCTCCAGGCCGCGAGCAAAAAGAAAGCGGCGGGGCCGAAGCCCCGCCGCCGGATCCTGCTTGCGATGCCGTCCGCTTGTTAGCGGAGCAGCTGGAGCACGCTCTGTTGCGACTGGTTCGCCAGCGACAGCGCGGAGACCGCGATCGACTGGCGGGTCGACAGCGCCTGGCTGTTGGCCGCCTCGACGTTGGTGTCGGCCAGCGTCAGGTTGGACGAGCCGGTCTGCAGCACGTTGATCAGGTTCTTGTTGAAGTCCTGACGGACCTGCACGATCGTCAGGTTCGAACCCAGAGCCGAGGCCTGCGAGCGCAGCGTGCTCGACGCCGAGTTCAGGTTGGTCAGCACCTTGTTGGTGGCAGCGTTGTCGATGAAGTCGATACCGCTGGTCAGCGCAGCAAGGCCCAGACCCTTGGAGTTGTAGGTCACGCCGGTGATGCTCAGGCTCGACTTTGCAGTCTCGTCGAACACCAGCTTGAGCTGGTCACCATTCAGCAGGTTGACGCCGTTGAACGAGGAGTCCTGGGCGGTCGAGTCGATCTGCTGGAGGATGTTGTTGAACTGGTTGACCAGGTTGGCACGCGAGGTCTGGGCAACAGTATCCTGGACGGGGGTGGAAGCCGTCGAGAAGGTCAGCGACGTCGTCAGCGTGCCGCCGATCGAACCACCCGCGGCGCTCGAACCGATGGTCGAGGACGCGTAGTCGTTGGTGGTCGAGATCGTCAGCAGGCCGTTGGCGTCGATCGTCGCGGACAGGTTGTTGGCCTGCAGCTTCGAGTTGAGCTGATCGAGCGTCTTGACCGTGCCGTTGGTGCCGTCGCCGAAGGTGACGTCGACCGCGGTGCCGGCGTTGAAGGAGGTGAAAGTCAAGGTCTTGCCGCTGATGCCGCCGATCCCGGAGGTGCGGGCCGCGGTGAAGGCGGTCGCAGTCCCGGTGTTGCCGGCGAGGCCAAGCGCGTTCAGCGCGTTGCCCGTGCCGGTCACCGACAGGTCGGCATTGACGCCGGTCGAGATCTTGAGCTGGCCCGAGGCGTTGATCGACGAGTTGGTCTGGCCGCTGGCCGTCGCAAGGGTCGCGGTGCCGTTGGCAGCGATCGTCGCGGTCTGCACGCCGGTGGCGAGGTCGATCGCCTTCAGCACGTCGTTGACCGTGCCGCCCTGCAGATAGACCGTCGAGTTGCCGGCGCCGTCGGTGAGGACGTTGCCGCTGGCACCGAAGCCGGTCGGAATGCTCGGAGCACCGGTCGAGCCCGGGATCGGCGCATTCTTGAACGAGATGACTTTACCGTTGACGTTCAGCGTCGAACCGTCCGTGATCGTCGCACCGAGCGAGGCCGAGCTCGTGGTCCGGTTGACATTCACGGTCGCGTTGCCGCCGCCCACCGACGTGCTCAGGCCGAGCGCCTTGAGCAGGTCGGCCTTGCCGGTGACGCTCAGATCCGCACCCGTCGAGCTCTTCAGCGTGACGGCGCCAGCAGCAACGCTGGACGCGGTCTGGTTGAAGCTGGTCGCGAGCGTCGCTGCACCCGAGGTGATGGATGCCGTCTTGACGCCGCTGGCCAGGTCGACCGCGGTCAACAGATCCGCGACGGTCGCAGCCGGGGTGCCGGCGGTGCCGAGATAGACCGTGGTGTTGCCGCTGCCGTCGGTGACGAGGTTGCCGCTGACGCCCGAGCCGGTCGGAACGGCGGTCGAGGCCGGAGCAGCACCGCTGCGGAAGGTGATGGTCTTGCCGTTCACCGTCAGCGTGTCGCCGTCGGCGGGCTGGGCATTGCCGAGCAGGCCGGTGGCGGTGGTGCCGTTGGTGGCGATCAGGGTGATGGTGCCGGTCAGGGCGGTGGTGCCGTCGCCGGCCGTTCCCGCGGTGCCCGTGAAGGTGCCGATGGTGGCGCCGAGCGTGGAGGTGCCGCTGGCCGCGGTGGTGCCGCCCGCAGCGCCGCTATACACGACGTTGCTGTTCGCGGTCGCGCTGGCATAGGAGGTCGTGCCGCGCAGGTCGGCCGCCGTCGCACCGGAGATGGTGGTGGAGACGTTCGACTTGGTGGAGTAACCGACCGTGGTCTGCAGCGCCTGGTTGGCGATCGACTTGGCGCTGTCGATCAGCTTCTGCAGCGAGGTGATGCCGGTGTTGGCAGCCTGCAGCACCTGCACGCCGTTGGCGATGCCGTCGAGCAGGTTGTTGATGTCGCTGGCGCGGTTGTCGAGCGACTGTGCGGTGAAGAAGTTGGTGGGATTGTCCAGGGCCGAGTTGACGCTCTTGCCGGTCGACAGACGGCTTTGTGTGGTGGCGAGAAGATCGGCGGTGGACTGGAGGGAGAGCAGGTTCTGACGAACCGACGAGGAGAGAACGATACCGGACATTGTGTGTTACCCTTCTGGTACGCAACGCAACAAACTTCGATTAGGATTAATCGATGCCCGGGACGGTGAACGTTGAGGGCTAACAAAGCATGAAGCGTGTCGCGCCAGTCCTCGCGCGGATTCACCATACGCGCGTTCGGAGCCGGATCTTGCTCACCAATATCGTGATGATAGGACGATGCTTTTTGGCGCAGCGACGCGCATTTGCGACTTGTCAACCATAACTGAGAGTGAGCAATTGGCTACACTCGAATGCATCACTGCGGTTCGCAAGCGGCGCAATGATGCCGCGAGCAAAAAGAAAGCGGCGGGGCCGAAGCCCCGCCGCCGGATCCTGCTTGCGATGCCGTCCGCTTGTTAGCGGAGCAGCTGGAGCACGCTCTGCTGCGACTGGTTCGCCAGCGACAGCGCGGAGACCGCGATCGACTGGCGGGTCGACAGCGCCTGGCTGTTGGCGGCCTCGACGTTGGTGTCGGCCAGCGTCAGGTTGGCCGAGCCGGTCTGCAGCACGTTGATCAGGCTCTTGTTGAAGTCCTGACGGACCTGCACCACCGAGAGGTTCGAGCCGAGGCTCGAGGCCTGCGAGCGCAGCGTGCTCGAGGCGGCGTTGAGGTTGGTCAGCACCTTGTTGGTGGCAGCGTTGTCGATGAAGTCGACACCGCTGGTCAGCGAGGCGAGGCCGAGACCCTTGGAGTTGTAGGTCACGCCGGTGATGCTGAGGTTCGACTTGCCGGTCTCGTCGAACACCAGCTTGAGCTGGTCACCATTCAGCAGGTTGACGCCGTTGAACGAGGAGTCCTGCGCCGTGGTGTCGATCTGGTTCAGGATGTTGTTGAACTGGTTGACCAGGTTGGCGCGAGCCGTCTGGGCAACAGTATCCTGGACGGGGGTGGAAGCCGTCGAGAAGGTCAGCGCCGTCGTCAACGTGCCGCCGATCGAACCACCCGCGGCGCTCGAACCGATGGTCGAGGACGCGTAGTCGTTGGTGGTCGAGATCGTCAGCAGGCCGTTGGCGTCGATCGTCGCGGACAGGTTGTTGGCCTGCAGCTTCGAGTTGAGCTGATCGAGCGTCTTGACCGTGCCGTTGGTGCCGTCGCCGAAGGTGACGTCGACCGCAGTGCCCCCGTTGAAGGAGGTGAAGGTCAAGGTCTTGCCGGCGATGCCGCCGATGCCGGAGGTGCGGGCCGCGGTAAAGGCGGTCGCAGTCCCGGTGTTGCCGGCGAGGCCAAGCGCGTTCAGCGCGTTGCCCGTGCCGGTCACCGACAGGTCGGCATTGACGCCGGTCGAGATCTTGAGCTGGCCCGAGGCGTTGATCGACGAGTTGGTCTGGCCGCTGGCCGTCGCAAGGGTCGCGGTGCCGTTGGCAGCGATCGTCGCGGTCTGCACGCCGGTGGCGAGGTCGATCGCCTTCAGCACGTCGTTGACCGTGCCGCCCTGCAGATAGACCGTCGAGTTGCCGGCGCCGTCGGTGAGGACGTTACCGCTGGCACCGAAGCCGGTCGGAATGCTGGGAGCACCGGTCGAGCCCGGGATCGGCGCATTCTTGAACGTGATGACCTTACCGTTGACGTTCAGCGTCGAGCCGTCCGTGATCGTCGCACCGAGCGAGGCCGAGCTCGTGGTCCGGTTGACGCTCACGGTGGCGTTGCCGCCGCCCACCGACGTGGTCAGGCCGAGCGCCTTGAGCAGGTCGGCCTTGCCGGTGACGCTCAGATCCGCACCCGTCGAGCTCTTCAGCGTGACGGCGCCTGCAGCAACGCTGGACGCGGTCTGGTTGGCGCTGGTCGCGAGCGTCGCTGCACCCGAGGTGATGGATGCCGTCTTGACGCCGCTGGCCAGATCGACCGCGGTCAACAGATCCGCGACGGTCGCAGCCGGGGTGCCGGCGGTGCCGAGATAGACCGTGGTGTTGCCGCTGCCGTCGGTGACGAGGTTGCCGCTGACGCCCGAGCCAGTCGGAACCGCGGTCGAGGCCGGAGCAGCGCCGCTGCGGAAGGTGATGGTCTTGCCGTTCACCGTCAGCGTGTCGCCGTCGGCGGGCTGGGCATTGCCGAGCAGGCCGGTGGCGGTGGTGCCGTTGGTGGCGATCAGGGTGATGGTGCCGGTCAGGGCGGTGGTGCCGTCGCCGGCCGTTCCCGCGGTGCCCGTGAAGGTGCCGATGGTGGCGCCGAGCGTGGTGGTGCCGCTGGCCGCGGTGGTGCCGCCGGCAGCGCCGCTATACACGACGTTGCTGTTCGCGGTCGCGCTGGCATAGGAGGTCGTGCCGCGCAGGTCGGCCGCCGTCGCACCGGAGATGGTGGCGGAGACGTTCGACTTGGTGGAGTAACCGACCGTGGTCTGCAGCGCCTGGTTGGCGATCGACTTGGCGCTGTCGATCAGCTTCTGCAGCGAGGTGATGCCGGTGTTGGCGGCCTGCAGCACCTGCACGCCGTTGGCGATGCCGTCGAGCAGGTTGTTGATGTCGCTGGCGCGGTTGTCGAGCGACTGTGCGGTGAAGAAGTTGGTGGGATTGTCCAGGGCCGAGTTGACGCTCTTGCCGGTCGACAGACGGTTCTGCGTGGTGGCGAGAAGATCAGCGGTGGACTGGAGGGAGAGCAGGTTCTGACGAACCGATGCGGAGAGGACGATGCCTGACATGACTCTGTTACCTTTCTGGTAAGCGACGCTACTGTTACACGTCTGCTTGGATCGCGATTGATCCAGCGACGGCGGACGGTGGCGCCGAGTCCTCTAACGAAACATGAAATGAAACCCGCGCTTTTGCCCGGCTGCGCGTGATTCGGGCACGGAAGCTGCGCGCATCGCCGCATCGCCAGACCAACGCGACGTTGAAAACATTGATCTTTTCCGAGTAGATTCACGGAATTTACAACTCGTTAACTCATTCCGAGCGAGAATCGGACCTTGGTGAGCCGCAACGAACGCTCGGTTACGAAAGCGTTGATGGAGAACAGGCAATGGCCCTCAAGGTCGAGCTCAGACCGCACGAACGCATCATCGTCGGCAATTGCGTGATTACCAACACGGACCAGCGTGCGCGGCTCTTGATCGACGGTGACAACGTGCCGATCCTGCGCGAGCGTGACATCCTCACGCCGGAGACCGCGGATACGCCAGCCAAGCTCGTCTATCTGGCGGTCCAGCTCATGTACATCTCGCCGGATCCGCAGACCCAGCACGGCACCTATTTCAACCTAGTGCGCGATATCGTCACCGCGGTGCCGAGCGCCTGGCCCATCATCGAGGGCATCAACAACAACATCCTGAACGGCGACCTGTACCGGGCGCTCAAGGACGCCCGCAAGCTCATTGCCTATGAAGAGAAGCTGCGGAGCCAATTCGAAGCCACCCATCCCAAGACGGAAGCGGCCAAGGACGACGTGAGCTCCGCCGCCTGACCGGGCGCGTTCGCATCGCCACGCCGCGCCAACGAGCCTTCTTGGAACGGCAACGGCCCCGGATCATCTCCGGGGCCGTTGCCGTTTCAGCCAGGCACGGATGTCATTGCGCCGCGAGCGGCGGCGCCTCGACCTCGACCAGTTCGTTGCCGCAGCGCCGTCCACCGAACTCCAGCACGGCCGAGACCAGCGCATCGATGTCCGTCGCCTCGGTGCGATGGTTGACGATCGCAGCCCGGATCGCAAACCTGCCCTCGAGCGTCGTGCTCGACGGCGCGGCGATGCCGGCCTCCTGGATGTCGGCGACGATCTCGCGATTGACCGCATCATCGGCGCGGTAGCGGAAGCAGACGATGTTGAGATTGACCGGCGCCAACAATTCGAGGCGAGGTTCGGCCAGCACGCGCGCCTCCAGATATTTCGCCAGCGCGCAGCTGCGCGCGATCGCTGCGCCGATCCGATCGATACCGAACGTCTTCAGCGTGAACCACGTCTTCAATGCGCGAAAGCCGCGCGACAGATCGGGGCCGAGATCGCAGGGCCAGACCGCACCCGCTGCGAGTCCCCTCGCCTCGCGGCGCAGATAGGCCGCCGGCTGCGCAAAGGCCTGCCGATGCTGCTCGCCGTCGCGCACCAGCAGGAAGCCTGCGTCGTAGGGCACCTGTCCCCATTTGTGGAAGTCGAGCGCAATGGAATCCGCAAGCTCGATGCCGCCGAGCATCGGCGCCAGCTCGGGCGACAGGATCGCGAGCGCGCCGAAGGCGCCGTCGACGTGAAACCAGATGCCTTCCTCGCGGCACAGCTCGGCAATCGCCCTGAGATCGTCGACCGCACCGATATCGACGGTGCCGGCGGAGGCGACAACCAGGAACGGCTTGAAGCCGATCTCGCGATCGACGGCGATCTGCGTGCGTAGCGCGGCGACGTCGATGCGATGATCGGTATCGAAGCCGATCTTGCGCAGTGCATCGGTGCCGAACCCGGCAATGTCCATCGCCCTCGACACGCAGCCATGCGCAGCCTGCGACGTATAGGCCGTGAGCAGCGCGCCGTCATTGCCAATGCCGTGCTGGCGCGCCGACGTGCCGAGCGCAGCCGTGCGCGCCACCAGCACCGCCATCAGATTGGCCATCGAGGTGCCCGTGACGAAGATGCCGCTCGCGCCGTCGGGAAACGCGAACAGGCGGCGCATCCATTCGACAATCTGTCGCTCGACCTCGATCGGCATGTGGTCGCGTCCGCCGAGATTGGCGTTGAGGCCCGCCGCGAGCATGTCCGCCAGCATGCCCACCGCCGTGCCGCCGCCATGCACCCAGCCCATGAAGCCGGGATGAACGTTGCCGGTCGCATAGGGCGCGACGTGCTCGGTGAACTCGCGATAGACCTCGGCGAGGTCGCTCGCCTCGCGCGGCACGTCGGTCCTGAATGCTGCGCGAGCCTCGTCGGGAATTGGCCGCCAGACCGGGCGTGCCCGAACGTTGGCGATGCCGTCGATCGTCTCGTCCAGCATGCGATGGGCGAGCGCGCGAAATTCGCTCCAGTCCTGCGGATCGAGCGAACTGCCCGTGAGGGAGCTTTGCGTGTCGCGGATGATCTCGTTCATGCCGCGCTCTCCCTGCCGGTCTTTGCGTGCCGCGACAGCATCGCCGTGAACGCGGCAAAGATCTTGCGCATCTGCGGCGGCTTGTAGGGAAACACATCAGGCGAATCCATGTTGTGCACGACGGCCGTGTTGTCGGCCTCGAACACCAGGAGCTCGCCCTTGTCGTTCTCGGCACAATCGACGATGAAGTAATCGAGGCCGACGCGCCTGCTCATCTCGTCGAGCGCGCGCTCATGGCGCGCGGCAAAGGCGGTGTCGAAGTCGCGCATGAAGACGGCTTCCTCCGCCCGCTTCTCCTCGCTGAACGCCATGTAGGCGTTGAGATACCAGATGTCCCAGCGGTCGGCGATCGCCATGTGACAGGCGTAAGGCCTGCCGTCGACCATGGCGAGGCGGTATTTGCGGTAGAGTCCGTCAGCATTCACGTAGTCGACGAAACGCGCGACGAAGAAATCCTGTTCGCCACGCTCGGCAAGATAGGACGCGAGCGCCGCCGCGTCGTCGAGCTTCGCAAGCCCGACGCCCGCATGCGAGCCGCGCGGCCGCGCGATGAGCGGAAAGCGCAGTTCACTTGCGATGTCGCCGCAGCCAATCTGCCCTTGCGAAAGATCGGACAATTGCGCGCGCGTCGCGTGGATGGTGGCGGGAATGTCCAGGCCCGGCACGCCGGCCAGCAAAAGGTGCAGCTTGTCGCGATCGAGATTACCGATGCGATCGGGACGGTTGAGCAACGGCCGCGGCCAGTGCGGCGCGGCTTTCTCGATCAAAGCGAGCGCCTCGCGGCATTCCTCGGAATCCGAGGCGACCACGATGGCGACGTCGTGCTCGGGCAAGGTTTCCGGCAGGCCGGCACCCTTGACCACGTAGAGCGTCAACAGCTCGACGTCGGAGCCTTCGAGCAGGAAATCGATCGGCGTGTTGCCGCCCATGTCGATGTCCGCTGCAAGCGCGAGCAGGCGCAGGCCCGGCTTCGGCGCCGGGCTCGGCGTTCGGAACAATTGATGGAAGTTCAATACCTCCGACTGGATCGCCAGCCCCTGATCCTTGTCGCCGAGGAGCTGGGTGATCAACGACAGATCCAGTCCCTCGCCCGCCAGCGCCGTCCCGGCCGCGATCCGCGCCACCAGCTGGTCGCGCAACGGATGCAGATCGACGCCCTCGAAGGCGCGGCGCGTCAGCTGCGCAAAGCCGATGCGGTCGGCAAAATTCGCCGGGCTCAAGCCGATCGGCGCGGAAACCGGATGCTGCATCTCACACCTCGAAAGCTGTCTTGACCGGCACGGCCGCGGCTGTGCCACGGGCGAGCAGCAGCTCGGTCTTCACGAGAACATGGGCAATGCGGTCGAGAACCTGCTGCACGTTGCGTCGCGCCGCCGCCCTGTCCGCCGACCAGGCCTCCGTCACGAGCCGTGCGCCGATGCAGAGACGCAGCACCGCCTGCGGCGTCTCGTCCTGCCGCTCCAGCCGGACCGGCTGGCCAACCAGGCAGCGCTGTGCGGCGACATCCCGATCCGCCGCGCTGCCGCTGATCTCTTCACTGAAGTCGCGCGCCAGCGCGCGGTGAACGGCCGCGGTTTCGGCGATCGTGACCGGCTTGCCGTCGCGCAGCAGCGCGAACGGAAAAATGGTGGGTTGCGCGAACTCCTCGTCGTCCGTATCCGCCATGCTGCTCGCCGCTGGAACACGGCGAAGCGAGGCGGACAACGCGATCATGCTGTCGATGCCGGCGGCAAGCTCGGCGAGCATCCCGGCGCGGAATGCGGCGGGGACGGCGTAGTAGCTGCCGATTTCGGCGAGCGCCGCCTCCCAGCGCAGCCATTGACCGAAGTTCGGGCGGCGTTCGAAGCGCGAACGCAGCGCCGTCCAGGCCATCGGCCAATCGCAACGTCCGGCATAGTCGAGGATGCCGGGCGCAATCCCCTCAGCCCGATCGAGCGAGCGCGAGAGGCCCTTGGGCACCAGCAGCGCACCGCTGAACGCCGGCCCTCCGAAGAATTTCGAGCCGGTGATCAGCACCATGTAGCCGCGGTCGAGATAGGAGCGCAGGCGGCGGCGGCCGAGCCGGGCCTGGCAGGCATCAACGACGACCTGAACCTGGCGCGGCCAACGCCGCGCGATCTCATCGAGGCAGGCCGCGCTCGGCGCGCGCCATCCGAGCTTCGAGCAGTCCATGATCTGGAGCAGCACTGGCGCGCCTTGCGCGATCGTGGCCTCGACCGCATGCAGCACCGCCTCGTCGGCGTCCGCGCGCATCGCCGTCCCGGCCCCCGCCTCGCGCAGTGGCACCGCAAGACTGGCGCCGGCGAGCCCGGCAACCGGGCGGTCCTTGCGAACGGCAAGGCCGCTCGCCGTCATGGCGCTGAAATGATGTCCCCGTGCGGTATGGGCGGTCCCGCTACCGGTCTGGTCGGCGCCGACCACGATCGTCACCGGCGGCGCGCCGAGCATCGTGCGCGCCAGGAACAGGGCGTGGAGCTGGGAGTCCGTGCCTGAGGGCGAGAACACCACGTCGACGCGCGCCGAGAGCTGGAGATGGCCGCGCAGCTCCTCGCGCATATCCTCGCAGCGCGCATCGAAGGCGACCTCGACCTCGTCGAACAGGCACTTGTGCATCAGCTCTTCGCGGGCCAGCGCGGCACGGTCATACGCCGCCTGCGAGATCGTCGATGCGGTCGAAGAGGCGAACTCCCAGACCTCCGGCTCCGGCGAGGCCGTGCAGCCATAGGCGTTGACGCGATCGCCTGCGTCGAGCGTCAGCCGCGGATCGCCGCCGGAGGCGAGCAGCGTCTCCAGAGGCGTGAAGAGATCGCGCAGGCGGTAGCGCGAGCCGCCGCCGGACGCGCTCTCGGATTCCGACAAACGGGATGCGCCGCCACTCATCCCGGAGCACTCACGCTGCGTCGGCGGTCGCTGCGGGCGCCGGCGCGAATTGCGAGGCAATGTCGCCGTAGAATACCGACGGCCCGACATGGTCGAGCGAGCTCTGGATATCGGCCCAGATCTCGCCGCCGATGTCGGTCCAGCGCTTGCAGAAGGCGAAGTCCTCGGAAAGATACGTGCCGGTCGCCGGATCGATCATGCATTCGAACAGCGCGAACCGGTTCCGGCTCGCCGCCAACGTATCGTGCGAATGCTCGCGGAAAAACTGCAAATTGGCATAGTCGGGGTGGCGGCACATCGCCTCCAGCACGTGGCGGCGGATCATCAGGAAGCCGGTGCCGGCATAGCGCACGCGGGTGAAGCCGTTGACCACGACGATGCGGTCGGGATCCTCGATCTCGAGCACGTAATCGAGCGAGGCGGCCGGCACATCGGCCCGCCCCGACTGGATCGCCCGCGCGGCCTTGTCCCAATTGACCCGCTTGATCGGATAGCAGCCGGCAACGACGTCCGCGCCGCATTCGATCAGCCGGAACACCTGCTCCGCCTTGAAGCCGATATCGGCATCGACGAACAGGAAATGCGTCGCCCTGGGATCATCCAGGAACATCGCGACAAGGTTGGCCCGCGCCCGGGTGATCAGCGCGTCGCCGTCGCGCAAGAGCACCTTGAGTTCGAGATTGGACATGCCGTGCACGGCGCGCTGCAGCGCGAAGATCGAGCTCGCATAGATGCTCGACACCTGCCCGCCGAAGCACGGCGTCGCCACCACCAGCTGCATCCTGTCCGACATCGCCCGCTCCGCCCCCGCTTGCAATCCTCACCAAGAGGTAAAGAGGCATGGTTAACGGCGTCTTAACGCGGCCGGCCCTACAGGAACTTGACCAGCGAGAGCTGCGCCAGGTTCGAGGTCACCTGATAGGACGCCTGCAGCGCGTTCTGCAGCGCCAGGATCTCGCTGGCGACCTGGTCGGGCGAGGCCGATTCCGCCTGGTCGATGATGGTCTGGAGCTGCGCCTTGGCCTGGGTCTGGCGCGTGCTCGCGTCCTTCATCGTGTTCTGGGCCATCGCGATGTCGGTCTGGATGTCCTCGATGCGCTGCTGCCCCGGCTGCTGGGTCAGCGCCTGGGTCGTGCGCAGGCTCAGCGCCGAGACCTGCCCGCCCGAATACTGCCCGGTCGGCGAGGTCGAGAAGGTCCCGAACACCGCGATCGCCTGCAATTGCCGGCGGATCGCATCCTCGTTCGCCTGGGCGCCGTACTGCACCGTGATCGCATCGTCCACCCGCGCCATCGCGGTCGACCGCGGCGAGCCGGGGCCGTCATTGCCGAGATACCACTTCACCGTGTTGGCCGAGCCGTTCACCAGCGTGGTGGCCGAGCTCGCCGGCGAGGAGCCGACGCGCAGCGGCGGCTGGGTGGCGGTGACCGGGGTCGAGCCGAAGCCGAGCGCGCCCAGCGCACCCGTGTTCGAGGTCGTGATGCTGAGGCTGGCCGCATCGTCGGTGTTGACAGTGATCGCGCCGCCATGAATGGTCGAGGGCTTCGACGTGCCCGTGATCTGGTCGATCTTGCTCATCAGCGCCTGGATACTGTCGGTGACGTTGAGCTGGTTGCCGGTCGCCCCTGAAGCCACGAAGGTCAGCGTGGTGCCGTTGACGGTGATGGTGTCGCCCGCGACGAAGCCCGGCGAGATCGAGTCCGAGGGGCTCGCGCCTGACAGCGCCGTCGTGCCGCTGATCGGCGCGGGTATTGCAGCCTGGTTGTTGACGGGCGTGCCGCTCGCCGAGCTCGCGGTGTTGAAGAAATTGTCGCCGGCGACGATTGCCGACGCCGCCACCAGCGAGGTGTTGGCGAGCTTGGTAATCGCGGTGTTCAGCGCCGTGTTGAGGTTCGCGGCAGTGTTGTCGGGGTTGACCGGGGTGCTCGCATCGATCGCGAAGCTGCCGAGCGGGGTCGGCGTCGCCGAGGACGCGGTCAGGTCGATCTGCTCGGTGGTGCCGTCCGGCAGCGTGAACTGGATGCTCAGCTTGTCGCCGTTGTTCGGGTTGACGCCGTTGAGGTCGACCGAGAACGACACCGGCGAGCCGGCTGGGCCGGTGACGGTCGCGCCGGTCAGCGTCGAGGACACCGCCTTGATCTTGAGCCCGAACGGCGATCCGGCGACGTCCTCGGAGACCTGCACCGAGCTCGGCGTCGGCTGCGTCTGCACCAGCCGCCCCATGCCGTTGGCTCCGAGATCGGCGGCCTGGCGCTCCGCCATCACGGTCTTGAAGCCGGCCTGCGTCGTGGTGCCGTTGATGATGTCGCCGGCATCGGCGACCGACTGGGTGTTGACGGCCGTTCCGGAGAACAGATAGCGGCTGCCGGTCTGCGTGTTGAGGACACCGATCATCGAGCCGAACTGGGCGGCGGCGGTGTTCTGGGCAATCGTCTGGCCGTTGACGTTGAGGTCCTGCGCGGTCGACGCCGAGCCGGTCTGCACCGTGCTGCGAATCTTGGTCAGCGACTGCAGCGCGGTATTGGCGAGGTTGATGCTGACGTTGACGTTGGTGATCGTGTCGGTATAGGCGGCGATGTTGGAGAGCTGCGCGCGCCCGGCGATCGCAAAGCCCTCGTTGGTGCCCATGCCGGCATAGTTCTGCGACAGCTTGCCCGTCGAGAGCTGCGTCGAGAGGTCGGTGAGCTGCTGATTGATGTTGCGGATCTGCGCGCCGAGAATCGACGAGGAGTAGTTGATGCTGCTGATCGACATCTTTCAGAGCCCTGTTACTGGTTACAATTGAGCCTGGATCAACGTGTTCATCATGCTCTGCACCACCGACATGACATGGGCGTTGGCGGCATAGGCATTCTGAAGCTGGATCAGGTTCGACATCTCCGAGTCCAAATTGACCTTCGAGGTCGAGTCGAACTTGGCCTGGAGCGTCGAGACCACGACGCTCTGGCCCTGCTGGAGCTGGGTCGCCTGGGTCGCGGCGTTGGCCTGCACGCTCAGGAACTGCTGGAGAAAATTCGAGACGCTGCCGGTGAAGGGCTGGCTCGCCGAGCCGAGGCCGCTCTGCGGCGAGTAGGAGAACACTGCACTGGTGAGCTGCGAATAGAGATAGTCCGAACGCGTGGTGTCGCCTGCGGGCGTCACCGGCGAGGTATTGTAGACCGACATCCGGGTGGGATCGGTCACCAGTTGCGTGTTCACGGCGATGCGCCCGGCAAGACCGGTCATCTGCGAGCCCGACGCCGTGATCGCGCCGGTGTATAGCGCCTGCCCGCCGTCGGTGAACAGCGGCAGCTGCGGATTGCCCGAGGTCAGCGACGAGATCGTCTTGGTGGTCGAGGCCGAACCGACCTTGGCAAGCCCGGTGTTGTCGTCGGTCACCCGCAGCGTCGTGGCTGTCGCCGGCGACGGGGCGGCGGAGAACGACAGATGCGCGCTCGGCAGCGCGGTGTTGAGTGCAGAGGCGATCGCGCCCATGCCGCCGGCGAAGTCGACGCCGATCCGCATCGGGTTGGCGTTGGTCGCGTTCTGGAGCGGCAGCGCGGCGGGGTCGGTCACGTTGACGAGCGTGATCTGGCGCTGCGTGTTGGTCGCCGTGTCCGTATAGGTGATGTTGACCGTGTTGCCCGGCAGCGCACCGGCGAGCTCGAGATCGAAGCCGGCCGGCGGGCCGGAGACCGTGCTGCCCGCCGTGGTCTTGTCGGACAGCGCGCTCGCCATGGTGGCGGCGAGCTGGTCGATCTGGTTTTGCGCCTGCACCAGAATGTCGTCACGCAGCTTCAGGTCGGCCGCGATCTGACCGGACGACACCACGTTGTTGGCGACGACGTCGACTTGCGATCCATTCGGCAGCTTGATGTTGAACGCGCCGACGCCGGACTTGGCCGGGTCGATGTTGTAGAGCGACGTCGCCGACAGCGCGCCGGCGGAAGCAAAGGAGAATTCCGAGGCGAGCCCGGCGCCGACCAGCTGAATGCCGGTCGTGGTGTAGATATTGGCCTGGTTCGAGTTGTCGGTGGTGACGCGGACGTCGACATATTTCGACAGCGTGTTGATGGCCTGGTCGCGCTGGTCCATCAGCGTTGCGGCCGAAGGATCGTTGGCCCCCAGGCCCTGGAGCCTGGTGTTGATGTCGGCGATCTGCTTCATGGCCGCATTGGCGGCCTGCGCCGAATTGCCGAGATCCTGCTCGACGTTGGAGCGCAGCGACTGGATGCCCTTGGTGGTGACGTTGAGCTGCGTCGCGAGCGCTTGCGCAGCCCCGAGCGCGACGGTCTGCGCCGACGACGAACCCGAGCTGGTCGACAGCGCCTGAAGCGCCGTGGTGAACTTGTTCAGCGCGCTTTCGAGCGTGCCGGAATTGCCGGGCGTGCCATAGACATTCTGAAGCTGCTTCAGGATGTTGGCCATCTGATCGGCGTAGCCGCTGCCGCCGGTCTCGGTCCGCAGCTGGTTCTGCACGTAGGTGTCGAGCAGGCGGCTGACGCCGGTGGTCATCGCCGTCGAGCCGAACTCGCCGGTGGTGACCTCGATCTGGTTCGGGGTCTGGACGACGTAACCCGGCGTCTGCGCATTCGCGACGTTCGAGGAGACGATCGAGAGCGCGGCCTGGTTGGCACGCAGGCCGCTCATCGCACTGGCGAGGGCTGAACTCAAACCCATATCACTGGCCCGCCTTTGGTTGCCTCATGCGCCGATCAGCGCAACACGTTCAAGAGATCCTGCACCATCGAATTCGCGGTCGTGATCACCTTGGTGTTGGCCGAATAGGCCTGCTGCGTCACGATCAGCTTGGTGAACTCGTCGGCGATGTCGGTATTGGATCCCTCCAGCGACGAGCCGCTGATGGTGCCCGAAGCGCCGTCGATGGCGTCACCCGACTGCTCGGTCGCGGCATAGGCGCCGCCGTCCATCGCCTTCAGGTAGTTGGTGCCGTTGAAGTGCGACAGCTGCACCTGGGCGAGGTTCAGGTTCTGGCCGTTCGAGAATGTGCCGACCACGACGCCGTTGTTGTTGACGGCGACCGAGCGAAGCTGGCCGGCGGCATAACCGTTCTGCGTGATGGTGTTGATGGTCACCGCGCCGCTGGTGCTGGCATATTGCGTCAGCCCGCCCGAGGAGATGTTGAAGGCGACCGAGCCGAGCGACTGGCCGCTGACGGTGACGTTGTTGATGGTGATGCCCGAGCCGCTCGGCGAGGTCAGCGAGCCGTCGGCGGCGAAGGTGAAGGTCTGACCGGTGTTGACCCAGCCGACCGTCGTTCCGGTCGCGTTCGGGTCGGTCTGGTAGAACAGGTTCCAGCTATCCGAATGACCGGCGCCCAGCGAGGCACTGTCGGTCTTGGCCCAGCGCAGCTGCAGGTTCACCGGCGTGCCGGCGGCGTTATAGGCGGTCACCGCGCCTCCGCTGATCGATTCCTTGGTGAAGGTGGAGATGTCGTTGCCGATCACGCCGCCGGTGCCGGCCGTGCCGCCACCCTCGCGATTCCTGGTGATGGTCGAGGTGAAGCCGAGCGCGGAGAAGGCGGCGCTGTTGGAGCTGGACACCACCAGGTTGGAGACGGTGCCGGTGTTCAGCGTGATCACGCCGCCGCTGCTGACCGACGACCCCGAGGCGCCGGAGAGCGCATCGATCTTGCCGAGCAGGGTCGTCACGTTGTCGGTGACGTTGATCTGGTTCGCACCGGAAGCGCCCGAGGCCATGAAGGTCAGCGTCTGGCCGTTGACGGTGATGGTATCGCCGGCGGAGAAGCCGGATGTGAGCACCTGGGCGCCGCCGGGCGTTGCACTGCCGCTCAACACGGTCGCGCCGGAGATCGCCGGCGACGACAGCACGTTGCCGCCGCGTGTCACGCTGCTGATGCCGAGCGCGGTGGCGGCCGTGCCGCTGCCGATCGCGACGTCCGTGCCGGTGCCGCTCGCGATCTGGATATTGCCGCTGACCGAGAGCGAGGCAGTGACGCCGGCGCCGCCGGCGGTCTGGATCGCATTGAGGATGTCGGCCACGGTCGCCGTGGTGCCCGCACCGAGGCCGATCGTGGTGTTGCTGCCGACGGTCGAGACCGTGGTGCCGCCGTTGAACGTGATGGTGTTGCCGTTGATGGTCAGCGTCTGGCCGCTCAACGCGGTCAGAATGCTGGAAGCCAGATGCGTGCCGGCGGCATTGTCGAGCGATGTGGTCGTCGAGGCCACCGCCGAGGAATTGTTCTGCAGCGCCACCGTGCCCGTGGCGGTCGTCGACGAGTAGGCCGAGCGGATGTTGCCGGTTGCGGCCGCACCCGAGACCGTCGCGTTGGCATAGGGTGCCGGCGGCGTGCCGACCGGCAGCGGGTTGGCGGCGAAATCGGACGGGTTCAGGCCGCCGGCCGCGAGCAAGGTGCCGGTCGAGGCCGTGGTCTTCGCCACCGTGTTCGGCTGGGTCGGCAGGTTCGCCGCGTACTGGATCGACGTGGTCGCCTGCGCCGGAATGAAGTTGTTCTGGAACTGCAGCACGTTCGCCACGCTGCCGGTCGGGTTGCCGGTCTTCGGGTCGACCGTGACGCCCATCAGGTAATAGCCGGCGCCGTTGACCAGATTGCCGTTGGCATTGAGCTGGAAGTCGCCGCGCCGCGTGTAATAGGTGACGCCGGTGAACACCGGCACGTTGTCGACGACGCCGCTTGCCTTCTGGATCGAGAAGAAGCCGTCGCCGGTGATCGCCATGTTGGTGGCGACGGTGGAGGACGAGATCGTGCCCTGCGTGGTGATGGTGGCCTTCGCGTTGGCCTGCACGCCGCCTGCAACCTGCTTGCTCGGGACCGATGAGTCCGGGATGAGGTCGACGAAGCTGGTGCCGATGCCCTTGTAACCGGTGGTGGATGAGTTCGCGATGTTGCCGGAAATGTTCTGGAGCGCGAACGACTGCGCCTGCAGGCCACCCACCGAGGTGTTCATTGCATCGAAGATACCCATAACTTTGTCTCCAAATCCGATCCCGGCGGCCGGTCGACCATGGCCGCAATCGGAGGAGACAATCGCAAGGGCCATGCCAATGCGGGTATCTTCAGGATATCAATGACTTAATGAAAAAGCCCCGGCCTGACGACCGGGGCACATTTGCCGGGCCCGGCAACAATTGCCGGGAGAAACTGTCGTTGAGGGCACGATACGAGACCTCAAAGCGGAATGTCTTTTGGTTGGATCGGTGCGTGCCGAGAACTCCGTTCACCTGTCCCGTAGGGAGAGGTCGGATCGCATCGAAGATGCGGTCCGGGTGAGGGGTTCTGGCCTCACTGGATGCCGCGGCCCTCACCCGGATTGCTGCGCAATCCGACCTCTCCCCGTCGGGGAGAGGTGATCCCCGACATTGCTCTTTACGTCGCCGACGCCGCGGCGGGATGGAAGACCAGCCCGAAACCGTCGATGCAGTAACGCAATCCCGTCGGCTTCGGGCCATCGTCGAAGACGTGGCCGAGATGGCCGCCGCAGCGGCGGCAATGCACCTCGGTGCGGACCATGCCGTAGGTGCGGTCCACGGTCTTGCCGACATTACCCTCGATCGGCGCATAGAAGCTCGGCCAACCCGTGCCGCTCTCGAACTTGGTCTCGGAGGCGAACAGCGGCAGGTCGCAGCCGGCGCAGGCGAAGGTGCCCTTGCGGTGCTCCTTCAGGAGCGGGCTGGAGCCGGGCCGCTCGGTGCCGTGATTGCGCAGGATCTCATATTGCTGCGGCGTCAGCTGGGCGCGCCACTCGGCCTCCGTCTTCGTGATCTCGAACTTTTGCGCGGCCTTCTCGCCGGCTTCAGCCGGGGATGTTCTCAGCCAGCGGAAGGCCGAAAGGCCGAACAGGCCGGCGACGGTCGTCAGCAGGATGCGGCGGTCAAACATGTCATTCTCCGTGCGCGGGACGTCTTCGCCCTGAGATACGGACTCTAACGGCCGACGTTACAGGTCCGGGCGGAATTTCTGTCAACTTATTGCGAGACGCGGTCGTCGTGGGCGACTGGTTCCGCCGCTTCGACCGCGGGCTTGGGCGGCCGCGCCGGCCGCACGCCGGGCGGCGGACGGCGCCGGCCGGTGCCGGCGGCCCGGTTGGCTTCGGCGAGGCGCGCCTCGCGTTCCCTGTCCTTGATCCTGGCACGCTCCCGATAGCGGGCGAGCGAGCCCGCGGCGGCGGAGCTCGCCCTGTTCCAGATGCCGACCAGCTGGCCCGCGACGCGCCCGGTGGCGCCGCCCGCCCAGACCAGTTCGAACGGCGAAAACAGCTTCCAGCGCTCCTCGCCCCACAGGATGCTGCGCGCGATCATCTGTCCGGCCATGCCCGAGGTGTTCATGCCCTGGCGGCCGAACCCGCTCGCCACCCACAGGCCTTTGCGAAGCTGGCCGATCTGCGGCATGCCGTGCACGGTCTGGCCGGTGGCGCCGCCGAACATCTCGGTGATCTCGACATTGCCGAGTTCCGGAAAGATCGTGCGTATCCGCCGCTTCACGGCGCCTGCGAAGCGCTGCGGACGCGCCGCCCAGGTGGTCTCCGGGCTCTCCCACATCAGCCGGTCGCCGTCGACGATCCGGAATTGGTCGACACCGTCGGAATCCATCACGGATCCCTTGAAGGCGATGATCTCGTGCACCCGCTCGCCGAGCGGCGCGGTGATGCCGGCATAGCGCCAGACCGGCAGCAGCGTCTCCGACAGGCGCTGCAACGGCGAGCCAAGATGGATGTTGCCCGCGAGCACGATGTGGGTCGCTCGCAGCCGCGCCGAGGGTGTGACGATGCGCTTGCGGATGCCGGAATGATCGATGCTGACCACCGGCGTGTCCTCGAAGATGCGCGCCCCTGCGCGGCGTGCCAGCGCCGCCAGGCCATGCACATATTTGCGGCCGTCGACCTGGAACGCTTTTGGATAATACACGCCGTGGAAGTAGCGATCGGTCTTGAGCAGCCCTCGGACGCGATCGACCTGCCAGCCCTCGACCTCGGTGTCGAAATCCTCGTTCAGCATCTGCAACCGGCTGATCAGACGGTCGCCGACATCGACGTTGGAGACCTCCAGAACGCCCTCGGTGAGGCCGATGCCCGGCATGTTCTCTTCGGTGGCATTGGCGCGGACGAACTCGGCGCCCTCCTGCGACAGCGTCCACAATTCGCGCGCGTCCTCGAAGCCGATGCGTTCGATCAGGTCGGCGAGCGGCAGCGCGAAACCCGGCATCACGGTGCCGAGCTGGTTGCCGGAGGCGTTCCAGCCGATATGGCGGCCCTCGAGCACCGCGACGCTGGCCCCGAGCCGGGCCGCTTCCAGCGCGACGGACAGCCCGGCGAGCCCCGCACCGATCACGCAGATGTCGGCGTCGAGATCGAACGACAGTCGTGTGCGGTCGCGAAAGCCGGCTTCGTCCTGGGACGCGCTTGTGAAAGTCTCGCTCATGGCGTTTCTTAGGATACCCACAGGCCGCTTGTCACCTTGTCCTCAGCCGGCGCCTGTAGATTATCCTGGACGCGAAACGATTCGAGAATGCCATGCGCCGTTTGATGCTGCTGCGTCACGCCAAGACCGAGACCGACGCGCCGAGCGGCCGTGACCAGGACCGCCGGCTCGACGAGCGCGGCCACAAGGATGCCGCGCAGATCGGCGATTGGATCGCCTCCCATCCCCCCTTCCCCGATGCCGTGCTGGTGTCGCACGCCGTGCGCGCCCGGCAGACCTGGGACATCGCCTGGGAGGCAATGAAGGACCGCGTCCCTGCGCCGCAGGTCGAGGTCGTGCCGGAACTCTACGGCGCCGATCCCGCGGAGATCCTCGACGCCATTCGCACTGCAACGGCCCCAGGCGATCCCAAGCAATTGCTGCTGATCGGCCACAATCCCGGCATGCACGAGATCGCCCTGATGCTGACCGGCGGCGGCGATCCCGATGGCGCCAGGGCGCTCGGCGACAACCTGCCCACGGCGGGGCTTGCGGTCTTCGACTTTGACGTCAAGGATTGGGGAGACGTGGCCTACCGCCGCGGCAAGCTGGTGCTGTTCGTCAGCCCCAAGTTGCTTAGATGAGCTGCTTAGATAAGCTGCTTCGATTGGGCTGATCGCGCGACGTGCCGGCCGGACGTAGCGACCTGGAGATTTGGAGGCGCAGATGTTCAAGTCCATCCTCGTGCCCATTGACCTCGCCGACACCGATCTCGCCAAGCCGGCGATCGCGACCGCGGCGACGTTGTCGCAGACCTGGAGCGGCCAGGTGCGGCTGCTCAACGTGCTGCCGATGACACCGGTGATGCTGGCCGAATATGTCCCGGCCGATTTCGACGAGCAGCAACGTCAGACCTCGGAAGAGGCCCTTGCCATCGTCGCGCGCGAATCCGGCATCGAGGCATCCCGCATCTCCAGCGTGGTGCGCCAGGGCGGCATCTATCACGAGATCCTGGAAGAAGCCGCGCAGATGAAGGCCGACCTGATCGTCATGACCTCGCACCGCCCGGCGATGCGCACCTATTTCCTCGGCTCCAACGCCGGCCACGTGGTCCGCTACGCCAAATGCTCGGTGCTGGTGGTGAGGCATTGAGGGCTCGATCAATACGCTCGTAGCCCGGGTGAGCGACTTGTCCGCCGTAGCTCATCGAGCCAAGGCGGAAGCGACACCCGGGACCGCTCCTGCCGCGAATCCCGGATCTCGCTTCGCTCATCCGGGCTACAAGATATCGCGTTGCCCGACGGGCAAAACACCCCAGCGATAGGACAATCCGCCTCGCGTAAAATATTCCGCTTTACCGAAATTCGGAAACGGCGTAGGTGTTGCGGCAACCCGGCCCAAGGAAGAGGGGCGTATCGCGATCGTCACGAACGCGGGCCGGGCGGCGGTGGACGCGGGTCACACCGGCGTGGAAGGTTCGCAGGGCGGGTAACCGTGAGCGAAAACCATCGCGCCAATGACGGGTGTGATCGGCGTACGGCAAAATCGTGTGGTCCTGGCGCCCGGGGTCTGTGCGCCAAGTGTTGCGGTGATGCGGCGGCCCGACCGGGCACGCGCATCAGCCATCCGCAAGGCGACGGGGGCAATAGTGCATCGCTCCCCGGGGAGAGCACGACATAAGCCGTCAAACCACTGCGCAGGGAAGGCCGGGATGTCCTGGCTACACCTGTATGCCGCTGTGCAGCTTCTCACCACGCAGATTCGCACAGTGGACCTCGGGTGCCTGCGGGCTCCCGGTCTTCCCTGCGCCCTCTTTCATTTCAGAGGGTGAGGCGACAAACGCAAAGCTCGGGCAAGATGCGCCGCGAGGCCGCGAGGCGTGTCTACGACATGAGCTGCGTGCCACAAGCTCGATCTCGTAGGGTGAGCAAAGCGCAAGCGTGCCCACGCCCTGTGGCTCATCGAAGGAGATCGTGGGCACGGCGCTATGCGCCTTTGCCCACCCTACGCACCGCCGCTGGGATGTGCACTGGAGCATCGCTAATGACGACGTGCAGACAGTATCTGCCATGACCCAACTCTCGTGCCCCGGACGCAGCGCAGCGCTACTTCAGCGGTGCGCTGCAGAGCCGGGGCTCATGCATCAGCACGTGCCGCGGCTTGCTGGGTCCCGGCTCTGCGCAGCAGCGCAAGAGCGCTGCAGCGCGTCCGGGACACGAGCATGCAAGTTCACAGATACCGCGAAAGCTCGGCCTTGAACTGCCCGTACACCGCATCCTCGATCTGGCTGCGGGTGATGCCGATGTCGCGCAGGGCACGGTCGTCGAGCTCGTTCAGCGTCTTGACGGCGGAGCGGCGCTCCAGGCGGTTGAACAGCACCGAGACGCTATGGGCGAGCGCGCTGAGAAATCCGCTCGATGAAGATGGGCGTAAATTCCGCCCGGCAGTTTGCGAGATCGTGGTCATTCTCTTCTCCGGTCTGTCGTTCCGCGCGGCGAAGCAGATGCCGTTGGCGCCGGCGCATTCAGCGCCTGCACCTCATTTGCCATCGGGTTACTCTCGCTACCCTCGGCTCAATCGCGGACTTGATGGAACTTAAATGCTCCAGTACATTGCTCGGAGCAAGTAAAACATTGCTCTCGGTGCAATATGTCCAAGTTCGAGTATGTGAAGCTCGCCGATGCCATTGCGGCCGATATCACTAACGGCACGTTAAGGCCCGGCGACCGGCTGCCGCCGCAGCGCGATTTTGCCTATGACCGCGGCATCGCGGTCTCGACCGCGAGCCGGGTTTACACGGAATTGCTCCGCCGCGGGCTCGTCGTCGGCGAGGTCGGCCGCGGCACCTTCATCTCCGGCGACGTCAGGCGTCCCGTCGAAACGATGAGCGAGCCGGTCGAGGCGCGGATCAATTTCGAGGCCAATTATCCGCTGTTGCCGCAGCAATGGGCGATGATCGCCAAGAGCCTTGCGGGGCTCGAGCGCATCGACACGCTCGAATCGGCGCTGCGGGTGTCGACCAGCACCGGCACGAAGAGCGCGCGCGTCGCGGCCGCCGCCTATCTCGCGCGCAAGGATTATGCGCCGCAGCCCGAGCAGATATTCTTCACCTCCAACGGCAAGCAGTCACTCGCCGCCGCGCTCGCGGCGCTCGTTCCCACCGGCGGCCGCTGCGGCGTCGAGGCGCTGACCTACCCTTACGTCAAGAGCATTGCCGCGCGGCTCGGCATCACGCTGGTGCCGCTTGCGATGGACGAATTCGGCGTGCGCCCCGACGCCATCCAGAAGGCGCATCGCGAGGCGCATTTGTCGGCCCTGTATCTCCAACCCATCATCCAGAACCCGCTCGGCGTGACCATGAACGCGACGCGGCGCGCCGACATCATGCGCGTCGCCGAGAAGCTCGATCTCACCATCATCGAGGACGCCGTCTACGGCTTCCTCGCCGACGACACGCCGCTGGCTGCGCTCGGGCCGGACCGCTGCATCGTGATCGACAGCCTGTCCAAGAAGGTCGCGCCGGGCCTTGCGCTCGGCATTCTCGTCGCGCCGCCTCACTTGCGCGATAGCATGATGAGCGCGGTCCGCACCGGCAGCTGGATCGCCTCCGGCCACGCGCTGGCGGCCGGGCAGCGGCTGATGGCCGACGGGACCGTCGCCGAGCTGACGCGGCTGAAACGCATCGACGCGGCGCGCCGCCAGCAGACCGCCGCAAGGCTGCTCGCCGGCTACCAGCTCGCCGCCGACCCGCGGTCCTATCATCTGTGGCTGACGCTGCCCCCGCACTGGCGCTCGCAGACCTTCGTCACCGCCGCCGCCCGGCGCGGCATCGCGCTGACGCCGTCCTCGACCTTCGCGATCGCGCATGGACACGCGCCGAACGCGGTGCGGCTCGCCCTCGCCCCGCCTTCGCCCGAGCAGCTCGATGCCGGCCTGCGCACCGTCGCCTCGCTGCTCGGCACCAAGGAGGACGATTTCGATTCGACGGAGTAGCGACCTGCCTAAGGCAGCACGGCCCGGGGCAGCTGATCGAACCCATAGCTCTGCGGCCGGTTGCGGCGGACGAAGCCGCCGACCTGCCAGGCGAACAGCGCGGCAAAGCCGAGGATGAACAGCACGCCCGCGAACTCGCCGACCGCGAGTGCGCGGATCAACAGCCCCGCCATCGCCACGGTCAGCACCGCCATGAACGCCAGCACCGCCGCATAGGTCTTGCGGCCGAGCCCTGCGGACAATTGGGCGCGGCTGCCCGCTTTGGCCATCCGCGCATGCAGCTCGATCAGAAAATCGCGAAAGCCGTTGTCCTGCGGCGCCATCAGGGCCGCGGTCTGCCAGCTGGTGGACAGGATCGCGATGCGTCCACCGCCGGCGCGGCTGATATCGGCACGAAAACGGTGCTGCTGCATCGACACCGGACGAAACGACAGCCGGATCGCGGAGATCTCGTCATACCGCCACAAGCCCGAGCGTCCTCCGATGTGCCAGGACAGTCCCTCCTCCGTGAGCGCGAAGCGATGCGCCGAGCCGATCAGCGAGGCCTTGTAGGCGTAGCTCGTGGCAGAACCAGAGTCGGCTCCCGGCATGTCGACGATCCCACCGGCGATCGCCTTGCGTGATCGCCCCCGCCCATCCTACAAGCGAGGCATGGCTGAGACGACCTTTTTTCCGCGCCGCCTGATTCTCGGCGCCGCAATGATCTCCGGCGTGCTGCTCGCGCTCGCGGTGCACATGCTGGGCGCGCGCTACGGGCTCGATCTCGGCGGCCTCTGGCGCTCCGGCACGCAAGAGTTCATGCCGACGGGCGCGGCGATCGCCTGGTGGCTGATCGCGACCGTCGGCTTCTCCGGCGGCTATTTCACCGCAAGCCTGATGCAGAGCGCCGTCTCGGGGCAGATCCCGCAACGGATGCGGCAATTCCTGATCGCGGTCGGCGTGCTGCTGCTGGCGGGTGCGGGCCAGGCGGCCTCGGCGCCGAGCCCGATCCCGACCGTTTCGGGCGTGCTCGCCGGGCTTGCCGCGCTGTGCCTTGGCGCCGTGATGGCGTTTTGCGGCGCGCATTTCGCGCTGCGCCGCGGCTGACACTCAGGCGGACGCGCGCAGCCGCGGACCTTCCAGCATCATCGCGACTTCGGAAGCGGGCCGCGGCTTGCTGAACAGATAGCCTTGCGCCTGGGTGCAGCCCTCGCGCCGCAGCAGCTCGAGCTGGGCGTCGTTCTCGACGCCTTCCGCGGTGGTGACGATGCCGAGGCTGCGGCCGAGGCCCGTCACGGCCCGGACGATCGCCATGGAATCCTCGCGCGTCGCCAGCTCCGACACGAAGGAGCGGTCGATCTTGATCTTGTCGAACGGGAAGCTGCGCAGATAGCTCAGCGACGAATAGCCGGTGCCGAAATCGTCGAGCGAGATGCGCACGCCCATGGCACGCAGCTCGTGCAAGGTGGCCAGTGTCGCCTCGCCGTTCTGGAGCAGCACCGTTTCGGTGATTTCGAGCTCAAGGCGGCGCGCATCAAGGCCCGAAGCGGTCAGCGCCTCGGCCACGGACGCGATCAGGTTCGGGCTCTTGAACTGCACCGGCGACAGGTTGACGGCGACGTCGACATCGCTCGGCCAGGTGGCTGCGTCGCTGCAGGCGGAGCGCAGCACGCACTCGCCGAGCTGAATGATCAGGCCGGTCTCCTCGGCCAGCGGAATGAAACCGATGGGCGCGATCAGCCCGCGCTGCGGATGGTTCCAGCGCAGCAACGCTTCGAAGGCGACGACGCGGCCGCTCGCGACGTCCCGGATCGGCTGATAGTACGCCTCGAACTCGTCGCGTTGCAGAGCCGCGCGCAGATCCATTTCCAACAGGCGCCGCGCCTGAGCACGCGCATCCATGCCGGTCTCGAAGAAGCGATAGGTGCCACGGCCGTCCCCCTTGGCGCGGTAGAGCGCGAGGTCGGCGTTCTTCAGCAACTCGTCCGGGTTGGTGCTGTCCTGCGGCGACAGCGATATGCCGATCGAGACGCCGATCACGATCTGATGGTCGTCGATCTCGTACGGCGCCGAGATGACCTCGACGAGGCGCCCGGCGAGCGACCTCGCCGCGGTTTCCTCAGACCGCCCGATCTGGACGACCGCGAACTCGTCGCCGCCGAGCCGGGCCACGGTGTCGTGTTCGCCGGCGGTCGCCTTGAGCCTGCGGCCGACCTCCTTGAGCAGCGCATCCCCGATGGGATGGCCGAGCGAGTCGTTGATGTCCTTGAAGTGATCGAGATCCAGACAAAGCACCGCGAGCTGGTCGCCCGACTTGGTCCGCTGCAGTCCCTGCTCGAGCTGCTCGTGGAACAGCACCCGGTTCGGCAGGCTGGTCAGCGCGTCGTGGCGCGCCATGTGCGAGATCTTGGCCTGCGCCTCCAGCCACTCGGTGATGTCCTCGAAGGTCGCGACCCAGCCGCCGCCTTGCATCGGCTGGTTGACGACCCGGATCGAGCGGCCGAACCGGTTGACGACGTCGGTTGTGGTGCGGCTCTCGCGCGCGTCGGCCACGAGGCGGGCGAAGAACTCGTCCGCATTGCCCTGCCACTGGCCCTTGGCCTGCTCTTCCCTGAGCACGTCGACCAGGCGCCTGCCGGTGAGCAGGATGTCTGTGCGACGGAGCATTGCGGCATAGCGCTCGTTGAACAGGATGATCTTGCCCTCCGCATCAAACATGCAAAGGCCCTGCGACATGTTCTCCAGCGCACTGTCCAGCACGATCTGCTGTCGGCCCAATTCGCCCTTGGCGCGGCGGTCGAATAGCGCGGCCACGAGCGCAATTGCGATGACCGCGACCGCAGCGCTGGCGGTGAGGAAAGACAGCGAGGCCGGTGCGATGGACAGCCCGCTGATCGCGAGCCCGGAGTCAGGCGTCAGCAGCACCGCGCCCATCGCGGTGAAATGATGTGCGACGATCGCAACCATCAGGAGCGCGGTCGCCGTCAGCGCATGGGAAAGGTCGTCGCGCCGCGCTGCGAGGAACAATGCGCCGGCCGCAAGGACAATTCCGAACAGCACCGAGGCGGCCGCCGTGCTTGCAACCCAATTCACCCGGGCCGGCATCTCCAGCGCTGCCATGCCGGTGTAATGCATGGCCGCGATACCCGCGCCGACGATGGCGCCGCCGAGAATGATCCAGAGCGGACGCGAGGACGAGACCGCGATGCTTAATCCGACAAAAGTCACGGAGATTGCGATGATCAGGGAGAGGACCGTCATCGGGATGTTGTAGGCGCCGGTCCCGCCCGGCGCGTAGGCGAGCATCGCGATGAAATGCGTCGCCCAGATGCCGCATCCGCTGACGGCGGCATCGAGGGCGATCCAGGCCAGGCGCCCGGAGCCTCGCGTCGCACGTGCCCGCTGGAACAGGCTGATCGCCGCCGCGCTGGCGAGCAGACACACAGCCGCGGCAAGAGCGACCAGTCGCCAATCGTGCTCGTCGGTGAGACAGTAGAGAACTTGATACATTGCGGGCCCCTATCGGCCGGCAATTGAGACGACAGAGGTGGACGATCGGTAACCGGCTACGAACCTGCTCCGGGAATGGTGAACGAGAGATGTGCGGGTTTGCTCGCATTGTGTCCCGGCCGACGCACCTTTGCGGGTCACGACGGCGGATGGCGAACAAGCGAAGGCGCCGCGCGAGACTCCGCGCGGCGCTCCTGGCTACGCCTTCATCAGCTCGCCGCGCGCAGATTGACCTTGCTCTCGGCGAGCGTTGTCAGCTTCTGGTCGGTCGCCTTCTCCTCCTCGAGCGTCTTGGCCAGCACCGCCGCGCAGTCGTTGCGGCCGAGCTGCTTGGCCCAGGCGATGAGGCTGCCATAGCGGACGATCTCGTAGTGCTCCGCCGCCTGCGCCGCGTTGATCAGCGCCGCGTCCAGCACCGCCTTGTCGTCGACTTCGCCGGCGGTCTCGTCGGCTTCCTCGATGATGCCGTCGATCGCCGGGCAATCCACCGCCTTCGCGGCGACGCCGTGCATCTTGAACACTTCCTCGAGCCGCGCGACGTGCTGCCTGGTTTCCTCGAGATGCGTCAAAAAGCCCTGTTTCAGCTCCGGATCGGTGGCCTTGCTTGCCATCTTCGGCAGCGCCTTGGTGAGCTGCTGCTCGGCATAATAGATGTCCTGGAGCTGGTGCACGAACAGGTCGTTCATGGTCTTGATGTCCTTGGTGAACAGTCCCATCGTTCCGATCCTCTCTCGGTTTTGGGAACACGGGCACGCCGGCTTGCAAGAAAAAGCCTGCGTATTCCACCATGTTCGATTGCTGATGCACCCTAACGAGCATGCGGCATCGACGTTCCAAGAAGGCCGATCACGGCTTGCGCTGGAACAATGCGGGCGGCACCGGGATCTGAAATCATGTCGGCGCATCGAAGGAGCGAATGGATCGTCGCTCGCCGACTCGTATGCTTAACGCGCAGCCGATATGAACTCCGTATGACAAAAGCGGCCGGCCGAACGCAGAACCCATTGTTGTCAAGGGCTGCACAAGCCGCTGTTTTTGCCTTAAATGAGCTGGATCATGCCTAGCGGTCGGCGCCCTTCTTTGGCGCGATCGCGCCCGACCGGCCAATGCCTGGCCCGGCCGGTCTTTGCCCCCCGCCGGGAGGATGAATGCACGGACTGCTGCCCGCGCTGAAACGCGGCTTCAAGAGATGGATCGGCTGGCGAAGGCTTGGGATTGCCGCGAGCATCTTGATCATCGCCCTCGCGATCACGACGCTGGTGCGGACCCTCAAGGGCATCGAGACCGGCGTCATCCTGACCGCGCTGACCGAGATTCCCCGGGGCAACATCGGCCTGGCGGCGATCTGCGTGTTCTTCGCGTTCTGCACGCTGACCTTCTACGACTTCTTCGCCTTGCGAACGATCGGCAAGAAGCACGTGCCTTATCGGATCGCGGCCCTCTCCAGCTTCACGTCCTATTCGATCGGCCACAACATCGGCGCCACGGTCTTCACCGGCGGCGCGATCCGTTTCCGGATCTATTCGGACTACGGGCTGAACGCGATCGACGTCGCGAAAATCTGCTTCCTGTCGGGCCTGACCTTCTGGCTCGGTAACATCTTCGTGCTCTCGATCGGCATGGCCATCCATCCCGAGGCGGCCTCCTCGATGGATCAGCTGCCCGCATCGCTCAACCGCCTGATCGCGCTCGGCGGCCTCGTCTCGATCGGTGCCTATCTGGTCTGGCTCTGCATGGGCGAGAAGCGCCGCGAACTCGGCCAGAAGGGCTGGAAGGTGGTGCTGCCATCGGCGCCGCTGACCCTGGTGCAGATCCTGATCGGCGTCGTCGATCTCGGCTTCTGCGCCCTCGCCATGTACCTGCTGATGCCGGCCAATCCGCCGATCGACTTCATGTCGCTCGCGGTGGTGTTCATCCTGGCGACCCTGATCGGCTTTGCCAGCCATGCGCCGGGCTCGATCGGCGTGTTCGATGCCGCCATGCTGGTGGCGCTGCCGCAATTCGGCCGCGAGGAACTTCTGGCGACGCTGCTGGTGTTCCGCATCCTCTATTTCGTGATCCCGTTCGCCCTCGCCATATCCATCATGGGCGCGCGCGAGCTCTGGATGAACGTGGTCGCTCCCTGGCAGGAGCGGCGGCGGCTGGCAGAGGCCTGTGCTCAGGCCAACCTGCCCAAGCAAGTGGCCGCGATGGAGCGCGAAAGGACGCTGCGGCGGGCCGGCAAGCGATAGGCGCCGATCCTCCATACGTCAGACAAGGGTTGCAGGCGGGGGAGCAATCCCCTCTTATTTCCGCCTCAACTTTGCCGTTGAACCCCGGGCCATGATCCCTCTCCCCTTTCCGAAACTTTGCGCAGGCGCCCTGCTCTTGGCGGGCATTCTGACCGCCTTGGCGCCCGAGCCCGCCGCCGCTCAGGACGGCGGCCAGATCCAGATCGAGTGGGAGGTACGTAACCGCTTCCGCCTGTTCCGCGAGGAGCGCGACTTCCTGCTCCATGTCGAGAACGCCCGCAACCGCAGCATCCTCGCTGCCGAGCAGTCGCTGGAGCTCCAGAGCGAGGGCCGCGGCTGGGCCCGCAACATGGTCAACCGGCTCTGCATCGACCTCCAGGGCCGGGTCAACCAGCCCTGCACCCGCGACAACGTCAAAGAGAACTACATCACGCCGATCGACCATCCAGTGACGGTACGCCTGACCGGCACGGTGCCGGTCGGCGCCACCTGCGCCTGGTCGTTCGACGACGGCGACGGCCCGCAGGCTTCCACCTTCGACTGCGCCGAGCCGGTCAATTTGCGCGTCCGCTACGGCAGGCAGACGGTCGCGAGCGTCGATGTCTCCGCCGGCTCCGACCCGACACAGCGGGTTCAAACCGAAATCCAGGTGCGCGACGTCTTCGTCGCCGGCCTCGGCGACAGCATCGCCTCGGGCGAGGGCAATCCGGACCGGCCGCTGGCCCTGTCGGACGAAGGATTCTGCTTCCGCTCCTATCTCGGCACCGCCGGCGCGCAGTTTTACCGGCCGAGCCGCCAGGGCTTCAAAGGCGGCCGCGCCTGCGAGGCACCGGATACGCTCGCCAACTGGCAACGCTACAGCGCGCTCTGGTTCAACGCGCCCTGCCACCGCTCGCTCTACAGCTATCAGGCGCGCACCGCGCTGGCGCTGGCCGTGCGCTATACGCACATCGCCGTGACCTTTCTGCCGCTCGCCTGCACCGGCGCCAGCATCGCCGACGGCCTGCTCGGCTCGCAGCGCGCCCGCGAATGCCCGCCCGGCAAGACCGGCGTCTGCAACACCAGCGTGAACGCGCAGGTCGCCGAGCTGCGGGAAGCGCTCACCGCTGCGAAGAAGCGCCAGCCCGAGCGCACGCTCGACCTCGTGCTGCTCTCCATTGGCGCCAACGACGTCTACTTCTCGGGTCTGGTCGCCGACGTCATCGTCGACACCGCGACCGAGCGCGCGCTGTTCCGCCGCTCCGGCGTGATGGCGACCGTCGATGACTCCCGCGATGCGCTGCAGCGCGAGCTGCCGCAGAACTTCGTCAAGCTGCGCGAGGCGCTGAAGCCGCTCGTTGGCGGCGAGCTCTCGCGTGTGGTCTATGTCTCCTACGCCAATCCCGCGCTCGCCGAGGCCGGCGCGCCCTGCCGCGGCGGCCGCGCCGGCTTCGACATCCATCCGTCCTTCAACGCCGATCCGCAGCGCCTCGCCCGCGTCTCGACCTTCGTCGACACCGAATTCCTGCCGCAGCTGAAGGGGCTCGCCACCTGCACCCGCGGCGCGCTGTGCCGCGATCCCGAAGCCGACCGCATGACCTTCGTGGACGCGCACCAGCCAGCGTTCGCCGAACGGGGCTTCTGCGCGCGATCCGGCAGCGATCCCGAGTTCGACCGGGCCTGCTTTGCCGAGAACGGCCAGAGCTTCAACCCGGATATCGTCAGCGCGGCGAGCCAGCCGATGCTGTGCGGCCGCGGCGCCTCGGAATATCGCGCCTACCTGCCGCGCGCGCGCTGGATCCGCGACGCCAATGACAGCTATTTCGCTGCGATGACCTATCCGCAGGGCTTGCCGGCGGCGAGCCAGCCGACCGACATCCACGATGCGACCTGGGGCGTGCTCTCCGCGGTCTACGGCGGCGCGGTGCACCCAAGCGCCGAGGGGCATGCCGCGATGGCGGACGCGGCGCTGCCGGCCGCAAGCGCGGTGCTCGGGCTCGATGCGGTGCCGCCGAACGTGACGCGGGGATCGCTGCCGCAATTGTTGCCGAGCGCGCAGCAGTAGCGCGCCGCCGTCGTAGCCCGGATGAGCGTAGCGACATCCGGGACTGCTCTCCCCGCATGTCGCTACGCTCATGCGGGCTGCGCGCGTGGCGTCGTCTCGCGCATCACCACCACTCGCGCATTATTCTATTTGATGCCGGCATCGCTCCCCTCACCTGGCGTTCGACAATCCAAAAACGGTATCGATCGATACCCGCTTGAACTTGGACACGCCGCGGCGTGCGCCTCTACCACTCGTGACGGTGGTCATCTGCGAGAGCGAGAGCCGACGACGCACCAACGTTTCTCCTGAGGGCTCCCATGGGAGTTCGACCAGGCAACTCAACGGCGGCTTCACGGCCGCCGTCTTTTGTATCAGGGATGATCGATGCTAAAGCTTCCGGGGAAGCGCCTTATCCATCTAAGGCATGCATCGATGTTCGACCTCAACCAGCTCCGCTGTTTCGTCGCGGTGGCGGAAGAACTGCATTTCGGCCGCGCCGCCGCGCGGCTCAACATGACCCAGCCGCCGCTGTCCCGGCAGATCCAGGTGCTCGAGCACATCATCGACGCGCCGCTTCTGGAGCGTACCAGCCGCTCTGTCCGCCTGACGCCCGCGGGGCGCAGCTTCCTGCCAGAGGCACGGCGCATCCTCAAGCTCGCGGAGAGCGCCTCGCAGGTCGCCCGCCGCATCGCGCTCGGCAAGACCGGCTCGCTGAAGATCGGCTTCACCGCGGCCGCGGCCTACGGTTTCCTGCCCGAGCTCCTCGCCGCCTGCCGCGCCAGACTGCCCGAGGTGGACTTCTCGCTGAAGGAGATGGTGTCGGGCGACCAGTTCGAGGCGCTCACCTCCGGCCAGATCGACGCCGGCCTGCTGCGGCCGCCGATCGCGCGGCCCGAACTCGCCAGCCGCCGCGTCGTCGCCGAGCCCCTGCTAGCGGCCATTCCGAAGAAGCATCCGCTGGCGAACGCTGAAAGCATCACCATCAAGGATTTCGACGACCAGCCCTTCGTGATGTACTCGCCCTATGAAAGCCGCTACTTCCATGACCTCCTGGTGGCGCTGTTCACTCGCGCCGACGTGCTGCCGCGCTACGTTCAGCATCTCAGCCAGATCCACTCGATCCTGGCCATGGTGCGTGCCGGGCTCGGCCTTGCCATCGTGCCGGCCGCGGCGACGAGTCTGAAGATCTCCGACGTGCGGCTGCGGCCGCTGAAACCCCGCAACCGCGTGCCCGTCGAGCTGTTCATGGTCTGGCGCCGCGATGACGAGAACCCGCTGCTGTCGCCGCTGGTCAAGATCGCCGGCGAATTGTCCTCCGCCGAGGCGCCGGAGGATTGATGCTCAACCCAGATCGGACGATGTACCGACCTCACCGAGGAGGAGATGGCGGAGCTGACAGTGCTGGTGCAAAAGCTGCCCGCCATGCGATCGTCACAACAGGCTGCAGAATAGCGTCCTGAAACTCGCAAGCACGCACCTCGCGGCCATCCACGCGGCACATGAACGCGACAAGAAGCATGGACTCGGCGCCCGGGTTGAGGCTATGGCCATACAGGAGCTGATCCAGGGCTGGACCTTCGAGAACGAACGTCCGTGCCTCGTGCGTTAGAACACGTCGGGCATGATCCCGGAAAGCAGTTTCCGATGGAATCATGCCCCTTGAACAGGGAGGAAGAAGATGACGGCAATCCTGAAGAACTTCATCGGCGGCGAATGGGTAGACGGCTCCGGCGTCACGAAGAACATCAACCCCTCCAACACCAATGATCTCGTCGGCGAATACGCCAAGGCCGACAAGGCACAAACCGAGAAGGCCATCGCCGCCGCCAAGGCCGCCTTTCCTGCCTGGGCGCAATCGACCCCGCAGACGCGCTTTGATGCGCTGAACAAGATTTCTCTGGAAATCCTCGCCCGCAAGGAAGAGCTCGGCCGCCTGCTCGCCCGCGAGGAAGGCAAGACGCTGCCGGAAGGCATTGGCGAGGTCGGCCGTGCCGGCCAGATCTTTGCGTTCTTCGCCGGCGAAGCGCTGCGCCTGATCGGCGAGAAGGGCGCTTCGGTACGTCCGGGCATCGACGTCGAGCTGACCCGTGAGCCGGTCGGCGTCGTCGGCATGATCACGCCCTGGAACTTCCCGATCGCGATTCCCGCCTGGAAGATCGCCCCGGCGCTCTGCTACGGCAACACGGTGGTGTTCAAGCCGGCCGAGTTGGTGCCTGGCTCTGGGCATGCGCTCGCCGAGATCATCACCCGGTCGGGCATTCCCGCCGGCGTATTCAACCTCGTGGTCGGCTCCGGGTCGGTGGTCGGCCAGACCCTGCTCGAGCACCCGGACGTGGCCGCGATCTCCTTCACCGGCTCGGTGCAGACAGGTCGCAAGATCGCGCAGGCCTGCGTGCTCTCGAACCCCATGAAGAAATTCCAGCTCGAGATGGGCGGCAAGAATCCGCTGGTCGTGCTCGACGACGCCGACCTCAAGACCGCCGTCGAAGTCGCGGTCAACGGCGCCTATTTTTCGACCGGCCAGCGCTGCACCGCCTCCTCGCGCCTGATCGTCACCGAGGGTATCCACGACCGTTTCGTCGCCGCGGTGGCCGAGCGCCTGAACAGCCTGTCGGTGGACGATGCGCTCAAGGCCGGCGTGCATATCGGCCCGGTGGTCGACCAGAGCCAGCTCGACCAGGACCTGCGCTACATCAAGATCGGCCAGGAGGAAGGCGCCAAGCTCGCCTTCGGCGGCGAGCTGCTCAAGCGCGAGAATCCCGGCCACTACCTCCAGCCGGCGCTGTTCACCGAAGCCAACAACAACATGCGCATCGCGCGTGAGGAAATCTTTGGCCCGGTCGCCGCCGTCATCCGCGCCAAGAACTACGAGGAGGCGCTTGCCATCTCCAACGACACCGAGTTCGGGCTCGCCTCCGGCATCTGCACCACCAGCCTGAAATACGCCTCGCACTACAAGCGCAACAGCGAGTCCGGCATGGTGATGGTCAACCTGCCGACCGCCGGCGTCGACTATCACGTGCCGTTCGGCGGCCGGAAGGGCTCGAGCTACGGCGCCCGCGAGCAGGGCTCGTACGCGCGCGAGTTCTACACCACGGTGAAGACCGCCTACACGTTCCCGGGCTGAGACGCCGTCGACCGTAGAGATCGTAGGGTGGGTTAGCGCAGCGTAACCCACCTCTTCTGCTTCCCAGGACAAAGGCGTTGGTGGGTTACGCTGCGCTAACCCACCCTACAAATCCCGGAGTCCGCGATGGACCAGGACGTCGCAGCGAAAGAGCAGCCCCGCTACATCAAGCTCAACGAGCGCGACAATGTCGCAATCGTGGTCAATGATTTCGGGCTGCCCGCCGGATCGCGCTTCGCCAGCGGCCTGACGCTGCGTTCCTTCGTGCCACAGGGACACAAGACGGCGCTGGTCGACATCGCGGAAGGCGCACCGATCATCCGCTATGGCGAGGTGATCGGCTACGCGCTTTCCCCAATCCTGGCCGGCGAATGGGTGGACGAAGCGCGCATTCGCATGCCGGAGGCCCCTGACCTCGACAAGCTCGAGATCGCAACCGCCATTCCCGCCGCGCAGCCGCCGCTCGAAGGCTTCACCTTCCAGGGTTATCGCAATCCCGACGGCTCGGTCGGCACCAAGAACATCCTTGGAATTTCTTCCTCCGTGCAATGCGTCAAGGGCACGATGGAGTATGCGGTCAAGCGGATCCGCGCCGAGCTGCTGCCGAAATATCCTGGCGTCGACGACGTCGTGCCGCTGACCCACGCCTATGGCTGCGGCGTCGCCATCACCGCTCCTGATGCAGTCGTGCCGATCCGCACGTTGCAGAACCTCGCGCTGAATCCGAACTTCGGCGGCGAGATCCTGGTCGTCGGCCTCGGTTGCGAGAAGCTCGCGCCGGAGCGGCTGGTGCCGGAAGGCGTCAGCGATGCCATCATTCGCATGCAGGACGAGGCCTTCGACGGCTTCGGTGCGATCGTGGATGCCATCATGACCCAGGCCGAAGCCCGCCTGAAGGTGCTCAATACGCGCGAGCGCGAGACCTGCCCGGCCTCCGATCTCGTCATCGGCCTGCAATGCGGCGGCAGCGACGCCTTCTCCGGCGTCACCGCGAATCCCGCCGTCGGATTTGCCGCGGACCTCCTGGTGCGCGCAGGCGCCACCGTGATGTTCTCGGAAGTGACGGAAGTGCGCGACGCCATCCAGCTGCTCACGCGGCGCGCGATCAGCGAGGACGTCGGCCGCGCGCTGGTGCGCGAGATGGCCTGGTACGATTCCTATCTGGCCCGCGGCGGCGCCGACCGCAGCGCCAACACCACGCCCGGCAACAAGAAGGGCGGCCTTGCCAACATCGTCGAGAAATCATTGGGCTCGATCGTGAAGTCCGGCTCGAGCGCGATTCAAGGCGTGCTCTCGCCCGGCGAGAAGGCGACGCAGAAGGGCATGCTGTTCGCGGCAACGCCGGCCTCGGACTTCATCTGCGGCACGCTCCAGCTCGCCTCCGGGATGACCCTGCAGGTGTTCACCACCGGCCGCGGCACGCCCTATGGCCTGGCCGCCGCGCCGGTGATCAAGGTCGCGACCCGCAGCGAGCTCGCCCGCCGCTGGAAAGACCTGATCGATTTCGACGCCGGCAGCATCGCCACCGGCGAGAAGACCATCGAGGAATGTGGCTGGGACCTGTTCCGGCTGATCCTCGACGTCGCCTCCGGCCGCACCAAGCCGTGGTCGGACCGCTGGGGCATCCACAACGATCTCACGCTGTTCAATCCCGCGCCGGTGACGTGAGGCTTCGAGCCTGGCTCCGCGAAACCGTCAGGAAATACTGGCGCAGAAAACTTCTTCCGCGTTTCGTCCCTTCGCATCACGCAATCAATATCTGCGCCATGGGTAACGGGAATGTTCGCATACCGGCGAACCTGTTCCGCCATCGCGGCGACCAAACCTCCGATTGACATCTTCCACGGAGATTTCCAATGCGTGTTCTCTCGATGATTGCCGTTGCCGGTGCCATGATCGCGGGCTCGACCGCGGCGTTGGCAAGCGAGCTTCCCTCCTACGAAGTGACGTCGTTTCCGATCACGGCGACGCAGGTCCAGATACTCGGGGGCGCCGGCGTCGAAGAACAGTCGGCAAGCCCTGCGATGATCGTCGCCGGCATGCCGGCGTCGCCCGTGCAGGCCTCCGTGCTGTCGCCGCGGACGAAGCGGTTCGCGAGCGCGGGTTCGAATAACCAGGCGCGCTGAGCTCGCGCCGACGATCACTTCTTGCGCGCTGAATTCTCCACCACGTCATGGCCGGGCTTGTCCCGGCCATCCACGTCTCACTCAGCGGCACCAAGAACGTGGATGCCCGGGACAAGCCCGGGCATGACGGCCTCTTCCACCTCACGCGGACTGACGCGCGTCTACGTCATGCTGCCCGGCATGAAACAGCGCACGCGCGGATGGCCGTCGATATAGTGCTTCCACACCATGGTGCGGCCGAACTTGTTCGGAACGGTGATCACGGCGCCGTCGGGCACCACGACCCACTCGTCGTCGATACGCACGCGGTAGCGACCACGATCGGTCTCCCAATCGACGTCGGCAATGACGTAGCCGTCGGCATCCGAGCAGCATTGCCCGAATTCGCTGTGCAGACTCTCGAACCAGGGTTTCAGGGGCGAGTTGGCGAACCGGCCGTCGTCACGCGCCGACGCCGAATGCACCACAACCGTCAGCCCCAGCAGCACGGCGGCACACTGTCTTGCAGGTCTCATGTAATCTCCGCGGTCGAAGTGATCGCCGCGGGGCAAACGCTGCCGTCCGCCGTCCGCCGTCCGCACGGTGCGCGGCAGGCGCGGAGGCGGCGACTCGTTCCCCCGGCAGCTTTGCGGACAGCTATGCAAATCCAGCGCCAGCGCGCATTCCGGGGAACTACGAGGAGCGACGTGGCGGCACGGACCAGCGGCCCGGTGACGAGGGAGGACCGCGTGCCAAAGCAAGAGAGCTATTGAGGCCGCGCGGCGCGGCCGGCGCCCTTACTGCTTGGGGGCGGGCGCCATCATGGCGCCGCCCTTCTTCGGTGCGGGTGCCGGCTGCTTCGCGGCCGCAGCCTGCGCCGGCAGGTACTTTGCGACGATCGCAGGATCCACCTGGGCGATGTTGGCGTCCGGTAGACGCGTCCAGGTCTCGTCCTTGCCGAGCAGCGCGATGCCGAGATAGCCGCGCAGCGTGAGGGTCTGGCCGTCAGGGCTGACCTTCATGTTGGCCTTCCAGATCTGGCCGTCGCGCGGATTGAGCACGTTGCCGCCTTCGTACTTCAATCCTTCACGCTTCATGTTGCGGACGAAAGAGATGCCCAGCACCGGCGCGTTCTTGCGATCGTCGGTACACTTGGAGCACACCTCGTTCGGATCGTCGGTCGGCCGCGGGAAGGTCTTGGCGATCACGCCTTCGAAGACGCCGTTCCGGTCGACGAAGAGGAACCATCCGACGGTCTTGCCGTCTTCGACCTTTTGCCAGAGGCCTGCGGCGGTGGGCTCGGCGGTCTGCGCCGCGGACGGTGTCATCGTCGCGAGCGGGAGTGCGAGCGCGAGGAAGGAGAGCAGCCGAAAGCTGGAAACGAGAGTCCGCATTATCATCACCTTGCTGAGCCAATCACCTTGCCGAGCCGAGACTTCGAAGAACCGAGACTTCGTAGAGCCAAGACCTTGCCGAGCCAAAAACTTGGCTGAGCCTACAATCGAAATGGCCGCAGACTACGGCGATTTCGCGAACGCTTCCAGCACCAGAAACATGGGGCACCGCCGCCCCGCCGCGTTCCGTCAGTTGACACCGAGCTTCTTTTGCAGGCTGGAGGACGACGTCGTGTACTGGAACACGAGCCGCTTTTCCGGATAGACATAACGATGGGCTTTTTGCGACATCAGCGCGCCCTCGTGGAAGCCGCACAGGATCAACTTGATCTTGCCGGGATAGGTGTTGATGTCGCCGATCGCGAAGATGCCGGGAACGTTGGTCTCGAACGCGGATGTCTCGACCGGCACCAGATTGTTCTCCAGCGCAATGCCCCAGTTCGCGACCGGGCCGAGCTTCATGGTCAGCCCGAAGAACGGCAGCATGGTGTCGCAGGCGATTTCCGCGATGCTGTTGTCGTTGCCCTTGAGGGTCGCGCCGGTGAGCTTGCCGTCGGAACCGGACAGCGCGGTGACCTGACCGAGCCGCAGATCCATCTTGCCGCCGGCGACCAGCGCGCGCATCTGCTCGACACTGTGGGGCGCGGCGCGAAACTCGTCGCGCCGATGCAGCAGAGTGATGCGCTTTGCGATCGGATGCAGATTGAGCGTCCAGTCGAGCGCTGAATCGCCGCCGCCGACGATCAGCACGTTCTTGTCCCGGAACGTCTCCATCTTGCGCACGGCGTAATGCACCGAAGTGCCTTCGTAGGCCTCGATGCCCGGCACCGGCGGACGTTTGGGCTGGAACGAGCCGCCGCCGGCCGCGATCACCACCACCTTGCATTCGAACACCTTGCCCGCATCGGTGGTGCAGCGAAACAAGGGATCGCCGATCTTCTCCACCGTCTCGACCATCTCGCCGAGATGGAAGGTCGGATGGAACGGCTTGATCTGCTCCATCAGCGCATCGGTGAGGCCCTGGCCCGAAACCTGCGGAATTCCCGGAATGTCGTAGATCGGCTTTTCCGGATAGAGCTCGGCACACTGGCCGCCGACCTTGTCGAGGATGTCGACGAAATGCGCCTTCATGTCGAGAAGGCCGAGCTCGAAGGCGGCGAACAGACCGCAGGGGCCGGCGCCAATAATCAGCACATCGGTTTTGATCACGTCGCTCATGTCGTCTCTTTATCGGTCGTTATCGGTTGGACGGCGCCCGTTGGGCCGAGGTGACCCTGCCTGTCTAGCCAACGGGGATGGATCAGGGAAGGCATAAAAGCGGCATCGCCCTGCGGCCCCGCCCACTTGCCGGTCCAGAATAACTGGGCTGTAACGAGGATGGATATGACGGAGATCAATCGGTGAACGCACCAGCCCGCCTCGACACGACGCCTCGCCTCGAGGACTATCCGTTTCGCCTCGGCGACAACGTCCGCTTCGGCGACCTCGACCCGAACCAGCACGTCAACAATGCGGTTTACGCCACCTATTTCGAGACCGGCCGCGTCACGCTGATGAAGCTTCCGGAATACGGCCTGACGCCGCCGGGCCTCGCCTGGATCATGGTCCGGCTCGACATGCATTTTCGCGCCGAGCTGCACTGGCCCAATACGATCGAGCTTGGCCTCGGCGTGGTGAAGCTCGGACGGACGTCGGTGACCTTCGAGCAGGTCGTGTTCTCGAACGGGAAGTGCATCGCCTCGGCAACGTCGGTCGGCGTCCTTCTCGACGAGGCGACGCGGCGGCCCGCGCCGCTGACCGCGGAGGTGATCGAGAAGCTCAGACCCTGGCACAAGCGCGGCATCGAGGTCGCGCCGCCAGCAAGCTAGTCTATTGATTCAGCCCTGTTCAGGGGACGGATCAGGCCTGGCGCTCGGGCGTCGCCACCACGAGCCCGTCGAGCTCGTCGGAGACCTTGATCTGGCAGGACAGGCGCGAATTCGGGCGTACGTCGAAGCCGAAATCGAGCATGTCCTCTTCCATCGGCGTCGGGCTGCCGACCTTCTCGCGCCAGGCTTCGTCGACATAGACGTGGCAGGTTGCGCAGGCGCAGGCGCCGCCACATTCGGCCTCGATGCCGGGAATGCTGTTGCGGATCGCGGCTTCCATCACGGTTGCGCCGTTCTCGATTTCTACCGTGCGGGTTTCGCCCTTGTGGTCGACAAAGTGAATCTTGGCCATATGTGCTCGTGCTGCCGCGGTGCTTGGAATGAAGGAGGGTCCGGGCTGTCCTATAACGGGTCGGTCAGTCCGGCGCCATAGCGTTTTGAAGCCAAATGAATCCCGCTTTGCGGGAAGAAAACGCGTCAAAACAAGAGACTAGAAACCGGGCTCGACCCTGTCGGCTTACGGCTTCAGGATCGCCTCGATCGCGGCGCTAGCCTCCGTCACCGCTTCCTTCAGCGCAGCGAACGCATCGGACCGGCCACGGCCGGTCCGGATCGCTGTTTCCAGGCCGGCGGCTGCATCGGCCACCGCAAAGGCGCCGATCCCCCGCGCGGACCCCTTGAGCTTGTGTGCAAGCGCGCCGGTCTCGGTGGGCATCGCTGCCATCGCCGCCAGCAGGCGAGCCGCCTGTTCGGCGAACATTGCCAGCACTTCCTGCTCCAGTTCTGCGTCGCCGAGCGTCATCCGGGAGAGGTGATCGCGGTCGAGCGGGCTGTCGATGGGCGCAAGCGGGGGCGAAGGCATCCATTCCATCCGTTGCAGTTCAGGCATCATGGCGCAGGCCCCGGCATCGCGCGACGGCCGCGGGCGCGGCGGTCAGGTTCCCGCACCCAAGCATGAAAATGGTTAACGAAATGTTCGGGCCGCTTGACGCAAATCCACCTGTTTATTGACAACAAGTTGCCGCAATCGCCCGAGTTCGGTGGAGAATTGCATTGATTGCTAAGGCGTTACGCAGCGATCCTGTTAACGATGATTAAGAATGTCTTAATCGCGGGCATTTCATTCGCGACGCTCTGCCAATAGGATGTTGCAGAAATTGGCGGACAAGCCGTCCGGGTGGGGACGGCTCGGAGATCCGCGTAAGCGGCATGATCCGGTCTGTGGGCTTGCGCGGCGCGCCGAGCTCGCGGGGGGACGCGTACAGGTAACGAGGGCTCGGACTGACATGGCGAACACTCCGAAAAAGGTCAAAGACCCCACAGAAGTTGCGCTTTCTGCGATCCAGGAAGCCCTGAACATCAGCGACACGGCCGCGGATACCAGCCGCAACGCCACGATGCGCAACGAAACGGCGCCCCCGGTGTCGCCACCCGCGCCCCCGATCTTCGACGAGCCGAGCTTCGAGCCGCGACCGGCCGCCAATGAGCGGTCGACCGTGTTCGACCCGGTCGAGGAGCCGCGCACCGCACGCCGCGCCGCCAACGACGACCGCGAGACCATCGGACAATTGCTCCAGGCGCTCCAGAAGGGCCGCCCTGCCCGCAGCGTCTACACCTTTGCCACCATCTTCGCCGGCATCTGGCTCGCGGCCTGCGCCGCGCTGACCGTCGGTTTCCTGCCCTCGATCCAGGCCGCCATGGGCCAGAGCGGCGGCGTTCTCGTCATCGCCGGTCTCGTCGCGATGTTCTTCGCGCCGATCATGCTGTTCTACTTCCTGGCGAGCCTGGTCTGGCGAGGTCAGGAAATGCGCATGATCGCGCAGGCGATGGCGCAGGTCGCGATCCGCTTCTCCGAGCCGGAAGGTTCGGCCTCCGATTCCATGGTCACCGTCGGCCAGGCCATTCGCCGCGAGGTCGCGGCGATGGGCGACGGCATCGAACGCGCCATCGCGCGCGCCGGCGAGCTCGAGACGCTGGTCGCCAACGAGGTCGCCGCGCTCGAACGGGCCTATTCCGACAACGAAGTGCGCATCCGCGCCCTGCTCCAGGACATCGCCCATCAACGCGACAATCTGGTCGGCCAGGCCGAGCAGGTCCGCAGCGCCATCTCGGGCGTGCAGATCGACCTGCGCCACGACATCGCGCTGATCTCGGACGCGATCGCCTCCCGCGTCGACGAGGTCGCCAAGTCGATCACCGGCGCCCTCGAAGAGCGCGGCGCCCACATCACCCAGGCGCTGAGCAATGCCGGCGACAACATGATCCTGGCGCTCGGCGAGCGCGGCGGCGACCTGCTCGACCGCCTCGAGGAAGCCAGCAACGAGACCACGCGCGCCGTGCTCGACGCCAGCGAGCGGCTGACCACCAGCCTGAACTTCAAGACCGGCCACGTCCACGACGAGTTCGTCGACCTCGCCGACCGCGTCCACGAGATGCTGAACGAGCGCATCGACCGCATCACCGGCGAGTTCGAGCAGCGCTCCGCCGCGATCGTCGACGGCATCTCCGAGCGCACCGAGCAGGTGCACGACAGCCTGAAGAACTCGTCGGATTCGCTGCTGCTCGAGCTCGAGCTGCGCTCCAACGACATCTCCGCCAAGATCGACGATGCCGGCAACCGCCTCGCCGGGCAGATCATGACGAGCGGCGACAAGGCCAGCGAGGCGCTCGACGCCACGGTCAACGCCCTCGTCGCCAAGGTCGTCAACCAGACCGAGACCGCGCACGATTCGCTGTCGCTGCAGATGAGCGCGTTCGACGAGTTGGTGCGGAACCAGGGCACCGAGCTGGTTGAGAAGTTCGCCCGCGATTCCGGCACGCTGGGCGCGCTGATCACGCGCCATATCTCCGAGTTCGACCGCACCGTGAAGACTTTCGGCGGCGAGATCGTCGAGCGCATGGGCCAGCGCACGCAGGACATCCATGAGTCGCTGAAGACCTATGTCGACAATTTCGACACCCGCTTCACCGCCAACGGCGGCGAGATCACCGCGATCCTCGACCAGCGCCTCGCGCAATTCGAGACCACGATCGGCGAACGTGTCGGCAATATCGACGCCTCGCTGGACGGCAAGATCGCCAGCCTCGACGGCACCATCGAAGGCCATATCAGGACGTTCGACGAGCAGCTCGTCGGCCGTGTCGCCGCGCTCGAACAGTCGTTCGACACCCGTGCCAAGTCCATGACCGAGACCATCGACGGGCGCATCAGCACGCTGGCGACGTCGCTGACCGACGGTGCCGCGCAGGCGATCCAGTCGATCGACTCCCGCCTCACCCACCTCACGACGACGCTCACCGGCGGCGCCTCGCAGGCGATCGAAACCATCGATGCGCGCCTCAACCACCTCACGAGCTCGCTGACCGACGGGACCTCGCAAGCCATCGAGACCATCGATGCGCGCCTCAACCATCTCACGAGCTCGCTCACCGATGGGGCCTCGCAAACCATCCAGTCGATCGATACCCGCCTGACGCATCTCACGATGACGCTCAGCGGCGGCGCGACGCAGGCGCTCGAATCCATCGACTCCCGCCTCACCTACCTGGCGACCGCGGTCACGAACGGCGCCTCGCAGGCCGTGCAGTCGATCGATACGCGCCTGACCCTCCTCACCTCCACCCTCACGGACGGCACCGCGCAGGCGATCGAGGCGGTCGACCGCCGCATCACCGGCGTGACCGAGATCATCGACGGCCGCAGCACGCATCTGACCGACACGGTCACCGCGCGCTTCCAGGAGATACAGCAGGCCATCGAGACCAAGGTCGGCTCGGTCGCCAGCGACATCGATGTCCGCGTGGCGCAGTTCGAGGACCTGCTCGGTTCCCGCGTCGAGGCCGTCGCCGGCCGCATCGAAAGCAGCGGACGCCAGGCGAGCGAGGACATGATGTCCCGCGCCGAGATGATCTCGACCGCGATCCGTTCGCATGTCGAGGACGCCGAGCGCTCGCTCACCAACCTCGTCGTCAACACCAGCGAGACGATCCAGACCGGCGCGCGCACCGCCCAGCAGTCGCTGCTGACGGTCTCCTCCGACGTCAACGCCCAGCTCAAGATGACCTCGGCCGAGGTCGAGCAGGCGCTGACCGCGGTCGGTACCGGCGCCGCCAACTCGATCCTGACCAGCGCCCGCGAAGCGCAATCGACGCTGGTCGCGGCATCGGGCGAGGCCTCGAACCAGATCAAGGGGCTCGCGGCCGACGTGGAACGCACGCTGTCCGCAGCAGGCTCCGCCACTGCGGCCTCGATCCTGGCCGGAGCCCGCGAGGTGCAGACCACGCTGGTCACGGCGTCCTCGGATGCGGCGAGCCAGGTCAAGACCCTCACTGCCGACGTGCAGCGCTCGCTGTCGATGGCCGGCACCGCCACCGCCGAATCGATCACCGCCGGCGCCCGCGATGCGCAGAGCGCGCTGATCGCGGCCTCGACCGAGACCGCCAACCAGATCAAGGCGCTGTCCTCGGACGTGCAGCGCTCGCTGACGATGGCGGGGACTTCGACCGCCGAGACCATCATGAGCGGCGCCCGCGAGGCCCAGAACACGCTGGTCACGGCGTCGTCGGATGCGGCGAGCCAGGTCAAGTCGCTCGCCGCCGAGGTGCACCGTTCGCTCTCGCAGGTCGGCCAGTCGACCGCCGAGACCATCACTACCAGCGCCCGCGACGCCCAGAGCACCCTCCTTGCTGTCTCCGCGGAACAAACCAGCCAGGTCCGTTCGCTCGCGGCCGAGATGCAGCGCGCGCTTGCGACCGCCGGCGGCGCCACAATCGAGGCGCTCACCAGCGGCGTTCGCGAGGCCCAAGGCTCGCTGATCTCCGCTTCGACCGACGCGGCGAGTCAGATCAAGTCGCTGACCACCGACATCGAGCGCACGCTGACCTCGGTCGGCGCCGACACCGCATCGACCATCCTCAGCAGCGCGCGCGAGGCGCAGATCTCGCTGACCTCGACCTCGGCCGACGCCGCAAACCAGATCCGCACGATCTCGACCGAGATCGAGCGCACGCTGAGCACGGCCACGGCCAACGCGACCAGCGACATCCAGACCAGCGCGCTCAACGCCCAGAACGCGCTGATCTCCGCCTCCAACGAGGCGAGCTCGCGCGTCAAGTCGAGCTCGGCCGACGTCGAGCGTTCGGTGCTCGCCGCCACCTCCAGCTTCGGCCAGGCCATGACCGGCAAGACCGACGAGATCGTCACCTATGTGCAGCAGCAGGCCGACCGCCTGTCGAGCATGATCGACACCAAACGCGGTGCGCTGGTGGACGCGATCGGCTCGAAGGCCAGCCAGCTCACGCTCGACATCGACCGCGTCACATCCGATGCGCTGAAGTCGATCGAGACGCGCGGCCAGGCCTTCTCGCAGACCATGATGGGCAACGGCTCGGAAGTCGCCCGCACCATCAACGTCGCGAGCGAGATCGCCACCGGCGCGGTCAGCAAGTCGCTCAAGGACCTCGAGCAGGCCTCGCGTTCCGCGATCGACCAGTCGCGCCAGGTTTCGATCGCGGCCGTCACCGAGATGCAGGAGACCAGCAAGATCCTGCGCACCGACACGGTGGCGCTGTTCGAGCGCCTGCGCGAAGGCAACATCCTGCTCCAGGAGGTGCTGACCGGTGCGCACGACAACCTCAACTCGCTGGAACGGGCGCTGGTGACGCGCGTCGCCGACTTCGTGTCGGCGATGAACGACGTCACCTCGCGCAACGGCGCTGCGACCCAGAACCTGGAAGAGCAGCTCAACGTCTTCAACAGCAAGACCACGAAGGCGCTGCAGGACCTCGGCGAGCTGTCGACGCAGTTCGACAAGCACGGCCAGGCGCTGGTCGAGGCCGCGCAGGTGGTCGAGCAGAGCAACAAGAACACCACCGCCTCGCTCGCCGAACGCAAGCAGGCGCTGGAATCGCTGGTCACCACCATCGACCTGCGCACCGCCGATCTCGACCAGCGGCTGTCGCGCTTCACCGGCCTGCTCGATGAATCGCTGGCGGCCGCCGAGGAGCGCGCCCGCGACATCGCCCGCGTCGTCGCCGAGACCGCCGGCGCAGGCTCTGCCGCGATCACCCGTCAGTTCGAGGCGGTGCGCGTGGCGTCCGAGGAGGAGCACCGGCAAACCATCGAGGCCATGCACGACATCTACCGCCAGACCACGGACGAGGCGGATGCGATGTTCAAGCAGTCGACCGAGAAGTTCACTAACCTCGTCGCCAGCATGAAGCAGATGGCTCTCGAGATGCACAACGAGCTCGAAGCCACCCGCAACGAGCTGCGCCGCGGCGTGCTCGAGATGCCGCAGGAGGCCGCCGAAAGCACCGCGCAGATGCGCAAGGTGATCGTCGACCAGATCGAGGCGCTCGCCGAGCTCAACCGCATCGTGGCCCAGCACGGCCGCGGGCTCGACGTCACCACGGCGGGCCGCGCGAGCGTGCACCGCCAGGAAGAGCCGGTGATGGCGATTGCAGGCGCTCGTGTCGCCGAGACGCGCATGCGCGACACCGGCAGCGCGTCCACGCTGCCGCCGCCGGACCTCGGCATGCCCGCACCCTCGCGTCGTACCGAAGCGCCGCCGGTTGCGCCTGGCGGCAACGACCAGGGCCGCGACGGCTGGCTGTCGGACCTGCTGAGCCGCACGGACGCCAACCAGGGCGCTCCGTCCGGACGTGAGGCCCCGCGCCGCCCCGCGGCGCCCGCGCCGCAGCCGCAGGCCCCGCAAGCCAGCGGCAATCCGCTGGAATCGCTGTCGCTCGACATCGGCCGGTTGATGGACCGCAACCTCGCCGCCGAGATGTGGGACCGCTACCAGCGCGGCGAGAACAAGGCCTTCACCAAGCGCCTCTACACGCCGGCCGGCCAGAAGGCCTTCGACGAGGTCGCCCGCAAGTACCGCGCCGACCGCAACTTCAAGGGCACGGTCGACCGCTACGTCGTCGAGTTCGAGCGCCTGCTCGACGAAGTCGCCCGCGACGGCCGCGGCCCGCAGGAGCTGCGCAGCCACCTGACCTCGGAGACGGGTCTGGTCTACACGCTGCTCGCGCATGCGGCGGGACGGCTGGGGTGAGACGCGAAAGCAGATAGCGAATGAAAACGGAGGCCTCACGGGCCTCCGTTTTTGTTTTGGGCGCGTGATTCGCACTCGTGCCCCGGACGCAGCGCAGCGCTATCCCGGCGATGCGGAGCATCGTCCGGTCAGCGGTGCGCTGCAGAGCCGGGGCCCATCTCACAGCTCGTACCCGTGTTGCCGTCTGGGTCCCGGCTCAGCGCAGCAACGCTGACGCATTGCTGCGCGTCCGGGACACGAGACCTACGACAACCAAAGTGCGAAGTGGACGAACGCGTGCCCCTACCGCCTCGGCGCTGCCGCCGGCTTCGGCGGCTCGGGCGGCGGGGCGGGCTGCGACGAGTTGCTGGCGCCGAACAGCACGCGGGTCGGGTTGCGGTCGAAATTGTTCACGGCGCGGCTGATGTCGCCGAGGGTACGTCGGCCGTCGGCCATCAGCGCCCCCGAGCGCTTGTCGAAGTCGTCGGCCAATTCGCGGATCGACTTCACCGCCTGGAACAGCTCGCCGCCGTCCTTGCCGCCGGCCAGCGTATTGAGGCCGAGCATGAGGCTGTCGGCCTTGAGCATGACGCCGTCGACCTTGGCCATCACGCCGTCGATCTTCTCGGAATTGCGGGCGAGCGAGTTGGTGAAGGTCTCGAGGTTCTTCAGCGAGTTCTTCACGGACTCCTGATTGTCGGCGACGATCTTGTTGATGTTCTGCAGCGTGGCGCGGATCGCCTCGGTGACGTCCTGAAGCTTGTTGGGATCGGCGGTGAGCGTGGGGATGCCGTCCTGGTCGAGCGGCGGCGGCGCCGCGGCCTCGTCGCCGCCCTTCAGCGAGATGGCGGCGACGCCGGTGAGACCCTGGAATTCGAGCCCGACCAGCGTGTCCTTGCGGATCGGCGCATTGTTCTCGATCATGGCCAGTGCGACAACCCGCCGCGGGTTGTCCAGCTTCACCGAGACCACCTCGCCCACCCGGATACCGTTGAAGTTGACGCTGCCGCCGTTGCGCAGGCCCGCCGCCGGGCCCTCGAACACCACGCGCAACGGGCTGCGCTGCTTGGTGGTGTGCAGCGACTGGAACCACAGCACGAAGCCGACCGCCGCCGCGATCACCGCCAGCGTGAACGAGCCGATCAGAATGTAATTCGCCCGCGTTTCCATCAGTGCTCCGGCTACTCAACCCTGCTGCTCAACTCATGACCGCGCGGGCACGCTTGCCATGGAAATACTGCCTCAGCCAGGGATGCTGCGAGGCCTGCATGTCGGCGATCGACCCTGCGGCAATGATCTTACCGTTGCCCAAGACGGCGATGCGGTCACATGCTGTGTAAAGGCTGTCGAGGTCATGGGTTACCATGAAAACGGTCAGCCCCAAAGTGCGCTGGAGCGTCTGGACCAGTTCGTCGAAATCGCCGGCCCCGATCGGGTCGAGACCCGAAGTCGGCTCGTCCAGGAACACGAGGTCCGGATCGAGCGAGAGCGCGCGGGCCAGAGCCACGCGCTTGATCATGCCGCCCGAGAGCTCGGAGGGAAAGCGTTCGGCAACTTCGGGCTTGAGCCCGACCATCGCCAGCTTGGCCATGGTGATCTCGTCCATCAGCCGCTGCGAGACACGCAGATATTCGCGCATCGGGAACTGGATGTTCTGCCGCACCGTGAGCGAGGAGAACAGCGCGCCCTGCTGGAACAGGACGCCCCAGCGCCGCTCGACGTTGCGCCGCTGCAAGGTGCTGGAGGAATCGAGGTCGACGCCGAACACCTCGATGGAGCCCGCAACCTTCGGCACGAGGCCGATAATGGTGCGCGTCAGCACCGACTTGCCCGCGCCGGAGGGACCGACGAAGCCGAGGATCTCGCCGCGCCTGACGTCGAGGTTGAGGCCGTCGAGCACGCGCGTTTCGCCGAACTGCACGGTGATGCCGCGGACGCGGATGATGGGGTCCTGGATTTCGCCTTGAGTTTCCCTTGCCATCGTCACATCCCGATCGAGGCGAAGAAGATGGCGAAGATGCCATCCATGACGATGACGAAGAAGATTCCCTTCACCACCGAGGCCGTGGTGTGCTGACCCAGCGATTCCGCGCTGCCCTGCACGGCGAGCCCTTCGACGCAGGCGACGATGCCGATCACCGCCGCCATGACAGGCGCCTTGACGATGCCGACGATGAAATGATCGATCGAGATCGCATCGCGCAGGCGCAGCAGGAAAGCCTCGGGCTGGACCCCGCCATAGAGCCAGGCCACCAAACCGCCGCCATAGAGCGCCGCCATCGCGCCGAGGAAGGCCAGGATCGGCAGCGCCAGCACCAGCGCCATCATGCGCGGCAGCACCAGCACCTCGATCGGGTCGAAGCCCATGGTGCGCAGCGCGTCGATCTCCTCGCGCATCTTCATCGAGCCGAGCTCGGCCGTGTAGGCGCTGCCCGAACGGCCCGCGACCATGATCGCGACCAGCAGCACGCCGATCTCGCGCAGCACCAGCACGCCGAGCATGTCGACGACGAAGATGTCGGCACCGAACCTGCGGAAATGGAAGATGCCCTGTTGCGCGATGATGCAGCCGATCAGGAAGGTGATCAGCACGATGATCGGCACCGCGCGCCAGCACACCTGCTCCAGGTGATGCACGGTCGAGGTCAGACGGAGCGATCTGGGATGGATCAGGACGCGGAACCACGCCGCGAGCACGGCGCCCAGCATGTCGACGAGGCCCGCGACCGTCCCGGCGACGCCGGCCACGGTCCGGCCGATCTGCTCCAGCATGCCGGAGATGGTGATCGGGCTGGTCTCGACCACGGCCGTCGCCCTGACCCGCCGCACTTCGTCGACGAGGCTGGAGTAATTCGCGGACAGCCCCGCGATCTGCGCCTCGACGGAGCCTTGCGTGAGACTGCGGCGCAGCCGCTCGATCAGCCAGGCGCCGAAGGTGTCGAGCTTGGCGACCTCGGAGACGTCGATGAAGATGTTTTGCGGGCTGCCTGCGAGCTTCTCGGCCTCGGTCACCATCCGCTCCAGGACCGGCGCGAAGCTCGCGGTCCAGGTCCCGGTAGCGCAAAGTGCCAGTGCGTCGCCCTTGGCAATCCGTTCGAGCTTCGGATCGCTGCTCAAAGTATCCGCTCCCATACCGGGGCGGAGAGAATCAGATGGTTGCGCACGCGCCCTTACCCAGAGAAGGTATCCCCAAGGGGTTAACGTTAGTTGCTAGAGGTAACTAGCAGGTTCAGATTTCGCCAGAGTTCAAAATGACTTCCACGACATTTGCCGCTCTGGCGGCGCGAATCGAGCGCTTCCCGATCTCGGGAAGTTTCACCATCAGCCGGGGTGCCAAGACCGAAGCCGTGACTGTCGTGGCGGAGGTCGGCTGGGGCGGCCTGACCGGCCGCGGCGAATGCGTGCCCTATCCCCGTTATGGCGAGACGCCGGAGGCAACGCTGGCCGCCGTAGAGGCGATGCGTGAGGCCGTGGCAGGCGGGCTGACGCGGCAGGCCCTCCAGGCCGCGATGCCATCAGGCGCGGCCCGCAACGCGCTGGATTGCGCCCTGATCGACCTCGAGGCCAAGAAAGCGGGCCTGCGGGCCTGGAACCTGCTGGACCGCCCCGTGCCGGGCGAGCGCACCACCGCCTACACGATTTCGTTAGGGACGCCCAAAGCGATGGCCGCGGCGACCGCCAAGGCGGCGCACCGTCCGCTGCTCAAGATCAAGCTCGGCGGCGACGGCGATCCGGAGCGGATCGCGGCGGTGCGCAAGGCCGCCCCTGAATCCGAGCTGATCGTCGATGCCAATGAGGCCTGGACCGAGGCCAATCTGGAAGCGAACCTCGCCGCCTGCGCCGCGGCCGGCGTCACCCTGGTGGAGCAGCCGCTGCCCGCGGGCAAGGACGAGGCGCTGGCGCGGATCAAGCGGCCGCTTTCCGTCTGCGCCGACGAGAGCGTGCATGACCGCGCCTCGCTCGCGCCCTTGCGCGACCGCTACGATGCCGTGAACATCAAGCTCGACAAGACCGGCGGCCTCACCGAGGCGCTGGCCATGGCCGATGCCGCGCAGGCGCTCGGCTTCGAGATCATGATCGGTTGCATGGTGGCGACCTCGCTGTCGATGGCCCCAGCCATGCTGGTGACGCCGCAGGCCCGCTTCGTCGACCTCGACGGCCCCCTGCTGCTGGCACGCGACCGCGACCATGGCCTGCGCTACGACGGCAGCTTGGTCTATCCGCCCGACGCTTCGCTCTGGGGCTGAGCCTTGAGCCGATGCCGCGCCGACCAGATCAGGATGGCGCCGGCCGCGGCCATCGCGGCCATGACGTAATAGACGACGTCGCCGATGCGGGCGTAGATCGCGCCTGTTGCGATCGACGTCAACGCGCCGAGCAATCCGTTACAGGCGGCGTAATAGCCCTGCCCGCGCGCGATCTGATGCGAGGGTACCCGCTGCACCAGCAGGTTCATGGTGCCGAGAATGGTCATGCCGAAGCTGAAGCCGTGGCCGAGCTGGGCGATCGCGAGCAGCGCGAGCGGCGGCTCGCTGGCGGTGATGATCCAGCGCAACACGGCGGTCAGGCCGCCGATCGCCATCAGCGTGGACGGATGCAGCGAGAAGCGCGGCGACAGCGCGAACACCACGATCTCGGCGATTACGCCCAGCGTCCACAGCGCCGCGATGGTCACCCCACTGAGGCCCTGGAGCTGCCAGTTGATGGCCGAGAAGGTGTAGAACGCGATGTGGCTGCTCTGGATCAACGCCGCCGCTGCGATCACGGCCCAGAAGCCGGCATCGCGCAGCAAGGCCTTGCCGACATGCGTCTGTGGCGGCCTCCGCCCGAGATCGTCGAGCGGCTGCAGCAGCAGGCTGGCGAGAACCGCAACAACGGCCCAGGCCACGATGACCCAGATCAGGTCGCGCGGAGCAATGACGTCCACGAGATAGCCGCAGGCGAGCGAGCCGGCTGCAAACGCCGCCGACCCCCACAGCCGCAGGGGCCCGTAGTTGAGCCCGTAACGGGCGACGCCGCGCAGCGCATAGGCGTCGGTCAGCGGCATCGTCGGCGTCCACATCATGCAGGTCAGCGCGTAGAGCAGGAACAGCGCCAGCGGCTGCTGCTGCAGGCCGACGGCCGAAAATCCGACAGCCGTCGCCAGCACCGACAGCATGATGCCGGCGCGAATGGCATGCCGCTTCTCGGCAAAGGCCGTGACTTGCGGCAGCGTGGTGAAGCGCGTGATCGCCGGCAGCGCGTTGATGATGCCGATCCAGGCTGCGTCCACGCCGATCGCCTTCAGCCAGACCGGGAAGAACGGCATATGCGTGCCCAGAACGGCGAAGAAGGCCGAATAGAACACGGCGAGGTTCACCGCGAATCGCCGCTTCTGCGCTGCAGTGATGGGGATTTGTGATTCGGACTGCATCAAACCAATTGCGATTCGGTCGATATCGTGGTGATCGTTACAATAACGCGCGGTGATTTGCGCGACGAGATCGCCATGGCCAACGAAGCATTTGCCCTTTCGCCGATGTCTGCCCGCGCGGCCGAGCCGAACGAGCAGGATTACGACGCGATCCGCGAAGCCTTCATGGAGACCGCGCGGGGCCGCTGGTTCCTCGGCGAATACGCCAAGCGCAACCGCAACGCCGACACGCGCATGGTGCTGGACGCGGTCGCCAGGATCGAAGAAACCCTTGCGGCGCAGCGACAACCGGTCGTCGAGGACCGCCTGCCCGAAGCCCTCGTCGAGATCCGCCGCGCCATCCGCGAGGCCGAGGCGATCGCGCTGGCGGCGTTCGACCCCGCTGCGATCGAGGCGAGCCTCGCGCCAATTCCGCGCGGGGTGCGCATCATCAAGGAGATCTCCTGGCGCTGGCGCGAGATCGGCGCCGACGGGCGAATCTGCGACCTCATCGATTCGCAGCTCGCCTCGATCGAGGCCGCCTGCGGCCAGGCCCAGGCGATCGATCCCCGCGTCGAGCTCAGGATCGCATTCGATCTGCTCAAGGACCGGGTCGACCAGACCGACGGCGGCGGGGCGCCGCAGGCGGCGCCCGCGTCTCCGGTGCAGGAAGCGGCTTCACCCTTCGCGGAGGCTCCCGTCGAGCACGCGCCTGCGGCGATGGCGAGCGAGGCACCCGTGGCTTTTACGGAGGTGCGCGAAGAGATCTCAGCAGCTCCGGAACGCGATGCCGCCGTCGAAGCAAGCACCGTCGCTCAAACCGACGCCATGGCGGAGCGGGCGATGGACGCGGCTGCCGCACAGGAGATCGCGGCCGAAAGCCAGATCCCTGCCGAAGGCGCGCCGCTCGAAACCGTCGCACCTGATGATGCCGGGCTAGAAACCGTCGCATTCGAAGAGCCGGCCACTCAGCCGGAGGCCTTGCCCGAAGCAAGCGACGGGCTCTCGCTCGACGCCGCTGCCGAGGCCGAGGATGAAGCCATCCTCGACGCGATCGCGCTGGAGATGGCCGCACCCGATCCGGAGTTCGACGAGATCATCGTGCAGGCCGAGATGGAAGCGGCGGTTCCGGAGCCGATGGTTACGGAAGCCCCAGCGTCCGTCGCGGCCGAGCTACCGGAGCCGATCGCGCCTCAGCCCGTCGCCGTGCCCGTGATGGAAGAGCCCGCCGACGCGCCGATCGCAATGGACTCGCTGGCGCGACTCACCGACGCCATTGCGGAAGCCGCCGCCGAAGTGATGGAGCAGCAGGCCCCACCGATGGCGGCCGCAGCATCATCGGCCCCGACCGCAACGCTGCCGATGCCCTCGCCCCTGCCCGCCTCCATCGCCTCCATGTCCGACGCCTCGCTCGGCGCCACCATCCTCGCCAGCGGCATCCTGCAAAAACCGCGCGCCCCGGCCAACGACCCGCTCGCCCCGATCCGCCGCATGACCCAGGCCGAGAAGATCGCGTTCTTCTCGTGAGGAGGCGCTGCGTACTCACTTTCGTGTCCCGGACAAGCGAAGCGTAGATCCGGGACCCAAAGCCACGCCCTCGGCCGCAAAACTGGGCCCCGGCTCAGCAGCGCACCGCTTAAGAAGCGCTGCGCTGCGTCCGGGGCACGAGATCGTTGAGGCGCACACTCCCACCTTCCCGTCCTTGCGAGCGCAGCGAAGCAATCCAGAATCCCTCCGCGGAAAGACTCCGAATTGCTTCGCTGCGCTCGCAATGACAGCAGGCGCCGTCAGCTACTCCTCACCCGCAATTCCACACCGCACCGATCGGCGTGCGGGTCCAGCACGGGCCATAACTGCCGCCGTTGTAGCGGCCGCCGTTGAATCCGGGACGGCCGAAATAGTGCCACTCGCCGTCCCAGCGATAATATTGCGGAACCGGGTCGATGTACCAATGGCGCCGGTCGGCGCGCGACAGGCGCTGCATCGCGTCCTTCTGCTTGTAGAGCGGGATGCTGTTGCTGAGCGGCTGCCGATAGCCCGGCAGGAAGCCATAGCCTTTCCAGACCGGCTTGGGACGCTTTTGCGCGGCCTCGACGGGCGCGACGGCCGGCAGCAGCGACAGGATGATAGCAACGAATAGACACATAAGGCGAGACATGGGTTGATTTTAGACAGTCGGCCGCGAGAACGCCATTCAAATTCGAGTGCTGAATGAACGGGGCCATGCGCGGATCATCGTACGCGATGACCGCATCCGATTTGCACCAAGCGTGCGTCATCGAACGCGGCACGCTAGCTGATCACGCCCTTGCGGATCAGGAAGCAGCCATAGCCCCTGCTATCGCCAACCTGCACCACACCGAAGCTCGCTGCAGCCGCACGATAGAAATCCGAGCGCGAGAGCTTGCCGGGCGCGACGGCGAGCCCGGCGCCGCGCACGATCTCGGCCAGCACCGCATGCTGCACCTCGGGCACGCGGTCGGGACCGTCCACAGGCATCATCACGCGCACCGGATCGGGATCAAAATCGTCGAGCGGATAGACCGACATGATGGCGCGGATGGCGACCTCCATGCTCATGCCTGGCAGCTGGATCAGGCGCTGCGACGATGTGCTTTGCGCTATACGCGCCGCCGGATGGTTGGCGTCGACGACCGCGAGGTCGTCGCCGTGGCCCATGGAGGCGAGCAGCCAGAGCAGATCGGGCGTGAGGATGGGATCGATCGATTTCAGCATGTGGCGGAAGGTCCTCTCATCGATCGTTCACCATAGCAGGTTCCCGGCGTGATTCAGATCACGTCCACCGTCATGGTGACAGGGATCACGGTATTCAAACTCGAACGCAGCCAGGCTTGCTCGCAACCAATCTCGCATCGAGATCAGTGCCAGAGGAGCACGCCATGTTCCGCCTAAAGCCTTTCCTGATGACGGCAAGCCTGCTTGGAAGCCTGTTCGGCTTTACCTGCGGGCCCGTTTCCGCGCAGGTCGCGCCGGTCCAGCCTGCCCCCACTGCGCTGCAAGGCCCGGAGCAGCGGGTCGCGCTGGTGATCGGCAATGCGAACTACCGGAACGCGCCGCAACTGGCGAACCCCGACGACGACGCGCAATCGATGGCGCAGTTCCTGAATTCGGCGGGCTTCGAAGTGGTCGCCGCCACCGATCTGACCCAGGACGACATGCTCCGCGTCGTTCAGGACTTTTCCGCCAAGGTCGCCTCGCGCGGTCCGAACACGGTGGCGATGGTCTACTACGCCGGCCATGGCGTGCAGCTCGCCGGCGAGAACTATCTCGTTCCCGTCGACGCCAAGGTCTCCAGCCCGACTGAGCTCGTCAACAATTCGGTGCGCCTCGTCGACGTGATGTCGACGCTGGAGACGATCCCGAGCCGCATGCGCATCGTCATTCTCGATGCCTGCCGCAACAATCCGTTCCCCGAGGTCAACGACGCCGGCCGCGGCCTTGCAATCGTCGACGCGCCGAACGGCTCGATCGTCGGCTACTCGACGGCTCCGGGCACTGAGGCGCTCGACGGCACCGATGGTCACAGCCCCTACACGCAGGCCTTTCTGAAGGTCGCGCGCGAGCCCAACGTGCCGATCGAGCAGCTGTTCAAGCGTGTGCGCCTGCAGGTCAACCAGACCACCAGCGGCGCGCAGATCCCGTGGGAGAGCTCCTCGCTGACCTCAGACTTCACCTTCTTCGGTGACACCGCCGTCGCCGCCAACCGCGCGCCGGTGAAAGCGCCCGTGGTGCAGGTGGCTTCCAACCTGCCGAGCCGTTCGACGCGCCAGGCCTATGACTACGTCGTGTCCGAGGGCCGTCCGGAATATTATCAGGAGTTCATCCGGATGTATCCGCACGACCCGCTGTGCGACCACGTCCGCTGGCTGCTCAACAACATCCTGATCTCGCAGGCCTGGCACAAGGCGGTGCTCGCCAATTCGCCGGTCGCCTACAAGAGCTTCTATGACAGCTACGGCAACAGCCCCTATGCGCAGGTCGCGCTGAAGCTGCAAGCGCAGCCGAAGCAGATCCCCTTGATGCAGGCGACCAAGTTCCTGGCGCCGCAGACCATTGCCCCGACCATCAAGATTGGCAGTCTCGGCCAGCCCAAGTACATGCCGCTGCTGCAGCAGGGTAATGGCGCGCAGGTGAATGGTAATTTGCCGGTTGTGCAGAAACCGCTCGACGGCAAGGTGATCGGCAAGCTCGGCAATGGCGGTCAGATCGTCAATCTGCCGACCGGCAACAACAACCAGCCGAACCAGCCGTCGCAGACGCCGGGCAAGATCGTCACCCTGCCGGCGCCGACCAATACCACCAACAACGCTGGCGGCTCCGGCAAGATCGTGACCTTGCCTGCCACCAACACCACTCCGAATGGCGGCAACGCCAGGCCGGGCAAGATCGTGAGCATGCCGGTGAACGTCGGCAAGGGCGGTTCGACTGTCGACGTGAAGCCCGTTCAGACGCAGAACCATCCCATCCGCGTCAACAACGGCAACACCGGCATCGTCAAGCTCAACAACAACCCGGTGAACAAGGTGCAGATGCAAAACAACGTGCCGAACCACCGGCCGCAGCTCAACACGGTGCCGAGCCGCATGGTCAGCAGCAACAACAACTTCCGGCAGTCGATGAACCAGGCCCCCAGCATGAACAATGGCGGCAATCGCCGCGGCGGCTTCATGCGGTGATTGCGATGAGTCGCAAGACGAGGGGCAGAGCGTGACCGCTCTGCCCCGTCTTCATGTTTTTGTCATTCCGGGATGCGCCGCAAGGCGCAGGCCCGGAATCCATCGGGCGGCAGAGTTGGTGGATGAATGGATTCCGGGCTCTCGCTTCGCGAGCCCCGGAATGACAGCTACGCCACCAGCTCCGCGAACAATTCTGCATCGACATTGCCGCCGGACAGCACGATGACGACGTTCTTCCCCGTCACATCCAGGCGTCCCGCGAGCAGCGCGGCAAGGCCCACCGCGCCGCCGGGCTCCACCACGAGCTTCAGCTCGCGATAGGCGAAGGCGACGGCCGCGCCGACTTCCTTGTCCGACGCCGTGACGCCACGCGCGAGCAGCTTGCTGTTGATCGCAAAGGTCATCTCGCCGGGGATCAGCGCCATCAGCGCATCGCAGATGGTGCGGCCCGCCGGTGCGTGCGGCTCACGATGGCCAGCCGTCAATGACAGGCCGTGGTCGTCGAAGGCTTCGGGCTCGGCCACCACGATTTCGGCGCGCGGATAGCGCGCCTTGATCGCGGTCGCGACGCCCGCGATCAGGCCGCCGCCGGAGGCCGGGGCCACCACGATATCAGGGGCAAGACCGAGCGTCGCCATGTCCTCCGCAATCTCGCGGCCGGCGGTGCCCTGCCCCGCAATCACAAAGGGATCGTCATAGGGCTTGACCAGCGTCGCGCCACGCTTCTCGGCGATGCCGCGCGAGATCGCCTCGCGGTCGTCGCGGTCGCGGTCGTACAGCACGACCTCGGCGCCGTAGGACTTGGTGCGCTCGCGCTTGGACAGCGGCGCATCGGCGGGCATCACGATGGTGGCCTGCATGTCGAGGATCTTTGCCGCCGCCGCCACGCCCTGGGCATGGTTGCCGGAGGAGAACGCGACGACGCCGCCGGCGCGCTTGTCCTGCGGGATCGAGAACACCTTGTTGAAGGCGCCGCGGAACTTGAACGAGCCGGTGCGCTGGAGCATCTCGGGCTTCAGGAAGACTTTCGCACCGACGCGCTCGTTGAGCACGGGAAAGGACAACAGCGGGGTGCGGATGGCGTAGGGCGCGATCACGCGCGCTGCCGCGTCGATATCGGCGGGGCCGATCGGGAGGAGCTGTTCGGTCATGGCTGATGTTATCGCGGCCGATGAGGGCCGGGCAAGACACCTCCGCGAGAGGATCCTCCCGCTCAGGCCACCCGGAGTGGCTGTTCCGCCCCGATACGGCCGGGCAGCACCGCGCCGACCGCCGAAATGCTGTCGATGAAGACGCGCGCCGAGGCCTCCCAAGTACAATTCGCGGCGAATTCAACACAGTCCTGACGGCTGATGTCGAGTGCGGCGAAGCAGGCATTGCGCAGATCGTGATCGAGTGCGCCCACCGGCGCGCCGCCGATCACGTCGCGCGGGCCCTTCACCGGGAAGGCCGCTACCGGCAGCCCGCTGGCGAGCGCCTCCAGCAGGACCAGGCCGAAAGTGTCGGTCTTGCTGGGGAACACGAACACGTCGGCCGCCGCATAGATGTCCGCCAGTTCCTCGCCGTGCTTCTCGCCGAGGAAGATCGCATCGGGATAGGCCTCTTCCAGCGAGGCGCGCGCGGGGCCGTCGCCGACGACCACCTTGGTGCCGGGCAGATCGAGCGCGAGGAACGCCTCGAGATTCTTCTCCACCGCGACCCGGCCGACCGACAGGAACACCGGTGCGGGCAGGCAGAGATCGATCACGCGAGGATGGAACAGGGCCGTATCCACGCCGCGCGGCCACAGAACGACATTGTCGAAACCGCGCTCGGTGAGTTCGCGCGCAAGCGCAGGCGTCGCCGCCATCACGGCGCGGCTGGGGCTATGGAAGCGGCGCAGCGCCCGCCAGATCAGCGAGCCCGGTACCGGCACGCGGGCACGGACATATTCGGGGAAGCGGGTATGAAAGCTGGTCGTGAACGGCAGCCTGCGCTGGCGGCAATAGCGGCGGACCATCAGGCCGATCGGCCCTTCCGTCGCGATGTGGATGCTGTCGGGGCTTGCTTCCTCGATCAGCTTCGCAATGCGCGCCGGACGCGGCATGGCGAGCCGCACGTCGCGATAGCTCGGCATCGCAAAGGTGCGGAACGATTGCGGCGTCAGGAACGTGAATTCGACGCCGAATCCCTTGGCGGCGTCGGCGAGCTTGGTCAGCGTCCGAACCACACCATTGACTTGCGGGTGCCAGGCGTCGGTCGCGACCAGGATGCGCATCAGGCGGCCTCTGTCATGCAGCTCGGGCTGCAACCTGCGGAACCGCCGCCGGCTTCTGCAAATGATCCGCCCAGGTGATGATCTCGAAATGACCGTCGTCGTGCTCGACCAGCGCCGTGCAGCTCTCGACCCAGTCGCCGCAATTCATGTAGCGGATGCCGCCCTCGTCGCGGATCACGGCGTAGTGGATGTGGCCGCAGATCACGCCATCGGCGTCGTGCCGCCTCGCCTCGGCGGCGAGTGCCTGCTCGAACGCGCCGATATAGTTGACGGCGTTCTTGACCTTCTGCTTGGCCCATTGCGACAGCGACCAATAGGGCACGCCGAACAGGCGGCGGAAGAAGTTGACCAGGCGGTTCATCTGAATCGCGAAGTCGTACGCCTTGTCGCCGAGATGGGCGAGCCAGCGCGCGTTCTGCACCACGAGATCGAAGATGTCGCCGTGGATGACGAGATAGCGCTTGCCGTCCGCGCCGGCGTGAACCGTGTTCTCGACCACGTCGATGCCGCCGAAATGCGTGCCGTAATAGTTGCGCAGGAACTCGTCGTGATTGCCGGGGATGTAGATGATCTTGGCGCCCTTGCGGGCCTTGCGCAGCAACTTCTGGACGAGGTCGTTGTGCGATTGCGGCCAGTGCCAGCTCGATTTCAGCGCCCAGCCATCGACGATGTCGCCGACCAGATAGATGGTCTCGGCGTCGTGGTAGCGCAGGAAGTCGAGCAGAAGATCGGCTTGAGAACCGCGGGCTCCGAGATGAACGTCGGAGATGAACAACGTGCGAAAGCGCCGCTCAGGGCTCTCGTCACTCACATCGTAACTTCCCATGCGCCAGCCTGTAACAATGTCCCGTGACAGGGGGATGACCAACCCTTGAGGCGCCCTCAGATACGAATCAAACCTCGCCTCGCCCTCCCCGCGAATATCAGTCGCATGCGACAATCAGGCGACATGGGGTCGCAGGGGTGCGCGAGACCCCGGAGCCAGAGATGAACTCTTACCCTCCCCTGGAGGGGGAGGGTCGATCGCGCGCAGCGCGAGCGGGGTGGGGTGATCTCTCCTCTAGGGCACTGTCAGACGCGGAGAGGCCTTCACCCCACCCCGTCTCACATCTCGCTGCGCTCAATGTGAGCCGACCCTCCCCCTCCAGGGGAGGGTGAAACGGATCAGTAGAACCTGTGGAAATGGTGGATCGGCCCGTGGCCGTGACCGACGCTGAAGCGGTCGGCGGCTGCGATCGCGGCGCTGATCCAGGCCTTGGCATTGCGCACGGCGGTCTCCAGATCCTCGCCCTTGGCCAGCCCCGCCGCGACGGCCGAGGACAGCGAGCAGCCGGTGCCGTGGGTGTTGCGGGTGGCGATGCGCGGCGCGGCGAGCGCGATCACGGTGTCCGTGCCGACGAGATAGTCGATGCTCTCCGCGCCCTCGCCGTGTCCGCCCTTGATCAGGACCGCACGGCAGCCCAGCGCCAGCAGCCGCCGTCCCTGGCTTTCGATCTCCGCCTCGCTCGCCGCGACCTGTTCGTCGAGCAGCGCCGCGGCCTCGGGCAGATTGGGCGTGATCACCGATGCCAGCGGGATCAGCCTGGTGCGCAGGGCATCGACGGCTTCACTGGCGAGCAGGCGGTCGCCTGATGTCGCCACCATCACGGGATCGAGCACGATATGCCGCGGCTTCCAGCGCGACAGCGCGGCCGCGATCGCATCGATGCTGGCGACCTGGGCCACCATGCCGATCTTCACCGCGCCGACGTCGAGATCGGAGAACACCGCGTCGATCTGCGCGGTGACGAACCCGGCTGGCACCGCGTGAATGCCGGTGACGCCGCGCGTGTTCTGCGCCGTCAATGCCGTGATCACGGAGGCGCCGTAGACGCCGAGCGCGGCGAAGGTCTTCAGGTCCGCCTGGATCCCGGCGCCGCCGCTCGAATCGGAGCCGGCGATGGTGAGTGCGACCGGGGTCGTCATGACGATTTTCCGCGTTTTCGAGCCATCACCCGTCTTAGCAAGCTCGCGCCGAACCCAGCAAGCACGCTTGCTAAATCCGGCCGGTTTTGGCCTATTAGCCGGAAGACTACGCTTTCGGAGTGTCCGCGATGGTTCCTTTCTTCGTTCAGATCAAATGCAAGCTCGGCCAGTCCTATACGGTGGCCAATGCGCTTGCCGAAGCCGAAATCGCCTCCGAGATCTATTCCACGGCCGGCCAATACGACCTCCTGGTGAAGTTCTACGTCGACAAGGATACCGACATCGGTCATTTCGTGAACGAGAAGGTGCAGGTTCTGCCGGGCATCCAGGACACCCTCACCATCATCACCTTCAAGGCGTTCGGCACGGGCTAGCGTTGCGGCTCAGCTGCCTTGCTGGCGCTGGGGCGGTGTCGGTCCCTGCACCGGCCGAAGTGACTTCAGATACACGGCCATCGCGGCGCGGTCTTCCGCCGTCAGTTGCGCCAGATTCTTGATCACCGCCCGCATCGCGCCCGACGCGCTGTCGCCCTCGGGCATGTCGCCGGTCTCGAGAAAATCCGCGATATCCTTCTCGCTCCAGTTGCCGATGCCCTGCTGCGTGATGTTGGGCACCCAGCCCTCGCCTTCCGGATTGGGCCCGCCGGCAAAGCGCTGGCTGCCGATGATGCCGCCGAGCGCATTGCGCGGGCTGTGGCATTCGGCGCAATGGCCGAACCCGTTGACGAGATAGGCGCCGCGATTCCATTGCGGCGAACGTGCGGCGTCCGCGACGAACGGCGCAGTGTCCATGAACAGCTGTTTCCAGATGCCGAGATTGCGGCGAATGTTGAAGGGAAACGGCAGCGCGTGGTCGCGCACTTTGCCGGACACCGGCGGCAGCGTCTTCAGATAGGCAAAGAGGTCGCGGACGTCATCGATGCTGGCAAGACGATAGGACGTGTAGGGAAACGCGGGAAAATAGTGCGTGCCCGTGGGCGAGACGCCGCGCATCACGGCGTTGACGAAATCGGCCTCGCTCCAGCGGCCGATCCCATCGGCCGGATCGGGAGAAATATTGGGCCCATAGAAAGTCCCGAACGGCGAGCCGATCGCCAGCCCGCCGCCAAGCCGCAGGCGATCGGGCTGGTTGGGGGTGGCATGACAGGATGAGCAGCCGCCGGCGTTGAACAGTTCCTGCCCGTTGGCGAGGTCGGGGCTGCGGCTCGGCGCCGGCAAGGCCAGCACGGCCGGGGCGGTCAACCACCAATAGAGGGCGAACGCCGCGCCGGCGGCGATCACGGCGGCAAAAAGCGTTCGTAGCAGCATTCGATCATTCCATCGTGAGCGCGCGAACTTAAGGGTCATGTTGCGCCCGAGCCAACCACGAATATTTTAGACCGCCAGCTGCCATGCCGGAATAAATCGCATGACATACTGTTTGAAGGGCAATCAGGCCTCAACAGGGAGAGACCCATGACCAAAGCCGTTCTTGCCATACTGGCACTCGGAGCTGCCGTTGCCTTCGCCGCCCCGGCCGGCGCGGAGAAACTGAAGGCGACCCTGGACGGCAAGTCCGAAGTTCCCCCCAACACCAGCAGCGCCACCGGAACGGCCGATCTGGACTACGATGCCGCCAGCAAGAAGCTGTCCTGGACGGTCACCTATTCCGGCCTCTCCGGCCCCGCCACCGCCGCGCATTTCCATGGTCCGGCCGAGGCCGGCAAGAACGCCGGCGTTGCCGTCCCGATCCCGAATGCGGCCTCGAGCCCGGTCAAGGGTGAAGCGACCCTCACGGACGCACAGGCCTCCGATCTGCTCGGCGGCAAATACTACATCAACATCCACACGGCGGCGAACCCGGGCGGCGAGATCCGCGGCCAGGTGACGAAGTAAGCCTCAGGGCTGCACTTCACGGAGAGGCCGGGCGCGACGGAGGGCGCGCCCGGCCTTTTCGATTCCCGATGCCCTCAAGCCGCGTTCAACGCCTGCGTGAGGTCGGCGATCAGGTCCGACGGGTTCTCGATGCCGATCGACAGCCGGATCGTGGAATCGAGCACGCCGATCTTCTGGCGGATGTCGGCGGGCACGCCGGAATGGGTCATGGTCGCGGGCAGGCTCGCGAGCGATTCCGTTCCGCCGAGGCTGACCGCCAGCTTGAGGATCTGCAGCGCGTTGAGAAACTTCACTGCGGCCTCCTTGCCGCCGGCGATGTCGAAGGAGAAGGTGGAGCCCGCCCCCAGGCATTGCCTCGCGAACACACCCCCCGCCGGCGAAGCCTCCGCGTGATGACCGAGGTAGTGGACCTTCGCCACCTTCGGATGATCGCGCAGGAAGTCCGCGACCAGACGCGCATTGTCGTTGGCCTTCTCCATGCGCAGGCTCAGCGTCTCAAGCGAGCGGTTGATCATCCAGCAGGAATGCGGATCGAGCTGGGTACCGATGGCACCACGCAGCGCCTTGATGCCTTTCATGATCGCCTTCGAGCCGAGCGCGGCGCCCGCGATCAGGTCGGAGTGACCACCGATATATTTCGTCAGCGAGTACAGCGAAATATCCGCGCCATGCTCGATCGGCCGCTGAAACACCGGCCCGAGCAGCGTGTTGTCGCAGGCAATTATCGGCGTGGCGCCTTGCTCCTTTCCGATCACTTCGGCGATCCGGCGCATCATTGCGACGTCCACCAGCCCGTTGGTCGGATTGGCGGGCGTCTCGATCAGGATCATCGAAACCCGGCCCTTGGCCATGGCTTCCTCCGCGGCCTGCCTGACCGCCGCCTCGTCGACGCCGTCGGCAAAGCCGACGGCGCCGATCGACAGGCGTGCGAGCGTGTTCGTCAGCAGGGTTTCCGTCCCGCCATAGAGCGGCTGGGAGTGCAGGATGACATCGCCGGGGCGGACGAAGGCCAGGATCGTGGTGGCGATGGCCGCCATGCCGGACGAGAACAGCGCACAACTCTCGGTGCGCTCGTAGATCGCGAGCCGGTCCTCGACGATCTCGCTGTTGGGGTGATTGAAGCGCGAATAGACCAGGCCCGCGCCCATGCCTTCCGGCGGCTCGCGCCTGCCGGCGACGTAGTCGAAGAAGTCCTGCCCGTCCTCGGCTGTCTTGAACACGAAGGTGGAGGTCAGGAACACCGGCGGCTTGATCGCGCCCTCCGACAATTGCGGATCATAGCCATAGGTCAGCATCAGGGTTTCCGGATGCAGCATGTGGTTGCCTATATGGGTCTTCGACGGGAACGGTTTTACCATGGCCTGTCTCGCTGTTGATTGAGGTGCTCGCCGTGCGTTGGAACTCCCTGATGTCCTAAGCGTGTCGGGAGGAGGATGCATCGTCTCGTATGAACGCACGGCCGTTGGTGCAAAGATAGCCGCTCTCAAAGCGATCCGTCAGACCTTGCGGACAGAATTACTGCCTCGCCGCGGCTCACTGACACGCAAAAAAGGCGGCTGCCTTCGCAACCGCCCCTTCACCGCGTCCTCGTCGCCCCGTTATTTCAACTTCACACGATAGGTTTCGTGACAATCGTTGCAGCGGTCGTTGATCGAGGTGTAGGCCGCTTTCAGGCTTGCGTTATCGGTGATCTTGCCTTTGACGTCGGCGATCGCTTTTTGCACCGGCGGAATCTTAGAATCGAAATCGGCCTTGTTCTGCCAGACCTTCGGTGAGGAGCCGTAGGTCGCGTTCACCACGTCCTGCTTGGGATTGATCTCGAATATCTTGGCGATCTTGGCAACATCGGCTTCGATGGCGGCGATGGCCTGATCGGCAGCTGCCTTGTCGAAGGGGATATCGCCCTTGCTCATCTTCTGCAGGACACCGTACTGGTTCTTGGCGATCGATCGCATCAGATTGTCCTGCTGGACGGCAATCTCCTGCTGCGCCATCACGGCGCCCGCACCCAGCAGCAGGGTGCCTGCGACAATCGTACGTTTCATCGGGATTTTTCTCCGGCTCGCCGAGTTCTTGGGAGATCGGCCACATCAATAGACCCCCGCGGCGGACGTTTATTCCGTCCGCGGGGAAGGTCACCGTTCACAGGCTGTGCCGCCGGTGATGCTCGTGGATCGCGATCCACACCCGCTCCGGCGTCGCCGGCATGTCGATATGGTCGATCTTATACTCGCGCCAGAGCGCATCGACGATGGCGTTGACAATCGCCGGGCAGGAGCCGATCGCGCCGGCCTCGCCCGCCCCCTTCACCCCCAGCGGATTGGTCTTGCAGGGGATGTTGTTGGTCTCGAACACGAAGGCAGGCCCGTCCGCCGCGCGCGGCAGCGCGTAGTCCATGAAGGTCGCGGTGATGAGCTGCCCGTCATTCGGCCCATACACCACCTGCTCCATCAGCGCCTGGCCGATGCCCTGCATGGCGCCGCCATGCACCTGGCCCGCAAGCAACAGCGGATTGAGCGTCTTGCCGAAATCGTCGACGATCACGTAGTTGACGATCTTGATGATGCCGGTGGCCGGATCGATCTCGACCTCAGCCACATGGGTGCCGTTCGGATAGGTACCGTCGGCGCTGGCGAAGGTCGCGCTTCCGTTCAGCTTCGACGGATCGACGCCGGGCCGCTTGGCGAGATCGGCAAAGGAAATCGAGCGGTCGGTACCGGCGATGCGGATAACGCCTTCCGAGATTTCGAGGTCACCGGCGCTCGCTTCCAGCGCCTGCGCCGCGATCTCCTTCAGCTTCTGGCCGAGCTCGCGCGTGGCGCGTTCGACGCTGACGCCGCCCGAGGGAATCGAGGCCGAGCCGCCGGTGCCGAGGCCGGTCTTGATCTCGTCGGTGTCGCCCTGGTGGACGTGGACGCGCTCCGGGGCAACGCCGAACTGCTCGGCGACGATCTGCGCATAGGCGGTCTGGTGGCCCTGCCCGCTCGACTGCGTGCCGATCAGCACGGTGATGTCGCCGTTGGGGTCCATCCGCACATGGGCGGTCTCCTCGCCCATGGTGCCGCAGATCTCGACGTAGCTCGCAAGACCGATGCCGCGGATCAGGCCGCTCTTCTTGGCGAGCTTGGCGCGCTTGGGAAATTCCTTCCATTCCGCGATCTCCATCGCGCGCTTGAGATGCGCGGCGAAGTCGCCGGAATCATAGACCTTGCCCGTGGCCGTCTTGTAGGGCAGCGCCTTCGGCGGGATGAAGTTCTTGCGGCGGATGGCGTCCGGCGTCATGTCGAGCTTTCGCGCGCAGGCATCGACCAGGCGCTCGATGACATAGGCCGCTTCAGGACGGCCCGCGCCGCGATAGGCATCGACAGGCACGCTGTTGGTGAAGATCGTGCGCACCCGGCAGTGGAACGCCTGGATGTCGTAGAGGCCCGGCAGCATGCCGGCACCGCCATGCGGGATGTAGGGCCCGAAGGTCGACAGATACGCACCCATGTCGCCCATCAGGTCGCAATCCATCGCGAGGAACTTGCCGTCCTCGGCCAGCGCCATCTTGGCGGTGGTGACGTTGTCGCGGCCCTGCGCATCGCCCATGAAATGCTCGGTGCGGTCGGCCGCCCATTTCACCGTCTTCTTGAGCTTCTTGGCTGCAACCGCCATCAGCGCGTATTCGCGATAGGGGAACAGCTTCGTGCCGAAGCCGCCGCCGACGTCGGGGCAGATCACCCGCATCTTGTCGGTGGGGATGTCGAGCACGTTCTGGCAGAGGATGTCGCGCAGGCGGTGGCTGCCCTGGCTGCCGATCGTCAGCGTCAGATGGTCGCGCTTGGCATCGTACTCGCAGACCGCGGCGCGCGTCTCCAGGAAGCTCGCGACCACGCGCGGATTGACGATCGAGATTTCAGCGACGGCATGCGCCTTGGCAAAGGCGGCTTCGGTCGCCGCCTTGTCGCCGATCGAGACGTCGAACAGCACGTTGCCGGGCTTGTCCGGCCAGACTTGCGGCGCGCCCTTCTTGATGGCGTTGACGACGCCCGTCACGGCAGGCAGCGGCGACCATTTGACTTCGATCGCCTCGATCGCGTCGCGGGCCTGGTCGATGGTCTCGGCGACCACAAAGGCGACGGCATCGCCGACATGGCGCACTTCGTCCTTGGCCAGGATCGGGTAAGGCGGGCCGGTAAACGGATCGGTCTCGAGGTTGAACAGGCACGGCAGATTGCCGAGATCCTTCACGTCATCCGCCGTCAGGATCAGCGCGACACCAGGCAGGCCGCGGGCGCGGCCCGCATCGATGGTGTATTTGGCATGCGCGTGCGGCGAGCGCAGCACCAGGCAGCGGAGCGCAGCCTGCGGCGCGTAATCGTCGGTATAGCGGCCCTTGCCGCGGATGAGCGCGTCATCCTCCTTGCGCAACACGCTTTGGCCAACGCCGAACTTGATGGGAGCCGCCATTGTCTGTTCCCGTTCTCATGGTTGTTTTGTGGGCCATATTGCCGTGGAAAAACCGGCAAGGCAAACGGTTGGCAACAAAAACTAGCCGCGTACCAGCGAGACCAGCCAGTTGCGGCCAAACAGCGCGAGGATAGTAACCGCGTAGACGATGGTGCCCCCGAAGGCGAGCAGAACCAGCGTCAATTCGTCCCGCAAGTGCATTGCACCCAGCAAGGCACCGCTAAAGTGCGCGATCAGCCAGAACGCGGCGGCCAGGATCAAACCGGTCAGCAGGAATTTACCGAGCGACAGCAGCCAGGCGCGGTCCAGCACGAGGAAGCCGCGCCGCACGGCGAAGAACAGCACCAGCAAGAGATTGGTCCAGACGCCGACGGCAGTTGCGAGCGCGAGGCCGATCTGGGCGAGCGATCCCATCAAGGCGACCTTCAGCGCGACGTTGACGGCGATGCCGGTGAGCGACGCGCGCACCGGCGTCGCGGTGTCCTTGCGCGCATAGAAGGTGGCGACTGCACTGCGGATCAGCACGAAAGGAATGAGGCCGATGGCGTAGGCTGCGAGCGTGCCGCCGGCGGCAACCGCATCGGCCTGCGAGAAGGCTCCGCGGGCGAACAGCGCGCGCATGATCTCGTCGGGCACGGTGAGGAAGGCCGCCACGAACGGAATCGAGAACAGCAGCGTGAAATCGAAGGCACGGCGTTGTGCCCTCATCGCGCCGTCCTGATCGTTGGCTGTGATCCGCCGCGACATCTCCGGCAACAACACCGTGCCGATGGCGATGCCGATCACGCCGATCGGCAATTGGTTCAGACGGTCGGCATAATAGAGCGCCGACAGAGCGCCCGCGGGCAGGAAGGTCGCGATGATGGTGTCGGCAAACAGCGCAACCTGCGTGCCCATCGAGCCCAACGTCGCCGGTCCCAGGGCTTTGAAAAATCCGCGGACGTCTTCGTCGAGCTTCAGCGGCGCAAAGCGCGGCAGGCCGCCATGGCGGGCGAGATCGCCGGCCAGCAGGAAATATTGCAGGAAGCCGGAGATCAGCACGCCCCAGGCCGCGGCGTGGCCGGCCGTCGGAAACCACGCGGCGAGCGCCAGCGTCATCATCATCGCGACATTGAGGAAGATCGAGGCGGCCGCGGCGCTGGCAAAGCGCTGCATCACGTTGAGCATGCCGCCATAGAGCGTCACCAGCGTGATCAAGAGCAGATAGGGAAAGGTGATCCGGGTCAGTTCGATCGCGAGCTTGCGCTGCTCGGCGTCGTTAGAAAAGCCGGGCGCGAGAATGCTCATGGCCTGCGGCATGAACAGCCAGGCGACGACCAGCAGCACCACCTGCGAGGCCAGCAGCAGCGTGAAGATGCGGTCGGCGAACAGGCTGGCTGCGCCTGCGCCCTTCTCGCCATGGACATGGGCATAGGCCGGCACCCAGGCCGCGTTGAAGGCGCCCTCGGCGAAGATCGCGCGGAAATGATTGGGCAGCCGAAGCGCCACGAAGAACGCGTCGGCCACCGGGCCGGCACCGAGGATCGCCGCGAGCATGATGTCACGGGCAAACCCCGTCAGCCGCGAGAGCAGCGTGTAACCACCAACCGTGAAGATGCGTCCGAGCATGCGCCTGTTCTAGACCGTTATCTATCGGCCGATAAGCCTGCGAAGTGATGACTCTGGCAATCCGGCTGCCCGCCGTTCCGATTGTTTTGATGGTTCAAGTGCGGCCGCTGAAGGGATCGAGCACCGTAACTCCGGCGGGTTTGAAGTCGGACACATTTCGCGTAACCACGGTAAAGCCATTTTCAAGCGCAGTCGCCGCGATCATGAGATCGGCGCTGTCGTTGCCCAGGGCGGCGCTCAGCGCGCCCCAACGGCGGGCCGCACGCAAATCAAAAGGAACGATCTGCTCGCCGTAGAGATTCACGACCTGATCCAGCCAGGCAGCAAGAGCGACGGCAAATTCCGGGTCGGCCGCGCGTTGTCGGATAATGCCACGCTCTATTTCGCCGATGCTGACGACACTGAGAAAAAGATCGGTGGTTCGCTGGCGCTCGAACCATTTGACGACACCCGGATTTCGTTCCCGTCTGCGCAACTCGGACAGGATGACGGTGTCGATCAGAAACATCAGATTCCGGACTCGCGCATCCGAACTTTGGCCCGAGGAAATTCGTGATCATCCTGCGGCATGGCGAGTAACACATCGGCGAAGGACGGCGCCTGAGCGCGTTCGAGGCGCCGCAGGCGTTCATACTCCGTTACGTCGACCACCATCACGGCCGGCTTGCCGTGTTTCGTCACCGTCTGCGGCGCGCGGCGCGCGGCCTCGACGACCTCGCTGAACCGATTCTTCGCGTCCTGTATGGACCAATTGCGCCGGGACATGAGCGATCTATTCTAGCTAGAATTTCTAGCCAGAATAGTCACCCTTCGCTCATTCGTCAATGCGTCCGGCTGTCCGGCGTTGAACCGCCGAAATTACCTCGCGAGCGCGCCTTGCACTGCGGCGATCACCCGCTCCTGGTCGGCCTCGGTCAGATAGGCGTGCATCGGCAGGCTGATGACGTCCTGCGACAGGCTCTCGCAACCCGGCAGGCCACCCTCGGCGACCGGATAGTGCTTGTAGGCGGTCTGCTGATGCATCGACTTGCCGTAATAGATCGCGGTCGGCACGCCCTGGGCCTTGAGCGCCGCAGCGAAGCCGTCGCGGTCGGTGCCCCTGGGAAGACGAATGGTGTACTGCGCCCAGACCGAGGTATTGCCCGGCGCGAGGCGCGGAACGGTGACCACGTTCGACAGCCCGCGCGCGTAGCGCTCGGCGACCCTGTTGCGCGCGGCGATCTCGTCGTCGAAGATCTTCAGCTTCTCGATCAGGACCGCGGCCTGCATGGTGTCGATCCGGCCGGTCAGGCCGAGGCGGACGTTGTCGTATTTGTCGACGCCCTGCCCGTGCACGCGGATGCTGCGCAGCGTGGCCGCGAGCTCGTCGTCATCGGTGAAGATCGCGCCGCCGTCGCCGAAGCAGCCGAGCGGCTTGGCCGGGAAGAAGCTGGTCGCGGTGGCGAGCCCGAAGGTGCCGAGCTTGCGGCCCTTGTAGCTCGCGCCGAAGCCTTGCGCGGCGTCGTCGAGCACGAACAGGCCCTCGTCCCTGGCGATCTCGGCGATGGCATCATGATCGGCCGGCTGGCCGAACAAATCGACCGGAATCACCGCGACCGGCTTCAGGCCCGCCTTCCGGGCGGCCGCAATGCCGCGCCTCAGCGATTCCGGGCTCATGTTGAAGGTCGTCTCGTCCACGTCGACATAGACAGGCGTCGCGCCGGTCCGCGCCACCGGCGAGGCGGTTGCGATGAAGGTGAAGGACGGGCACAGCACGGCATCGCCCGGCCCGACATTCTTCGCCATCATCACCATCAGGATCGCATCGGTGCCGCTGGCGCAGCCGATCACGTGCTTGGCGCCGCAATAGGCCGCGAGCTGCTTCTCGAGCTCGAACACTTCGGGGCCGTTGACGAACTGGCAATGGTCCATCACGCGCTTGACCGCCGCATCCAGCGAGGCGCCGAGCCGGCGGCGCTGGGAAGCGACGTCGATGAAGGGAATGGGTTCAGAACGCAGATGCTGGTTCATGGTCTGGTTCTTGGCGCCTTCTCGATTGGTCGACATGGAAACGGGTCAGCCGGCGACGCGGCGTGGCGCCTTGCGGGCCGGCGAGGTGGCCGCGGGACGCGAGGGCGTCTCCAGGCACTGCGTGGCGATCTCGAGGCTGGCAACGCCCTCGTCGCCCGTCACCGCCGGAGCTTCGCCGCTACGCACCGCCTTCAGGAACGCGATCAGCTCGGCGCGCAGCGGCTCGTCGTGGCCTACAGGCAGATGCCGCATCGAATAGCTGCCATCCGGCTTGAAACCGAAGCACTCGGTGACCTGGCGCGTGAGCAGATCACCCATCACGTATTTGCCGCGGGTCGCGACCGTGACGCTGCGCGCCTTGAACGGCGTCAGCCAGTTGGTGTTGATGTGGGCGAGCACGCCATTGGCGGTACGAAACTGCAAGAGCGCGATGTCCTCGCGCTCGGCGACCGCGCTCGACAATTGCGGCTGCACCTCGACGATGTCGGATTCGGTGAACCACCGGATCAGGTCGATGTCGTGCACGGCGAGGTCGATGACGACGCCGACATTGGACATGCGCGGCGGGAACGGGCCGACGCGGGTGATCGCGATGGAGAGGATATCCTCGCCCGCGATCGCCTGCTTGACCGCGGCGACGGCCGGATTGAAGCGCTCGACATGGCCGACCATCAGCGTGACGCCGGCCTTTTGCGCGGCGGCGACGATCTCGCGCCCCTCCTCCACCGTGGACGCGATCGGCTTCTCGACCAGAACGTGGATGTTCTCGGCGATGCAGGCGAGCGCGACCTCGTGATGCAGATGCGTGGGAGCCGCGATGGTGACGGCATCGACGCCTTCGGCGAGGAGCTGCTCGAGCGTCTCGAAGCTTTCGCAATTGGCAAGTTCCGTCGCCCGCATGCGATGCGCCGGTGAGGGATCGACGACGCCGACGAGGCTGACGCCGGGAAGGCCGCTGAGCACGCGCGCGTGGTTGCTGCCCATCACGCCGGCACCAATGACGCCGACGCGCAAGCCGGCCTTTGCCGGCGCAGATCCCCTGGAACTCATCTGAGCAAACCCCGATTCAACCCAAATCCCCGGCGCGCTTCTAGCACGGACGCCACATTTGTGGCGAATGGCGGGCTAGCGGGCCGGACACGATTTGATTCAAAAAGTTACACGTTCCCCGGGCCTTAAGCCGAAAAACATACCGCTTCTCGGCCCAGGTCGCGTGATTCGGAGCTTGCTGGTTACGACCTTTGATAGTCGTCTTCAATCCGGATGATGTCGTCTTCCCCGAGATAGCTTCCAGTCTGGACCTCGATCAGTTCCAGCTGGATCTTGCCGGGATTCTCCATCCGGTGGACGGCGCCCATCGGGATGTAGATCGATTCGTTCTCATGCACCGTCTTCACGGTCTCGTTCACCGTGACCTGGGCCGTGCCGCGCACCACGATCCAGTGCTCGGCGCGATGGTGATGCTTCTGCAGCGACAGGCGTCCGCCCGGCTTCACCACGATGCGCTTGACCTGGTGACGCTCGCCGTTGTCGACGGATTGATAGCTGCCCCAGGGCCGGTGCACCTTCAGGTGCTCCTCGGTGACCTTCGGCGCGACCGTCTTGAGCTTGGTGACGAGCCGCTTCAACCCGTTGGCATCCTTCTGGCGCGAGACCAGAATCGCATCCGCGGTTGCGACCACGACGAGATCGTCGACGCCTTCGAGCGCGACCAGCGCGGAATCGGTGGTGACGTTGCAGTTGCGGGAATCCTCGAACACGGCGGTGCCGTGCGCCGCATTGCCTTGCGCGTCCTTCTCCGACAGCTCCCATACCGCGAGCCAGGAGCCGACGTCGGACCAGCCGCAGGACACCGGCACCACGGCGGCGCGCGATGTCTTCTCCATCACCGCATAGTCGATCGAGATCGCCTTGGCCGCGGCGAATGCCTGCGGCTCCAGCGTGACAAAGCCGAGATCGCGGCCGGCATTGTTGACGGCGCTTGTCACGGCATCGACGCTTGCCGCGTCGACCTTGCGGTACTCGTCGAGCAGCACACCCGCCGGGAACATGAAGTTGCCGCTGTTCCAGAGATAGCCGGAATTGACGTAATCGGAGGCCTTCACCGCGTCCGGCTTCTCGACGAACCGCGTGACCGCATGCACCTCGCCGGAGATCACTTCGCCCGGGTTGATGTAGCCGTATTCGGTCGCCGGCCGCTCCGGCTTGACGCCGAAGGTGACGATGCGCCCGGTACTCGCGGCGTTGAGGCCCTCGCGGCAGGCGGCGACGAAGGCGGCCTTGTCCTGCACCACGTGGTCGGCGGCGAGCGCGAGCACGATCGCCTCGCTGTCGCGGTTCTGCGCGAAGGCCGCGCCTGCGGCGATCGCAGGACCGGAATCGCGCCGCATCGGCTCGAGGATGACGTCCGCCTCGATGCCGATCTCGGCGAGCTGCTCCAGCACCATGAAGCGATAGGACGCGTTGGTGATGACGATCGGCCGGTCGAACAGGGCAGCGTCGGACACGCGCAGCAGCGTGTCCTGGAAGGTCGAGCGCGTGCCGAACAGCGGCAGGAATTGCTTCGGGCGCACCTCGCGCGAAGCGGGCCACAGCCGCGTGCCGGCACCGCCGCACATGATCAGGGGGATTATGCGTTTGTCCATGGTGATTTCAAACCTTGAAATAGTCGCGATACCAGGTGACGAAATTATGGACCCCATGCTCGATCGGCGTTGACGGCGCAAAGCCGGTGTCGCGCATCAGATCCTCGACATCCGCGAACGTTTCCAGCACATCTCCCGGCTGCATCGGCAGCAATTCTTTGATCGCCGTCCGGCCCAGCTCCCGCTCCAGAAGACCGACGACGTGCATCAGTTCCTCCGGATGGTGATTGCCGACATTGTAGAGCTTAAACGGCGCATTTGCGGCAGCCGGATCGTCCGCAGGCACAAGATCGACCAGCTTCGATACGACGCGCGTCACGTCGTCGATATAGGTGAAGTCGCGCCGCATCTTGCCGTGGTTGAAGAGCCGGATCGGCTTGCCGGCCAGGATGGCATTCACGAACAGAAACATCGCCATGTCGGGCCGGCCCCACGGGCCGTAAATGGTGAAGAAGCGCAGGCCGGTGACCGGCAGCCGATAGAGATGGCTGTAGGACTGCGCCATCACCTCGTTGGCTTTCTTGGTCGCGGCATAGAAGCTCACGGGGTGATCGGTACGGTCTGCAACGGCAAATGGCAATTTTGTGTTGGCGCCGTAAACGGAGGATGACGAGGCGTAGACGAGATGACGACAGGAATTGTTGCGGCAGCCCTCCAGCACGTTGAGAAAGCCCACGAGATTGGAATCGGCGTAAGTCTGCGGCTGCTCGATCGAGTAGCGAACGCCGGCCTGCGCGGCGAGATGCACAACCTTGGCAAAACGATGTCGCGCAAACAGCGCCGCCATCGTCTCGCGGTCGGCAAGGTCCGCCTCGACGAAGGAGAAGCGGGGCTGGTCCCTGAGCAGCGCAAGGCGCGCTTTCTTCAGCGCCGGATCGTAATAGCTGTTGAGATTGTCTAGCCCGACGACAGGACGGCCTTCGCCCAGGAGCTGGCGGGCGACGTGAAAGCCGATGAAACCGGCCGCGCCGGTAACCAAAATCGCCTGATCCGTCATCCTGTTCCCTGGGGATCGCTAGCCGCCCCTGTTTAGCCGCCACCTCGACACGGTCGCAATAGGCTCCCTGTTGCTCCGACCGGCTTCTTCATGACGCCCTTAACGACGGCTCTTAACGACGGCTCCCAAGAAGGGCTATTGCAAGATCGGCGCCAAAACCATACCACAGCGGCCGAATTCGGCGCCTTGCGTCGGGTCGCCTCAATCTTCGCAAACCCTGTTCATGCGGGCGAGATGCGCCGAATCCTGCTGTCGACTGCCAAAATCGTGATCTCCGCGGCGCTGCTCTATCTGGCGTTGCGCAAGGTCGATCTGTCCGAACTGTTCTCGCGCTTTACCGTGACCAGCCTGCTCTGGATCGGCGTCGCGATCATGGTCACGTTCGTGCAGATCTTCGTCGGCGTGCTACGCTGGCGCGAGATCAGCGCCGTTTGCGGCGCGCCGCTCGAGCTCGGCCGCGCCATGCGCTACAACGTGATCGGCTCGTTCTTCAACCAGACCCTGCCCTCGGCCATCGGCGGCGATGCGGTCCGGCTGTGGCTGGTCGCGCGCGCCGGCGCGGGCTGGCGTGCAGCGACCTACTCGATCTTCGTCGACCGCGCCGTCGGCCTGATCGCGCTCGCGGTTCTCATCGTCGCCAGCCTGCCCTGGAGCTACGCCCTCATCACCGATCAGCACGGGCGCTCGGCGCTGCTGCTCGTCGATCTGCTGGCGCTCGCCGGCGGCCTCGGCTTCCTGGTTTTCGGCGCGCTGAAATGGCCATGGCTGAAGACCTGGTGGGCGACGCATCACATTCACGCCTGTGCCGTCATCGCCAACCGCGTGATCTTCAGCCGCACCCGCGGTCCGCTCATCGCCATCCTGTCGGTCCTCGTGCACGTGCTTGCCGTCGTCATCGCCTGGTGCGTCGTGCAGTCGATCGCGGCCCCGGTCCGCTTCAGCGACGTCTTTCTGCTGGTGCCGCCGGTGATGCTGATCACGATGATGCCGATCTCGATCGCCGGCTGGGGCGTGCGTGAAGCAACGATGGGCCTGGCGTTCGGCTTCGCGGGACTTGCCCCCAACGAGGGCGTCAACGTCTCGCTGCTGTACGGCGCCGTGTTCTTCATCGTCGGCGCCGTCGGCGGCCTGGTCTGGATCCTCAGCGCGGAGAAGGCCGCGCAAGGGTCGGCTCCGATCGGAGTGCCGGAGTGAGCTCGGCTGCCGAGGCGCTCGCTGGTGCGCCACTCTTGCTTGCGGTCGTGGCCGCGGCGCTGATCTCGGCGCTCGTCACCTGGATCAGCCGCCCCCTGCTGCAGCGCTACGCGCTTGCGCGGCCGAATGCGCGGTCCTCGCATCGCATCCCGACGCCGCAGGGCGCCGGCATCGCGGTGATCGCCGCGACGCTGATCGTCGCCTCGCTCTGGGCGGCCTCGGCCAATGTCGCGATCCCGCCGGCGCTGGTCGCTGCGACGGTCGTGATCGCGCTGGTCGGCTTCGCGGACGACATCGTGTCCCTGCCCGTGCTGGTGCGGCTGGCGCTGCAGGCCTCCTGCGTCGGCGCCGTGGTGTTCACCGCGCCCGAGACCGCGCGCATCGTGCCTGCGCTGCCGCTTGCTCTGGAGCGCGGCCTCGTCGTCCTTGCCGGTGTCTGGTTCGTCAACCTCGTCAACTTCATGGACGGGCTCGACCTGATGACGGTGGCGGAAGTCGTGCCGGTCACCGCTGCCCTGCTGTTGCTGGGAATGTTCGGGGATCTCTCGTGGCCGGCCCTGCTGATCGCCGCCGCGCTCTGCGGCGCCATGCTCGGCTTTGCGCCGTTCAACCGTCCGGTCGCAAAAGTCTTCCTGGGCGATGTCGGCAGCTTGCCGATCGGCCTCTTGCTCGGCTGGTGCCTGCTGGAGCTCGCCCTTCGGGGCCAGCCGGCCGCGGCGCTGCTGCTCGCCGCCTATTATCTTGCGGATACCACCATCACGCTGTTTCGCCGCATCATCAGGCGCGAACCGTTCTGGTCGGCGCACCGCACGCATTTTTATCAGCGCGCGACCGACAGCGGGTTCACGGTCAAGCGGGTGATCGCCGAGACATTCGCGCTCAATCTCGTGCTGGCGTTGCTCGCCATCGTCACCGTTCGCGCCGGCTCGACGGCGATCACGATGATATGCCTCATCGCTGGCGCGGCCGCCGTCGCCTTCGTGCTGCGGCGATTCGCCGGCGCTCAGCCGGCTTGAGCGGACACCGCGAGCCGCAGACCCTCGTCGAGGGAAACCTCCGGCTGCCAGCCGGTCGCGAGCGCCTTGGAGAGGTCGAGTTCGAGCGAGCCGACCAGGCCGTCATTCATATCCTGGCGCCCCATCATGCGCAGGGCCGTGCTGAGCAGGGCCGGCGGTATGCCGAACAGCCGGGCGCTCTTGCCGGAGGCTCTCGCCAGGCGCGCGATGAATTCGGGCGTCGAGACCCGCTCCGTGTCGGCGAGCAGGAATATCTCGAAATTGCTTGCGGGGTCGGGATAGCCGAGCCGGTGCAGGATGAATGACGACAGGTTCTGCACGGATAGAAAGTTGCGGCGATTGCGGATCGCCGCAAAGGGCATAGGCAGCCCCAGCCTGACTGCGCGCGCCAGCAGCGGGAAATTGCCCTTGGCGTGCGCACCGTAGATCAGCGGCGGCCTGATCACCGAGATCTTCATGCCGGCTTCGCGCGCCAGCAGCCTCAAGCCCGCCTCGGCCTCGGCCTTGGACGTGCCGTAGAGGCCACGCGGCGTCGGGACGTCGCTCTCGCTGAACGGCGCACGGCCGTCATTGCTGCGGCCGTGAACGAGAACGGTGCTGATGAAGATGAAATGACGCACGCCGGCCCTCGCCGCACAGCGCGCCAAGTGCAGTGTGCCCTCGACATTGACGTTGCGGTAGAGCTCGACCGCGTGCTCATCGTTCTTGTAATGCACGCGCGCGGCGAGATGGACGACGGCGTCGACGCCTGCCAGCGCGGCCTGCCACTCGGTCTCCGGGCCGATCGATCCGATCACGACCTCACTGTCGCTCCCCTTCGGGCTGCGCACCGCCGGGCGAACCGACCACCCCGCCCGCGCCAGCGCTGGCACGACATGCCGGCCCAGGAAGCCGCTCGCCCCCGTCACCAGCGCGACCGGTTTCCGTTCGCTCATCGTTGCTCCCCGAGCGCGAGATTGCGCAACAAAGCTCAGGCCGCCGTTGACCCGAACTCGGGCACGGCATCCTTCAGGATGGTCCTGATGGTGGCGCGATCGTCGCGCGCGATCGCCTGCTCCAGCGCCACATTCCATTTGCGCAGCGTTTGCATCGGCGGCTCGTTCGGCTGCGCAGCCATGATGCCGGGCACGCCGATCTCGCGGGTCGGCTCCTCCGAGGCGAACAGGATCTCGTGCAGGCGCTCGCCCGGCCGCATGCCCGTGAACACGATCTCGATATCGTAGCCCGGCTGCAGCCCGGACAGGCGGATCATGCGTTCGGCGAGATCGACGATCTTCACCGGCTGCCCCATGTTGAGCACGTAGACCGAAACGTCGGGACGCTGCGTGCCAAGCGCATGCGTCGCCGCGGTGATGACGAGATCGCAGGCCTCACGGATGGTCATGAAGTAACGGACCATATCGGGATGCGTCACGGTCACGGGACCGCCGGCCTCGATCTGGGCCTTGAACTTCGGCACCACCGACCCGTTCGAGGCCAGCACGTTGCCGAAGCGGACCGAGATCAGCCGCATCGGCGGCTTGGTGCCGTTGGCTCCGGCTGCGAGGTCGCGATCGAGCGCCTGGCAGTACATTTCGGCGAAGCGCTTGGTGAGGCCGAGCATTGACACCGGCTCGATCGCCTTGTCGGTCGAGATCATCACCATCGCCTCGGCGCCGGCCGCAACGGCGGCGTCCGCGACGTTGATGGAACCGAAGATGTTGGTCTTGACACCCTCGCTCCAATCGCGCTCCAGGATCGGCACGTGCTTGAGCGCCGCGGCATGGAAGACGATGTCGGGCTTGAACTCGGCCATCAGGCGCATGATGCGCTCGCGGTCGCGGATGTCGGCAATCCGGCCTTCGATCTGGGCAGTCGCACCACGCGCGGCCAGCGCCTCGGTTACCGCGTAGAGCGCCGGCTCGGAATTTTCCACGATCAAGAGACGCGCCGCGCCGAACGCGACCACGCGCTCGCAGATCTCGGATCCGATCGAACCACCGCCGCCGGTGACGATCACGGCCTTGCTCCTGATCAGGGCCTCGAGGCGCGCATAGTCGATCTTCTCGCTCGGACGCAGCAGGAGATCCTCGACCGCGACGGCCGTGAGCCTTGGCGTGTCGCCGCTCTCCAGCGAGGGCATCCGGCTCACGATCACGCCCAGCTTGCGTGCCCGCATCAGGATCGATTCCGGATGCGAGTCCGGCTCGAAAGCCGACGGCGTCATGATGAGGCGCGCGATCGCCTTGTCGCGCTTGGCGAAGTCCGAGATCACGTCCTCGACGTCGTCGATCCCGCCCAGCACCGGCACGTTGCGGATGAGTTGGCCAAGGTCGGCACGCGATGGCGACAAGACGCCCACCGGCCAGATGTGCTTGATCGCTCCGCTCTCGATGCCGCGCAGCAGCACCTCGACATCAGCGGCGCGGCCGATCAGCAGCGTCGGCGCGGCCTCCCCGCCTCTCGCGTGACGCCGCACCCGCGTATAGCGGAAGTAGCGATAGGTCATGCGCAGCGCGCTGAGGAAGAAGATCTCGAGGAACCAGTAGAGGATGATCGTCACCTTCCCAAGGAAGAAGGCGCCGCGAACGTTGGGGGCAACGAGGATGTAGTCGAGGACGAGCAGGGCAACCGTGAGCACGGTTGCCGCGCGAATGATGTTCAGCGCGTCAGGCAGCGAGATGAAGCGCCATTTCGTCGTGGTCAGATTGCTGAGGAAGAACACCACCACGCTGAAGGCGAGGAAGTAGGGCAGGATATGGAACAGCAGCGGCAATCGCGCGTAGAAACCGTCGCCACCTTCGAATCGAAGATAGAAGGCAACGAAAAGCGCTGCCGTCGTCGCCAGCAGGTCGTGGAGCGCGATGAGGAAATTGCGCGAGGTAAGATGCGTAAATCGCGTCATCCGCCGACCGATGAAGACCCAGTTAGATGCAACCTGACCGCGCTGATAGCCCATCTGGACAAGACTTGCCAGCCGCGCGACGCTCAGGAACCCACTTCCGCGCTCTCGGCCCGGCCCTGCTGTGCCCGGATCACCATGCCGCCGGCAACGCCGACGCCGATGACGTACATCCAGCCCTCGTGGAAGTCGAACAGATGCGAGTTGAACAGCGAGGTGAACACGTTCTGCACCACCACCAGGAGCCCGATCCAGTTGGCAAGCCCGTCGCCGCGGAACAACCGGAGATGCAGTATCCAGATCGCGTAGAGGATGACGATGCCGATCGCGCCCCATTGCACCGCAACGTTGAGCGTCTGGTTGTGCGGGTTGCCGATCACCTCGGCTGACGCCCGGCGCTCACCGGCGGGCGTTGCGACGCGTTCGAACAGCCCGCGGGTCGAACCGGTGCCGTGTCCCATGATCGGCGCTTCCGCGAAGAAGCCAAGCGACTTGCGCCAGAACTCGAGCCGCATGCCCATGGAGGTTGCCTCGCCCCGCTCCACATAGCCGGTGTAATCGGTCGTAAACCGCTCGGCGGTGTAGCGCAATTGCGGCGAGGCCTGCCAGGCGAGAACTGCGCCGAACAGCAGCACAACGGAGATGATCGCGATGCTGCGCCATCTGAGGTGAAGCAGCGCGAACACGCCGAACATGATTGGAATGGTGACGAGCGCGGTGCGCGAGACCACCACGAAGGTCATGTTGATGAAGAAGCTCAGCGCCAGCGCCGTTAGCAACGCAGCGAACCAGTACCGCTTCTCGCGCAACAGCATCGCGATCGGATAGGCCAGCGCGACCGCGCAAAGCGCGAATTCCTGGCTCTGGTTGATGTAGTTCTTCACGAAGATGCCGTGTTCGGGCGGATCGGTCTTGAGCGCGAGGTTCGGGTAGAACGCGACCAGCCAGGACATCACCGACAACAAGGCGCAGGACACCAGGAAGGCGATGAAGACCCAGTGTCCGCGCGAAGAGCGCTCGAAATGATAGAGCAGGACCGGCAGCACGAGCAGCTTGAGGGTCGGATTGACCGCATAGAAGCGCGCGCCCCACGCGGCATCCGACCACAGCGTTCCGATCAGCGCGAGAACGACCAGCGCGATCGGCGCGATGCAGATCGGCCGCTTCAAGGACTGCAGGAAGTCGCGCAGATCGAGGAACGGCACCATGCACAGCAGCATCAGCGCGTTGAAGATCCCGGCAAGCGATGTCGACCAGGGCAGCGAGGCCGCGGTCAGGATCGCAAACAGATCGACCGTCTCACGCCAGGCCGCCGGGCTGCGCAGGCGTCGCCGCAACATCTGGCCGGAGGTCTCGCGGGCAAGCGCCGTCACTTGCCCCCTCCCCGGGCGCGATGAACCAGCGCCGTCGTGCTGAAGCCCTGCAGGATGTCGACCAGCACGACCACCCCGCCGGCGGCCTCGACCACCTCGTGGCCGACGACCTGCTCGCGGGTGTAGTCGCCGCCCTTCACCAGCACACCGGGCTTGATCCTGGTGATCAGGTCGATCGGCGTGTCCTCCGCGAAGATGACGACGAGATCCACGGCCTCCAATGCCGCCAGAACCTCGGCACGCGCGCGCTCGTCCTGCACCGGGCGATCGGCCCCCTTCAGCCGCCGCACCGAGGCGTCGCTGTTGAGCCCCACGATCAGGCGGTCGCAGGCGGCGCGCGCCGCGGTTAGCACCTTGACGTGACCGGGATGCAGGATGTCGAAACAGCCATTGGTGAAGCCGACCCGCTGGCCCTGCCTCTTCCATTCGGCGAGCTGCGCATCGAGCGCGGCCGGATCGAGCACGATCTTCTCCTCGGCCGCGAGCGTGGCATGCGGCAGGATCTTGCGGCGCAGCTCGGTCGCGGTGACGCTAGCGGTGCCCTGCTTGCCGACGGCGACGGCGGCGGCGGCATTGGCCACGCGCAGCGCCGTGTCCCAGTCCGCGCCGGCGGCGAGCGACACCGCAAGCGCGGCGGCGACGGTGTCGCCGGCACCGGAGACGTCGCGGACCTTCACCGGGAAAGCCGGCACGTGAACGGCCCCGCCACCCCGCGGCACGAGCGTCATGCCGTGCTCTCCTTGCGTGACCAGGATCGCCTCGCAATCGGCGAGTCGCATCACGTCCTCGCTGGCCTCGACGATGCTCTGCACCGTCTCTGCGCGGCTGCGGGTCGCTTCGGAGAATTCCTTGCGATTGGGCGTGAGCAGCGTGGCGCCGCGATAGATCGCCCAGTTCAGGCTCTTGGGATCGACGATCACGGGCTTGCCGAGCTTGCGCGCGGCATCGATCGTGTGGCGGATCACGCGCGCCGTCAGCACGCCCTTGGCGTAGTCGGACAGCAGCACGATGTCGGCGCGCGCGATCTGCGGCAGGATCGCGGCGATCATTTTCGTTTCGACGTCATCGGATGCGGGCAGCGCCTGCTCCCAATCCGCGCGCAGCATGTGCGTGGAAAAATGCTCGGAGACGAAACGGACTTTTCGCGTGGTCGGCCGCGAGGCATCGCGCACCAGCACGCCTTCGATGCCGGCTTGATCATTGAGCGCGGCCTCGAGCCGCGCACCGGCCTCGTCCTCGCCGACGAGGCCGACGAAGATGCAGCGCGCGCCGAGCGAAGCGATGTTGCGCGCGACGTTGCCGGCGCCGCCGACGTGGATCTCGCTGCGCTGGGCTGCGATGACCGGCGTCGGCGCTTCGGGCGAGATCCGCGACACCTCCCCGTAGACGAACTCGTCCAGCATGATGTCGCCGATGCACAGCACGGTGCGGCTTGAGATGGCTTGCGCGAGGGCATCGAAATCGAGAATGGGCGTCGGCATGTCCAAAGGGCCTCAGCGAAAGCGGTCGGGGCGGTCGAGATAATCCCCGACATAGGCCTTGACCGCGTCCTCGAGCGTCGTGAAGCCGCCGTTATAGCCGGCGCGATGGAGACGATCGACCTTGCTCTGGGTGAAATACTGGTAGCTGTCGCGGATCTGCTCGGGCATGTCGATGTATTCGATGTTGGGCCTTGTGCCGAGCGCCGCATAGGCCGCCAGCATCAGGTCCTTGAAGCTGCGCGCCTTGCCGGTGCCGACGTTGAACAGGCCGGACACCGAGGGTGTCGCCAGCAGCCACATCATCACGCGCACGACGTCGTCGACATAGATGAAATCGCGGCGTTGGTCGCCATCTTCGATGCCCTCGCGATGCGACTTGAACAGCTGCACGGGTCGGCCTGCCCTGACGTCGTCGAAGCGCCGCGACAGCACGCTCATCATCGCGCCCTTGTGGTACTCGTTCGGGCCGAACACGTTGAAGAACTTCAGGCCGGCCCATTGCGGCGGCAGCCGATCACCGCGCGCGACGCGCTCGGCGACGGCGAGATCGAACAGATGCTTGCTCCAGCCGTAGAGATTCATCGGCCGCAATTTCTTCAGCGCCGGCAAGGAGGCGTCGTCGTCAAAGCCTTGCAAACCGTCGCCATAGGTTGCCGCCGAGGATGCATAGATGAACGGCACCCCGTTCATCGTGCACCAGTCCAGAAGGCGCATCGAGAGGCGGAAATTGGTCTCGACGACGAGGTCGCCGTCAGTCGCGGTGGTCGCGGAAATCGCCCCGAGATGGATCGCGGCCTCGAGCTTGCGGCCCTTCAGCCAGTCCATCAGCTCGACCGGCGGCACGATATCCACAAGCTGCCGTTTGGCGAGGTTGCGCCACTTGCCCTCGGTGCCGAGCCAGTCGCAGACCACGACGTCGCTGCGGCCGGCCTGGTTCAGCGCGGCCACGACATTCGATCCGATAAAACCGGCCCCGCCGGTCACCAGCAACATTCCACCACTGCCCGATTTTCTTAATGCCCGGTCCTGCCCTAGCGCATGATCCGCCAAAGTGTAAGCGGTTTTGGGATCGTCGCTTCTGTCGGCTTTACCTGCCGCCCGGGAGCGGCTACCGAACCGCCGACATCAGCACGTCGTCGGTCCCCGTTAACGAATGAATATTGATTCGCAATTTGCTGGAGATGCAGACCGGAGCGACACCCGCCCGATCCTGATCATTCCCTACATGTGGATCGGCGATTTCGTGCGGAATCACACCGTTGTGCGGGTCCTCAAGCAGCGCTGGCCGAACCGCCCCGTCGATCTCCTAACCACGTCCCTGTGCGCCCCGCTGGTCGATTACATGCCCGGCGTCCGCGAGGGTATCGTCTTCGACCTCCCGCGCGGCCAGCTCGCCTTGGGCCGCCAGCTGGCCTTGGCAAGGCTCCTGCGCGAGCGGAATTACGGCACCGCCCTGGTCCTGCCGCGCACCTGGAAGGCGGCCATCGCGCCGGCGCTGGCCGGTATTCCGGAACGGATCGGCTTTGTCGGCGAATTCCGGTTCGGCCTGCTCAACCGCTGGCGCTGGGGCGAGAAGAAGCTGCCCCGCTTCATCGACAAGAACGCTGCCCTGGCCCAGCCGGACGGCGCTCCCTTGCCTCCGGAGTGGCCGGTGCCGCAGCTGCGTGTGCCGGCGGATGAGGTCGACCGCTGGCGCAAGGCCAACGGCCTCAGCGCCGGCGCCGCGGTGGCGCTCGCCCCAGGCTCGGTCGGCGTCTCCAAGCGCTGGACCTCTTATCCCGAAGCTGCCCGCCTGCTGATCGAGCGTGGCCTCGAGGTCTGGGTGGTCGGCGGCCCCGCCGAAAAGGGCCTCGCCGAGGAGATCGTCGCGGCGGGCGGCCCTGGGACCGCAGGCGGCCCTGGGGTGCGTGACCTCACCGGCACGGACTTGCGCAACGGCGTCCTCGCCATGGCGGCGGCCGGCGTCGCCATCTCCAACGATTCAGGCCTGATGCACATCGCAGCCGCCTTGGGCACACCGACCATGGGCATTTTCGGTCCCACCGACCCCTACCTCTGGGCGCCGCTGAACGGCCTTGCGGCAACGGTGGTGCAGGACAAGGAAAAGCTGTCCTGCCAGCCCTGCCAGAGCACGATCTGCAAGATGAACGACCACCGCTGCATGCGGAATATCGCGGCGAGCGAGGTGGTGGAGATTGCGGAGCGGGTGCTGGGGGAAGCGGGGGATCGGGCGGAGACGTGAGCGGAAAAACGGCGATAGCAACGCCCACCCACTTCCTTGCTTACTATGGAAGCCTCTCCGCGATGAACGAGAGATAATTGCTGACGCCTTTAGCTGGTGCAAGCCCAATGGGCTTTCCGAAGATCAGCGTTGCTCTTCCATTCCTAGTCAGCGTCGACCAGGCTTGAGCCTTGACTACGTTCTTCTCGTTTGGCTTTGCATCGGGGATCTCGACCCAGCCAACTCTCGCCGCGATCGCATTATTGAGTTGCATGGCCTGTTCGAGAAAGTTCGCCTTAAAGTCCTCTGTCGCCTTCTTGTTCAGTTCGCGTCGCCGTCCGTCACTCAGGTTAATCGCGATCTGATCATCGATACTGTTCTGAAGCGCATCCAGCGCTTCAGAAATTGCAGCGATGCGCTGTTTCAGGTCAGAGTTCGAAAGGCCCTTCATCGCCTCTGTTGGAGATGGAAATGAGCATTTCGTGTCTGGAGCAATCCCGGTAAAATCCTCGAGTTTGAACGAGCCGTTAGAGCCTGGCTGGCTCTTAACGACCGTCATCTCGCCGCACGTTCTCACCTTGTTGACCTCGATATCTCCGTTCCCTCCGATGTCGAACGCTGCCTTTCCCGAATCGCGATGTTCGGCGGCCTTCGCAACAATTTGACGTCGCGCTTCGAATAACTCGCTTTGAGTTACTTCCAACTGATCGTTGGCCGTCTTGATCTGAGTTTTAAGGGATACGTTCTGCCTGATCTGCTCCTTCAGATCCAAATTGACGTGATCGAAGGCCAAGAAACATGAGATTATGAAGCCAACAACAGCCAGACCCTTAAAAACCCAGTGGCGGCTTTCTTGCGGCCACAGAGTAGAAATCCGCTCATTGGTTGCGTTAGGCCAGAAATTGCGACTGAGAAGTTGATCGACAACAAAGGGCACGGCGGTCACCCACCAGTACCAATAGCCAGCAACGGCTGTGCTGAACTCCCATGATCGCCAGACGTGATCCATTAGCCGCCGTCCCTCTAGCTATTAACCTGACAGCAAACGATCTTGGAAAAATGGAATGACATCAAAAAGGGGGGATTGACAGGATTATCCGTAGGCTCGTCCCAGCTCATATTGCGCTGTGAGAGCACCAATTGGAATGCTCCATTCCCTGCTAATGGTCCGGATCATATCCAAAGTCAGCGGACGGACACGATTCAAGATCTCGGACGCCCGATTGCGCCCAATCAGAGCCGCGAGTTCTGCCTGCGACCGCCCCATGGACTCGATTGCGAAATGGAGCACGTCGATCGGATCGCCACGGGTGGTTGCGAAGTGATTGTCTTCGTATTCCTTGATGAGCGAAGACAAGACTTCGAAGCGATCACCGTCAGGCGTGCCGGGCATCGGCTCGACCTCGAAGTAGCGGGCCACTTCGCGGATGGCCCAATCGTAGTCCTGTTCGTTGTGGAGAGGCCTGACGTCCATCATCACACAGTCTCCGCATCTATCCCGTCATACTCTTCGTGCGTGCCAACGAACTTGATGAGCGCTGTCTTGAACTTGTAGGAGAAATGGACCACGAGGCGATATTTGTTGCCGCCTACGTCGAAGATGGCTCTGTTGTCTCCAACAAAGTCTACGTTGTTTCCGAATGCCTTCTTCAGGTCTACCGGACCGGCCCAGTCCCCCTTGGAAACGATCTCATACCAAGTTCCAAGCGGAACCTCGGCCTTTGGGTGTCGCTCCCAAAAAGCCTTAAGCGTGCGTCTCGCTATAACGTTCATGAAAGCATGTTCCCGCTATGGGATCAAGCGAAATTCCCGGGGCGGGAACATGCTCCATTCCTCGGTGTCGCGATATGGTCGGTTGCAAGGAGCCGCACCTGCGCGGACTGCAGGCCCGCAGCAGCGAGAGAGCACGACGCCATCGATCGTTTTGGAAGGTACCTGTTTACAGCTGTTTTGCCCGACAAGTCAAAATCCACTTCGCAAAATCCGCCAGCAAATCGAATTCTCCGCCAACGCCTTGATTTTGCTGACACCGGCTACTGTGCATGGGGTTGTTTTCGCGATTTTGTTTGCGGCGGCCGAAAACTGCCTCAAAGCAGCAACCGATAGACCTCACCGATGCGCGCCGCCTCCGCATCGAGGCTGAACCGTTCGAGTACCCGTTCCCGCCCGCGCTCGCCCATCGCCGTCGCGGCGGCCACGTTGCGCATCAGCGGCTCCAGCGCCACAGCGAGTGCATCGGCATCACCGGTCGGGACCAGCACGCCGGAAACGCCATCCTCGACCACGAGCTCGGCCGCGCCGGCGCGTGCGGCGACCAGCGCGCTGCCGGCCGCCATCGCTTCGATCAGCGTCAGGCCAAAGCCTTCGTTGCGTGAGGTGAAAGCGTAGATCGTCAGCCGCTGATACCAGCGCTGCACCGCTTCGATCGGCAGTTCGCCGGTGATGACGATGCGCGATTGCAGGCTTGCTGCTTCGATGCGCTTCTTCAAGTCGTTGGCAAAGGGCGTCTGCTCGGCCGTGACCTGGCCGACGATGACCGCGGCGAAATCCGGATAGCGCGGCAGCAGGCGGCACATCGCGTCGACGAACAGATCGGTGCCCTTCTGCGCACGCACGCGGCCGAAGCAGCCGATGGCGTATCGGCCCGGCAGGCCGCTTTCGGCAAAAGCCGCGGCGCGGTCCTGCGGCGGCGCGTAGACGTCGGTGTCGACGCCGTGCGGAATCACCGTCGCCCTCACCTTCAGGAACGAAGCCGAGATGTCGCTCGTCGCGATGATCGCATCCATCTGCCGGATCAGCCAGCGCGTGATCCAGCTGTGGTGCCGCTGCGCCGCCGAGGTGAACACGAGCTTGAGCGGCCAGCCGAGCGCGCGCAACGCAACGCCCGCGATCATCTCGTTGTTGCGCCGCGCGTGCCAGATCACCGGCCGCTTGCGGCGCCAGAGCTTGATGAAATCGGCAACGCTCAGACGCGCGATCCCCGCCGGCGCGTCGGAGCCGAACCAGGCCGCGCGATACAGTTTCGCCAGCCGCGGCGCCACCATCCGGTTGGTCGCGGTGACCCCCGAATAGCGCCTGTGCAGATTTGGCACGATCAATTCGAGATCGCCGGGGAAACCCGCCACGTCACACTCCATTTCGCAAAGTCCCTATACGCAACATTAAGCATAGTGACCAGTTCAGCTCCGCCGATACCCCCTCTTCACCACGCAAGCGTTAGCTTCGCGCGTTGATCGAAGACGGGTGAGATCATGACTGTGCTGGTCACCGGCGGCGCCGGTTACATTGGAAGTCACACGGTCCTTGCGCTGGCGGAAGCCGGCGAGGACGTCGTCGTGATCGACGATCTCTCCACCGGTTTCTCCGCCTATCTGCCCGAAGGCGTGCCGCTGTTCATCGGCGATGCCGGCGACGAGAACCTGCTCGAAGGCGTGATCGCCCAGCACGACATCGAGAGCATCATTCATTTCGCAGGCTCGGTCGTCGTGCCGGATTCGATGCGCGATCCGCTCGGCTACTACCGCAACAATTTCACCACCGCCCGCAACCTGCTCAACGTGGCGGTGAAGCGCGGCATCAACCGCTTCATCTTCTCCTCGACCGCCGCCGTCTACGGCAATCCCGACCAGGTCCCGGTGCCCGAGCACGCGCCGACCCGGCCGCTGTCGCCCTACGGCTCGTCGAAGCTGATGACCGAGATCATGCTGCACGACGTCGCCGCCGCATTCGGCATGCAGTACGTGACCTTGCGCTACTTCAACGTCGCCGGCGCCGATCCGCAGGCGCGCATCGGCCTTGCGACCGTCGGCGCCACGCATCTGCTCAAGATCGCGGTGGAAGCCGCCACCGGCCAGCGCGCCAAGATTGACGTGTTCGGCACCGACTATCCGACCCCTGACGGCAGCTGCATCCGCGACTTCATCCACGTCACCGACCTCTCGCAGGCGCATCGCTCGGCCCTGGCTTACCTGCGCAATGGCGGCGCCTCGACCACGCTGAATTGCGGCTATGGCCGCGGCTATTCCGTGCTGGAGACCATCGACGCGGTGCGCCGGGTTTCGGGCCGCAGCTTCGCCGTGCAATACGCCCCGCGCCGGCCGGGCGACATCATGACCATGGTCGCCGACACCAGCCGCATCCGCGGCCTGCTCGACTGGCGGCCGCAATACGAGGACCTCGAGACCATCGCGGCCCACGCGCTGGCCTGGGAGGACAAGCTGTTCCGCGAGCGCCATGGCGAGCTCCGCCACGCCGCCTCCGCCTAGAATCATCCCAAGCGCAAGCCCTTAATTGGGCTTGAAAAACCGTAGCTGAGCGGGCACAGAGGCCCATCGATCCCTGACGCGCGGGCAGGCTTGTCCTGCGCCGTCAATGGACCCCGGATGGCCCAGTTTCCAAAGAAGATCACCGACGACCCCTACGCGGCTGCGGTCCTGATTCGCCGCCTGATCACGGAACAGGGCATCGTCTACTGGCGGCGCTACCTCGTCGCCTTCGCACTGATGGCGCTTGCCGCGGGCGCGACCGCGGGCGCGACTTACGTGCTCGGCCAGGTCATCAACCAGGCCTATGTCGACAAGAACATCCCGGGCATCGCGATGTTCTCCAGCATCACGGTCGCTCTGCTCTTCATCAAGGGCGTGGCGACCTACGGCCACATGGTAATCCTGACCAAGATCAGCAACGCCATCCTCGCCAACAACCAGCGCCAGCTGTTCGCCAAGCTGATGCGCGAGAGTGTCGGCTTCTTCTCCGAGCGGCACTCCTCCGAATTCCTGGCGCGGCTGACCGCTGGCGCCAAGTCGATCACCGACGTCCTCAACATGCTGGTCAACGCGATCGGTCGCGATCTCTTGATGCTGGTCGCCATGATCGGCGTCATGGTGTGGCAGGATCCTTTAATGTCGTTCATCGGCCTCGTCGCGGTGCCACCGGCGATGCTGGTGCTGCGCAAGCTGGTCAAGCGCATCAAGGGCCTCGCCTTCAACCAGTTCACCGGCACCGCCGACATCATGGAGACGATGCAGGAATCGCTGCAGGGCATCCGCACCGTCAAGGCGTTCACGCTCGAAGACACCATGCAGAAGCGCATCGACGAGAACATCGCGATCGTCGAGCGTAATGCCAACAAGATGGCCCGCGTTGCCAACCGCTCCAACCCGCTGATGGAAATGCTCGGCGGCTTCGCGGTGGCCGGCTGCCTGATGTACGGCGGCTATGCCGTGGTCGCGCTCAACGCCACGCCGGGCGCGTTCTTCTCCTTCATGACCGCGTTCCTGATGGCGACCGAGCCGGCCAAGCGGCTGGCGCGGCTCAACATCGATTTGAACAGTCAGCTGGTCGGCGCGCGCATGTTGCTCGAGATCATCGACAGCCCCGCGAGCGAACAGTCCGAAGACGACAAGCCGGCGCTGAAGCTGACAGATGCCCGCATCGAGCTGCGCGACGTCAGCTTCTCCTATCGCACGAACGAGACCGTGCTCAACCGCATGAGCTTCGTCGCCGAACCCGGCAAGGTCACCGCGCTGGTCGGCCCCTCCGGCGGCGGCAAGTCGACCGTGCTGGCGCTGCTCTTGCGCTTCTACGAGGTGACGCAAGGGGACATCGTGATCGACGGCCAGTCGATCTCGTCGGTCTCGCGCAAATCGCTGCGCGCGCAGACCGCCTATGTCGGCCAGGACGTCTACCTGTTCCGCGACACCATCCGCAGCAACATCGCGTTCGGCCGGCCCGGCGCGAGCGAGGAAGAAATCATCGAGGCCGCGAAGGCGGCCTGCGCCCATGATTTCATCATGGGCTTCCCGCTCGGCTACGACACGCCGGTGGGCGAGCACGGCACGCAGCTCTCCGGCGGCCAGCGCCAGCGCATCGCGGTGGCACGCGCGCTGATCAAGAACGCGCCGATCATCCTGCTGGACGAGGCCACCGCCGCGCTCGATTCGGAGTCCGAGCGTCAGGTCCAGGAAGCGATCGAGCACCTCTGCCAGAACCGCACAACCATCGTGATCGCCCACCGCCTGCACACCATCATGCACGCGGATGCGATTCTCGTGGTCGAGGGCGGCGAGATCGTCGAGCAGGGCCGGCATGACGAGTTGCTCCGCCGCGGCGGGCGCTATGCGTCGTTCTTCCGGCTGCAACACCACGATTCCGGCGCCCTGGCGCCGATCAGCGCTATCGCCTAGAGTTCGTTCCACCTCAAGAGCAACGAGACCCGCATGAACGCCGCCTCCTACGTCATCCCGCTCCCGCCCCAGGCTTCGCTTCCGGTCGTCGGCGAGAGCGGCCGCTATCCGGTGCGCCGCATCTGGTGCGTCGGCCGCAACTATCTCGAGCATATCCGCGAGATGGGCAATGACGAGCGCGCCCCGCCGTTCTTCTTCGCCAAGCACGCCGACATGCTGGTGCCCGACGGCGCCACCATCCCCTATCCGCCGCTGACCAAGGATCTGCATCACGAGGTCGAGCTGATCGTCGCGATGAAGAGCGGTGGGCTGAACATCCCCGCCGACAAGGCATTGGACCACGTCTACGGCTATGCCGTCGGCATCGACCTGACCCGCCGCGATCTCCAGATCGCCTCGCGCAAGAAGGAGCGCCCCTGGGAGATCGGAAAGTCGTTCGACCATTCGGCGCCCTGCTCCGCGATCGAACCGGCATCGAAGATCGGCCATCCCGCAAAGGGCAAGATCTGGCTGACGGTCAACGGCAAGGAAGCGCAGAAGGGCGACCTCACCGAATTGATCTGGAACGTGCCCGAGATCATCTGGCAGCTCTCGCAGCAGGTGAAGCTCGCCGCCGGCGACATCATCATGACGGGCACCCCGGCCGGCGTGTCGCAGCTCCAGCCGGGCGACAAGCTCGAATGCGGCGTCGATGGCGTCGGCACGCTGAAGGTGTCGATCGGCCAGCCGGAATGAGATTGCACACGTTGGTGTTCACTTCGCCCCGGCGCGGAGGGTGAACACCAACGCGGGGCTGACGTGCCGGGGCCGATCGCCGGCTCGACCTGATGGAGCCAGATTCATGAACCGCCTCCTTCTGCTTGCGGCCTCACTCCTCCTCACCAGCAGCGCGGCCAGCGCACAGTCCAGCCAACCCTATGCCGGCCTCGATAGCCGGCCCATCAAGGCGCTGTCGCAGCAGCAGATCGAGGATCTCCGCGCCGGACGCGGGATGGGCCTGGCTCTTGCCGCGGAGCTCAATGGATATCCCGGTCCCAGCCACGTCATCGAGCTCCGTGATCGCCTCGGCTTGACCGCCGATCAACGCGTCCAGGTCCAGCGGCTATTCGACGCCATGAAACAGGAAACTGTTCCTCTGGGTAACAAGCTCGTCGAACAAGAGCGCGCGCTGGAAGACCTTTTCTCTACCCGTGCGGTCACATCGGAATCGCTCAAGACCAGCATCGCGGCCATTGCCGAAACCCAGGGACAGCTCCGCGAGAGCCACCTCAAATATCATCTGTCGACTGCTGCCTTGCTCGATCAGAGCCAGATGCAGCGATATGCGGAGTTAAGGGGCTACCAGCATCCCGACCGGTCCGGAGGGCACAAGCACCGTCACTAGACGACGTCGCCCGGGATCGGACGATCTTGGCGCGGCGAGCAGAGCACAAGCCCCGATATCAACGGGACGCGAGGGCGGACCAAGCTTCGCCGATCCGCCCTATGCATGCGCCTCACTTCAGTGCCGACCACACGATCAGGCCGAGGATCAGCGCTGTCAGCGAGTATTTCAGCGTGTAGTAGACGTTGCGGTTCCACTCCTTGACCTTGCGGCTGGCGAGGTGGATCTCGTAGAGCTTGCCGAACACCTTGTTGAGCACGCCGACATTCTCGCCCTCGACATTCTGGGTCGCCGACGCCTTGACGATGTGATGGCTGACCCAGCGGTTGATCGCGGTCATGAAGCCGTACTTCATCGGCCGCTCGACGTCGCAGAACAGGATGATGCGGTTGACGTCGGTCGCATTCTCGGCGCTGTGGATGAAGGTCTCGTCGAACATGAAGGCTTCGCCGTCGCGCCAGACGCATTCGACGCCGTCGACGAGGATGCGGCACTTGTTCGAGTTCGGCGTGACGAGGCCGAGATGGTAGCGCAGCGAGCCCGCGAAGGGATCGCGGTGCGCGCCCAGCTTGCCCCCGGGCGGCAGCATCGCGAACATCGCGCCGTGCACGCTCGGAATCGACTTCAGCAGCTCGACCGTCTTCGGGCACAGCGTGTTCGCCGAGGGCAGGAAGTCGTCGTACCATTTCAGGTAAAACCGCTTCCAGCCGCTCTTGAAGAACGAGTAGAAACCCCAATCGTTGTTCTTCGCGGCGGCGCGGATGAAGCCTTCGTCGAACAGACGCACCGCCTCGTCGCGGATGGTCTCCCAGTTCTCGCTGAGGGGCTTCAGCTCGGGAAACTGTTCGACCGAGATCACCGGCTTGTTCGGCACCGCCGAGCCGGCGTACATGAGCACGTTGTAGGGCGCGAGATAGGTCGAGTGATCGCCGAGCTGGCGCGCGAAGCGCAGCCGCTGCTTACCGCGGAAGTGAACGTAAATGGTCGAGGCCGCAAGCACATAGAGAACGACAAGTTGCGGCGCAAAAAGCTGTTTCAGCATTTCCCCAGTTCCCAAGTGAACCCAGCCGGGGACGTCATCTACTCCGGCCGAGCCCGAGCGACAAGATATTCACCGGAGGGTTGCAATCACGCTGGGGAGAACGTTCCGACGGAACCGGAAGCTGAAAGGGCCGAAACCGCCCGAATCAGGCCCGCGACAGCGCCTGCAGGCCCTTGAAGGTCAGGCGCTTGGGATCCGTGACGCCGGCAAGGTAGAGCCGGCGGATGAAGGCGATGACGGCATCGCGGTCGCAATCGGTCAGCGCCACGACGGCGTCGACCGCTATTCTCTGGGCTTCCATTGGGCTCACCTCGGCCTTGCGAGTAACCCCGGCCGAGACAGGCTAGGACTCATCCGTTAAATCGGCGTTAACCGTTCCGGAACCATCGCCGATTCAGCCGCCCCACCGTATACGCGAAACCGCGCATTGCTCAGGACGCGAAGCGGGCTCCGGTCGCACGCGGCGCGGCGGCGCGATCAGGAATACTGCATCACGCCATCGTCGATCCGGCCGAAGCGCAACGAGACGATGTCGAGCGCGTAGTTTTGGTGGAGTCGCCACGGCCGTTTCGATCCCTGCTTCGGCATTTTGGCGATCGAGCGCTGCACGTAGCCTGAGGTAAAATCGAGCGATGGCTGCGCGGTGATGGTGGGATCATCGTTGTGCGGCATGCACTGGCGGAAATTGTGCCGGTCCATGTAATTGATGAGGCGGCAGACATATTCGCCGGTGAGATCGCATTTCAGCGTCCAGGACGCATTGGTGTAGCCGAAGGCCGAGGCCATGTTCGGCACGTCGGCATACATCATGCCCTTGTAGGTCAGCGTGTTGGCAAAATCGACGGAGCGGCCGTCGACGCTGACCTCGAGGCCGCCGACCACCTGGAGCACCAGCCCGGTCGCCGTCACGATGATGTCGGCGGCCAGCTCGCGGCCGTCCTGCAGGCGGATGCCTTCATGGGTGAAGGTGTCGATCTCGCTGGTGACGACGCAGGCGCGCTGCTCGCGGATCGCCTTGAAGAGGTCGCCGTCGGGCACGAGGCACAGCCGCTGGTCCCAGGGATTGTAGCGCGGCGTAAAATGGGTCGCGACGTCATAGCCCGGACCGAGCGCGATTCTCACGCCCTTGAGGATGAGATCCTTCACCTTCGCCGGCCTGCGCCGGCTGAGCTGGAAGAAGAACATCCCCCACATCACGTTCCGCCAGCGGATCAGATGATAGGCAAGGCGCGCCGGCAGATTGCGGCGCAGTTTGTTGGCGAGCGGATCCTCGGCCGGGCGCGACACTACATAAGTCGGCGAGCGCTGCAGCATGGTGACCTGCGCCGCCTGCTTGGCGAGCTCCGGCACCAGCGTCACCGCGGTCGCGCCGGAGCCGATCACCACGACGCGCTTGCCCGCGTAGTCGATGTCCTCGGTCCATTTCTGTGGATGCACGATGCGGCCGGCGAAATCAGCGGCGCCCTTGAACTCCGGCGTATAGCCCGCGTCGTATTTGTAATAGCCCGAGCACAGAAACAGGAAATTGCAGGTGAAGCGCACCAGCTCGGTCGCGCCCTCGCCCGTGATGCGCTCGGCCGCGACGGTCCAGCGCGCCTCACTCGTCGACCACGAAGCGCGCTTGACGCGATGACGGAAGCGGATGTGCCTGTCGATGCCGTTCTCGCTGGCGGTCTCGCGCACATAGTTCAGGATCTGCGGTCCGTCCGCGATCGCCTTCGCGTCGGTCCACGGCTTGAAGGAATAGCCCAGCGTGAACATGTCGCTGTCGGAGCGGATGCCGGGATAGCGAAACAGGTCCCAGGTGCCGCCGATGCAGTCGCGGCCCTCCAGGATAACGTAGCGCTTGGTGGGACACTTCGTCTGCAGATGATAGCCTGCGCCGATGCCCGACAGGCCGGCACCGACGATCAGCACGTCGACATGTTCTGGTTGCATGGTTTCCTCCGCCGCCGGCAAGTGTCCGCCCACCGCTGCTGGCCGTCAATCGGCAATCAGCCGTGCAGCAACTAAAAGGCGAACCGAATTCCATGCGCCGAAAACTAAGAAGCCCCGGATCGCTCCGGGGCTTCGCGTCGAGATCGATCGAACCAGCATCAGTACCGGTAGTGGTCCGACTTGTACGGGCCTTCCTGCTTGACGCCGATGTAGTCGGCCTGGTCCTTGCGCAGCTCGGTGAGCTTGACGCCGATCTTGGCGAGGTGCAGGCGCGCGACCTTCTCGTCCAGCGACTTTGGCAGCACGTAGACTTCCTTCTTGTACTTGCCGTCCTTGTTGTTGGCGAACAGCTCGATCTGCGCCAGCGTCTGGTTGGTGAAGGATGCCGACATCACGAAGGACGGGTGGCCCATCGCGTTGCCGAGGTTCACGAGGCGACCTTCCGACAGCAGGATGATGCGATGCTTGTCGGGAAATTCGATCTCGTCGACCTGCGGCTTGATGTTGGTCCACTTCAGGTTACGCAGACCCGCGATCTGGATCTCGTTATCGAAGTGACCGATGTTGCAGACGATGGCGCGATCCTTCATCGCGCGCATGTGGTCGATCGTGATGATGTCCTTGTTGCCGGTCGCGGTGACGAAAATGTCGGCGCGGGGCGCCGCGTCTTCCATCGTGGTGACCTCGTAGCCTTCCATCGCGGCCTGCAGTGCGCAGATCGGATCGACCTCGGACACCATGACGCGGCAGCCGGCCTGGCGCAGCGAGGCGGCCGAGCCCTTACCGACGTCGCCGAAGCCAGCGACCATCGCGACCTTGCCCGACATCATCACGTCGGTGCCGCGGCGGATGCCGTCGACCAGCGATTCACGGCAGCCATAGAGGTTGTCGAACTTCGACTTGGTGACGCTGTCGTTGACGTTGATGGCGGGCCACAGCAGCGTGCCGGCCTTCTGCATGTCATAGAGGCGATGCACGCCCGTGGTGGTCTCTTCGGAGACGCCCTTGATGCTCTCGGCAATCGCGGCGAAATAGCCCTTGGGCTTTTCCTTGAGCTGCTTCTTCAGCAGCGCGAAGAAGACTTCCTCTTCTTCCGAACCCGGCTTGTCGAGGAAGGCGGTATCGCCCTTCTCGGCGCGCAGGCCGAGATGGACGTACATGGTGGCATCACCACCGTCGTCGAGGATCATGTTCGGGTGACCGCCGCCATGCCAGTCGAACAGCTTCGCGGTGTAATCCCAGTACTCCGTCAGCGTCTCGCCCTTCACGGCGAAGACGGGAATGCCGGCGGCCGCGATCGCGGCTGCGGCGTGATCCTGCGTCGAATAGATGTTGCAGGAGACCCAACGGATGTCGGCGCCGAGCGCGGCCAGCGTCTCGATCAGCACGCCGGTCTGGATCGTCATGTGCAGGGAGCCCGCGATGCGCGCGCCCTTCAGCGGCTGCTTAGGGCCGTACTCCTCGCGGGTGGCCATCAGGCCGGGCATCTCGGTCTCGGCAAGCGAGAGCTCCTTGCGGCCGAAATCGGCGAGCGAAATGTCCTTGACGATATAATCGGTGAAGCCGGGCTTCGCGTTCATAGGAGGTTCCTGTTTGTTTGGCTCGTCATTCCGGGCCCACCGCAATCACGGCGTCCCGGAATGACGCAAGAGAATTACAGCGCGCGCTTGAGCTGCTCGACGAGATCGGTCTTCTCCCAGGAGAAGCCGCCCTCGTTGTCCGGCGTGCGGCCGAAATGACCGTAGGCCGAGGTGCGCGCGTAGATCGGCCGGTTGAGATCGAGATGGCTGCGGATGCCGCGCGGCGTGAGATCCATCGCCTTGGCCGCGGCCTTTTCGAGCTGGTCTTCGGACACCTTACCCGTGCCGTGGGTGTCGATGTAGATCGACAGCGGACGCGCCACGCCGATGGCGTAGGCGAGCTGCAGCGTGCAGCGGTCGGCAAGACCGGCGGCGACGATATTCTTCGCGACGTAGCGCGCGGCATAAGCCGCCGAACGGTCGACCTTGGTGGGATCCTTGCCGGAGAACGCGCCGCCGCCATGCGGGGCCGCGCCGCCATAGGTGTCGACGATGATCTTGCGGCCGGTCAGGCCGGAATCGCCGTCGGGCCCGCCGATGTAGAACTTGCCGGTCGGGTTGATGTGCCAGATCGTCTTCGGCGTAATCCAGTCCTTCGGCAGCGCCTCGCGCACATAGGGCTCGACGATCTCGCGGACCTGGTTCGAGGTGAGGTCCGGAACCAGATGCTGGTGGGAGACCACGATCTCGCGGACGCCGACCGGCTTGCCGTTCTCGTATTGCACCGTGACCTGGCTCTTGGAATCCGGACCGAGCACCTTCTCCTTGCCGGAGTGACGGGCTTCGGAGATCAGGCGCAGGATCTTGTGGGCGTAGAAGATCGGCGCCGGCATCAGATCGGGGGTCTCGTTGGTGGCGTAGCCGAACATGATGCCCTGGTCGCCCGCGCCCTCTTCCTTGACCTCGCCCGGCTGAAGCGCATCGACGCCCTGCGCGATGTCGGCCGATTGCGGATGCAGGAGGATCTCGATGTCGCAGGTCTTCCAGTGGAAGCCTTCCTGCTCGTAGCCGATGTCCTTGATCGCGGCGCGGACAACGCTCTCGATCTGCTCGTTGGTCACCGACTTCGGACCACGGGTCTCACCGGCGATCACCACCTTGTTGGTGGTCGCGAGCGTCTCGCAGGCCGCACGGATCTGCCAGGGGTCGATGCCCGCCTTCGGCCCTTCACGATAGAACAGGTCGACGATCTCGTCGGAGATCCGGTCACAGACCTTGTCCGGATGGCCCTCGGACACGGACTCGCTGGTGAAGAGATAGGACGCGCGCATCAGTAACCCCTTGTTCCGCCGCTACCCGGCGGGCGTTGCGATGTTTACTTTTGAATGATGTCAATCACGCCGGCGCGAGATGACGTAGGATTCGTCGAGAAACCAGAGCCCATTGTACTTGCGCAGCACGTCCCTGGCGGCGTCCAAGGTGCGGCCGTTTTGAGTCATTTCTGTCAATCGGTCGTCCTCAATCTGAGCGACATACACCGCCGCATTCCAGGCTGCAAAGGCCGTAGAGGTACCGATGGTGCCGGTGACCTCGTTGGGCAGCGCTTCCATATCATACCTGAAGATCGAACGGTTATCCGCGTACGCGTTAAAATTTAAGTCGCGGCCCACCGATCCAAGTTCATACTTAACTGCTCGCAGTAGCTCATGACGGCTGACGGAGAAAGGATTTTCTCCGGGCCAAATCGCCTGGATCATTTCCATGCCCGGATCCTGGCCATGGGAGTGGATGCCGATCAGCCGGCCGCCCGGCCGAAGCGCCCGCGCAAGGGGTGCAATGATACGCTTGGCCCGAAAATTCACCGATGACAGGGCCCGGTAGGGCTGGGACGCGATGACCAGGTCGAAATTGGCCTCGGTCTGGCCCGGCCGCGGAATGGTCGAATCCAAAAGGAACCTGTGGTCTTCGCGATAAAGCACCAGAACGACGGGCCGCTCGTAGAGCGGCATGGCCGTGCGTGGGCTGATCGCGGCGCGCCAGTTCTGCTCCAGGAACGGCCGGAGTTCTGCGATCTGCTGCTCGAACTCGCCCGACGACGCGCCGCGGAGCGGCACCTCGTGCCAGACGGTGGCCGCGGCCGCTGCAGGCGACGCCGGCGTGAGCCAGGGCGCCTCAGCGTAGAACATGTTGGTGAAGACGAACACCGACGCCGGATGCTCGAAAATGCGATCCGGCACCTTCTCCAGGGTCAGGCGCAAATCCTCGAGGCTGAGCTCCTTGCCGGCGACATAGAACGGCATGTGCGGAAAGCGCTGGTGCGTCGCGCGCAGCACCCGTGCCAGCACCGTGCCGTCGCCGACGCCGGCGTCGAACATGCGCAGCGCCGGCGGGCGCGGATGGATGGAGGCGAGTTCCAGCGCAACCCTGTCCGCAATCACCCGCTTCTCGCTGCAGGTGTGGACGAAGAGCAGATACTTCTGGCGATTCTCGAAGAAGCGGAAATTGCCGCGCGGGTCGCGCTTTTCGGTAGGCACCTGAAGCCCCCGCGGCGGCGGCAGGCCGCCGGCCATCGAGGCCGCCATGTAGGCCTGGATTCGCTCCAGCGTGTCGATGGTGATGCGCTTGCCTTCGCGAAGGCGGTGCACCAGCTTCCCATCGTTCACCGCGCGCCGGCCGAAAGTCGATTCCGCCATGTCCGCCTTGCGGCAGAACTCGGTGATCTGGCTGAGGATTTCGTCGTTTTTCATAAGTGGGAAGCCAGTGGGCAGGCCGGTTGGGACCAGGGTCGTATCAAATTCTGCCCACTTAGGGAATAGCGGATGCAGGACCTGGGTGCGCGCATGGAGCGTGAACCCCTGCAGCTGGCCGGGCAACAAACAAGCGCCCCCTCCTCTCCCGTGAAAGACACCCGCATGCGCCGCCTCCGCGTCACGCTCTGCCTGCTCATTCTCGCGCACTGGTCGGCGCCGGCGGTGGCGCAGCCGCGCAACCAGCTCGGCCCGCTCTGCACGACCGACACGACGCCGGCCGACCAGATGATCAATGCCTGCAACAAGATCATCGCGTTGAAGGTGTTTGGGGGCCAGCAGCTTGCGACGATCCACTTCTGGCGCGCTGTCGGCTGGAACAAGAAGGGCGACTATTCCAAGGTCATCGCTGATGCGACGGAAGCGATCCGGCTGCAGCCCAGCCAGGCGGCCTATAACCTCAGGGGCTCGGCCTATTACGACAAGGGCGACTACGACATCGCGATCGCCGATTTCGACGACGCCTTGAAGCTCGGCCCGCCGAGCGGCACCATCTTCCACAACCGGGGCAATGCCTGGCGCGGCAAGCACGATTACCCCAAGGCCATCGCCGACTACGACATGGCGATCAAGTCCGATCCGAAATCGGTGTTCTCGTTCCAGAATCGCGGCATCTCGAAGGAGGCGCTCGGCGATCTCGACGGCGCGCTGGCCGACATCAATCAGGCGATCCGGCTGGATCCGGCGCTGCCGCAGCCCCTGATCAACCGCACCGCGATCTGGCGCGCCAGGGGCGATCTCGAGCGTGCCATCACCGACGGCAGCGAGGCGATCCGACTCGCCAAGGACAAGCCGCCGGTCAACATCATGACGCCGCCGAACAGCGTGCTGATCTCCGGCTATACCCATCGCGCGCTGGCCTATGAGGCCAAGGGCGACTACGCCCGTGCCCGCGAGGACTACAAGGCGACGCTGGCGATCGTTGCGTCCGACGCCGGCAGCAAAGCCAACCAGGCCACAGCAAAGGTGCGCCTGTCGCTGCTGACGGACACGACCACACCGACCCCGAGAGACACGCCCTCACCGGCGATGCAGCCGGCGCCGTCCCCTGCTCCGCAGCAGACCGGCGCGGCACCGGCACCCTCGCCTGCTCTGGCCATCCGGGGCACGCGGATGGCGCTGGTGATCGGGAACGGCGCCTATACCCATGTCAAGGCGCTGCCCAATCCGCCCAATGATGCACGCGCGGTCGCGAAGAGCCTGCGCGACATCGGCTTCAGCGTATCGGAGGGCGTCGATCTCGATCGCGCTGCAATGCAAAAGATGACGCGCGATTTCCTGCGCGAGGCTGCGCGGGCGCAGGTGTCGGTGGTCTATTATGCCGGCCATGGCGTGCAGGTCGACGGCCGCAACTATCTCATTCCGGTCGACGTCGCGCTCAAGCCGGGCGCGGGCATGACTGAAGCGATGATCGACATGGATACGATCATGGCCGGCCTGGACGACCAGGTCCGCACCAACATTTTGATCTTCGACGCCTGCCGCAACAATCCGATGTCGCAGCATGTGGCGAGTGCCGGTACCAGTCGGGGTCTCGAAGGGGCCTCGGGCCTTGCCGCGCCGACGAGCCTGGGCGTCGGCGCGACGCTGGGCGCCGGGACGCTGATCGCATTCGCGACCGCGCCGGGCCAGGTAGCGCTCGACGGCGAAGGCGCCAACTCGCCGTTCTCCGCCGCCCTCTCGCGCCATATCGGCACGCCGGGAATAGAAGTGCAGCAGATGCTGACGCGGGTGCGGGCGGAAGTGGTGTCGAGCACCAAGAACAAGCAGGTGCCGTGGTCGAACTCCTCGCTGCTGGGCGAGGTGTATCTGGCCGAGAAGTGAGATGCTCTCGTGCCCCGGACGCAGCGCAACGCCTCCTCAGCGGTGCGCTGCAGAGCCGAGGCCAATCTCTCCGAACAAGTCGAGCAGCATGGGTCCCGGCTCTGCGCAGCAACGCGAGAGCGTTGCAGCGCGTCCGGGACACGAACGTGGCTCGCTACGTGAGCCTCAATTGCCCCACACTTCCTTCGAGATCTCGACGGCCAGGCTGAGCTTGGCCCACTGCTCCTCCTCGGAGAGGATGTTGCCTTCTTCCGTCGAGGCGAAGCCGCATTGCGGCGAGAGGGCGAGCTGCTCCAGCGGGACAAACTTCGCGGCTTCCTCCAGACGGCGCTTGATGTCGTCCTTCTTCTCGAGCTCGCCGAACTTGGAGGTGATGACGCCGACCACGACGATCTTGTTGCCCTTGGGCAGGAAGCGCAGCGGCTCGAAGCCGCCGGCGCGGTCGCTGTCGTACTCCAGGAAGTAGCCGTCGTAATTGGTGCCGGCGAGCATGGTCTCGGCGACCGGCTCGTAACCACCCGAGGAAATCCAGGTCGAACGGAAATTGCCGCGGCAGACGTGAGTGGTCACCACCATGTCGGCGGGCTTCTCGGCCAGCGCGTAGTTGATGATGCGCGCATAGATCTGCTGCAGGCCATCAGGGTTGTCGCCGCGCTCGCGTGCCTTCTGCAATTCGTCCTGCGAGCAGAGATAGGCCCACACGGTGTCGTCGAACTGGAGATAGCGGCAGCCGGCGTCATAGAACGCCTTCACGGCCTTGCGATAGGTCTTGCCAAGGTCTTGATAGAAGGCCTCGAGATCGGGATAGACGTCCTTGGAGATCGACTTGCGGCCGCCGCGGAAATGCAGCACCGCCGGCGACGGGATCGTCATCTTGGCGGTGACATGGGCCTGGTCGGCCACCTTCTTCAGGAATCGGAAGTGGTCGAGCATCGGGTGATCGTCGGGAAAGTCGAGCTTGCCGATCACGCGCACCGCGTCGTGGCGGGTCTGCACCCCCGCGAACTGAATGCCGGCGTCGGGGTGGAACAGCTCGCAGCCGGTGAGCTTGGCGAGGAAATCGAAATGCCACCAGGAGCGGCGGAATTCGCCGTCGGTCGCAAGCTTGAGCCCGATCGAAGCCTGCTTGTGCACGACCTTCTCGATCTCCATGTCCTCGATCTTGCGCAGATCGTCGGCCGAGATCTCGCCGTTCTCGAGACGGCTGCGGGCTTCCTTGATCTTGGCCGGACGCAGGAGGCTGCCGACCTCGTCGGCGCGGAAGGGGGCTTTGGTTCGCTGCATGTGTTACTCCCTGGACATCCTAGTGGGCCGCCGCCCCGGCGACGCCGAGATGGCGCTCCAGGACGGAGGGATCGGTCTTCAGCGCGGCGCTCGGGGCATCGTGGACGATCGCTCCGCGCTCCAATATCACAACGCGGTCCGCCAGCCCCAGAATCTTTTGGGCATTCTGCTCGACGATGATCGAGCAGATGCCGCCGGATCGGGTGATGGTCCCGATCGCCTTCAGCAATTCCTCGACGATGATGGGGGCAAGACCTTCGGTCGGCTCGTCAAGCAGCAGCACTTTCGGGTTGAGGGTCAGCGCGCGGCCGATCGCCAGCATCTGCTGCTCGCCGCCGGAGAGTTGGTTGCCAAAGTTGCTCCGCCGCTCCTTCAGCCGCGGGAACATCTCGTAGACCTTCTCGACAGTCCACGGACCAGGCTGCGCCACCGCCGTCATGTTCTCTTCCACCGTGAGCGAGCGGAAGATGTTGCGCTCCTGGGGCACCCAGCCGATGCCGGCGCGCGCCCGCTGGTCGGGTCGCAGGGCAGTGACGTCGGCGCCGGCAAGCGCGATGGAGCCGGAGAAGCGGCGGGTGACGCCGACGATGGAATTGATCAACGTGGTCTTGCCGGTGCCGTTGCGGCCGAGCAGCGCCAGCACCTGCCCCTCGCCGAGGCGCAAGGACATGTTGGGCAGCACCACCGCCTCGCCATAGCCGGCGCGTAGCGAATCGATCGCGAGCAGGTCAGACATGGACCGCCTCCTCGCCGAGATACACCGCCTTCACCTGCGGATCGCGTGCGACCTGCTCGGGCGGCCCCTCGGTGAGCAGCGCGCCGGAGACCAGCACGGAGATGCGGTCAGCGAAGGAGAACACGAGATCCATGTCGTGCTCGATCAGGAGCACGGTGACGTCGCGCGGCAGCGCGGCCACGACAGCGAGGATGTCGTGGCGCTCGCTCTCGGGCACGCCGGCAGCGGGCTCGTCGAGCAGCAGCACGCGCGGCTTGGCCGCGATCGCGACCGCGATTTCGAGCAGGCGCTGCTTGCCGTAAGGCAGCGTCACCGTCTGCTCGTTCATGACGTCGAGCAGGTGGAAGCGCGAGAGCAGTTCGGCGATCTCGCCGTTGACGTCGCTGCGCGTGCCCATGCGCCGCCACCAATCGCCGCCATGGCCGAGGCGTTCGGAGACGGCAAGCCCGATGGTCTCGAGCGGGGTCAGGTCGGGATAGAGCTGGTTGATTTGGAAGGTGCGTGACAGGCCGCGCAGCACGCGCTTGTGCACGGGCAGATCGGTGATGTCCTGGCCTTCGAGCAGGATACGGCCGGAGTTCGGCTTGAGCACCCCGGTGAGCTGGTTGATGACGGTGGTCTTGCCGGCGCCGTTCGGGCCGATCAGCGCGTGGCGGGCGCCCTGCTCGACCTTGAGCGAGAGATCACGGGTGACGCGCAGCCCGCCGAACTGCTTTTCGAGGTTCTTCGTTTCGAGCGCGATGGTCATGAATCGCTCTCCGGCACGGCAACTACGGCCTTGCGCCCGGCCAGCTGCCTGATGACCAGGTTCGGCACATACAGCACCCAGCGGTGCAGGCGTTGCCGGCCGACCAGCACGATCACGACCAGCACGAGACCGATCCAGAACTGCCAGTATTGCGGCGTGATGGTGGAGAACAACTCCTGGAGCAGGCGGAAGATCACCGCACCGATCAGGCCGCCATAGAGATAGCCGGTGCCGCCGATGACGAGCACCAGCATCAAATCGGCGGAACGCTCGAAGGCGAACACGTCCAGCGAGGCGATAGCGGTGGTCTGGGTGAACAGCGCGCCGGCGATGCCGGCATAGAACGCCGCCAGCGTGTAGATCGCGATCAGGCGGCGGTTGACCGGGATGCCGATCGCGGCGGCGCGCAGCGGATTGTTCTTGATCGCGCGCAGCGACAGGCCGAACGGCGAGTGCACGACGCGGCGGGCGAACAGGAACAGCAGGAACAAAACGGCCAGCGAATAGAAGAACCCGGCCTTGCCGAACATGTCGAAGGGGATCTGGCCGAGGATCGGCTGCATCTCGATGCCCTGCAAGCCGTCGGTACCGCCGGTGATGTTGGAGAAGCGTTCAGCGAGCGCCTCCAGCAGCAGGGCAATGCCGAGCGTCACCATCAAGCGGGTCAGGTCGACGCCGCGGATGACCAGGAAGCTCGTGGCAAAGCCGAGCACCATCGCCACGAGACCTGCGACGACCAGCGCCAGCACGGGCTCGTTGACGATACCATGCAGCGCAAGAAGCCCCGCGGCATACGCACCCACGCCGAAGAAGGCGGCATGGCCGAGCGAGACGATGCCAGCATAGCCGAGGATGAGGTCGAGCGACATCGCGAACAGCGCCAGCCGCAGGATGTCGGTCATGATCAGATAGCGCGACGGGAACAGGAACCCGCAGGCCAGCACGATGAGCCAGAACGCGATCTCGCCCCAATGCCAGCGCGCCTGGCGCTGAGCGTGATAGCCGACGTCGGAGGAAGCGGTCATCGGCGAACTCAACGCGCAGCGGTGCGGCCGAACAGGCCGTTCGGGCGCCAGATCAGGATCACGATCATGATCGTGTAGATCACGAAGGGGCCCATCTTCGGCACGTAATATTTGCCGGCGACATCGCCGATGCCGAGCAGCACGGAGGCGAGGAACGGGCCTGTTATCGACGACGAGCCGCCGACGGTGACCACGATCAGGAAGTAGATCATGAACTTCAGCGGAAAATACGGATCGAGCCCGAGGATCTCGGCGCTGAGCGCGCCGCCGAGGCCGGCAAGCCCGCAGCCGAAGGCAAAAGTAAAGGCGAACACCTGCGGAACGTTGATGCCGAGGCCGCTGGCAGCGCGGGGGTCGTCGACAGCGGCGCGCAGACGGCTACCGAAGCGCGTCTTGGCCAGCACCAGCTGAAGCGCGACGGTGAGCAGGCCGCAGATCACGATGATCATCAGGCGGTAGCGGCCGATGCCGACGCCGAACAGGTCGAACTGGCCCTGGAGCGCGGCCGGCAGATTGATGAAGACGCGCGAGGAGCCCTGGATGTAGTCCACCGCGGCAACCGACATGAAGGTGAGGCCGATCGTGAACAGCACCTGGTCGAGATGGCTGCGCGCATAGAGGTGGCGGTACAGCGTACGCTCGAGCGCGATGCCGATCGCCGCCGAGGAGACGAATGCGAGCGGCAATGCCGCGAAGAACGGCCAGCCCATCCGGTTGACCAGCACCATGCAGACATAGCCGCCCGCCATCGCGAAAGCACCGTGGGCGAGATTGACGAAGTTCATCAATCCGAGCGTGACCGCGAGCCCGCAGGCGAGCACGAACAGCAGCATGCCGTAGGCGACGCCATCGAACAGGTTGGTGAGGATTGCGGTCATCGAAGGTCGAAGATCATTTCAGATGTGGCCGAGGGTCGCGCTGCGCTCCCTCTCCCGCTTGCGGGAGAGGGGTGGGGAGAGGGTGTCTCCGCAAAGGGACAACCCCCTGGTGGAAAGAGCCCTCACCCGACGCTTCGCGTCGACCTCCCCCGCAAGCGGGAGAGGTAAAACTAGCACGTCACTTCTTAGTCTTGCCGAGATCCTTGACGGCTTCGAAGGTCGCGAACTCGACGTTATAAAGCTCGCCATCAACCTTCTCGACCCTGCGGATGTAGATGTTCTGCACGATGTCGCGGGTTTCGGGATCGATCGAGATCGGGCCGCGCGGGCTTTCCCACTTCTGTCCCTTCATGGCTTCGATCAGCTTGTCGCCGTTGGTGTCACCGCCCGTCTTCTTCAGCGCCTCGTAGATCAGGTGGATGCCGTCATAGCCGCCCACGGCCATGAAGCCCGGACGGTTTCCGAAGGCCTTCTTGTAGGCCGCGACGAAATCCTTGTTCATCTGCGAGGGATGCGCTGCGGAATAGAGATGCGCCGTGACGGTGCCGAGCACGGCATCGCCCATGTTGTTGAGAAGGTCGTCGTCCGTGACGTCACCCGGTCCGATCACCTTGATACCGGCCTTGTCGAGACCGCGCTCGGCATATTGCTTCATGAAGTTGCCGCCCTGGCCCGCCGGCACGAAGACGAAGATCGCGTCCGGCTTGGCGTCCTTCATGCGCTGGAGGAACGGGGCAAAGTCGGGGTTCTGCAGCGGCACCTTGACCTCTTCGACCACCTCACCGCCGCCGGCCGTGAAATGCTGCTTGAAGAAGTTGAGGGCGTCATTGCCCGGAGCGTAGTCCGAAGTAAGCGTCGCGACCTTCTTGATGCCGTTCTTGACGGCCCAGTCGCCGATGATGGTGGAGGACTGCGCCAGCGTGAAGCTGGTGCGCACGATATAGGGCGATCGCTCGGTGATGATGGAGGTGCCGGCCGCCATCACGACCTCCGGAATCTTGGCCTGCGTGGCCAGTGGCGCCGCGGCGAGAGCAGCCGGCGTCACGCCGAAGCCGGCGATGAAGCTGACCTTGTCGTTGACGATCAGCTCCTGCGCGGCGGTCTTGGTCTTGTCCGGGATCGCAGCGTCGTCCTTGACGATGATCTCGATCTTCTTGCCGGCGACGGTGTCGCCCTTCTGCTGCATATAGAGCTTGATCGCGTTCTCGATCTGCTTGCCGGTAGAGGCCTGGCCGCCGGTCATCGGCAGGATGAGACCGATCTTGACGCTGTCCTGGGCCTTGGCAGGCACGAGGCCCGCGAGGCCCGCGATGGCAGCGATCACTGCGCTTCGTGAAAAAATCATGCGTTCGAACATCCGATGTCCCTCCCCTTCATTCCTTGCTCTTGTGAGCCGGACCGAGTGCCCGGTCCTTGCCGCGCTTCACTCAACGACAAGCCATGCCGTGCGGCCACATGGCGTCCTCTGCAACCCCGTTGTCAATCGGACGTTGGGCGACCATTCGGCGAAAGCCGCGTGGCCCGCCTCGACCGCGGCGTAGAAAGATTTGTACGATTGTACAAATGGCATGGTCCTGTCAACGAATATGCCTTCATGCGCTGGGCCGATCAGCCCACGGCATGTCGATGTGCCACCTTAGGCGAGCCGCCCGACGCAGTGGATGGAGGATTCTTCCCGCCATTTGCCGAATACGGACATCTCAACTGCTTCCGGCACGGCCAAACAGTGACGCCAACCGAACGAGAAATACGCGATGTATACCGTATCAGCTCATCGCGACCCTTCAAGAGCGAAATTTGCGTACTATAATACCACTAATGTATACACCTTCGCTGACCCTCGAATAGGCCAATTTTACCTGTTGAGAGCTATGGTTCGCCGCCGGCGCTTTTCCGCCGTCCCTCCATACGCGCCCGATCGGCTCGACCCGGAAGATGTCCATGCGTTCCCGTTCGCTTTCGATCGCTGCTGTGGTCGCTCTGCTCGCTCCCAACCTTGCAGGCTGCGGCACGGTCAACGAAAAGCTCTCCGCCGGGGTGGGCGACTATGTTCCGCAATGGGCCGGCGGCCTGCCCGCCGATGCCCCGCCACGCCCGGGCACACCGCAATACGACGCCTACATGAGGGAACGCGAGCGCAAGCGACTGCTGCCGGCCGCGGAGCGCGAGAAGGAAGAGCAGGCGCAGAAGGGGGCAGCGTCGGGCGGCACGGGGCGGTAAGGAAGCGAATGGCGAATAGGGAATGGCGAAGAAGGCGGTCTCCCGCTTCCACTCCCTATTCTCCACCCACCATTCGCTAGTCGACGAACACCACCGTCTTGCGGCCGTTGAGGATGACGCGGTCGTCGAGATGGTAGCGGATCGCCCGTGCCAGCACGCGGCGCTCGATGTCGCGGCCCTTGCGGACGAGATCATCGGGCGTGTCGCGATGACTGATGCGCTCGACGTCCTGGTCGATGATCGGACCCTCGTCGAGGTCGCGCGTGACGTAATGCGCGGTCGCTCCGATCAGCTTGACCCCACGCTCATGCGCCTGGTGATAGGGTTTTGCGCCCTTGAAGCCAGGCAGGAACGAGTGATGGATGTTGATGCACCGGCCCGAAAGCTTGGCCGACAGATCGTCCGACAGAATCTGCATGTAGCGGGCGAGCACGACAAGATCGGTCTTCGTCTTGGCGACGAGGTCCATGATCCCGGCCTCCTGCTCGCGCTTGGTATCCTTGGTGACAGGCAGGTGGTGAAACGGAATGCCGCCGAAATCGAGCCCGGCATAGACTTCGCGCGGATGGTTGGAAACGATCGCCGTTGGTATCATCGGCAATTCGCCGGTGCGCCAACGATAGAGGATGTCGACCAGACAGTGGTCGGATTTCGACACCAACAGCATCACCTTGCGATGCGCGGCTCGGTCGCGCATCTGCCACTCCATGCCGAAACGTTCGGCGATCGCGGCGAAGCCTGTCTGAAGCGCCGACAGTTCCACGGCAAGATCCGCCGCTGTGAACACGACCCGCATGAAGAACTTCTGCGTCTCGACGTCGTCGAACTGCTGGGCGTCGAGGATGTTCTGTCCGTTGTGGGCGAGGAATGTCGAGACCGCCGAAACGATGCCGGGGCGATCCGGACAGGACAGGGTCAGGACATATTGATGATCGGGCAAGGCTTGGCTCTTGATCAGGGTTTGTGCAGCGGAACGATCCAGCGATTTGCGCCCTGCTCTAGCACCGACCCCGCCCTTGCGCCAATCCCAACCGCGGAGTCAGGATGAACGGACAATTGCGAATTCTCACCGGAGCATCCCATGGCCGACCGCTTGAACGGCACCCGCATCCTGATCCTGGAAACCCGCGAGGAGGCGCAGTTTTCCAAGCTTCTGGCCGAGCAAGGCGCCGAGGTCGTGCAGTGCCCGATGTTCACCATCCACGATGCGCCGGACCCGGCTCCCGTGGAGGCCTGGATTCGCCGCGCCATCGACAGGCCCCTCGACGACCTCGTGCTGATGACCGGTGAAGGCTTGCGGCGCATCGTGAAGCTCGCCCGCACCCGCGGGCTCGACGCCGCCCTTATTGCGGCGCTCGCCAAGGCGCGCAAGTTCACCCGCGGCCCGAAGCCCGGCAAGGCGCTGCGCGAGATCGGACTCGAGGCGCAGCAGACCACGGAGAAGCCGACCACGGAGGGCGTGCTCGAGATGCTGGCCAAGCTCGACTTGAAAGGACGACGCCTCGGCCTCCAGCTCTATCCCGACAAGGACCACGGCGCCTTGACCGGCGCGCTGGCCGCACAGGGTGCCGAGATCGATAGCGTGCTGCCCTATGTCTACGATTCCAAGGCAGCGGATGCGAACATCGTCGCCGCCATCGACGAAATGGCCGAGGGGCGGATCGATTCCATCGCACTGACCAATCTCGGCCAGGTCCGCCGCCTGGTCGAGGCCGCGAAAGCGCACGGCGTCGAAGCGAAGCTGCGTGCGGGCCTCGACCGGACATTGATCGCCTCGGTGGGGCCGGCGGTCTCAGGTGAACTCGCCGCGCACGGTCTGCGCACGGACGTCTCGCCGGCGGATGAAGCGTACTTCATGCGGCCGCTGATCTCGGCGATGGCGAGCGCACTGGCGGAGCGGAAACCGGCTGCGACCAGATAAGAGCTGAGCGCGGGAGCGGCATGCGGCGGCTCTGATTGACACGCGCGTCGGCGGCCCTACGTTGCCGGAAATGAAAAGAAACCACACGGGCCAGGGAATCGCCGTGACACGCGCCATCGCGTCTTGAGCACAGCCGCGCGACCTTCCGCCCTCGCGCCGTTCCGCATCCGAAATTACCGCTTTCAATGGCCATCGGATCTGCTCACCTCGTGGGCGTTCGAGGTCGAGACGCTGGTGCTCGGCTGGTACATCATCGTGGAGACCGGCTCGGTGCTGCTGCTCACCGTGCTTGCTTCACTCCAGTTCGTCGGAACATTGGTCGCGCCCGTGCTCGGCATGATCGGAGACCGCATCGGCCATCGCGATCTCCTGGTCATGATGCGTCTGGCCTATACTATTCTGTCGTCGACCATCATGGTCCTGGCCCTGACCGGCCACCTCACACCGATGAACGTCATGATCATTGTCGCGATCATGGGCCTGATTCGTCCCTCGGATCTCGGCGTAAGGGGCGCGCTGCTGGCCGAGATCATGCCGCCCGGGCAATTGGTGGGAGCTATCAGCGTCGCGCGCACGACGCAGGACAGCGCGCGTATCGCCGGAGCGTTGACGGGCGCAGGACTGTTCGCCGTCCTCGGCATTGGCCTCGTCTATGTGGCGATCACCTGCCTCTATCTGATGGCCGCACTCCTCATGCTATGTCTGAGCCGGCCGAAGCGGACCGTCACGATGAGCGATCTTCCCGCGAACAGCGGCGCCATGTCCCGATTGTTTGGCGAGCTCAAGGAAGGCGTCGTTTATGCCTGGAACGGCCCGGGAATGCTCGCGGCGCTGTGCGTCGCCTTCCTCGCCAATCTCACCGCATTTCCCTTCACGGGCGGATTGCTGCCGTACATCGCGCGGGAGATTTTTCATACCGATCAGACCGGGCTCGGTTATCTCTCTGCGAGCTTCGCCGTCGGCTCGCTGATCGGCTCCATCACGCTCAGCCTCGTCAGCGGCGTGCGCATCGCCCGGCTGCTGATCGGCGCGACGCTGGCCTGGTACGCCATGCTGCTGGTGTTCGTCGAAGCCGGGACCTTGCCGGTGGCGATGGCCTGCCTCGTTCTCGCCGGCATCGCCCAGAGCATGTCGATGATCTCGGCCGCCGTGATCCTGATGCGCACCGCGAGCGCACATCTGCGCGGCCGGATCATGGGCGTGCGCATGATGGTGATCTACGGCCTGCCGATCGGGCTGCTCGCGGCTGGCAGCCTGATCGACATCATCGGCTATTCCGCGACAGGTGCTCTCTATGCCGTATCGGGGTTCGTCGCGATGCTGGCGATCGCGGTACACTGGCGCGCCGACCTCTGGCCGGTGCGCGCCCCCGCCAATGTGAGCTAGAGCCCCGTTCCGATGAATCGGAACGGGGCTCTAGATTCTCGTTTCCACGCGTTTCCTTGACGCGAACCGGTGTCTACTTCCGCTCTAATCCCCGTAGCCGCGCAGCCGCTCGATATCGAGGATGGTGACACCGCCATATTCCAGCCGCAGCAGCCCCTCCTTCTCCAGCCGGTTCAGCGCGCGATTGGCGTTCTGGCGGGACATGCCGGAGAGGGCGCCGATCTCCTCCTGGGTGATCTCCAGATGCGCGGTCGATTCCGGATAGAGGATCGGATTGAACAGCGAGGCGATGCTGCGCGCTAGGCGTGCGGTGGCATCCAGCGTGCGGTTGACCTCGAGCATGCCGATGAACTGCCCGAGCCGCTCGTTGAGCTGGCGCACCAGGAAGCGGTTGAAGCCGACGCTGTTCTCGAACAGCCACATGAAGGCGCTGCGTTCCATCAGCGCGACGCGGCTATCGCGCAGCGCGACGACGTCGTAGCGGCGCGGCTCGTTCTTCAGCACGCTGCCCTCGCCGAACCAGGCCCCTGCCGTCAACCCGGCAAGGCTGGTCTCCTTGCCGTCGCGCGAGACCCCGCCCATCCGGGCAAGGCCACTCACCATGCCGGCCCAATAGGCAAAGATATCGCCGCGCATGAACACGCTCTCGCCGGTGCCGTAGGACCGCTCCGTAATTCCGGAACGCGCAACCTCGATCTCCGCTCGGCTGAGCTCGCGCGACCAGGCGGCGACGCGCTTCAGATGATCCTCTGAAATCATGATCTCGCGGCCAGCCGCACCGTTTCGTCACTCCGCCGTCTTTTGCATTGCAGCATGATGATCCCGCGTGCCATTCGACCAAAGATGAAAGCCGCCGCCGCCCCGCCGAACTTTGTCGCAGAATTGTCAGCCGGGAGACATTTCAAAATAGCGCTTTCCCCTATTGAGGACCACCTTGGGCGATACGGCTTTTGATCCCTGACGGGAACGAGAGCGAGGCGGCTACGGTCGAGACCATCTGCTGCATGGTCTCACCGCGACCGCCGTATTAGGATCGCCGGGAGAACGGACGAAGAGCGCCGCTAAAAAGCGCCATCACCGGGAGGGAATCGTTTGGTGGCTACCAGTCTTGAAGTTCGCGGCGTGTCCTTGCGATTCGGCGGTGTCCGCGCGCTGACCGATGTCAGCTTCGCCATTAGGGAGGGCGAGCTGTTCTCGATCATCGGCCCCAACGGCGCCGGCAAGACCTCGATCGTGAACTGTATTTCCGGCCGCTACAAGCCGACCGAAGGCCAGCTCTTCTACCAGGGCCGGGACATCACCGGCCTGACGCCGAATGCCCGCGCCTCGCTCGGCATTGGCCGCACCTTTCAGAACCTGGCGCTGTTCCACCACATGAGCGTGCTCGACAACATCATGGTGGGCCGCCATCACCTCCTGAAGAACAATTTCCTCACGGGCTCGCTGTACTGGCTCACCGGCGCGCGCAAGGAGGAGCTCGAGCATCGCCGCAAGGTCGAGGAGATCATCGACTTCCTCGACCTCCAATCGGTGCGAAAAGCCACCGCCGGCACGCTCTCCTACGGTCTGCGCAAACGCGTGGAGCTCGCCCGTGCCATGGCGCTGGAGCCGCGCCTGATCCTCCTCGACGAGCCGATGGCCGGCATGAACTTCGAGGAGAAGGAGGACATGGCCCGCTACATCGTCGACCTCAACGAGGAGTTCGGGATGACGGTGGTGATGATCGAGCACGACATGGGCGTGGTGATGGACATCTCCCATCGCGTCATGGTGCTGGATTTCGGCAAGAAGATCGCCGAGGGCGATCCCGCAGCGGTGCTTGCCGATCCCCACGTCAGGCGCGCCTATCTCGGCGAGGAGGACGAGGTGCTGGTCGACCCGGACGACGCCCCGGCGGCGCAGGAGAGCGCGGCATGATGGATTATGCAGGCCGCGTCGCGCAGGCCGACACCTATCCCAAGATGCTCCGGCTCAACGCCAGGGAGCACGGCAGCGAGATCGCGCTGCGCGAGAAGGATCTCGGGCTCTGGCGCATCTTCACCTGGAACGACTACCAGACAAGGGTGCGCGATTTCGCGCTTGGCCTCGTCGAACTCGGCCTTGGCCGCGGCGATGTCATCGGCATCATCGGCGACAACCGGCCGGACTGGGTCGCGGCGGAAATTGCGACGCACGCGATCGGCGGCCTCAGTCTCGGACTCTATCGCGACGTGCTGGACGAGGAAGCCTCCTATCTCCTCACCTATGGCGAGGCGCAGCTCGTCTTCGCCGAGGATGAGGAGCAGGTCGACAAGCTGCTGGCGCTCGCCGAGCGCGTGCCCCGGCTGAAGCACATCATCTATTCCGATCCGCGCGGGATGCGGAAATATGACGATCCACGCCTGATGTCGGCAGAGAAGTTTGCCGACCTTGGCCGGGCGCGTGCAGCGCGCGAGCCGGAGCTCTACGACAGGCTGGTCGATGCCACCAAGGGCGAGGACGTCGCGATCCTCTGCACCACCTCAGGCACCACCTCGCATCCGAAACTCGCGATGCTCGCGGCAGGCCGTGTGCTCGGCCACTGCGCGACCTATCTCGCCTTCGACCCGAAGGGGCCGGACGACGAATACGTCTCGGTGCTGCCGCTGCCCTGGATCATGGAGCAGGTCTACGTGCTCGGCAAAGGCCTGTTGTGCCGGATGAAGATCAATTTCGTCGAAGAGCCGGACACCATGATGAACGATCTGCGCGAGATCGCACCGACCTTCGTGCTGTTCGCGCCGCGCGTCTGGGAGTCCATCGCCGCCGACGTCCGTGCCAGGGTGATGGACGCGACACCCTTCAAGCAGCGCCTGTTCGACATCGGCATGAAGTCGGGGCTCGCCGCGCTCGAACAGGGCAAACGCTCCGGCTTTGCCGACGCGATCCTGTTCCGCGCGCTGCGAGACCGCCTCGGCTTTACCCGCCTGCGCTCGGCCGCGACCGGCGGTGCTGCGCTCGGCCCAGAGACATTCAAGTTCTTTCAGGCCATGGGTGTGCCGCTGCGCACCTTATATGGCCAGACCGAACTGCTCGGGGCCTACACGCTGCATCCCGAGGGTAAGGTCGATCCAGACACCACGGGCGTCCCGATGGCCGACAATATCGAGATCCGGATCGATAATGCCGACGTCCACGGCGTCGGCGAGATCGTGGTGCGTCATCCCCACATGTTCCTCGGCTACTACAAAAATCCCGAAGCGAGCGTCGCCGACATCAAGGACGGCTGGATGTGCTCGGGCGATGCCGGCTATTTCAATGCCAACCAGCAGCTCGTCGTCATCGACCGCATCAAGGATCTCGCCGAGACCTCGCGCGGCGAGCGTTTCTCACCGCAATTCATTGAGAACAAGCTGAAATTCTCGCCCTATATCGCCGAAGCCGTGGTGCTTGGCGCCGGTCGCGACGCGCTCGCAGCCATGATCTGCATCCGCTATTCCATCATCTCGAAATGGGCGGAGAAGAACCGCCTCTCCTTCACCACCTACAGCGACCTCGCCTCGCGGCCCGAAGTCTATGCGCTGCTTCACAAGGAGGTCGAGACCGTCAACGCCACGCTGCCGCCGGCCCAGCGCATCTCGCGTTTCCTGCTGCTGTACAAGGAACTTGATGCCGACGACGGCGAGCTCACCCGGACCAGAAAGGTCCGCCGCAGCGTCATCAACGAGAAATACGAAGGAATCATCGACGCGATCTACCGCGGCGATTCCGAGATCCCCGTCGACACCGTGATCCGCTTCCAGGACGGCACCACCCAACGGGTGCGAACGACGCTGCGGGTGGTGGATCTCGGCGGCCACGGGCACATGGCGGAGGCGGCGGAGTGAGCTTGCTTCCAGTCCAGCACGCGATGCCTGCCGATGCGCCCTCTCCCCTTGTGGGAGAGGGCATCTCCGCCGTCAGCCACCCTCTCACTCGGGTGAGTGGTCCTCTCTCCGCACCGTCACTGCGGAGACAACCCCTCACCCGTCTTCGTTTCGCGAAGCCACCCTCTCCCACAAGGGGAGAGGGAAAGCGCGCGCCGGGTCCGTCACCGAGCATCACCACATGAACACCGCCTTCCTCATCCAGCTCCTGGTCAACGGCCTCGTCGTCGGCACGCTCTATGGCGTGGTCGCGATGTCGTTCGTGCTGATCTACAAGGCGACGCAGGTCGTCAACTTCGCGCAAGGTGAATTGCTGCTGGTCGGTGCCTGGGTCTGCTGGGCCTTGCTGGCGAAATACCAGGTGCCGTTCTGGATCGGCATGCCGATCACGCTGGTATTCATGTTCCTGTTCGGCATCGCGGTGCAGGTGCTGATCCTGCGACCGATGATCGGCGAGCCCATCATCTCGGTGATCATGGTGACGATCGGCCTCTCCACCGTGCTGCAGGCGACGCTTAAATGGATATTCGGCGTCAATCCGCAGCCGTTCCCGCGCGTGTTCGAAAGTCAATCCGTCAGCCTGCTCGGCCTCCAGATCCAGACCGTCTACGTCATGAGCCTCGTGGTATCGGTCGCCATGATGATCGGCATGGCCTGGTTCTTCCGCGCTTCGAAATACGGCCTCGCGATGCGCGCCACCGCCTTCAACCAGCAGGTCGCGCAGTCGCTCGGCATTTCCGTCAAGAGCGTGTTCGCGATGGCCTGGGCGATCTCGGCCACGGTGTCGGCGGTCGCGGGCGTCGTCGTTGCCGTCGTCAACGGCGTGTCCTCGGGCCTTGCGGCCTACGGCATCAAGGTGTTCCCGGCGGCGATCCTCGGCGGGTTGGATTCAGTTGGCGGCGCTGTGCTTGGCGGCATCATCATCGGACTGCTCGAGAACGTCGCCCAATATGTCGACAGCGAGTATCTGCACTGGGGCAATCTCTACGAGATCGCGCCGTTCTACGTCCTCATCATCGTGCTGATGATCAAGCCCTATGGCTTGTTCGGCACCCACGACATCGAGCGGATCTGACCCATGGCCGGCCCTGCCCTCATTCCTGCTGGTGATTTCCGCACAACCTACGCCGCGGACACCACGATCTTCCCGACCGCCACCAGCCGCAATTTTGCGATTCTCGGCGTAGCGCTGCTCTGTCTCGCACCGCAATTCTTCAGCGGCTACTGGCTCAGCATCCTGATCCAGATCGGCATCTTCTCGATCGCGGCGCTCGGCCTCAACATCCTGGTCGGTTTCACCGGGCAGATCTCGATCGGCCATGCCGCCTTCTTCCTGCTCGGCGCCTTCACCTCGGCCTACATCTCGAACAACGCGCCGATCCCGGTGTTCTTCGCGATCCCGCTCGCGGGCCTCGTCACCGCGCTGGTCGGGTTGATCTTCGGCATTCCGGCGGCTCGGCTGAAGGGTCTCTACCTCGTCATCGCCACGTTGGCCGCCCAATACATCCTGCTCGACTTCTTCTCGCGCGCCGAGTGGTTTTCCGGCGGCTCGGTGCCGGCAAGCGCCGCGCCTTTCTCGATCTTCGGCTATACGCTGCGCGGCGACAGGCAGTACTTCTACGTCGTGCTGGCCTATGTGCTCGTGAGCTACATCCTGGTCACCAACCTGATGCGCACGCGCGACGGCCGTGCGCTGGTGGCGATCCGCGACCATTATCTCTCCGCCGAGATCATGGGCATCAACCTGACGAAATACAGGACGCTCTCGTTCGGCCTCGCCGCCTTCTTCGCCGGCATCGCAGGCGCGCTCTATGCGCACTATCAGCTCGTGGTCTCCCAGGAAGGCTTCGGCATCGAGCGCTCGATCCTGTTCCTTGCCATGATCATCATCGGCGGCACCGGCTCGATCATGGGCACGCTGATGGGCACCGCCTTCGTGGTGCTGCTGCCCGAGGCGATGGAGTTCATCAGCCATCAACTGAAGGGCGGCGCGATCGACAAGTCGCTCTCGCTCAACACCAACATCACTTTCCTGCGCGAGATCGCGATCGGCGTGATCATCATCGCGTTCCTGATGTTCGAGCCCGACGGCCTCGCGCATCGCTGGCGGCAGATCAAGGCATACTGGAAACTCTACCCGTTCTCGCATTGAGCGCGGGCACTTCACTTAAACAATAAACAGGAGGAACCGACCCATGACGATGAAGTCCCTTTTGAGCACCGCATCGCTCGCGATCGCGATCGCCGCATACTCGGCCGGTGCGCAGGCGCAGATCGCGATCGGGCATCTCGCCGACTATTCCGGCGGCACCTCCGACGTCGGCACGCCCTTCGGGCAGGCCGTCGCCGACACCTTCGCCTGGGTCAACAAGAACGGCGGCATCGGAGGCAAGCAGGTCAATCTCGACACCAACGATTACGGCTACCAGGTGCCGCGCGCGATTGCGCTCTACAAGAAGTGGTCGGCGCCGGACAACAAGGTCGCCGCGATCATGGGCTGGGGCACCGCCGACACAGAGGCGCTGACCGGCTTCCTCGCCCAGGACAAAATCCCAGACATGTCCGGCTCCTATGCCGCCGCTCTGACCGATCCCGAGGGCGTCAGCGGCAAGGCCAAGCCCGCGCCTTACAATTTCTTCTACGGTCCGAGCTATTCCGACGCGTTGCGCGCGATGCTGATCTGGGCGGCGGAGGACTGGAAGGCCAAGGGCAAGTCCGGCAAGCCGAAATTCGTGCACATGGGCGCCAACCATCCCTACCCGAACGCGCCCAAGGCCGCCGGCGAAGCCATGGCGCAGGAGCTCGGATTCGAAGTGCTTCCGCCGCTGGTCTTCGCGCTCGCGCCGGGCGACTACAGCGCCCAGTGCCTGAGCCTGAAATCGTCGGGCGCCAATTACGCCTATCTGGGCAACACCGCGGCCTCCAACATCTCGGTGATGAAGGCCTGCAAAACCGCCGGCGTCGAGATCCAGTTCATGGGCAACGTCTGGGGCATGGACGAGAACGCCGCCAAGACGGCCGGAGACGCCGCCAACGGCGTGATCTTCCCACTGCGCACCGCGGTGAGCTGGGGTGGCGATGCTCCCGGCATGAAGACTGTGATGGAAATCTCCAAGATGTCCGATCCCAGCGGAAAGGTATATCGCCCGGTGCACTACATCGCAGCCGTCTGTTCGGCGCTCTACATGAAGGAAGCGCTCGACTGGGCCGCCAAGAACGGCGGTGCCACCGGCGAGAACGTCCGCAAGGGATTCTATCAGAAGAAGGACTGGGTCCCGGCCGGAATGGAAGGCGTCTGCAACGCCTCGACCTGGACCGACAAGGACCACCGCGGAACGCTGAAGGTCGATCTCTATCGCACCAAAATCTCGGGCACGACGGACGGCGACCTCAACGACCTCATGGCCAAGGGCGCGATCAAGCTCGAGAAGGTCAAGACTGTCGAGCTGCCGCGCAAGGCCGAGTTGCTGGGGTGGTGAGCCGCACTCCGTTCGTCGTTCCGGGGCGATGCGAAGCATCGAGCCCGGAACCTCGAGATTCCGGGTTCGGTCCTGCGGACCGCCCCGGAATGACGGAGGTAGAGCAGCGCCGACATCGAGAGAACCATTGACCATGAGTGAAACGGCTCACATCGAGCGCTCCTCCCCAAGCGTCGTGCCCGCGCCGCCCCTCCTCGCCGTGCGCAACATCGAGGTCGTCTATGACGACGTCATCCTGGTGCTGCGCGGCCTCAGCCTCGATGTGCCCAAGGGCGCGATCGTGGCGCTGCTCGGAGCCAACGGCGCCGGCAAGTCGACGACGCTGAAGGCGATCTCGGGGCTGCTCAAGACTGAAGATGGCGAGGTTACGCGCGGCGAGATTCTGTTCGAGGGTGAGCGCATCAACGGCATCGATCCCGACAAGATCGTCCGTCGCGGCATCTTCCAGGTGATGGAGGGCCGGCGCATCATCGCCGACATGACCTCGCTGGAGAACCTCAAGCTCGGCGCCTTCACGCGCAGGGACCGCGAGGTCGATTCCGACCTCGACATGGTTTTCAATTATTTCCCGCGCCTGAAGGAGCGCACTGGCCTTGCCGGCTACCTCTCCGGCGGCGAGCAGCAGATGCTCGCGATCGGCCGTGCGCTAATGGCGCGGCCGAAGATGATCCTGATGGACGAGCCTTCGATGGGCTTGTCGCCGCTGCTGGTGAAGGAGGTGTTCTCTATCATCCAAAAGATCAACCGCGATCTCGGCGTCACCATCCTGCTGGTCGAGCAGAACGCACGCGCTGCGCTCTCCGTGGCCCGCCACGGCTACATCATGGAACAAGGCAAGGTCGTGCTCGACGGCAGCGCGGACGAATTGCGCGACAACGAGGACGTCAAGGAATTTTACCTCGGCGGCGCCGGCGATCAGCGCAAGAGCTTCAAGAACCTCAAGAGCTTCAAGCGGCGCAAGCGCTGGCTTTGATCCATCAGAAGCCTAGCCCAGCACCTGTTCCGCTTCCGTGACTGCGCAGAGAACATGATAGAACGACGACGCAGGAATGGTGTCGATCAGCGATTTGCCGTCGCGATCGAACTGGTCATACCAGCCGCCCTTCACGGGATGGCTGAGATAATGCCGTTCGAGCCGCACCAGCGCCGCGCGCGCCTCGTCCGCCGCCCCCACCTCGCCCGACTCGGCTTGCGCGATCCACGCCTTCGCGATCTCGGTCTGCGGCCACAGCCGGCGCGTGCTGCGGCGGATGTTGCCGCTTGCGTCGCCCTCGTCGACGAGGCAACCCGTCGTCTCGTCGCGATAGCGCAGCGAAGTCTCCAGCAGTTCCGCGCGTCGCTGGCCGGTCGGGCAGCCCGTGATGCGCTCGAAACCTTTCAGCAGCCAGACCCATTCCGCCTGGTGGCCCGGCTCGACGCTGACCGGCTCGATCTTCGACCAGTCCTCCTCGAAATACTCCGACAATACGTGCTTCTGCTTGTCGTAGAGGTTGGCCAGGAACAGTGCGAAAAATTCTCCGGCACGATTCTGGAACGACAGATCGTGGGTCGCCTCGAAGCACGCGATCATCGCCTCGAACAGGTGCATGTGCGGGTTCTGCCGGCGCGGCAGCGAGACCGGAAGGCCTTCGTGAACGCCGCCGTGGGGCGAGCGCAGATGGCCGTCAAGGAAGGCGAGCAGCGCATCGATCTCGGCGCGGACCTGCGCATCCTGGTCGAGCGCGTAAACACTGGCGAGCGCAAACAGGATGAAGGCGTGATCGTAGGCATCGCGCCGGGCATCCAGCACCGCACCCTCCGGCGTCAGCCGGTGAACATAGCCGGGGCGGCCGTCGGGCGCCTTCGCTTTGGTCAGCAGGTGCTCCAGCCCCTTCAGCGCAATCATGCGCCCCTCGGGATACCAGCCCATCTGCGCCGCCTTGGCGTAGCACCAGATCTGTCGGGCCTGCACGAACACGCGCCGCGGCGCGGCCGCATCCGCTGCGCCGTCGCGGTGCAGCCTGTCGATGAAGCCGCCCGCGGCGTGATCCCAGCCCACCGTGGACCACAGCGGCAGGGCCTCGTCGATCATGCGGCGCTTCAGGCGCGCGACGACGTTCGACGCCTCGTCCGCCGCAATGATTCCTTCGTCCGCCATCGGATCCCTTTCAAGCCTCACCAATGGCGGTCTGATAGCCATGCCGGCGGCGGCGCGCAACGGATGCCAACACGGAAAGAACAGCCATGACCGCCCATTACGACGCTCGCGAGACGCGTGAGCAAGCCGCGCGCGAGGCCGACCTGTTTGCCCACCTCCCGGAGGTGCTGCGAGCCGCGCTGGCCGCCCCGGCCTATGCCGAGCGGCTCAAGGGCCTCGATCCCGCCGCCGTGACCTCCAGGGCGGCTCTGGCGCAGCTACCGGTGTTGCGCAAGTCGGAACTGCCCGCCCTACACAAGGCCTCTGCGCCCTTCGGAGGCCTCGTGGCGGGGGCGCCAGGCTCGTTCGCCCGCCTCTTCACCTCCCCAGGCCCGATCTTCGAGCCGGAAGGGCGACAGGCCGATCCCTGGCGCGGCGCAAGGGCCCTGTTCGCGGCCGGGTTCCGCCCCGATGACATCGTTCTCAACACCTTCAGCTACCATCTCACCCCCGGCGGCTTCATCTTCGATGCGTCGGCGCGCGCGCTCGGCTGCGCCGTGATCCCCGCAGGGCCGGGCAACACCGAGCAGCAATTCGAGCTGATCGAGGCATATCGGCCGGTCGGCTACAGTGGCACGCCGGATTTCCTGAAGATCCTGCTCGACGCCGCGGCAAGCTCGGGCCGTGACGTGTCCTCGATCAAGCGCGCGCTGGTCTCGGGCGCCGCCTTCCCGCCATCGCTGCAGGCCGAGATCAAGGGGCGCGGCATTGACGCCTACCAGGCCTTCGGCACCGCCGACCTCGGCCTCATCGCCTTCGAGACCGAGGCGCGCGAAGGCATGGTCGTGAACGAGGACCTGATCCTGGAGATCGTCAAGCCCGGCACCGGCGATCCGGTCGCGCCCGGCGACGTCGGCGAGATCGTCGTCACCTCGCTCGACCCGCACCATCCCTGGATCCGGCTCGCGCTCGGCGACCTCACCGCGGCCCTGCCCGGCACGAGCCCATGCGGGCGCACCAATATGCGCATCAAGGGCTGGATGGGTCGCGCCGACCAGACCACCAAGATCAAGGGCATGTTCGTCCGGCCCGAGCAGGTCGCCGAGATCGGCAAGCGCCATGCCGCGCTCGGAAGGCTACGCCTCGTCGTCACGCGACAAGGCGAGGCCGACGCCATGACGTTGAGAGCGGAAGCCGTGAGCGCAAGCGACTCGCTCCGCGACGAGATCGCGGCCAGCTTGCGCGCCGTGACCAAGCTCGGCGGAGCCATCGAGTTGGTCAGTCCCGGCACGTTGCCGAATGACGGCAAGGTGATCGCGGACGAGCGCTAGCTTAAGTTGGTCTCCACAGCAGGTGATTACTGAGGCTCAACAGATCCTCCGCGAAGCCGGAGCGCGCAACGAGCGCGCGGCATGACGGAGATGACGAGCGTAGAGCCCAATTTTGGGCTATGGCTGCGATGCCGCTGGGCGCAGGAACCTTGCATCGTCCTTGCCGCTCCCGTATTACCAGACCCTGCTGCGATATGGCCGGAATCGGCCCTTTCTGGACCCAAAACGTGCTTGACCGAACCCTCGTCACCATCGCCGAGACCGAGACCATTGAGGAAGCGTTTCGGCGACTGAATGCGAACATGCTCGGCATCCTGTTCGCGCAGGATGCCAGCGGGCGAATCGTCGGCGCCGTGACGGACGGGGACATCCGCAGGCGCATGCTGACCGGCACCACGATCCAGGATCGGGTTGTCTCTTGCATCAATCGCAACTTCGTCTGGGCGCCGACCGGCGGACCGCGCGAGCAGATCCTCAAGCTGCTCGACCAGCGCGTCCACGTGGTGCCGATCCTCGATGCCGAGAGGCGGCTGGTCGACGTGTTCAGCCGCGAGTTGTTCAACCTGTCGGAAGAGAGCGAGGTGTTCGCGCGCGCCCGCTCCCCGGTGCGGATCAGCTTCTCCGGCGGCGGCACAGACCTCACGCATTACTTCGTGGCGAATGACGGAGGCGCCGTCATCAGCGCCACGATCAAGATGTACGCTCACGCGACGCTACGGCGCCGGAGCGACCCGAGCATCCGGATCTACTCGCACGACTTCCGCCGCACGGTCGAGGCGGGCAATCTCGCGGAGCTCGGATCCGGCGGAGATCTCGCGCTAATCAAATCGGTCGTCCGCCTGATCAAGCCGACCTATGGCTTCGAGCTCGAAGTGTCCGCCGACTTCCCGGTCGGCTCCGGCCTCGGCGGCTCCGCGGTGGTCTCGTCCGCCATCATCGGCTGCTTCAACGAATTCCGCAGCGACCAGTGGGACCGCCACGAGATCGCAGAGATGGCTTTCCAGGCCGAGCGGCTGATGCTCAACATCCCCGGCGGCTGGCAGGATCAGTACGCCACCGTGTTCGGCGGCTTCAATCACATGGAGTTCTTCTCCGACCAGAACACCATCGTGCCGCTTCGCCTCGATCCCAACATCATCGCCGAGCTCGAGGAGAGCCTGGTGCTCTGCTACACCGGCTCGGGGCGCGACTCCGGCGCCATCCACCGTGACCAGAAGGCTCAGCACGAGACCAGCGACGCCGTCGCCGCAGCTGCCAAGCAGAAGGAAGTGACGCGCGACATCAGGCGGCATCTGCTGCGCGGCCAGCTGCTGGACTGCGGCCGGCTGATCGACGAGGCCTGGCACGCCAAGCGGAAGCTGAGCTCCAAGATCTCGTCCGACGCGATCGACGCGATCTACGATTTTGCCAAGCAGCATGGCGCGGTCGGCGGCAAGTTGCTCGGCGCCGGCGGCGGCGGTTACTTCATGTTCTTCGTCCGCCCGTTCGAGCGCTACCAGCTGATCGCGGCGCTGGAACAGCAGGGGCACAGCTGCTCGCGCATCATGTTCGAAGAGAACGGGCTGCGGACGTGGAAATCGCGTGTTCCCGCCCAGCTCACCTGACGCATACGAGACGAGAATGTTGATGACATCGCCCAAACAGCCTGCTCCGGTCCGCATCGGCAACCGTCTTCTGGGCAACGATGAACCTTGCTACGTCATCGCCGAGATCGGCAACAACCACAATGGCGATTTCGACCGCGCCATTGCGCTGGTCGATGCCGCGGTCGCTGCCGGCGCCGATTGTGCCAAATTCCAGATGCGCAAGCTCGACGAGGTCTATCGCGCCTCCAGCCTCTCCGGCAAGGACGACGACCTCGCCGTCGAATATACGCTCGATCTGTTGCGGCGTTTCGAGCTGCCGACCGCACAGCAGAAGAAGATCGCCGAATATTGCGCAGCCAAGGGCATCGAGTACCTCTGCACGCCCTGGGACGCGAAGAGCGTCGCCGTGCTCGAAAGCTTCGGCGTCGAGGCCTACAAGGTCGCCTCGGCCGACCTCACCAACCTGCCGCTGCTCGCTTGCCTCACCGCCACCGGAAAGACGCTGATCGTCTCGACCGGGATGAGCACGACGGACGAGATCAAGGCCGCTGCGAAATTCCTCGACGACCGCAATGCCAGCTACGTGCTCCTGCATTGCCAGAGCACCTATCCGGCAGCGCTGCACAACATCCATCTGCGTTTCATGGAGACGCTGCGCGAGATTCATCCGGTCGTCGGCTATTCCGGACATGAGCGCGGCATCGCCGTTTCGACGGCCGCTGTCGCGCTCGGCGCGGTAATCATCGAACGCCACATCACGCTCGACCGCGAGATGGAAGGTCCGGACCATGCCGCGAGCCTGGAGCCGGAGGAATTCAAGGCACTCGTCTCCGGCATCCGCGAGGTCGAGGCGGCGCGCGGCGAGAAGCTCGCCGAGCGCGCGCTGAGCCAGGGTGAGCTGATCAACCGCGAAAACCTTGCCAAGAGCCTGGTGGCCGCGCGCGACCTAGCGGCCGGCACCGTGATCTCCGAAAGCGACATTGCCGTGAAGAGTCCGGGACAGGGCCTATCGCCACTGAAGATGCCCGCACTGCTCGGCCGCAAGCTGACGCGGACGATGGCTGCCGACGATTATTTCTTCCAGAGCGACCTCGACGAAGGCGCCGCGAAGGCCCGGCGTTACCGGTTCGACCGCCCGTGGGGCGTGCCTGTGCGCTATCACGATACTGAGCGTTTCCTGGAGATCTGCGAGCCCGACATCATCGAGTTCCACCTCAGCTACAGCGACATGGAGCGCGATCCGGCGGCGTATCTGTCCGGCACCTATGATCTCGGCTTCGTCGTGCATGCGCCCGAGCTGTTTGCCGGCTCCAAGCTGATGGACCTCGCAACGCCCGACGAGGCGCTGCGGCGCTACTCGCTGGAGCAGACGCAGGCGGTGATCGACATCACCCGCGGCCTGAAGAAGTTCTTCCCCAAGACCAAGCGCCCACCCATCGTCGCCAACATCGGCGGCTTCACCATGGACGAACCGCTGCCGCCGGAGGAGAAGGCAGAGCGCTACCGCATCTTTGCGCAGAGCTTGACCGAGCTCGACATGGACGGCGTCGAGCTGACGCCGCAGACCATGGCGCCGTTCCCCTGGCATTTCGGCGGTCAGCGTCACCAGAACATCTTCATCTTCCCAGAGGAGTCGGCCGCGTTCTGCGCCAAACATGCTCTGCGCATGTGCGTCGACATCTCCCACACCAAGCTCGCCGCCAATCATTTTGGCTTCGACTTCGCCCAGGGCCTCGCGCAGCTCGGGCCGCACACCGCGCATCTGCATTTCGGCGACGCCAAGGGCCTCGACGGCGAAGGTCTCCAGATCGGGGAAGGCGAGATCGATTTCGACGAGATCGGACAGGTGTTGCGCCAGCACGCGCCGACAGCATCGTTCATTCCCGAAATATGGCAGGGCCACAAGAACATGGGCGAAGGTTTCTGGACCGCGCTCGAGCGCCTCGAGGCACATATCTGATGGCGCGCAAGACGCTGGCCGTGATCGCCGCGCGGGGCGGCTCAAAGGGCATCCCACACAAGAACCTGCTCGATCTCTGCGGCAAGCCGCTGATTGCCTGGACGGTCGAACAGGCGCGCGCCGCACGCGGCGTCGACGTGGTGGCGGTGTCGTCGGATAGCGACAACATTCTCGCGGCAGCCGAGGCCGCCGGAGCTGTCGGCGTGCCCCGCCCCGCCGACATTTCCGGTGATCTCGCCTCCTCTGAATCCGCCTGGCTGCACGCGCTCGAAGCCATCGACGCGCGCCTCGGTCGCTTCGAGCGGATCGTCGCGCTCCAGGCGACCTCCCCGATCCGCGAACCCACCGACATCGAGCTGGCGCTGGACACCTTCGACCGGGAGCGCCTCGACAGCCTGCTCTCGGTCTGCGAGGTCGAGGACTACTTCAACTGGCGGATCGGCGATAACGGCCCGGAGCCGATCAACTACGACTATCGCAACCGCCGTATGCGGCAGCAGATCGAGAAGCGCTACCTCGAGAACGGCTCGTTCTACGTCCTGATCCCCTCCCTCCTGCGCGAGCAGAACAATCGTCTCGGCGGCAAGATCGGCTTCCACGTGATGGAGCGTCACAAGATGTTCCAGATCGACCGCCCCGAAGACGTCAAGCTTTGCGCCGCCATCATGCGCAGTTACGGCTATGCCTGATCTCAGCGCCTTCTCTCTCGCAAGCAAGCTCGCGGTCGTCACCGGCGCCTCGCGGGGCATCGGCGCGGCGATTGCGAGCGGCCTCAAGGATGCGGGGGCTACCGTATTCGGCCTCAGCCGGTCCGGAACCGCGCCGCAGGGCGTCATCGCGGTTGCCTGCGACCTTTCCGACGAAGGAGCGATCGAAAGCGCGTTCCGCACCATTGGGGCAAAAGGCGATCGCATCGACGCACTCGTGAATGCCGCCGGGATCAGCCTTCCCGCCCAAAGCAGCGAAACCGAGCTCGCACGCTTCCGCGCCACGCTCGCAACCGATCTCACCGGCGTCTACGCCACCATCCTCGCCGCCTATCCGCTGCTGAAGAACGCGGGCTCGGCGGCGATCGTCAATGTCACCAGCATCAATTCGGTGCGCGGCTTCCCCGGCAATCCCGGCTACGTCGCGGCTAAGGCGGGGCTTGCCGGGCTGACGCGCGCGCTCGCCGCCGACTACGCACTCGATGGCATCCGCGTCAACGCGCTTGCGCCCGGCTACGTCGCAACCGAGATGACCGCGAAGAGTTACGCCGATCCCATCATGCACGAGGATCGACGCCGCCATACCATGCTCGGCCGCTGGGGGCAGCCGGCCGACATGGTGGGCGCCGCCGTTTTCCTGGCGTCGGAGGCCTCCGCCTACGTGACCGGCCAGGAGATCTTCATCGATGGCGGCTGGATCGCCAAGGGACTCGCCATCAGTTCGGACCGCACATCGTGAGCGCAACACTGGAACGCATCGGCTTCATGCAGGGGCGCCTGTCGAATTTGGTCGACGGCAAGATCCAAGCATTCCCGTGGAATGAATGGCGCGAGGAGTTTCCCCGCGCCAAGGCGCTCGGCCTGACGCGGATGGAATGGACCATCGATCAGGAGCGACTGCGGGAAAATCCGCTCATGACCGAGCCGGGACAACAGGAGATTCTAACGCTCGCACGCGAGAACGGCGTGCGCATTCCAAGCCTGACCGGCGACTGCTTCATGCAGGCACCGTTCTGGAAGGTCGATGCCGTGGTACGCGATGCGCTCGTCGCCGACCTCGACCTCCTGATCGCCGCCTGTAGCCGCATCGGCATCGAGTTCGTCGTGATTCCGCTGGTCGACAACGGCAAGATCGAGCGCCAGAGCGAGAGCGACACGTTGAAGCGCGTCCTGCTTGCTCGCTCCGAACAACTCACCAGGCGGCACGTCAAGATCGTCTTCGAATCCGACCTGCCGCCGCGTGAGCTTGCCCGGTTCATGGAGGCGTTTCCGGCCGACGTCTTCGGCATCAACTACGACAGCGGCAACAGCGCCTCGCTGGGCTATGACAGCGACGAGGAAATCGAGGCCTATGCGCCCCGCATTCTCAACGTCCACGTGAAGGACCGCGTGCGCGGCGGCACCACCGTGCCGCTCGGCACCGGCAACGCCGACCTCGCCAAGACGATCCGCCTGATCGAGCGTTCCGGCTACAAAGGTCAATACATTCTGCAAACCGCCCGTGCCGCGGACGGCGATCATGCCGCAGCGCTCGCCAGATATCGCGACATGACGGTCGGCTGGATCGAGGACGCGGCGCAATGAAACTCGAGCTGCAGGATCGCGTCGCGCTCGTCACCGGCGCCAGCCGCGGGATCGGGCTTGCGATCGCGACCACGCTCGCCGCGGAAGGCGCCAAGGTCGCGCTCGCGGCACGCGGCGCCGGTGCGCTCGATGCCGCGCGGGCCGCGGTCGGCGGCAGCACATCGGTACACTCGGCCGATGTCACCGATCCCACCGCCGCAGCAGGGCTGGTGCACGAGGTCGAACGGCAGTGGGGACAGCTCGACATTCTCGTCTGCAACGTCGGCAGCGGCGCTTCGGTACCGCCCGGGCAGGAAACCACAGCGGAATGGTCGCGGGTGATGGACCTCAATTTCTTCGCGACGACCAACATGATCGAGGCCAGCCGGCCGCTGATGGCGCGCGGCAGCGGCGACCGGTCCATCGTCTGCATCTCCTCGATTGCGGGCATGGCGGCGCTCGGAGCCCCTGTGACCTACTATGCCGCGAAGGCGGCGTTGAACGCGGCCGTGCGCGGACTGACGCGGCCCCTCGCGCTCGACGGCATCCGCATCAATGCGGTCGCGCCCGGCAACATCCTCGCCGCCGACGGCACCTGGGCGCGCAAACTCGCCGAGAACAGGACCGCGGTCGAGGACATGCTTGCGCGCGAGGTGGCGTTGCGCCGGCTCGGCAAGCCGGAAGAGGTTGCCGACCTCGTCGCCTTCCTCGCCTCGCCGCGCGCGGCGTTCATTACCGGCAGCGTCATGGTAGCCGACGGCGGCCAATTGCGCAGCTGAACAGGAGCTCTCGATGGCAAGCCCGTCCTCACGCTATGACCTGACCGGCCGCACCGCTCTCGTGACCGGTGCAGGCGGCCTGCTCGGCCGGCAGCATGTCGCCGCGCTCTCCGAGGCCGGCGCGCGTGTCGTCGTCACCGACGTCGGGCTTGCGCAGGCCGAAGCCGCCGTTGCCGCGATCAAGCAGAACGCGCCGTCCGCCGACCTGATCGCGCTTGCGATCGACGTCACCACGCTCGATTCGGTGTGCGCTGCCAACGAGCAACTTTCCGGCCGCGGTGTCTCCGTCGACATTCTCGTCAATAACGCGGCGATCGACCCCAAGGTCACGTCCGCGCCGGGCGTGATGCATTCGTCGCGTTTCGAGGCGTTTCCGGTGCCGCAATGGCAGACCGAGATCGCCGTGGGCCTGACCGGCGCGATGCTGTGCGCACAGGTATTTGGCGGCGCGATGGCCGCGCGTGGCCGCGGTGTGATCCTCAACATCGCCTCAGATCTCGGTGTGATCGCACCGGACCAGCGGCTCTACCGCCAACCGAAGGTCACGCGCGAGGAGGAACAGCCGGTGAAGCCGGTGACTTATTCCGTGATCAAGCACGGCTTGATCGGGCTGACGAAATATCTGGCCACGTACTGGGCCGATCGCGGCGTCCGGGTCAACGCGATCTCGCCCGGCGGCGTCTTCAATAACCAGGACCCGGCCTTCGTCGAACGGCTGACGCGCCTGATTCCGATGGGTCGCATGGCCGATGTCGAGGAGTACCGTGCGGCGGTGCAGTTCCTCTGCTCGGATGCCTCGAGCTACATGACCGGACAGAACCTCGTCATGGATGGCGGCCGGAGCGTGTGGTAGCGGCGGCCGGCCACTCGCGATGAACCAGACCTGCCGTACACGACTGGTCGGCGATTGTCACAGATCGAAAGCAGATCAGGGGTGAATGGTCACTCAGCCGATTGGCCGGGACTTAGTTAGGCACTGCGGAACGGCGAAACAACCGAGTTCTGTCGGCCAACACCCACGGAAGGATCGGGCGGCCCAGCTTCTGCCAGCGCTCCTCCAGAATGATCGCGGCCAACAGAGCGGCAATCTTGATCCAGTATGTCGGAGTCGCCACGAAGTTCAGCATGCCGCCGATGTACATCACGTAGAAGCCATACAGCACGTAGAACGACAAAGCTGCAGTCAGATATCGCCCGGCAACGATTGAGCGAACCATGATTGCGGAAATGAGAGCGGCCAGCCACGCGACCCCCAGCAGAAAGAACCAGCTCAAATACGGACCGAGCAGTTCGAAGAAGATCTCCGGAAATCCGCCGGCGAATTGAAAGCCACCCGTAATGTGCTCCGTCGTCCGAGGTTCGCCTATCGTCACGGACATCAGGAACTGCGGCGTGGTGTTACGCCCCGCAACGATGGGGCGCTCGAACAAGGCATCGAAGGCATGGCGAGCATCCCAAACTCCGTTGACCAGAACGCGCTGGTAGGACGCCCATCCGATCTCCGACGGCTGCACGAGGGCGCGCTCTACAAACGCTCCCCGAGCGGCCTCGCCCTCGAACCCTCTGACCTTCGTCAAATTCCAATAGAGTGCGAACCCGATCATCGCGACCGTCACCGCCATGACGCCGGTGCCGGCGAGTATCATGCGCCGATCCGCGATGCGGGGCATCAAGCTGAACAAGCTTCCGGCTCCGGGGGATCGGGCCTGCACCAGCAAGGCGGCCGAGAACGGTATGACGAAGAATGCACAAGACCGGTAGAAGGGCGAGAATCGCCCGCCTACCAGAAACATGTAAAAGATGAGGGCGGCGAGCAAGCCGAGGAAACGGTAATCGTATCTCTGGCGTCGCAGCCGTTCCGCGGCGAACATCGTCCCCCACCAGAAGCAGATCATGTCGCCGCGCTCGATCACGAAGCGATGGAGGATGTTGGCCTGCTCGTTGAAGGTCCAACGTTCGATCTTGGCGAACAGTGGAATGACGCCGCCGTGGATCAGGGCGCCAAAAAGCAAAATCAAAAAGAGCACCGATGCGTAGAACGTGGCATCCGAGAGTGTCAGCTGGGCTCGGCTCGCCGTCAGTTCGGGCGTGGGAGCGGTGCGCGCCCAATCGTCCAGCGCGCGCGCATTGAAGACCCACAGAAAGGGAAGAAGCGTCAGGAAGTATGCGATCGATTGGAACACCGTCATGACGCCAGGACCAACGAACATCTGAAGCTGGGATGAAAAGACCGGCCCCGCAACGTCGATATACAACGACGAGACTGTCCGCCATGCGAAGGTAAATAGCAGAAAGGCGAGGCAGACGAAGATCGCCGGCCTGCGGAAGCCCAGCCAAACAATGAAGAGAAGTATGGACACTCCGGCGAGAAGGGCCATTGCAGTTCTATCTCACCCGGGCGGGTCGCTTCAGGAAGAAAGTCAAAAGGCCAATGAAGAGAACCATGCCTAGCCCCGCGAGGATGGCCCTTTGCACCAGATTGACCTCCCTCGGCCCCTGCGTCGCAGGAGAGTACCCATTCTGCAGACCCGTCATCCTCGCGGTGCGCTCGGTATAGGCCAGCAACGCGATGCGTGTATCGACATTGAGAAGGCCATCGACTGAACCGCCAGGGCTCGCCATCAGGATAGGGCCGGCAGGCGTTCCATCCGGCCGGGACGGCGTCACGTAGATGTCGCCCTTTTTGAGGGAATCGCTCAGGCGGCCCCTTGCATCTTGCAGACTAGCGCGGACCGAACGCAATAATTCCATTCTCGGCTCGAAACGCTTCTGATGGGCAGCCTGGATCGCAAGGACGGTTTGTTGAAGCAGGGTCAGCGCCTCCTCCTTGGAGGCGGAACTAGCCTCCAGGCGGATGGCGTTGTCGTCTATGACGATCCCCCGCAGGGAGGCGCCGGCAAACGCTCCGCGCGGATCGTTGAGCGCTTTCCGAGCATCGGCCAGAACATTGTCTTGAAACTGGCTCTCCCCGATCCTGACCACCAGATCACGGGCACTCTCGACGCGCTCGACGGGCGGCCCAGGCTGCCCGAGGATGCCTTCGACGCTAGGCATCGTACCGATCGCAACCGTCGCGGTCGCAGTCCAGGACTCCACCTTTCGGCCGACGCCCAGAGACCCCAGAGCAGCCAACAGCATCGCGCCGATCGCGAGCGAAAGAACCCAATGCCTCCGTACCATTCGGATAGCAAAAAGAACCGCAGCCTGCGGCGTACGCTCAACCATCGGCATGTACTCTCGTCCCCGAAAGGATATGAATGGGAATTCCAGAATGCGAATGGGGCGCACCCGAAGACATCATACTTGGCGATCTAGGGTTCATCAATCGCCCCTTACCCAAGCACTCTCCGCTCGGCAATGGTCGAGTTTGACGAGCGGCTTTGGACCCGGGCGATCCACGAAACGATGCAGGAGTTTTCCCTTGCTCGTTGCTTCCGGCCGCTGCTAAGCACATACCCTGCATCCGATCTAAACGCGCAGCGCGATTGTTCCTGCTGTGGTATGGGGCGCCGTCAGTAGCGTTGCTCCAGGGCTTGATCCGGCGCCGAGCGCGGCCGGGGGAAGGTTCCGTTGGTCGAGCAGCCGAGAGCATCGAGACGGAATTTGCACTGTTCACCTTCGACTGATACGCCTAGAGACAAGTTCTCATGCTGAGACAGGCCGTCATCCTCGTCGGTGGGCTCGGCACCCGCCTCGGCGAACGCACCAAATCCGTTCCGAAGCCGATGCTCGAGATCGGTGGCCGACCGTTTCTCGACACTCTGATCGATGAACTCGCCCGCTATCACGTCTTTGATGAAATCCTGTTGCTCGCCGGTCACAAGGCTGACATCGTCGAAAGCCATTATGCCGGCGCGGCGACAGGCCGGGCGAAGATCTTGGTGTCGCGCGAGACCGAGCCACTCGGTACCGGCGGTGCACTCGTGCATGCGCGGGAGGTGTTGCACGACCGTTTCCTCCTCCTCAACGGAGATTCACTGTTCGACTTCAACCTGCTCGATCTCATCGCCCGCGCGCGCGGCGGGCGCGTCCACATGGCATTGCGCGACGGCGTCGTCGGGGATCGCTATGGGCGCGTTGTCCTCGACGGTGACATTGTTCGTGACTTCATCGCCCCGGGTGCGGGTGCCACCGGGCCGGTCAATGCCGGCATCTACGTCGTCGACAAGACCGTTCTCCACGAGATCGAGACCCTCCCCGCCTCGCTCGAGCAGGATGTATTCCCCGGCCTTGTGAAGTCCGGCGCGCTGCGCGGCACTGCCTATCGCGGCTACTTCATCGACATCGGCATCCCCGATGATTTCGCGCGCGCCGACCGCGAATTGCGCGACAAGCTACGGCGGCCGGCGGTGTTTTTCGATCGGGACGGCGTGCTCAACCATGATTCAGGATACACCTTCGAGAGCCACAGGCTCGCATGGATCGAAGGCGCGCGCGAGGCCGTGAAAGCGGTCAACGACGCCGGCTACTTCGCTTTCGTCATCACCAACCAATCCGGCGTCGCACGCGGCTACTACGAGGAGCATCACGTGGTCGCGCTGCATCGCTGGATGGCGGACCAGATGGCGCTGATCGGTGCGCATATCGATGCATTCGAATATTGCCCCGATCACCCCGATGGAAGCGTCGCACGCTATTGCCGCGTCAGTGACCGACGCAAGCCGGCGCCGGGCATGATCACCGACCTTGCCCAGCGTTTTCCTGTCGACATGACGCGCAGCATGGTGATCGGAGACAAGCCGAGCGACATCGAGGCAGCCCGGGCCGCTGGTCTCCCCGGCCATTTGTTCGAGGGCGGCAATCTGGAGACGTACGTCAGAGAGCGCCTCATCCCTGCCGGGCATCCCTAGGCACACATCACGAAATCCGCTGCATCGCCCGGCATTTGGCACTATCAGGCTCTGCTCTGTTGCACGCAACCGCCAGTGTGCTATAGCGCCATCTTGTTGCGAACACTGGCTTAATCGCCTTTTGGGGGCCGGAATGGCAGATCTGAGGGACGCCCGCGTCCTCGTTACCGGCAGCGACGGCTTCATCGGTTCGCATGTCGTCGAGGAACTGGTGAAAGCCGGGGCTCGCGTCAAGGCGATCGTCTATTACAACTCCTTCAACTCCTGGGGCTGGCTGGACACGGTTCCCGCCGACATCATGAAGTCCGTGGAAGTCGTCGCCGGCGACATCCGTGATCCACATTTCATGATCCAGGCGGCCACCGGCTGCACCGACGTGCTGCATCTGGCGGCGCTGATCGCGATCCCCTTCTCCTACGTCGCGCCTGACTCCTATGTCGACACCAATGTGAAGGGCACCGTGAACGTGCTCCAGGCCGCGCGGATGGCCGGCGTGCGCCGCTTCGTGCAGACCTCGACAAGCGAGGTCTACGGCACGGCGCAGAGCGTCCCGATCAAGGAAAACCATCCGCTGGTCGGCCAATCGCCCTACTCGGCCTCGAAGATCGCATCGGATCAGATGGCGCTGTCCTTCCACGCCTCGTTCGACATGCCGGTGGTCGTGATCCGCCCTTTCAACACCTTCGGTCCGCGCCAGTCGGCCCGCGCGGTCATTCCCACCATCATCAGCCAGATCGCGACCGGCAAGCGCAAGATCCGTCTCGGCGCCGTCAGCCCGACCCGCGACTTCTCCTTCGTTACCGACACTGCGCGCGGGCTCATCGCAGGCCTCACCGCGCCGCCCGAGCAATGCGTCGGCCAGACCATCAATCTCGGCAGCGGCTTCGAGATCTCGGTCGGTGCGACCGTCGAGATGATCGCCGACGTGATGGGCACGACGATCGAGATCGAGACCGACGAGGCGCGCCTGCGTCCCGCGAACAGCGAGGTCGAGCGGCTCTGGGCCGACAATTCCAGGGCACGCCAACAGCTTGGCTGGAGCCCTGAATTCGGCGGCGTCGAGGGCATGCGCCGCGGCATGGTGAGGACCGTCAGCTGGTTCACCGATCCGGCAAACCTCAACCGCTACAAGGCAGATGTCTACAATGTCTGAGGCGATGGACAGTGTCGTGACCAGTTCGGACTTCAAGCCCGAGACGATTGTCGATGCCGTGCGGCGCGCGGTGGGAACGCCGAACGGCGTTCTCGGCCTGCACGAACCGGTGTTCGCGGGAAAGGAGATTGCCTACCTGGAAGAGTGCATCAAGAGCACCTTCGTTTCCTCTGTCGGCCCCTTTGTCGATCGGTTCGAGCGCATGCTGGAGCAGGTCACCGGCGCAAAACGCGCAGTCGCTGTGGTCAATGGTACGGCCGCGTTGCATGCCTGCTTCAGGCTCGCCGGCGTCGAGCCGGGCGACGAGGTCATCTCGCCGGCGCTGACCTTCATCGCGACGACGAACGCGATCGCCTATTGCGGCGCTACTCCGCATTTCGTCGACAGCTCGCTTGCAACGCTCGGCATGGACCCGGCCGCCCTTGCGCTGCGCCTCGAGGCGATCGCAGAGCGGACCGCGAGAGGCACGATCAACCGCGAGACCGGACGCCGCATCGCGGCGATCTCGCCGATGCACACGTTCGGTCATCCCGTCGCGCTCGACGAGATCGCTGCAATCGCGCACGACTGGGGCATTGCGCTGGTGGAGGATGCCGCGGAATCGCTCGGCTCGACCTATAAGGGCCATGCCGTCGGATCGCGGGCGCGGCTCGCGGCGCTGAGCTTCAACGGCAACAAGATCGTCACCACGGGCGGCGGCGGCGCCATCCTCACCAATGACGAGGAACTGGGACGTCGCGCCAAGCATCTCACCACCACCGCGAAGCTGCCGCACAAATGGGCCTTCGTGCACGACGAGATCGGCTTCAACTACCGCCTGCCCAATCTGAACGCCGCGCTCGGCTGCGCGCAGCTCGAACAGCTCGACGGCTTCCTGGCGAGCAAGCGCCGGCTGGCGGCCGCCTATGAACGCGTCTTTGCGGACGTGCCCGGCGTGCGCTTCTCGTGCGAGCCCGAGGACACCACGAGCAATTACTGGCTGAACGCGGTCCTGCTCGCCGAGCCGTACGCCGAGCGGCGCGACGAGGTGCTCACGGCACTGAACGAAGCCGGCTTCGGCGCGCGCCCGGCCTGGACCTTGATGCACCATCTGCCGATGTTCGCGCAGAGCCCGCGCGGCAATCTCGCCACCGCCGAATCCATCGAGCGCCGCCTGATCAATCTTCCCTCCAGCGCCAGCATCCGGGCCCGCGATGAGTGAACAAAGCCGCAAGATCTGTTTCGTCACCGGCAGCCGCGCCGATTTCGGCCTCATCATCTGGCCGATGCGGGCAATCCGTGAAACACCCGGGCTGAAGCTCCAGCTCATCGCGACCGGCATGCACTTGTCGCCCGAGTTCGGATACACCATCGACAACATCCGCGACGAAGGCTTCGTGGTCGACGAGAGCGTCGAGACGTTGCTGTCGAGCGATTCCGGCGTCGGTGTCTCCAAATCCGTCGGCCTTGGCGTGATCGGATTTGCCGACGCTTTCGCGCGACTGAAGCCGGACCTCGTCGTCGTGCTCGGCGACCGCTACGAGACGTTTGCGGCGGCGCAGGCTGCGATGTTCATGCGGCTGCCGATGGCACATCTGTTCGGCGGCGATGTCACCGAGGGCGCCATCGACGAAGCCATCCGTCACGCCATCACCAAGATGTCGCATCTGCATTTTGCCACGAATGCCGCCTCGGCGCGCCGGCTGACCCGGCTCGGCGAGGACCCGACACGCGTCTTCACGGTCGGCTCGCCCGGCATCGATTCGATCAAGCGCCTCAAGCTGATGGACCGCGAGACCATCGGCCGCGAGATCGGGATGCAGCTCGGCAAGCGCAACGTTGTGGTCACGTTCCATCCGGTCACCGTCGAGATGGACCAGTCAGTCGGCGCACTTGATGAATTGTTCGCATCGCTCGCAACGCTTGATCGGGAGTTCAGCCTGTTCTTCACGCTCGCGAATGCCGACGCGGAAGGCCGTGCGCTCAACAATCGAATCAAGGCGTTCGTCGCCGGCCGGGCGAACGCCGTCGCAGTCGCCTCGCTCGGACAGCTTCGTTACATCAGCCTGTTGAACCAGGCCGATGCCGTGGTCGGCAATTCGTCGAGCGGCATCTATGAAGCGCCCTCGCTCGACGTTCCGACCGTCGACATCGGGGACCGGCAGAAGGGACGCCAGCGCGCGGCTTCGGTGTTTCACGCAGCCCCCGATCGCGAGTCGATTTCGAAGGCCATCGCCGATGCGCTTGCGCGCGGGCGACAGCCGACGGTCAACCCTTACGGCGACGGAGAGACCAGCCGGCGCGTCGCCGACAAGATAGCATCCATTCCCGATTTCAGGGCGCTGTTGAAGAAGGGCTTTTACGACGGCGAGGCCACCACATGACGCGTACGCTCATCATCGCCGAAGCCGGGGTCAATCACTCCGGCAGCCTGGACACCGCACTTGCATTGGTTGACGCGGCCGCCGATGCCGGTGCCGATGTCGTGAAATTCCAGACCTTCAACGCCAACTCGCTCGCCGGGAAGAGTGCGCGCAAGGCTGATTACCAGCAGCGCACCACGGATGCCGCCGAGAGCCAGCACGCGATGCTGAAGCGACTCGAATTGCCGCATTCGGCGCATCCGCCACTGATCGACCGCGCCAAGGCGCGCGGCATAGAATTCTTGTCGACGCCGTTCGACCATCAATCACTGAGCTTCCTGCTGACGCTCGGGTTGACACGACTCAAGATCGGCTCGGGCGACCTCACCAATGCTCCGCTGCTCCACGCAATCGCACTCGCGGACATGCCCTTGATCTTATCCACCGGCATGGCGACGCTGACCGAGGTCGAGGAAGCGCTCGGCGTGCTCGCGCATGGCTACATCCGCAGCAAGGCGCCACCAGGCCTTGCGGCGTTCCGCGCAGCCTGGCGCGACGAGGAGGCACGCAGGCGTTTGTCCGAGCGCGTCTGCCTGCTCCACTGCACGACCGAATATCCCTGCCCGCCCGAGGACGTAAATCTTGCGGCGATGCATACGATGCAGACCGCCTTCCAGCTCCCGGTGGGCTATTCCGATCACACCGACGGGATCGAGATATCGCTCGCCGCGGTGGCGATGGGCGCTACCATCATCGAGAAGCATCTCACGCTCGACCGTAACGCGGTCGGGCCCGACCACGCGGCGTCGCTCGAGCCCGGCGATTTCAAGCGCATGGTCTCCGCGATCCGCCGGATCGAGCAGGCGCGCGGCGACGGCATCAAGACGCCCAGGAATTCCGAGATCAAGAACATCGACATCGCCCGCAAGAGCATCGTTGCCGCACGAGCGTTGAAGGCCGGCGAGGTGCTTGCGCCCGCCGATCTCACCTGCAAGCGGCCCGGCTCCGGCCGGCCGCCGATCGAATACTGGTCGCTGATCGGCACGGCGGTCACCCGCCCCTACGACGAGGAAGACCATCTATGAGGATCGGCTATTTCGGGGACGGCGTCTGGGCACAACGCGCCTTCGCCCGGCTAATCGATGATTCTCGTTACACCATCGCTTTCGTCGCCGTACGCAGCTCCCGGCCCGATTCGATCCTTGTTGCTCTCGCGGAGTCAAAAGGCATTCCCGTGCTGAATCCTGCGACCGTCAATTCGCCGGAGAGCCTTGCCGAGATCGCGGCCTTCGCGGCCGAGCTTCACGTCTCGATGTCTTATGACCAGATTCTTCGCGAAGCCATTCTGGCGCTGCCGCCGCGTGGCACGCTCAATTGTCATGCCGGCGCGCTGCCGTTCTATCGCGGCCGCAATCCGCTGACCTGGGCGCTGATCAACGGCGAAGAAGAGTTCGGCATCACGGTTCACTGGGTCGATCTCGGCATCGACACCGGCGACATCGTCCGACAGATCAAGGTGCCGATCTCCGCGACCGACACCTATGCAACGCTGCTGAAGACCGCGGAGACGCTTTGCGCCGATACGCTCGTCGAAGCTGTCTCCGATGTCTATGACGGCACAGACAAGCGTGTCGTGCAATCCACGATCGATCCGGTCGGCCTTTATTGCTGCCGGCGCAGGGAAGGCGACGAGGAAATCGACTGGAAATCCGGCAGCGTCGCGCTGGAGCGCTTCGTCCGCGCGTTGGTGCCCCCCGGCCCCGGCGCACGCACGATCTGGAAAGAGCGCTCCTACGCCATTCTCGCGGCCGAGCTGGTGCCGGGCGCGCGGCCCTATATCGGCATTCCCGGCGAAGTGATCGGCAGTGACAGTCTGGGCATCCTGGTCAAGACTGGCGACAGCCTCATTCGGATCACACGCTGGGCCGCGATCGGAACCGAAGGCGCCCTCGGCGCCCCGCTCGTTCCCGCAGTTGCGCGCGGCAGCCGGCTTGGCCGAGACCTCGCGGCCGCGCTGGCCCAGGCCGAGGCGAGATTGGCGGCTCTGGAGGCGAAACCAGGGCGAGCCCGCGGGGATTGACGTCCACGTCATCAGCCGCGATATAGCTGCTTTCTGATCGGGTGAGCGCCGTGGCGCGCAGCCTCCGGCGAGGTCCAGCACCATGAAATCCTGGCAAAAGGCCGTCGTTGGGATCGAGGCCACCGTGAGCGAGGCCATTGCCGCGATTGAAAGCGGCGGCATCCAGATCACACTGGTGCTCGACGACGGCAGGCTGACCGGCATCGTCACCGACGGCGACATCAGGCGCGGGCTGTTGCGCGGTATTCCTCTGAGCGGGCGCGCGATAGAGGTGATGAATCCGGACCCGGTGTCGGCTTCAGTTGCGCTGCCTCGCGATGAGCGGCTGCGCCTGATGCGACAGAAATCGATCAAGCAGCTTCCGCTGATCGATGCGAGTGGCAAGGTCATCGAGGTCGAAACGTTCGACGAACTGCTCGAATCGCCGCAATACGAGAATCCCGTGCTGATTATGGCCGGCGGCCTGGGCGAACGCTTGGGCGCGCTTACCCGCGAGATGCCGAAGCCGATGCTTCACGTCGGCGGTCGCCCGCTGCTCGAGACCATCGTGCGCAACTTCGTGCAGCAGGGATTTCGGAACATCTTCATCTCCGTGAACTACAAGGCCGAGTTGATCCAGCATCATTTCGGTGATGGCACTACTTTCGGCGCGTCCATTCGTTACATCCACGAGACGGAGCGTCTCGGCACCGCAGGCGCGCTCGGCCTGTTTCCCTCGACGCCAGATCTGCCGCTCGTCGTGACCAATGGCGATATCCTGACCACGATCAACTACGGCGCTTTGGTGGACTTCCATAACGCGACACCGGCCGAAGCAACGATGGCCGTACGCGAGCACAAGGTGCACGTGCCCTATGGCGTTGTCACCGCATCGGAAGGGTATCTTGAGGTCATCCGGGAAAAGCCAACCGAGAGCTGGTTTGTCAGCGCCGGTATCTACGTGATTGGCCCCAACGTATTCCGGCTCGTCGACCGCGGTGTCAGGGTAGACATGCCCTCGGTGCTTGAGCGCGTCGTCGCGAGCGAGGGCCGCGTCGCCGTGTATCCGATCCGAGAGTACTGGCTCGACATCGGTCGTGTCGAGGATTTCGAGCAGGCGCATGCCGAGTTTCACGAGGTCTTCCAGTGAGCGCGAGCAGGGCCATGGTCGCAGGCCTGGGTTCGATCGGAACCCGTCACGCTCGCATCCTCACGGAGCTCGGGCTTGCGGTCACGACAGTCAGCCGGCGCGGCGGCGGTGATCACCGCAGCATTGGCGAAGCGCTTTCGCGAGGTCAGGTCGACTATGTCGTTATCGCCACCGAGACGGCACGACACATCGATGCCCTGCGCGAGCTCGCACAGGCAGGATTTCGTGGAACCGTTCTGGTCGAAAAACCGCTGCTCGCAAGGCTCGAGCCGCTCCCCAACTTTCCGTTCGCGAAGCTGTTCGTCGCCTACAATCTGCGTTTCCATCCGGTGATGACTGCGCTCGCACGGCGGATCGAAGGACGCCCGGCGATTACGGTCTCCGCCTATGTCGGACAGGACATCAGGAATTGGCGGCCCGGTCGCGATCACCGCGATACCGCTTCCTCGACGGTCGCCGCCGGAGGCGGCGTGCTACGCGACCTCAGCCATGAGCTCGACTATCTTCTCTGGCTGTTCGGGCCATGGCAACGCGTGGCCGCGCTCGGCGGTGCATCCGGCGCGCGCGACCTCGAGGTGGATGATCACCTCGCGCTGCTGGTGGAAATGGAACGGGCGCGGGTCGTGCAGGTTCATCTCGACTACCTCGACCGCCCGGGCTTGCGCCGAATCCGCATCAATCTTGCGGACGAGACGATCGAGGCCGATCTCGTCGGCGGCAACCTGATCGTCAACGGCACCGCCACGCCCTACACGAGCGAGCGTGATACCAGTTATCGCGCGATGCATCAGGCCGCTTTGAGCGGCGATGGCCCGCTTTGCTCGCTCGCCGAAGGGGTCGCCGCCATGGATCTGATCGACGCCAGCGAACGTGCGCTGAATTCGAAGAGCTGGGTTTTCGCGTGAGCCTGATCTGTACCATATGCGCACGCGGCGGCTCGAAAGGCGTCGTCGGCAAGAACAGCCGCATGCTGTTGGGACGTCCGATGCTGGCCTGGACGATCGAGCAGGCAAAGCAGACCGGCCTCTTCACGGCCATCGCATTCAGCAGCGATTCCGATGTGCTGCTCCAGGAAGCGCTGCGCTCCGGCGCCGACATCGCGGTCAAGCGCCCGGCCGAGATGGCGACCGATGCGGCGCCGAAAATCCCGGCGATCCGCCATTGTCTCGAACAGGCAATGCAGCGAACCGGACTTACGCCCGAGATCTTCGTCGATCTCGACGTCACCGCGCCGCTGCGGCTTGCCTCCGACATCACCGGCGCCGTCGCCTTGCTTCGCGACAGCGGCGCTCCAAGCGTCATCACCGGCGCACCCGCCCGCCGCTCGCCCTATTTCAACCTGGTCGAAGAGCGCAGGGACGGCACTGTGGGCCTTTCGAAGATCGCCGATCCTCCGATCGTGCGCCGACAAGACAGCCCGCGCTGCTTCGACATGAACGCCTCGATCTACGTCTGGAACGTAGCGGCTTTTCTGGACGATCCGCGCGTATTCTATCCGGACACACGCTTGTTCGAAATGCCGGAAGAGCGTTCGGTCGACATCGATTCGGAGATCGATTTCACGCTGGTGGAGCACTTGCTCCGCAAGCGGCTGGCGCAACAAGGGACATCACCATGACCACGAGCTACAAGGCTCTGTTCGCTCTTACCGGCCGCATCGCGGCAGTCACGGGCGGCTGCGGCATTCTCGGCCGGCGTTTCGCCGAAGGGCTTGCCGAACTCGGCGCCGATGTTGCCATCATCGACCTCGACCAGGCGGCCGCGGACAGCGTCGCGAGCGAGATCGCCTCCCGCCATTCCGTGCGCGCCCGAGGTTACGCCTGCGACATCACCGAGCCCCTCGCCCTCCGCAGCACGGCTGATGCGATCGAAGCCGACCTCGGACCGGTTTCGATCCTTCTCAACAACGCTGCCAGCAAGACCCGCGACGTCGATGCGTTCTTCGCGCCGGTCGAGAAATTCTCACAGGAGACCTGGCGCGAGATCATGGCTGTCAACCTCGACGGCATGTTCAACGTCGCGCAGGTGTTCGGCGGCCGAATGGCTGAGCGCGGCTACGGCGCCATCGTACAGACCGCCTCGATCTACGGCCTCATGGCGCCCGACCAGCGCATCTACGAGGGCTCCGAATATCTCGGTCGTGCCATCAACACACCCGCGGTTTACACTGCGTCCAAAGCCGGCGTAATCGGCCTGACCAAACACTTGGCAACCTACTGGGCGGCGAAGGGCGTTCGCGTCAACACCCTTACCCCGGGCGGGGTGGAGAGCGGACAGAACGAGACCTTCAAGGCGCGCTATGGCGCCCGCATCCCGCTGGGCCGCATGGCCAGAGCGGACGAGATGGTCGGCGCGATGCTGTTCCTGGTGTCGGATGCAGCGTCCTACGTGACCGGCCAGAACATCGCCGTCGATGGCGGCCTGAGCGCGTGGTGACAAAGAACAAATGATCAAGCGCCTTGTCCAGAACACGGTGATTTCGGCGCTTTCCTTCGGCGTCGCCGCCTTGCTGGGCTTGGCGGTCATTCCACTTATCATTCAAACCTGGGGAGTGGCCGAATTCGGCCTGATCGTCATTTCGCGGCTGCTGCTGCCGAGCGGCATGATGGCCGTGCTGGACCTTGGGCTGTCCGAGGTCGCGACCCAGGTCGTCGCGCGCGCGCGCGAGCACCGCAATTGGACGCAGGCCAGCCGCCAGATCGCATTCTTGGGAGCGATCTCCATTGCGCTCACCCTGATCCTGAGCGCCGCCATCTGGCTCGCGACCCCGCTTCTCGTCATCTTGATGAAGGTTGATGCCGCACATCTGGAGACGTTCACTCGGATCATGCACTACACGGCCCTCGCGAACCTGATCTTCGTTCCGGCGCTGGTGTGGGAAGGCATTGTCAAGGGCTTCGAACGCTACAACCTCCTGCGCGTCGCGGAGGTCACGTCGACGGCGGCCTATGTCGCTCTGACATTTGCGGCCGCGAGGGCGGAGACAGGCTTTGAAGTGGTCGCCTACATCTATCTCGCCGCGCTGGTGGCCCGCGCCGTCGTCATAGGAATTGCGGCATTCGTCGCCCTGCGGCACAAGCAGGTGCGATTGCTGCCATGGACCCGCGAGATCCGGCAGGATATCCTGCATCGTTGCGTGCTGCTCCTGCAGGGCAAGTTGATGGGCGGAGTATCCGGCCCGCTTCAGCCGTTCCTGATCGGATTGCTGTTCGGTCCGAAGGCTGTCGGAACCTATGACGCGCTGGTCCGGTTGCCGCGGATATCGAAGATCGTGGTCAGCCTGCTGACCTCGGCCCTGCTTCCCGTTGCCAGCCGCCTCGATGAGCGCGGCAACGCGACATCATTTCAGCGCCTCGGCGATCTCGGCCTGATCATGATGCCGATGTTCGTGGTACCGCCGCTTGCCGCAAGCGCAATTCTCTCGCCCGAGATCATGAACCTCTGGATCGGTCCTCTGCTTGCACCCTACGCATTCTGGATGGGTCTGAGCTTCCTGGTTCCGATCTGCGCGCAATACGTGACGATCGGCAGCTTGATCTTCCTGACGCGGCCTGAGGTGCAGGCCCGGCTCAACAGGCTGATGGCCGTGCAGCTCCTGATCTGGGCGGCAGTCGCTGCCGCAACATTGCATCTGTTCGCGGAACGCGCCCTGATTCTCGGCCAGGTCGTTGGCGCGATCGCCATCCTGCCCTGGCAACTCAGGGAATTGCGCAACGCACTCGAGCTCGACCGGTCTCGCTTCGCGAAGGCGATCGGAACTCAACTTGCAATCCTTGTCGTGGCCAGCATTTTTCTAGCAGTAATTGCAGGTTACATTCGGTTTGACAGCGTGCTAAAGCTCGCGCTCGGTTCCATGGTCTTCTGTCTGATGACTTGGGCGCTTCAATACCTCCTGGTGCTCGAGAAGCGGCATCGGGCGGTATTTCCGGCGGTCGGGCAATTGATGGGACTCACGTCCAAAAGCACTTGAATGAGCACTCACGCGACACTCCGCAACGCCATTAACGCAGATTTCGCTCCGGCGTCCTTGCCGGACCGCGCCGCGACCTACGCGCTCGATGCGGCGAGGAGCATCGGACGGCTCGCTTTGCGTCGCGTCAAGCGCACGGCAGACGTGGTCAATTCCGAGTACAATCTTTCGCATTGGCAGCGGATGCTGTCGGCCAAGACCTGGACGACGGCCGCAAGCGTCGGTGACTTCCTGATCCCGAAGAATCCCGAGCTGGGTCTGCGCAAGGTCGACAATCGGATTTGCAGAATCGCGGCCGACGACTACTATCGCTATCGGGCTAAGGCGCTCGGCGAACTGCTGGCGCGGCACGCCGGTGGCGCCACTGAGATCGTCGAGCTGGGCGCAGGCTACGGCTACAATCTGCTGGCGCTGCACCTCAATCATCCCGACTGGACGCTGCGCGGATTCGACATTGCACCGAACGGAGTCGCCGCGGGCCGCGAGATCGCCGCGCATTACGGCTTATCGGACCGGATCTCGTTCGACAGGATCGATCTGACTGACGGCAACGACCCAAGCTACGCCGCCATCAGGGACAAGGTCGTCTTCACCTATTTCTGCATCGAGCAGATTCCCTACGACGTGCGAAAGGTGGTGGACAACATCATCGCCGCACGGCCGAAGCGGGTCATCAACATCGAGCCGACGACGGAGTTGCTGGATCTCTCCAATCCGCGAGACATCGTCAGCTTCCTCTACATTCGCTCGGTCGACTACCAGACGCAGCTCTTCTCGACTCTGAACGACTACGAGCGACAGGGCCGCGTCCGCATCCTGGCACGTGAGCGGATGCCGTTCGCGCCGACAATCCACAATGATGGCTTTTTGTATTGCTGGGAGCCCACATGACAACCATCGATGCGACGCCCGATCGGCCAGCCCCGAAGAAGCAGAAGATCAACCAGTTTCGTCGCCTGTTGTGGCACATCAACCGGACCGATCTCGGCTGGGTCACCAAGGCGGCCCTGACTACACTTCAACCGGGTGCCCGGGCGAAGCGCGCCCGGCTGCTCGATCAGCTTCCTTCGAAAGCAGAATGGAGCGAGGCCAGCCGGAAGCTCGACCAAGACGGCTATGTCGACGTATCCGCGCTGATGGACCGCGGCCTGGCGGAAGCCGTAGCGGCAGTCGCGGACAGCAAGGTGAGCCGGCTCAACGAGCTCTCGGGTAAGCAGCAGCTCGGCCACAAGTCCTTCTGGGTGAGTCTCCTTGACGAGGATCTCGTCAACGGTGCATTCGCGACCGACCATCCTTTCGTGCGCTATGCACTGCAGCCGGCGGCACTGCGCATCATCGGCGATTTCATGCATGACCTGCCCCAGCTCTCCGACGTGCTGCTGACGCTGTCACAGCCGACCCCGAACCAGAATCTGAGCTATTCCCAGCTCTGGCATCTCGATCACGATGACAAGCGCGTCTGCAAGCTCTTCATCTATCTCACCGACGTCCGCGATACCGCCGACGGTCCGTTCACATTCATTCCGGCAGGCCCCTCCAGGCCGTTCCGCAATACGCTGAAGAGCCACATGAGCGATGCGCAGGTGTTCGCCAAGACCGGACCTGATGCGGTCAAGGAGATGGTGGCGCCGCGCCTGTCGGCGTTCATCGTCAACACGGCCCGCTGTCTGCACATGGGAAGCCGGATCCAGTCCGACCACAGACGCCTTCTCTACACGGCGACCTATATTCAGCAGCCGCGCATCTATCCCGAGCCACCCCCCCGTTTCCGAGCGAGCGGCCCTCTGACGGATGTCGAGCGCGCCGCCATGCGCCTGTGAGCCGCTGCGGGGAACTCACATCGTGCGCATAGGTCTGGTGGTCGATCACCCCAAGCGTGACCTGCCGGGGGCAGTCATGCTCGGTTATCAGCTGGCGCGACGCGGCGTCTCCGTCGCGCTGGTGCCGATGTACGAGCAGGCCGTAGACGTCCCACGGCTCGGACTTGATGCGCTGGTCGTCAACTACGCGCGCCCGGTCAATCTCGACCTGATGCGCAGCTTTGCCAAGGCCGGCCTCGCGCTCTACGTGCTCGATACCGAAGGCGGCGTGCTCGCCGAAAAGGGCGGCAATTCGCCGCCGGCCATGGCGGCCAACATCAAGGACAGCGGCTACGCCGACATTCTTGCGGGCTATTTCTTCTGGGGCAGCCGCCTGCACGACGCCTTTCTCGCGGCCGGCACCATGAAGCGGGAGCAGCTTCACCTAACCGGCTGCCCGCGCTTCGATTTTGCGGCCCCGCGCTGGCGCACGCTGCTCGACGGCGAGCCGCGCGGCTATCTGCTCGTCAACGCCAACTTTCCGCTGGTCAATTCCCGCTTCACCGGCAAGCCCGGCGGGGAGCGCGAAGCCATGGTGCATTCCGGCTGGGATGGCGCCTATGTGGATCGCTTCATCACGGACCTGAAGCAGGTCTTCGCCAAATATCTCGCCGAGATCGACCGGCTCGCCGCAGCGCGGCCCGACCGCAGCATCCTCGTTCGTCCGCATCCCTTCGAGAGCGAGGACGTCTATCGCAACGCACTCTCGCGCCATGCCAATGTCGTGATCGACGGCACCGGCAGCGTGCTCGATCGCATCCGCAACGCGGCAGCCGTCATTCATCTCAATTGCGGAACGGCTGTTGAATCGGTTCTGCTGGGCAAGCTCCCGCTCCAGCTCGAGTACCTGAACACGCCGACAACGGCCGGCCATGCCGGGCTTCCTGCCCGCGTGAGCCGGAAGGTCGGCTCATTCGACGAGCTGCTCGGCGCGATGGACCAGATCGAGCGGGAGACCGCGAACTTCGATTTTGCCGGCGTTCACGCCGCCGATATCGAGGCCTTCTTCCATCTCAACGACGGACAGGCCGCCGAACGCGTCGCCGAGGTCCTGACCCACGCAACGGTTTCGCGCCGACCTTTCGTCTCGCTGCTCGCGACCGTCAGGGGAACCCGCGAGAAACCAAGCTTCGGCCAGATCATCAAGGGCACCGCCAGCGCCGCGTTGGGCTCGGCGGTCACCGAGCGGCTGCGCAGCCAGATCAATCCCGCCCGGCGCGACAAGCGGATCGCGTTGTCCATCGTCCAGCCGCTGCTGGGGCGCATCGCCGCTCACGATCAGGCATCTACGTCGCAGTTCACGGCAAGGCGGGCATATTGTGCGACGACGGGCTTGCCGCTCGCGAGCATTGCGATCGAACGGGCCTCATAGAGCCATGACGACAGCTGCAAAGACCATTCTCATCACGACGCTCGCCGAATACCAGACCCGATTCTGGATTCCGGTCGCGCAGCGGTTGCGCGCGGCAGGCCACGAGGTCGAGCTGCTCGCCTTCGACGATCGCAGCGCAGAGATGTCGGCCGCCGAAGGCGTGCCGGTCACCAACATGTATCGCGCGGGCCTCGAGGCCGGCCCTTCGCCCGACGATCGCAAGGCCTTCGATGCGCGCGTCGCTTGTTACGGGCTCGACGGGACCAATTTCCTGTTCAGCCATGAGCGCTTTACTTTCGGCATCAGGGATACCGCCGCGCTGCGCCGGCGCTTCATGGTTTATGCCAACGCCATGGAGGCGCTGCTCGACCGGTTGGAGGCTCAGGGGCGGAGTGCCGAACTGGTCCAGGAACTCGGCGGCTTTCTGTCCGTGATCGCGAGCTTCTACGCCGCAAGACGCCGGAGCATCCGCAACTGGTTCATCGAGCCGTCGTTCTTCCGCGGCCGGATGTATTTCACCCCGGACAGCTTTGCCGCGCCCGACATGATGGCAGAGCCCGCCGATGCCGTGTCGCCTGAGGTGCGCGCCTATCTCGAGGACACGCTGAGGCAGCGCGCGATCGTCATTCCCAAGAAGGATCAGCATCACTATTCGGCGGCGTTCAAGAAGGTCGCCAATTTGCGCAACGCCAATCGTCTCGTCGAGAAGCTCTGGGACCAATTCGCGCTCGGCAAGCACCAGGAGTTCGGGCATAATTTGCGCCATGCGCAGGTGCATGCGGCAATGGCGCTCAACGCGACGCGGCTGCGCAGGCTCTACCGGCCGCTGCCCGAAACGCCCTTCGTCTACTATCCGTTCCACGTCCCGGCGGACATGGCGCTGACGCTGCGCTCGCCGGACTATCTCGACCAGGTTGCGACTGTCGACTTCCTGCTGCGGACGATCCCGGATTCGCATGTGCTGGTCGTGAAGGAGCATCCAGCGCAGATCGGCGCGATCTCCGCCGCCCGCCTGTTCGAACTGGGGCGCCGGTTCGACAATTTCGTGCTGTTGCCGCCGCAGACCAACAATTACACCGTGCTCGATCGCGCCGACGCCGTGGTCTCCGTCAACAGCAAGTCGGGGGCCGAAGCGCTATTGCTCGGCAAGCCGGTCGTGGTGATGGGCGATGCGTTCTACCGCTCCTGTCCACTGGTCTATGCCGTCGATCGTCTGGCCGATGTGCCCGCACGGTTGCGCGAAGCGCTCGCCGCGGGACCGTTCGATCCGGCCAAGGGGGCACCCTATTTCGAGTCTGCCTGGCGGCGGTCGTATCCGGGCGAACTCTATGTCAGCGACGCAAAACTGCTCGACACGTTTACGGCCACCTTGCGTGCCGCAATCGCCGAGCCCGCCCGCGCGAACTGAACGCACCCGTCATGCCGCTCGTGTCGATCATCACCCCATCCTGGAACGTCGAAGGTCTGATCGAGGAAACGATCCGCTCGGTGCAGAGCCAGACATTCGCGGATTGGGAGCTGCTGATCGCCGACGACTGCTCGACCGACAGCACGCCTGCGATCATCGCCTCCATCGGCGAGCGCGATCCCCGCGTCAAGCTGATCCGGCAGGCCAGGAACGGTGGCCCGGCGCTGGCGCGCCAAGCGGCGATCGACGCCGCGCAGGGGCGCTATCTCGCCTTCCTCGACAGCGACGATCTGTGGCTGCCCGGGAAGCTGGAGCGGCAGCTCGCCTTCGCGAAGGCGAAGCAGGCCGCGCTCAGCTACACCGCCTTCCGTCGCATCAACGAGACCAACGCGGTCACGGGGCGGCTGATCGAGGTGCCGGCCTCGCTCACCTATGGTCAGCTCCTGAAGAACACCGCGATCGCGACGCTGACTGCGATGGTCGACCGCGAGATCGCAGGTCCCGTCGCGATGAAGAACGAGGGCTACGACGATTTCTGCCTGTGGCTGTCGATCCTAAGGCCCGGCCGTACGGCCTACGGCCTCAACGAGGATCTTGCTCGTTACCGCGTGAGGGGGTCCTCGGTGTCGAGCCGTCCGATGCGCTCGGCCAAATGGGTCTGGCAGATCTACCGCAATGTCGAGCACCTCTCCCTGGTCCGATCGGCCTGGTGCTTCGGGCATTGGGGGGCGCGGGCCTGGCTGAAGCGGCGGGAGTTTTAGCCTGATCAGCGGGCGCCCGGCGCTCCCAGCCTGACGAAAGTGCGAAAACAACCCCATGCACAGTAGAGGTGATTTGATACCTCCAACTAAGCGATTTGTGGGTTGATGATTTTGGCGGTCGACGATGCCACTCCCGCCGCACTCCTGCGAACGGTCGGGACTCCGCTCAATGCCGTTCGAAAATGACAGGAATAGGCCTTTCCTCGTGACCGAGGGCGCGGGCTTCATCGGATTGCACCTCTGCGAGCGACTGCTCGATGCCGGCGCTGCAGAAGGTGTCCGCGGGCAATTACTCCCCCGGCAGGGGTGCGACATGGCCTTCAGATCAGCAGGACATTGAAATCGTGACCGGTCTGGAGAAAGCCGGTGAGATTGTCGATTGCAGCCGTGTCGTGACTGTCCGTCGCTCCAATCCACTCCTCCAGAGCGGTCGCCGGATCGGCAGGCGCCGGAATAAAGTCCGGCGGCTCGGACGGCGCAGTCAACGATCCGGTCTGGGTGAAATCGAATGCGAAGCCGTCGCCGGATGTCGTTGCAAGCGGCGCAGCGCCCACCGCGCCGTCGCCGTTGAGATCCTGCTGCAGGACCGGCTCCAGAGCTTTCAGAGACGGATCGGACCCGAGCACCTCCGGGGCTGCGGCAAGGGTCGTCAGGAAGTTGCCGTTCGCATCCGTGCTCCAGACCGAATAATGAGCGTTCGCCGAGTTCTTCCAGACTACGTCGTAGCCACCGCCGGACACTTTCTCGGCGCCGATCACCGACCAGGTGCCCCAGTTTGCCGTGATCACGGCGGAACCTGCATACTTCAAGGTCGGCCCGGTCCCCGTCGCGATGCTCTCGAGATGATAGTTGCCGCTCGATAAAGCGACCCGCGTCGATCCGACCGCCTCGATCGTAGTGCTGACGGCAGCAGCGACGCCGATCGTACCGTCACCGTTGAGATCTTGCTGCAGCGTCGGCTCCAGCGTCATCAGGGATGGATCGGATCCCAGCATTTGAGGTGCCGAGCCCAGCGTGGTCAGGAAGTTGCCGTTGCTGTCCGTGCTCCAGACGGAATATTGCCCGCTCGCACTTTCTTTCCAGACCACATCATAGTTTCCACCCGAGACCTGCTCGGCACCGATCACGGACCAGGTGCCCCAGTTCGCTGCGATCACCGCAGAGCCTGCATACTTCAACGTCGGCCCGGTCCCCGTCGCGATGCTCTCGAGATGGTAGTAGCCGCCGTCTGAAACGACGCGCGTCGATCCCAGCGCCTCGATCGTGGTGGTGACGGCAGCGGCGACGCCGATCATGCCGTCACCGTTCAGATCCTGCTGCAGCGTCGGCTCCAGCGTCTTCAGGGACGGATCGGTTCCCAGCATTTGGGGAGCCGAACCCAGCGTGGTCAGGAAGTTGCCGTTGCTGTCCGTGCTCCACACCGAATATTGCCCGCTCGCACTTTCCTTCCAGACCACGTCATAGCTGCCGCCCGAGACCTGCTCGGCACCGATCACCGACCAGGTGCCCCAGTTCGCTGCGATCACCGCAGAGCCCGCATATTTCAAGGTCGGCCCGGTCCCCGTCGCGATGCTTTCGAGATGGTAGTTGCCGCCGGACGAAACGACGCGCGTCGCCCCCAGTGCCTCGATCGTGGTGGTGACGACGACAGGGACGCCGATCATACCGTCACCGTTCAGATCCTGCTGCAGCGTCGGCTCCAGCGTCTTCAGGGACGCGTCGGTTCCCAGCATTTGAGGAGCCGAACCCAGCGTGGTCAGGAAGTTACCGTTGCCGTCCGTGCTCCACACGGAGTATTCGCCGCTTGACCCTTCCTTCCAGACCACGTCATAGCCGCCGCCAGACACCTGCTCGGCGCCAATCACCGACCAGCTACCCCAATTGACTGCGAGCACCGCAGCGCCTGCATATTTCAGGGTCGGCCCGGTCCCCGCTGCGATGCTCTCGAGATGGTAGTTGCCGCCGGATAAAACGACCCGCGTCGATCCGAGCGACTCGATCGTGGTTGTCACCAAGCTGGAGCTTGCGAAGGTGCCATCGGCGAATTGGAGATACTCTACACCAACCGCCGTGTCGGTGCCGTCGGGCAAGCCGGAGCGTTGATCGACGATCGTGAATATCTGCGTCCCCGCGTCGTACGAAATCAGATAGTTGGCCCTGCTGCCCGAATACACCGCGGTGTCGGTGCCGGCGCCGCCATTGATGGCGTCGTTGCCCGCACCGCCCGTGATGGTGTCGTTGCCGCCGCCACCGTTCAGCGCGTTGGCGATGGCGTTGCCGAGGATCGTGTCGTTGCCGGACCCGCCGATGGCGTTGTCGATGTAGGAGCGCGCGTCGCCATTGTAGAGATAGGCGTTGTAGACGTTGCCCGATGCGTAATGGCCGTTACCGAGATAGGCCAATTGCACGGAGGAGAACACCGATGCCGCGCCGGGATTGAGGTTGATGCTCAGGTTCGTCGTGTAATTCGAGAGATCATAGGTATCGACGCCGCCTCCATCCCAGACGGTTTCGTAGATGCGATTGGCCGAGCCGCCGACGCCGCCGCCCGGCGCGAGCTGCCCGACGCCGTTGATGAATTGCTGGCCGGTGGTCGCATTCCACGTGTAGACGGTGTTGCCGCTCTGCGTCGTGTAGTCCGCGCCGTACATCGTCTGGAGCGCAAGGATATCGTTCGCCATGTAGGTCTGCGAATATCCGTAGGCTTCGTTGGTGTAGCCGCCCGTGGTCGAAGCACCGACATAGCTGCGATAGCTCATGACGGTGTATTCGCTGCTGTCGTGCGCGCTCGGCACCGCCACGTTGCCGGGGCCGCCGGCCTCCTGGCTGTGCTTCAGGCCAAGGGCGTGGCCGAGTTCGTGCAGGGCAGTGGTGAAGTAATAGTTGCCGAGCTTGGCCAGCGAGAAATTGTATTGAGTCCCGAACCAGATGTCGCCGCCGGGCGCATAATTGCCGGGGTAGTAGGCATAAGCGGTCGGGTTTGCGGCCGGCGACTGCGCAATCATGAGGTCGGCGCCGTTCGTGCCCGCATTTTGGATGTTGGCGTTGGTGTAGCCGAGGATCAATCCGACGGCATAGTTGATCGCCGCCTGGATCTGCGTGGGTACCGAGGCAAAGCCCGAAGTGGTCGGCTCGCCGCTGCCGCCGGAGTAAGGGTTCGAAAAGTCGCCGGGCGCGTCGGGGAAGCTGTAGGTGATCGTGCCTGACCATTTGTAGCCGGATAGCAGACCGTCGATCTCGGCGTTGTTGGTGGCACTGACATAGACAGCGGTGGCCAATTGACCCTCCAGAGCGACGCATCGGGCGTGATTCGCCGGGACGGCATATGATTCAAGCTTGAGAGTTAAACGTTTGGTGTATTTGGGCGGCGCCGCCTGCCTCTTTCCTAAGGCTTGGTTAGCCATCAAATCCCGTAGTCATACGGGGCACGAACGACGGCCGCTGTTCACCTGGCATCCGTAATATTGCAGGGGCATGAAACGAAGTCCTTTCCCGGCCGGCCTGCTTGGCGTCCTGATCGCGTTCGGCGGGCCGGACCATCAACCCTTCGGAGGACTGCCAGCCATGGCACAGAAAGCCAATGCGGATGTCGAAGGGAGCGAGAGCCGCAAGGCGGAACGCGCGCCCTCCATGCCAATGGCGCGCGATCCTGCCGCTGCGGTGAGGGAGGAATACGAAGCCGCTCGCCGGAAGGGGACGCGGGAGGCCTTCGAGCTCTTCATTGCGCGCCACGGCGACGACCCGTTGGCCGAGCAGGCCCGCGCGGAATTGAAGCGCCTGTCGCGCTGATCTCGGGCGCCGTGCAGGCACGGCGTTTCGGCAGACGGCGTCGGCGTCGGCCCGGCTTGCCGCATGGTCTTTGGGCACTATGGTTGTCCAGCAATCTGTCCCGGAGCCTTTCACGATGCCCTTTCCGCATGCCTCGGAAGCCCTGTCACGCTTCACCGTGCTCGACCTGACCCGCGTCCGCTCCGGGCCGACCTGCGTGCGGCAGCTCGCGGACTGGGGCGCCAACGTGGTCAAGATCGACGCGCTGACCGAAGATGCCGGCGGCGAGCAGCCGGGCGGCCCGCGGCACGGGTCCGACTTCCAGAATTTGCACCGCAACAAGCGGGCGATGACGCTGAACCTGAAGGACGAACGCGGGCTTGCGGTGTTCAAGCGCCTCGCCGCCAAGGCCGACGTCGTGGTCGAAAATTTCCGGCCCGACGTGAAGAAGAAGCTCGGCATCGACTATGACAGCCTCGCCGCGATCAACCCCCGCATCGTCTATGGCAGCATCTCCGGCTTCGGCCAGGACGGCCCCTACCACAAGCGGCCCGGCTTCGATCAGATCGCGCAAGGCATGGGCGGCCTGATGTCGATCACCGGCGCGCCGGGCGAAGGCCCGATGCGGGTCGGCATTCCCGTCGCCGACCTCAGCGCCGGCCTGTTCTGCGCCATGGGCATCCTCACCGCGCTGCTCGAGCGCGAGGTCTCGGGCAAGGGACAGTGGGTGCAGACGTCCCTGCTCCAGGCCCAGATATTCATGCTGGATTTCCAGGCCGCGCGCTGGCTGATGGAGAAAGAGGTCGCAAAGCAAGCCGGCAACAACCACCCGACCAGCATCCCAACCGGCGTGTTCAAGACCTCGGACGGCTACATCAACATTGCCACCACGGGCGGGCGGATCTGGGAGCGCTGCGCCCAAGCGATCGGCGCACCGGAACTCTATGCCCACCCCGACTATGCGACCGCCCCTGCCCGCTCCAGGAACCGCGATGCGCTGAACGCGGAGATCGAGAAGCGCACGGTGTCGAAGTCGACCGAGACCTGGGTCCGCGAGTTCAACGAGGCCGGCGTGCCGTGCGGCCCGATCTATGCGATCGACCAGGTGTTCGAGGACGCGCAGGTCAAGCATCTCGGCATTGCGCAGGACGTGCCGACTGACGATGGCCGGCATATCCAATTGATCGGCCAGCCCGTGACGCTGTCGCGCACGCCCAGCAGGATGGCGGCGCGGCCGCCGGAATTCGGCGAGCAGACCGACGAGGTGCTGAAGGAGTTCGGCTTCGCCGCCGACGAGATTGCTGGGCTCAGGGACGCCAAGGTGGTGTGAAGGTCACTGCGCCCCGTCTGCAACGACAAAGCCCGGCGTGAGCCGGGCTTTGCTGCTTGTTGACGCCTTGTTGATCTTAGTATCTGGCCACCACCGGGCCACCGAACTGATAGTTGATGCCGGCGCGCAGGATGTGATCGGTGAAGCGCGACGACACGTTGGCGCTGATTGCAGCGGCCGGTGCGAGCGTGAACGGACCGGACGAGAAGCGCCCGAGGTCCATGTAGAGATATTCGAGCTTGGCGCTCCAGTTCTGCGTGATCTTGCCTTCGACACCCGCGCCAACGATCCAGCCGGCGCGCGTCGTCGAGTTTGAACCGACCGAGGCGATCGCCACACCCGCGGGGGTGAAGCCGGTCATGGTGCCCGTGGTCTTGATCTCGCCGAAGGCCAAACCGCCGGTGCCGTAGAACAGCACCTTGGGGGTCGCCAGGATGCCGACCCGGCCGCGAAGCGTGCCGAACCATTGAAGATGCTGATCGACCGTCAGGGTGGTGCCGGCGAGACCGCCAGGGGGGAGGAACGTCAGGCCGGGAAGGCATGGCCCGGCGGCAGGCGCGACGCCCACGCAGCTGAAGGTCGCGCGGCCCTTTTCGTCGGACCAGTTCAGGTCACCCTCGATGCCGTATACCCAATTGGCGCTCTGCCAGTTGTAGCCCGCTTGGCCGCCGGCAACAGCACCGTTCATGTCGAACCTGCCGCTGGTGAGGGATCCGGCCGGAGGCGCGATCGGTGCACCCGTGACCGAGCTGAAATAGGAAACGTCGGTACGCGAGCGACCCCAGCTGTATCCGCCGTTGGCGCCGATATAGAAGCCGGTCCAGCTCCAGACCGGCTCGACGATCGGCGCCTTGACATAGGGTTTTGCCGCGAGATCGGCGGCCAGCGCACCCGTCGCAAACAGCGACATCGCCGCCGCCATTCCAATCACTATCCGCTTCATGGAGAATCCCCCTTGCACGATCTTGTGATCGAAATATACGCGCCCACCTGCCCAATGGCTGTGCCGCAGCGGCAACATTCAGCAACATTCGCGTTCGGGGTAGTGATCGAACAGGAACGCCACCTTCTGCCTTAAGCGATTGATGTAGAAAAGAATTTCGTGCACGCCTCAGCCGGATGTCGCCCTGGTCTTATGCGTCAATCCGACACGGGCGAACAAATGGTCGATCACGGGCCAGAACAGCAGAATAATCGCCAGGGTTGTGATCGAGCCGACCAGGGGGTTCGACCAGAACACCTTCAGCGTCCCGCCGGAGCCGATCATCGACAGGCGGAAGGCATCCTCGGCGCGGTTGCCGAGCACGAGCGCGAGCGTAAACGGCGCCAATGGAATGCCGATCTTCTTGAAGACGTAACCGACCACGCCGAAGCCGAGCATCAGCCAGATGTCGAACATCGCGTTCTGAATCGCGTAGGCGCCGATCGCGCAGGACACCACGATCATCGGCGCCACCGCGGCGAACGGCACGCGCAGGATCGAGGCGAAGATCGGCACCGTCGTCAACACCAGCACGAGGCCGACCACGTTGCCGAGATACATCGAGGCGATCAAGCCCCAGACGAAATCCTTGTGCTCGACGAACAGCAGCGGCCCCGGATTGAGGCCCCACACCATGAGGCCGCCGAGCAGGATCGCGGCGGTGCCGGAGCCGGGAATGCCGAGCGCCAGCATCGGCAGCAGCGCCGAGGTACCGGAGGCATGCGCCGCCGTCTCCGGCGCGAACACGCCTTCGATGCGGCCCTTGCCGAAACTGCCAGGGTCCTTGGCGAAGCGCTTGGCGAGGTTGTAGCCCATGAAGGAGGCCGCGATCGCGCCGCCCGGGGTGATGCCGAGCCAGCAGCCGATGAAGGAGGAACGCAGCAAGGTCACCCAGTATTTCGGCAGGTCCTTCCAGACGCCGAGCACGACGCGCAGCGAGATGCCCGCAGCATGTCCGCGCAGCGCCAGGCGCTCCTCCATCGTCAGCAGGATTTCGCTGATGCCGAACAGGCCGATGACGGCGACCAGGAAGTTGATGCCGCGGAGCAGCTCCGGCGAGCCGAAGGTCATGCGCAGGTTGCCCGATACGGTATCCATGCCGATGCCGGCGAGCAGCAGGCCCAGCGACATCGAGATGACGGTCTTGTGCTTGGCCTCGCGCCCCAGGCCGACGAAGGAGCAGAAGGTGAGCAGATACACCGCGAAGAACTCGGGCGGCCCGAATTTCAGGGCAAAGGACGAGATCATCGGCGCAAGGAACGTGATCAGCAGCACCGCCACCAGCGAGCCGATGAATGAGGACGTGAACGCCGCAGTCAGCGCCTCCGCCGCCCTGCCCTGCTGAGCCATCGGATAGCCGTCGAAGGTGGTCGCGACCGACCAGGCTTCGCCCGGAATGTTGAACAGGATCGAGGTGATGGCGCCGCCGAACAGCGCGCCCCAATAGATGCAGGACAGCATCACGATCGCCGAGGTTGGGTCCATCGTGAAGGTGAGCGGCAACAGGATCGCAACGCCGTTGGGACCGCCGAGCCCGGGCAGCACGCCGACGAAGATGCCGAGCACCAGCCCGACCATCATCAGGACGAGCGTCTTCCACGTCAGCAGGACGGCAAAGCCGTGGAGCAGGAGACCGAGAGCTTCCATCGCGTGCCCGCCTAGCGACCGAGGGCCGCTTCGAGCGGCCCTTTCGGCATGATGACGTCGAAGGCGACGTCGAAAGTAACGAACATGACCGCAGTGAACACGACGGCGGTCAGCAGCGACTTCCACAACGCGATCTTGCCGACCAGCCGCATGAAGCCGGAGATCAGAAGGAAGCTCGCAACATAGAGACCGAGGAACTGGGTCGCCAGGCAGAACAGCAGCGTCGGCACGAACACCGCCAGCACGCGGCGGCCCTGCGCGCGCGTGACGAAGTTCTGGCGCGCGGTGCGGTGCGAGACGAGCGTCGCGATCAGGCCGTAGAGGCTTCCGCCGCCGAGGATGATGGAGAGATAGAACGGGAAATAACCGGGCTCGGGCCCGGTCGAATCCCAGGACGCGCCGGTGCGCCAATTGTCGTAGCCGAGCGTGACGGCGAGCGCGAGCAGGAGCAGGCAGACGGCGATCTCGACCGTGCCGGAGGAGACGACGGAGGGGGAGTCCTCCTCGGGCGCAGTCGGATCCTCGACGATGATTTCGATATCGGATTGGGACATGGGCTGCTGTGGCCAATTCCCTCTCTCCCGCTTGCGGGGCCGCGACGAGCTACGCTCGCGCTGAGAGGATTAGGGTGAGGGAAGTCTCCGCAGGAACGGTGAAAGTCGGACTCGCGGAGAGTCCCCCCTCACCCGGATCGCATCTTCGATGCGATCCGACCTCTCCCCGCAAGCGGGGCGAGGTGAAGAAGACCGGTTACTTCGCGACGAAGCCGGCTTCCGACATCAGCGACTTGTTCAGCGCATCGTCTTCCTCGAGGAACTTCACCATGTCCTTGCCGGTGAGGAAGATCGGCTTCAGCGCCTGCTTCTCCATGTACTCCTTGTACTCGGAGGTCTGCGTCACCTTGTGGAAGAGATCGACGTAGAACGCCTGCTGCTCGGCCGTGACCTTGCCCGGCAGGAACATCGCGCGCAGCATCAGATACTGCACGTCGACGCCTTCCTCCTTGCAGGTCGGGATGTCAGCCCAGGACTGCGTCTCCGTCACCTTGGTCGTGTAGGAGATGCGTTCCTTGTCGAACACGCAAAGCGGACGCACCTGGCCGGCGCGCCAGACTTCCAGATTTTCCGAGGGGTTGTTGACGTTGGCTTCGGTGTGGTTGCCGACCAGCTGGGTCGCGGCCTCGCCGCCGGACTTGTAGGGCAGATAGGAGAATTTCGCACCGGTCTTCTGCTCCAGGAACACGGTCAGGACGTGATCCTCGCGCTTGGAGCCGGTGCCGCCCATCTTGAAGGGCGAGCTTGCCGCCTTTGCGGCCGCGACGAACTCCTTCACCGTCTTCGGTCCTGCGCTGTTGTCCCACAGCACGAACTGGTCGAGCGCAACGACCGAGACCGGGGTCAGATCACGCCAGTTGAACGGAATCTTGGCCGACAGCGGCAGCATGTAAATCAGCGAATAGGCGATCAGCACCTTGTTCGGATCGCCCTCGCTGGACTTCATGTACATCAGCGCTTCCGCACCCGAGGCGCCGCCCTTGAGCGAGACGACCATCGGCTGCTTCATCAGATTGTTCTTCTGGATCGCGGCCTGCATCATCCGCGCCATCTGGTCGGAGGCACCGCCCGCGCCCGCCGCCACCACGATCTCGACCGGCTTGGTGGGCTCCCAGCCGGCAAAAGCCGGCGTGCTCAACAACAGCGCCGTCGCAGCACCGACGGCCTTGACTGAAATTCGCACGAGTTTCGTCCCCTGATGTTTTTTGAGTTGTAGTGCGGAAGAACTCTATCCCTGCATAGTGCGGACTAAAGCCGACGAGTGCAAGCTGCCCGGCAAATCGGCGCCTATGACTTTCGGCGGACGACGCCGACGGCTCATATGCTTACTTGCCCTTCCAGACAGGCGCGCGCTTGTTGAGGAAGGCGTCCATGCCCTCGCGGAAATCTTCGCTCATATAGGCCTTCAGGATCAGATCCTCGCCCTCCTCGCGCGAGAGCGTGCGGCGGATGCGGCGCACCGCTTCCTTGGTCGCTTCCAGCGTGAGCGGCGCGTGGCTGGCGACGAGCCTTGCGGTTTCATCAGCGCGGCGCTGCAGCGTCTCGACATCGGGCACGATTTCGTTGAGCAGGCCGAGCGCCAGCGCCTCCGGCGCCTCGACCAGGCGCGCCTTGAAGATCATATCCTTGGTGCGGGCAGGTCCAATCAACGCGACGACGCGGCTGATGTTCGACATCGACAGGCAGTTGCCGAGCGTGCGCGCGATCGGAAAACCCATCCGCGTCGTCTCGGTGCCGATGCGAAGATCGCAGCAGGCCGCGATTCCGGCACCGCCGCCGGTGCAAGCGCCCGCGATGGCCGCGATCACCGGCACGCGGCACTGCTCGAGCGTGCCGAGCACACGATCGATCCGGGCCTCGTAGTCGAGCGCATCCTGCGCGGTCTTGAAGGCGCGGAACTGGGAGATGTCGGTGCCGGAGGCGAACGCCTTGTCGCCCGCGCCGGTCAGGATCAGCGCCTTGATCGAGCGATCGGCGTTGATCTCCTGGCAGATCTCCGCCATGCGGTCGTACATGGCGAAGGTCATGGCGTTGCGCGCCTGCGGGCGGTTAAAGGTGATCCGCGCGATGCCGTCCGTGACGGAGTAGAGCAGGTCTTCGTTGGTCGTCGTCGGTGCGTTCATCGCGCGCTCTCTTCTTCTCTGAGTTGGCTCAGGTCGTCTGGATTTCTAGGCCACCTGAATCTCTAGGCAACCTGGGCTTTGGCCATCGGCACCGCGTCACGTCCCTTCAGGACGTCCATGGCCGCGAGCACGCCGCCGCTCCGGTGCGGGATCTTTGCAAGATCGAGGCCCATCTCGACGCCGGCGAGCGTGCCCATCAGCATCAGATCGTTGAAATGGCCGATATGGCCGATGCGGAATACCTTGCCCTTGACCTTGTTCAGCCCGGTGCCGAGCGACATGTCGAAGTTCTCCAGCACGACCTTGCGGAAGGCGTCGGCGTCGTGTCCTTCGGGCACGCGCACGCCGGTCAGCGCCGGCGAATGCGCGGCAGGATCGGCACATTGCGTCTCCAGGCCCCAGACCTTGGCCGCGGCACGCGTCGCAGCGCTGTGGCGCTTGTGGCGAGACCAGACATTCTCCAGCCCCTCCTCTTCCAGCATCTTCACGGCTTCGCGCAGGCCGTAGAGCAGGTTGGTCGCGGGCGTATAGGGGAAGGTGCCGAGCTTGTTGAAGTTGATCACCTCCTGCCAATCCCAGTAGGAACGCATGCCGGGGTTGGCCTTGGCCACGGCAAGCGCCTTCTCGGAGACCGCGTTGAAGCCGAGGCCCGGCGGCAGCATCAGGCCCTTCTGCGAGCCGGCGACCGAGACGTCGATGCCCCAGGCGTCGTGCTCATATTCCATCGAGCCGAGGCCGGAGATGGTGTCGACCATCAGCAGCGCCGGATGCTTGACCCGATCGAGCAATCTGCGCACCTCGAGCGGCGGCGTCACGCAGCCGGTCGAGGTCTCGTTGTGGACGACACAGACCGCCTTGATGGCGTGCTGTTTGTCGGCGGCGAGGCGCGTCTCGATCTCGGCGAGGTCGGCGCCGTGGCGCCAATCGCCCGGGATGAAGTCGACGTCGAGCTTGAACTTGGCCGCGATGCCGCGCCACAGCACGGCGAACTGGCCAGTCTCGCACATCAGGACCTTGTCGCCGGGTGCGAACACGTTGACCATCGCCGCTTCCCAGGCGCCGGTGCCGGACGAGGGGAAGATGATCACGGGCTGCTTGGTGCGGAACACGCGCTGCATTGCGGCAAGGACGGCAAAACCAAGCTCGGCGAACTCCGGACCGCGATGGTCCAGCGTCGGCATGTCCATCGCCCGCAGCACCCGGTCGGGCACGTTGGTCGGTCCAGGAATCTGTAGGAAATGCCTTCCAGTGTGCACGGTCATCGGCGTCCTTCCCGGTCTTTGAAGCTGTCTTGGCTCGAGCGTCCGTGGGCCCGCATTGAGGGCTCCCGCAAGCCGCTCGCATATCACTATTCGCCGGGCTTGTCCCTCGCGCGGCGAGGTCCGTCAATGCACAAGAAGCAGGGCTCGCTTGCCAAGGGCCGTGACGGGATGCAAGACGGTGCCGGCGAACAGGCGAAAGCGCACCATGGCGGCGGAAGTGGCTGGAACATCATCGGAATCGGTCCCCTCGGACCGCTTGGCGGCGCGTCTGGCCCGGGAAATGACCGGCGACGTCCTGTTCGACCGCTTCAGCCGCGGCCGCTACGCCACCGACGCCTCGTTCTACCAGATCATGCCGGCGGGCGTGGTGGTGCCCCGGACCATGGACGAAGCCCTGCGGGCGCTGGCGATCGCCCGCGACGAAGGGGTCAAGGTCACGCCGCGCGGCGGCGGCACCTCGCAGTGCGGCCAGACCGTCAATGACGGCCTGGTGGTCGATCTCTCCAAGCATCTGAACAAGGTCTTGTCGCTCGATCTCGCGGGCCGCACCTGCGTGGTCGAGCCCGGCATCGTGCTCGACGACCTCAACCGTCAGCTGAAAAAGCACGGCCTGTGGTTTCCGGTCGACGTCTCGACGGCCTCGCGCGCCACCATCGGCGGCATGGCCGGCAACAATTCCTGCGGCGGCCGCAGCCTGCGCTACGGCACCATGCGCGACAACACGCTGACGATGGAGGCGAGCCTCGCCGACGGTACGCTGAGCCGCTTTGGCGAGGTCTCGCGCGATCTTTCCGATCTCAAAGCCGGAGACAGCGCCTGCGCCTTGTTCCGCGACATGCTCGATCTCGGGGCGCGCGAGGCCGAGGAGATCGCGGCGCGTTTCCCAAAAGTGCAACGCCGCGTCGGCGGCTACAATCTCGATGCGCTGGTGCCGCGCAACGCGCCGAACAACATGGCGCATCTCCTGGTCGGCTCCGAAGGCACGCTCGCCTTCACCACCAAGGTCGAGCTGAAGCTGTGGCCGGTGATCCGCAACAAGGCGCTCGGCGTCTGCCATTTCGGCAGCTTCTACGAGGCGATGGATGCGGCCCAGCACCTGGTCAAGCTGAAGCCGATCGCGGTCGAGCTGGTCGACCGCACCATGATCGCGCTCGGCCGCGATATCGCGATGTTCAAGCCGATCATCAATGCAGCGATCAAGGGCGATCCGGATGCCGTGCTGGTGGTCGAGTTTGCCGAGGAGGACCAGCCGGACAACCTAGTGCGCCTGAAGCAGCTCGGCGAGCTGATGGGCGATCTCGGCTTCGGCTGGACCAACGATCAGCGCAAATGGGGCGGCGTGGTGGAGATCACCGAGCCGGCGCTGCAGAGCGGCATTGCGGACTTCCGCGCCGCCGGGCTCAACGTCATGATGTCGATGAAGCAGGAGGGCAAGCCGGTCTCCTTCGTCGAGGACTGCGCGGTGCCGCTGCCCCATCTCGCCGACTACACGGCGCGCCTGAATGAAGTGTTCGCCAGGCACGGCACCAGCGGGACGATGTACGCGCACGCCTCCGAAGGCTGCCTGCACGTGCGGCCCGTGCTAAATCTGAAGCTGGAGAAGGACGTCAAGGCGATGCGCGCCATCGCCGAAGAGGCCTTTGCGCTGGTGCGCGAATACAAGGGTTCGCATTCCGGCGAGCACGGCGACGGGCTGGTGCGGTCGGAATTCCATGAGACCATGTTCGGCGAGCGTCTGGTCGCCGACTTCAAGCACGTGAAGCAGCGCTTCGATCCCACCGGTGTCCTCAATCCCGGCAAGATCGTCGATGCGCCCAGGATGGACGACCGCTCGCTGTTCCGCTTCAAGCCGGGCTATCGCGTCACTGAATTGAAAATGAAACTCGACTGGTCGGCCTATCCGGGCGCGGGCGGCGGTTTCCAGGGCGCGGTCGAGATGTGCAACAACAACGGCGCCTGCCGCAAGCTCGAGGGCGGCGTGATGTGCCCGTCCTATCGCACCACGCGCGACGAGAAGGACGTCACGCGGGGCCGTGCCAACACGCTGCGCCTCGCGATCTCCGGCCAGCTCGGCGCCGACGCGCTCGCCTCCGACGAGATGATGGAGACGCTGAAACTCTGCGTCTCCTGCAAGGCCTGCCGGCACGAATGCCCCACCGGCGTCGACATGGCCAAGATGAAGATCGAAGTGCTGGCGGCGCGTGCGGCGAGCCACGGCCTGACGCTGCGTGATCGGCTTGTGGGCTATCTCCCGCGCTATGCCGGGCTCGCCTCGCGCCTGGCGCCGCTCGCCAACTTACGCAACCGCAGCCCGCTACTGCGGAAGCTGCTGGAGCGCTTTGCCGGCATCAGCGCGCGCCGGGCGCTGCCCGCGTTCCGCAGCGACGTGTTCGTGCCGCCGGCAGAGGTGGTCGGCTCCGAGGGCGGCCGCGAGGTCGTGCTGTTCGTCGATACTTTCAACCGGATCTACGAGCGCGAGAATCTCGACGCGGCGCTACGCGTTCTGGTGGCCGGCGGCTATCGCGTGCATCTGCCCAAACCTGCGGGCGGCGGCCGTCCGCTCTGCTGCGGCCGCACTTTCCTATCGGCAGGTCTCGTCGACGAGGCCAGGTCCGAGCTCGACCGTCTCGTGGCCGCCTTCGCCCCATTCGCCGCGCGCGGCGTGCCGATCGTCGGCCTCGAGCCGAGCTGCCTGCTGACGCTGCGCGACGAGCTCGCTTCGCTGCGCAAGGACAACGACGCCAAGGCGGTCAGTGCCCATGCCCTCACCTTTGAGGAACTCCTGGTGCGCGAGGCCGAGGCCGGAAGGCTGCAACTGCCGCTCGGCATGGTCGCGGACAAGGCCGTGGTGCACGGCCATTGCCATCAGAAATCCTTCGGCGCCTTCAAGCCGGTCGAGCAGGTGCTGCGGCTCGTCCCGGGCCTCAAGGTCGAGACCATCGAGTCGAGCTGCTGCGGCATGGCCGGCGCGTTCGGCTATGGCGCCGACACCTATGATGCCTCGATCGAGATGGCCGAGCTGTCGCTGCTGCCTGCCGTGCGGCGCGTGGACCCAGATACGCTGGTCGTTGCCGACGGCACCTCGTGCCGGCATCAGATCAATGACGGCACGCAACGCGAGGCGCTCCACGTCGCGCGCGTGCTGGCGATGAGCCTCGATCGCGCCGAGACCAACTCCACTTCTCCAGCTGCAAAGGAAACCAATCATGGCTGAACTCACGCTCGACACCGCCCGCAAGATCCTCGATGCCGCCTTCGCGAAGGCCGGCGAGCTCAAGCTGAAGCCGCTGGTGGTCACCATCCTGGACGCGCGCGGCGTGCTCAAGCTCGCAGCCGCGCAGGACGGCACCAGCCTGATGCGCGCCGAGATCGCGCACGGCAAGGCCTATGGCGCGCTCGCCATGGGCATGGGCTCGCGCGCCCTGTTCCAGCGCGCGCAGGAGCAGGCCTATTTCATCGATGCCGTGAACACGATCGCCAAGGGCGCGCTGGTGCCGGTGCCCGGCGGCGTGCTGATCATGGACGGCACGACTCTGCTCGGCGCGGTCGGCGTCTCAGGCGATACCTCCGACAATGACGAGGCCTGTGCGGTGGCCGGCATTCAGGCCGCGGGGCTGAAGGCGAACGCGGGATAAGATCGTCGTTCCGGGGCGCGCCAACTTGGCGCGAGCCCCGGAATGACGGCGGAGGATGCGGCACGCGCGGCGGCGCGTCCGGGACACGAGAGCGGTGCCCTCTTCTACCTTCCCGTCCAGACCGGCTTGCGCTTCTCGCTGAACGCCTTCAGGCCTTCCTTGGCGTCCTCGGTCATGGCGAGCAGTGCGATCTGGCTTTCGGTGTAGGCGATGCTCTCGTCGAACGACATCGCTGAGATGGCGCGCATGGCGTATTTGCCGCGGCGGATCGCGGTCGGGGACTTGTCGACGATGCGGCCGATCAGCCAGTCGACCTTGGCATCGAGCTCGGCGGCGGGCACGACGTGGTTGAGGAGGCCCGCGGCCTGCGCGGCCCTGGCGTCGAACGGCTCGCCCGTGAGCGCCCATTCGTTGACGAGGCGCGGCGGCGCGATGCGCTGGAGCAGGCTCAGCACCTGCATCGGGAACACGCCGACCTTGACCTCCGGCAGGCCGAAGATGACGTTGTCGGCGGCAATCGCCATGTCGGTCATGCACAACAGGCCCATGCCGCCGGCCATGCAGACCCCGCCGACGCGCGCAATCGCCGGCTTGGTGGCGTTCTGCGACAGGCGCAGCAGGTCGGCATAATCGACATTCGGCCTGGAATGATCCATCGCGAAGGCCGCGCCGGAATTCTGCAAGTCCGCGCCCGCGCAAAATGCCTTGTCGCCCGCGCCCGTCAGCACGATGACGCGAACGTCCTTGTCGTCATGAGCCTCGCGATAGCCCTTGGTGATGCCGGCGATGACGTCGCCGTTCAGCGCGTTGCGCTTCTCCGGCCGGTTGATGGTGATCCAGAATGCCTGCCCGCGCTTCTCGGTGATGATTGCTGTGGTGTCGCTCATGGCACGCTCGCTTCCTTGGCTCCGTTTGCGGCCATTTGCGGCAGCTCGGGCAGGAGGTGCAAGGGCTATCTGCAGAGAGGCTCCCGCTTTAGCGCCTCGACGCAATTTGCAGCGCGATCGAAGCGTCAGCGCGCCTCAAACCGCGGCTGCTTTGCTGATCCAGACCTTGTTGTCGTGGAAGGCCGCGCCGCCGATTGGCGCGATGGTGTCCGCGCCCGTCAGCATGTTGATGCCACGGCCGCCGACATGGTTCTTGTTCGGGTGAACAGACTCCGCGATCAGCACGCCGCGCCGCACGCCGTCGAACAGCGTCGCGATCAGCGTGGTCTCGCCGCGGCTATTGCCGAGCGTCACGGTATCGCCATCGGCGATGCCGTGAGCGGCCGCGTCCAGAGGATGGATCATCACGCTGGCCCTGCCCTCGCGCGCTTGCGAGGACGGCGTTTCGTTGAACGTGGTGTTGAGGAAGCTGCGCGAGGGGCTCGTCGCGAGCCGGAACGGATGGGCCTGGTCGATGTGCTCGATCACCGCCCAATGGTCCGGCAGAGCAGGCATCTTGTCGAAATCGCCCATGGTCTGGCCGAACGGCGGATGCGCCCAATCGGCCTTGAAATGGAACTTGCCGTCGGCATGGGCAAATCCGTCGAGATAATGCGAGGTGCGGAAATCCGGCTGCAGGTCGCGCCAGAGATCGGCTTCGAGGCCGGCGATGTCGCCGTGATTGCTCAGCCTCAAGGTCGCGTCGATCAATTCGCGGGGCGTCATCTCGAAGCCCGGATGCCTGGCGCCGAGCCGCGGCGCCAGCGCCTGCAACACCTCGTGGTTGGAGCGGCATTCGCCGGGCGGATCGATCAGCTTCGGCCCCACCGAGATGTGCTGGTGGCCGCCGCCGTAATAGAGATCGTCATGCTCCATGAACATGGTGGCCGGCAGCACGATGTCGGCCATCTGCGCCGTCTCGGTCATGAACTGCTCGTGCACCGCGACGAACAGGTCCTCGCGCGCAAAGCCCTGCCGGACCAGCGACTGCTCCGGCGCCACCGTCACGGGGTTGGTGTTCTGGATCAGCATCGCCTTGACCGGTCCCCTGCCCTGGAGGGCTTCGGCATCGCCGGTGAGGATGCGGCCGATCTGCGATTGGTCCAGCGCGCGCGTGGTCTTGTCGATCGCATCATGGCCTTCGATGATGGATTCGTTGAAGTGCCACAGCGCGAAATTGTTGAAGAAGGCGCCACCGCCTTCATACTGCCAGGCGCCGGTGACCGCGGGAATGCAATTGGCCGCGTGCATCTGCGTCGCGCCGTTGCGGCTGCGCGTAAAGCCGTAGCCAAAGCGGAAGAAGGTCCGCTTGGTCTCGCCGACCGCCTTGGCAAAGGCCTCGATCTCCGCCACCGGTACGCCGCAAATAGCGGACGCCCATTCCGGCGTGCGCGTCTCGAGATGTGCCTCAAGCTCGGCGGGGCAATCGGTGTATTTGTCCATATAAGCGCGATCGGCATAACCGTCGCGGAACAGCACGTGCATCACGCCGCACGCAAAGGCCCCATCGGTGCCCGGACGCAGAATGATCTTGATATCAGCCTGTTTCATCGTGTCGTTGTCGTAGATGTCGACCGCCGCGATCTTCGCGCCGCGCTCCTTGCGCGCGCGTGAGGCGTGGGTCATCACGTTGACCTGGGTGTTGACGGGGTTGGTGCCCCAGATCACGACGAGGTCGGACAGCGCCATCTCGCGCGGATCGACGCCGGCGATCTTGCCGGTGCCGATCGCAAAGCCGATGCGCGCGACATTGGCGCAGATGGTTTGGTAGAAGCGCGAATATTTCTTCACGTGGGTGAGGCGGTTGAGGCCGTCGCGCATCACCAGACCCATGGTGCCGGCGTAGTAGTACGGCCAGACCGATTCCGCGCCGAACTCGCGCTCGGCTTCGTTGAAGCGATGCGCGATCTCGTCCAGCGCTTCGTCCCAGGAGATCCGTGCGAACTGTCCGGAGCCCTTCGCCGCCGTTCGGCGCATCGGATACATCAGCCGCTCGGGGTGATGGATGCGCTCGGCGTAACGGGCGACCTTGGCGCAGACCACGCCGGCCGTATAGGTCTGCTTTTTCGAACCTCGGACGCGGCCGATGCTGCGGCCTTCGATCACCTCGACATCGAGGGCGCAGGCCGAGGGGCAATCATGCGGACAGGTCGAATGGCGGATTTCGATCTTGGCGTGCTGGTTCATGGCCGGATTCGTAACACCAAAATACCAGCCAGCCGAGGGCATTTATCCGGCAGCGCCCATGCTATTTGCTCAAATCGCGCGCGTCGCAGTTCCTGCTGCGACCGCGAAGACGGCCCGGTCCGGCCTAACAGCGGCCGTGACGCGCCGGCCCAAGGCCCAAAACCGGCTGCACTACTTGTGCAGTTGGGTGAGACCGGTGGGCGGACCATCGACGGCGGTCCACCCGCCGTCAACGAACAGCGTGCTGCCGCTGACATAGCTCGCGGCGTCCGAGGCGAGATAGGCGACTGCGGTTGCAACCTCGTCGGCACTGCTCCAGCGGTTGAACACGGTGTGCCCGGCATAGAGATTGTAGATGTCGGGGCGCTGCTTGAACGGGCCGGTCAGTGCGGTCTCGGCGATGCTCGGCGCAATCGCGTTAACACGCACGCCAGCGTGGCCGACCTCCGAGGCAAAGCCCTTCACCAGGAGGCCGATCGCCGCCTTGGTCGAGCCGTAGACGCCGAGGCCGGGCTCGATGGTGACTGCGCGCACCGAGGAGCAGGCGATGATGCTGCCGCCCTTTTGCGCGACCATGATGCGGCCGAAGGCCTGGAAGAACCACACCGTGCCCTTGACGTTGAGATTGAGGACGCGATCGAGATCCTCCTCGGTGTAGTCGAGAATGGTCTTGCGGATGTTGAGCCCCGGTGTCGTCACGGCGATGTCGAGCCGCGGAAACTTCTGCATCACGGTTTTCGCCAGCGCGTTGACGTCCGCAGCGCTCGCGGCGTCGCAGCCAGCTGCCTCCGCCCAGCCGCCCTTGTCGCGAATGCCGGAGGCGGTCGCCTCCACCGCGTCTGGCGCACGATCGGCGCAGATCACGCGGGCGCCGAGATCTGCAAGCGCCTCGGCCGACGATCTGCCGATGCCGGAGGCGGCGCCGAGAACGACTGCGGTCTTGCCAGTGAGATCGAAGAGCTTGCGATAGTCAGTCACTGATTACTTCTCCGTGGTGCTGCCCCCTTGTAGCCCATCAAGAGGCGTCGCAGCCACAGCGACGATGCGAGCTGATCGGCATCGATCTATGCAGGAGTTGCATCGATCGATCTGACGCACCATGAAGACGACGTGACTTGACGCCGCCGATGACGGCCCCGCAAGATGCCGGAAACGCCGGAACCAGGTCGAGGGAATGCCTATGCCGCGCAAGCTGATCGATATTTCGGTGCCGCTCAGGAACGATGTGACGGCCGATCCGCCAGGCAATCACCCGACCATCCAGTATATCGATCATCAGCAGGGCCTGCCGCGCATGCTGCAGTTCTTCGACGGCCTGAAGGCGGAAGACCTTCCGGACGGCCAGGGCTGGGCCGTCGAGCAGGTCTCATTGTCCACCCACAACGGCACCCATCTCGATGCGCCCTGGCACTTCCATCCGACCATGAACCGCGGCGAGCGGTCGTGGACGATCGACGAGGTGCCGCTGGACTGGTGCTTCCAGCCCGGCGTGAAGCTCGACTTCCGGCACCTGCCCGACGGCTACGTGGCGAGCGCCGCCGACGTCGAGAACGAGTTGAATCGCATTGGACACACGCTGTCGCCGCTGGAGATCGTGGTCGTCAACACCAGCGCCGGCGCAAAGTTCGGCATGACCGATTACGTCAGCTCCGGCTGCGGCATGGGCTACGAAGCCACCATGTACCTGCTCGAACGCGGCGTGCGGCTGACCGGCACCGACGGCTGGAGCTGGGACGCGCCGTTCGTCTACACGGCCAGAAAATACGCCGAAACGAGAGATGCCGGCCTGATCTGGGAGGGGCACAAGGCGGGACGGCACATCGGCTATTGCCATCTCGAAAAGCTGCACAATCTCGATCGGCTGCCTTCGACCGGGTTCACGGTCTCGTGCTTCCCGGTCAAGATCGAACGTGCCTCCGCAGGCTGGACCCGGGCGGTCGCCATCATCGACGATTAGGTCAGGGGCGTCACTCGCCGTCGAGGCCGCTCTCGGCGAGGTCGCGCAGCGCATCCGTGTTCAGCACGACGATGGCGCCGTGCTCGAGGCGAACCCAGTTGCGGCCGGCCCAGGCGCGCAATTGCTTGTTGATGCTCTCGCGCGTCATCCCGACCATCTCGCTGATCTCCTGCTGCGTGATGGCAAGCGTTCCGCTGCCGGAATCGAGCTTGCGTTCTTCGGTGAGACCGAGCAGCGCGCTGGCCAACCGGCCCGGCAAATTCTGGAGGATCACCTGCTCGACCTGCTGACTGGTCCAGCGCAGGCGGGCGCAGAGCAGCTCGATGAATTTCATCGCGAGCGCCGGCTGGCTCTTCACGAAAGGCAGGAAGTCCCGGCGATCGATGACGTAGAGCTCGCAATTGGTGTTGGCCGTCGCATCCGCCGACCTGGGCGCGCCGTCGAGCACTGCGATCTCGCCAAAAATCTCCCCCGGGCCGATCAGATTGAGGATGGCATTCCGCCCGTCGGGCGACGAGGACGAGATCTTCACCGTCCCCGCGACGACCGCAAACAGGCTGTTGCCGGGATCGCCTTTGGCGGCGATCGTCGCGCCGCGCTTCACGGTGGTGTGCTTGGCATAGCGGCAGAGCTGATCGAGCGCCTCCGGCTCCAGATCCGCGAAGATCGGGTGCTTGCGCAGGACCGATAGTTTGTTGCCCGCCGACTGTCGGGCGTCTCCGGTCTTGTCCTGAGGCACGCCGCGGGGCTCCCAAGGCTACGAGGCACTGAGAGTCCCTGCCTAGTCAACGTTACCAGGCTTTTCAACCGGAAAGCACGATCGCGATTTGAGACAAATGCCAACAAAGCGGCCGCCAGCGCGCATCCGAAGGATGCGCCAATACACTAACATTGACGCAGAGTTGCAGATTGCGTAAGCCGCACTTGCGTTGAGATGCTGGCAAGCACTAACGCTGGACCGCGCAACGCGGGCCACGTAAGCCGGCTAAATCCTGCGATCTTCAGCTCTTGGAATTGGAATCGAGCCGGCCCGAACTCGTTTGCCGGTCTGCCCAGGCCAGAACACCGGCAAACACGACGAAGATCGCCACGACGGCAACAGTCACCAGCAACGCATCAGCAGGCATCATGCTCCTCCCAGATTTGTTTGCGGCATTATTTTACGGGGCATGACCGGCGTCATTGATCGGGATCAAATCGCCGAGAGCGTTGTGGACGGGACGTCAGGCTGCCGCCATGGCCTCGACGCGAGCCGGATCGAGCAGGCTGATGCCGCCGTGAATGATCTCGATCACACCCAAGCGCTCCAGCTTGGTGAAGGTGCGGCTGACGGTTTCGATGGTCAGGCCGAGATAGTCGGCAATGTCCTGACGGCTCATTGGAAGCGCTATCGTGTCTGACAGCCCCTTGAGCGCCGCAAGCCGCTCACGCCAGCCGAGCAGGAAAGTCGCGACCTTCTCGTCGGCCGAGCGCCGGCCGAGCAGGACCATATGGTCGCGAGCCTGGCTCAACTCGCGAATGGCGAGCTCGTTGATCCGCCTGAGCAGCTGCGGCCGGTCTTCGATGAAACGACTGAAGGGCGTCTTTGCGAATTGACACACGGTGACGACGCCGATCGCATCGGCGGAAAAATTGTGCCGGCCGGACAGATTCATCCCCAGAAAGTCGCCGGGCAAGGCAAAGCCGACGATCTGCCGCCGTCCGTCGGGCAGCAGCTTGTACAACCGCATGACGCCTTCGAGGACGTTGTAGAACGAGGTCGTGATGTCCTCCTCGGAAAACACGGTCGCGCCCGACTCGAAATGGACGCGACGGCCGAGATGCTCGAACTGCCTGAGCTCGACCGCATCCAGCGACGAGCAGACCGCCGCACCGCGCACGGCACAATCGTCGCAAAAATGCCCGTTCGGCTCAATCGTGACCATCCACTGCTCCTCGCGCGGCCGCTCCCGACATGAGGCCGAGCCCAGCGCCGCTGCATTTTACTGCACCGTGGCGCAGCCGATTGACTCAGATCAAATTTGAGTGGCATCCCCGTCTTATTCTGCCCCCACGGTTCGACGGGATCACCTTCCATGCTGCAAAGCGCTCTGCGTCACGGCCTGATCGGGCTGGTTCTGACTACGCCGGCGCTGGCGGCCCCTACGGCCGAGCAACGCGGCAAGGCCTTCGCCCAAGCCAATTGCGCACGCTGTCACGCCATCGACCGCGTCTCCAAAAGTCGGCTCGAGGCCGCGCCTCCGTTGCGCACCCTGCATCGGCGCTATGCCATCGACAGCCTCGGTGAGGCGCTCGCCGAGGGGATCTACACCGGTCATGCCGAGATGCCCGCCTTCGAGCTCGGCCCCGAGCAGATCCATGACCTGCTGTCCTACCTGAAGACGCTGGAATAGAAGGCCTCACACCGCCTGCACGGTCCAACCGATCAGCTCCTTCGCGAGGCGCGCGAAGGCGGCGTCGAAGGCAGCAACTGAAGCGACAGGCTCGAGCTTTTCGAGCTTCTCGCTGGTCTCGAGGAGGCGCGAGGCGACCACCTTGCCGCTCTTGTCGACGATGCGCGCCGACAGGGCGATCTCGGCCCGGGTGTCCCCTTCCGTCGCAATCCGGAAGCGCCGGATGTCGATCAGAAGCTGGTAGTCGGCCTGGCCGAGATCGTTCGTGCGCAGCGGGGCGTGGGCGATGTCAAAGTTCTCGAAGCCGTCGATCAGGCGCGCCTGCACCAGTTTCGGAATGCTGTCGGCCCAGAGGAAATCGGCAAAGCCCGGCCGGTCTCCGGCTGGCGCGAACAGCATGCGCTGGGTCTGCAGCATTGCGACGGCGGTCGGCTCAGGGATGGCCAGCGACGCCGACAGCGTCTTGCCGGCCGGCCCGAGATTGTCCGGCGTGCGCAGGTCGTAGGTGACCTTCTGCGCAGGCGCGCCGCCGCCGGTCATCTTCTCCAGGCCCGCCAGGATGCCGTCGATCTTGCCGGTGTTGCGCGCAAGCCCGTCGGAGAAGGTCTTGAAATTGGCCATGGTGTCCTTCAGCGGGCCGGAATTGTCCTGAAGCACCGTATCGACCCGCCGCAGCGCATCGCGCGCTGCCTGCGTCATGCTCTGGCCGGCGCCGGCCTCGGCGATCAGGATCGGGAGCTCGCCGGATTTGGCGACGATCACGCCGCCCTCCAACGTCACCACGGGCACGCCGGTGAGGCCCTGGAATTCGAGGCCGACCTTGGTGTCGGCCCGGACCGGTGTCGTCGTGGCAACCGAGATCGTCGCATTGACGAAGCGCGGATTATCAGGCGCAAGGCCGAGCTGGGTCACCTCTCCGACCCGAATGCCGTTGAACAGCACGCCCGCGCCGACGAGGAGACCGGGCACGGGACCCTGGAATTGCACGTGGTAGTTCGTGCGCGGCCCGATGCCGCCGGTGTTGTTCAGCCAATAGACGAATCCGAACACGGCGAGGATCGCGGCCAGCACGAAAGCGCCGATCAGCACGTAGGGAGCGCGTGTTTCCATCTTTCATCTCATCTCGTGTTGCAGCATCTGCGAGCGCTTGCCGTGGAAGTAGGCGCGCACCCAGGGATGCTCGGATTGCAGCAATTCGCGCATCGGTCCGATCGCCACGATCTTGCCGTCGGCGAGCGCGGCGACGCGGTCGCAGACGGTGGTCAGGCTCGCAAGATCGTGGGTCACCATGAAGACGGTGAGCCCCAGGGTCTTCTGCAGCGTCTTGATCAGCGCGTCGAACTCGCCGGCGGCGATCGGATCGAGGCCCGAGGTCGGCTCGTCCAGGAACAGGATCGGGGGATCGAGCGCGAGCGCGCGCGCCAGCGCCACGCGCTTGGTCATGCCGCCGGACAGCTCCGCCGGATATTTGTCGGCGTCTTCGGCGCGCAGGCCGACCATCTCGAGCTTGGCGATCGCGATCTCGTCCATCAGCTCCTGCGACAGCACGAGATTCTCGCGCAGCGGAAACTGGACGTTCTGGCGCACCGTCAGCGAGGAGAACAGCGCGCCCTGCTGAAACAGGATGCCCCATGCCATGGCTGCGCCCCGGCCGTGGCCGCCGGCGGGCTGCCCCATCACCTCGATGGTCCCGCTCCGGCGCGGGATCAGGCCGATGATGGTCCGCATCAAGACCGATTTGCCGCCGCCGGACGCACCCACCAGGCCGAGAATCTCGCCGCGACGAACATCGAGCGAGAGATGGTCCAGTACGGTCTGGCGGCCGAAGCCGACCACGAGGTCGCAGACGCGGATCGCGAACTCGTCTTGCGGTCCGTCCATCGTCACATTCCGATCGATGCGAAGAAGATCGCGAACAGGCCATCGAGCACGATCACCAGGAAAATCGACTTCACGACCGACGTCGTGGTCTGCCGCCCCAGCGACTCCGCGCTGCCCTTGACGCGCAATCCTTCGCTGCAGGCCACGATCCCGATCACCAGCGCCATGAACGGCGCCTTCAGGATGCCGACCTCGAAATGGGTGACGGAAATGGCCTCGTGCAGCCGCGCGATGTAGATTGCCGGGCCCATGTCGCCATAGAACTGCGCGACGAGACCGCCGCCATAGAGCGCGGCGATCGAGCCGATGAAGGTGAGGATCGGCAGCGCGATGACCAGAGCGGCAACGCGCGGCAGGATCAGGACGTCGACCGGATCAAGTCCCATGGTCGAGAGCGCGTCGATCTCCTCGCGCATCTTCATCGAACCGAGCTCGGCAGTGTAGGCGCTTCCCGACCGTCCCGCGACCATGATGGCGACGATCAGCACGCCAAGCTCACGCAATATCAGGATGCCGACCATGTCGACGGTGTAGGACTCCGCGCCGAACCTGCGGAAATGGAAAAAGCCCTGCTGCGCGATGATGGCCCCGATCAGGAAGGTGATCAGCGTGACGATGGGAATCGCCTGCCAGCCGATGCGGTAGAGCTGATACACCAGCGAGGTCAGCCGCAGCGAACGCGGCCGGCGCAGCACGCCGATGACGGCCATGAACAAGGCGCCGAGCATTTGAAGGAAGATCGTGACATCCTCCCGCGCCCCGACCGTGGACTTGCCGAGATCGCCCAGCCGCGCCAGAACCGGATTGGGCGCGGCCGCCGGAGCTGGCGTGCGGCGGTTGACCTGACGCACCTCGTCCATCAGCCCGCTGAAATGATCGGCGACGCCGACGAATTCGGCCGACCTGCCCGACGCCGACGCCCTGCGCGACAACTTCTCCAGAACCCAGGCGCCGAGGGTATCCAGCGCGCTGACACCCGACATGTCCAGCGTTACGGCACGCGAGCGATCGACGTCTGCCCCGACCGACCGGGACAAGGTCTCGAGAGCGACCACGTTCGCGGCGGTCCAGCGCCCTTCAGGGCGCAATCTCAGCACGTCGCCGGACGGCGTCGCGCGTAGCAGCGGTTCGTGGTTCACGTCTTCCACCTCGTCGGGACAATTGGTCCCCATTCAGCCGGTATTTCTAGGCCAGCATGTGGCGGCCGGCTTGACCTGTCTCAAGACCCCCGGCGCGATGCCTTTGACGCAAATCAAGCGTGATCGTGGGCCCGGGACTTAGGCTGGTCCCAATTCAACCAGGGCACCGGATCCATGTTAAACACCAACAGGGTAAGCGAAGAGCTGCGGGCGCTGAAGGTCGACGTCGCGCGCTTGTTGAGCACCGCCGGCGAAGAGATGTTCGAGAGTTCGAAAGATCGCGCCGAGGCGCTCGCAGATCAGATCAGAGCCGCGCTCGCCGAACTCGGCGAGACCGTCGAACAGGAGCAGGAGCAGCTCCAGGGCCTGGTTGCGGACCGTCCGATCACGTCGCTCGCCTCCGCCTTCGCGCTGGGCGTGGTCGTCGGTTTCATGTTGAGGAGACACTAGGTGAATACCGAGAACGTCGTTAAACATCTGCGCGTGCTGTGGCGCACCGACAGGATCATCGCCGATATCAGGCTGCGCCATTTGCTGATCGGCCTCGGCCTGCGCGCCTTCGCGGCGCTGATCGCAGCGTTCGGGCTCCTGATGCTGGAGCTGTCGGCCTATTTCGCGCTGGTGCAGATCTGGAGCGCTATCGCCGCGGCTGCCATCCTCGGCGCCGTCAATTTCGCCATCGCGGCCGCACTCTTCCTGATCGCCGGCCGCGCTCCGTCGGGGCGCGACATCGAGCTCGCCAACGAAATTCATGACACATCGATCGAAGCGCTCCAGCTCGAGGCACGTGCGCTCCAGGCCCAGGTGTCAGGCGCGGTGCATCATCCACTCAGCACGATCATGCCGATGCTGGTGCCGCTGATCGCAATCATCATCAAGAACTTGCGCGGAACGACAAAGACGGCCGCCGATGCAGATTCGGCCGCGGCGCGCTCATAACCGTCGCGCTCAGAGCTTCAGCCTGACATCGCAGATATCGGGCTCGGCCGGGTCCGGCTTCACCTCGAAGCCGAGTTGGCGGCACATCTCGAGCATCACGATGTTCTCCTGGAGCACGTCACCCGAGATGGTCTTCAATCCTTCCGACCGCGCGTAGTCGATGATCAATTGCATGAGGGCCCAGCCGAGCCCCCTGCCCTTGAGATCGGACCGCAGCAGGATCGCGTATTCGCCGCTCTCGTAGATCGAGTCGGAATGGAGCCGGACGACGCCGACCATTTCGCCGGTGGACTCGTCGAATGCGATGAAGGCCATCGCGCGCGCATAGTCGAGCTGGGTCAGGCGTGCGATGAACTCGTGGGTGAATTCCTTCATCGGCGCGAAGAAGCGCAGGCGAAGGTCGTGTGCCGTGACGTGACGCAGGAACTCGTGGATGGTTGGCTCGTCCTCGGGGCGCATGGGCCGCACGAAGATGCGCCAGTCCTCCTTGAGCTTGAGGCGGCGCTCCCATTGCGACGGATAGGCGCGAACGGCGAAATTCGACGGTCCGGAGCCGGCGAACTTCCGCTGCGGCGGCCCGACGGCCACGCGAGCGTCGACCGCGGTCACGCCGGTTTCGTCCGCCAGCAGCGGATTGATGTCGAATTCACGGATCTCGGGAATGTCTGCCGCCATCTGCGCCAGCTTGACCAGCACCATGGCGACGGCGTCCTGCTTGACCGCCGGCACGTCGCGATAGGCCTTTAGCAGCCGCGACACGCGCGTGCGGTCGATCAGGTCGCGGGCCAGTTGCAGATCGAGCGGCGGCAGCGCGAGCGCCTTGTCGTTGATGATCTCCACCGCAGTGCCGCCCCGGCCGAACACCACGACGGTGCCGAAGGTCGGATCGTCGGCCAGACCCAGGATCAGCTCGCGCGCCTTTGCCTTGACGACCATCGCCTGCACGATGACGCCGCCGATGCGCGCCTCAGGCCGCAGCTTCTTCGCACGCGCCATGATGCCCGTGGCCGCGCCTCGCACGGCTTCGGGGGTGGTCAGATTGAGGACGACGCCGCCAACATCGGATTTATGGGTGATGTCCCGCGACATGATCTTCAGTACGACGGTGCCGCCCTGCGCGAAAATGTCCTTTGCATAGGTTACCGCCTGCTCGACATCGGTTGCCGCATAGGTCGGCACCATCGCGATGTCGTAAGCTTCAAGCAGCTGTTTGATCTCGACAGGTTCGAGCCACTGGCGACCATCTGCGATCGCTGCGGTGACGATCTCTCTCGCCGCCTGGGCATCCGGAACGAAACTGTCTGGCATCGCGGGAGGCACCTGGCTCAGCTCCTCCACCACTTCGCGATGCCGGACCAGGTGCATGAAGCCACGCACGGCATCGTCCTCGGTCGGGTAGTTCGGCACGCCGGCATTGGATAGCGCCTGAATGATGTGCTGATCGGCGCCGACCCACGCCGCCAGCACGGGCTTCGCCCATCCGCGGTGCTGCTCGCGATACTTGCCGACGAGGTCCGTCAATGTCGCCGCGATCTCGGCGGCCGATGCGATCGCGGTTTGCACGTTGAGGACGAGGACTGCGTCGTTGTCGCGATCGGCCAGCAGTTCCGCCAGCGCCGCCGCATAGCGCGCAGCGTCGGCATCGCCGACGATGTCGACGGGATTTGCACCGGACCAGGTCGGCGGCAGCGCCGCATCGAGCTTCTTGTGCGTGTCAGTCGAGATGGTTGCCGGAATTCCACCGAGTTCGACCAATCGATCGACGGCGAGAACGCCGATGCCGCCACCATTGGTCAGGATGGCCAGACGCTTTCCGGCCGGCGATTCGACGCGGCCGAGCGTCTCGGCGCAATCGAACAGTTCGCGCAGATCGGACACCCGCAGCACACCCGCCCGGCGGAATGCCGCGTCATAGACGGCGTCGGCACCGGCGAGCGCGCCGGTATGCGTGGCAGCGGCCTTGGCCCCCTGGGCCATGCGGCCGGACTTCACCACCACGACGGGTTTCACGCGCGCCGCAGCACGCGCCGCCGACATGAACTTCCGCGCGTCCTTGATGGCCTCGATGTAGAGCAGGATCGCGCGCGTCTTGTGATCCATCGCGAAATGGTCGAGCAGATCGGCAATGTCCACGTCGATCTGGTCGCCAATCGAGACGATACCGGAGAAGCCGACGCCGCGTTGCGCGGCCCAATCCACCATGCCGGCGGCGATGGCGCCCGATTGCGAGATCAGCGCAAGGTTCCCCGCCCCGGGCATGTGCGCGGCGAAACTGGCGTTCAAGCTGGCGCCCGGCATCATGATGCCGAGGCAGTTCGGCCCGATCAGTCGCATGCCGTGCCGTCGGCCAGCAGCGCTCGTGGCCTCGTGCAGCGAACCAGGTCCCTGGCCGAGCCCGGCCGAGACGATCAGCGCACCCGCAGACCCTCGACGCCCGGCCTGCTCGACAATCCCAGGAATTTCGCCGGCGGGGGCGGTGATGACCACGAGCTCGGGCACGAAGTCGAGCCTGTCCAGGCTCTTCACCGCTGCGAAGCCACAGATCTCGGCATGGCGCGGATTGACGAGGCCAAACCGCCCCTTGAATTCGGCCTTGCGGATGTTCTCCAGGACCGCGCGTCCCACGGATGCCGGACGCGCGCTCGCGCCGACGAGCGCGACTGAGCGCGGCGACAGCAGGTTGTTCAAGCGATAAGTTGACATGAAGGAGAATACGCCGCGTCGACCGCGGTTCCGATGGTTGACGGTCAGATGGAAGAAGAAGCCTGGTTCGAGATGATAACCCAGCACGGTGGCTGGCCAATGACGGTCTTTGTCACACCGCCCCAGGCGATCTCGTTCAGGCGCGAATGACGGTAGGCATCCATCACAACTGCCTAGATGCCATGGGAATTCGCCCAGCTTCCCAATGCCTTGCCGATCGAGCTACGGCGTCGATCGGTGGTTTCGAACGCGGTACGGACGCCGTGTTCCCTGCGGGTCTTGTCCTCCGTCGCATCAGCACACAGACCAAGGCGGCCAGGATCGACCCGTGCTGTCGGCCGACAAGAGGCGGAAAGGCATCCCTGATGGGCATCGGATTCTCCTTGTCGCTACAGTAGGCCGGCAATCGCCGACGCCCTTGATCCGCGTCAAGCCAGGGAAAACTCCGGGCGGCGACCCGGGATCGGCGTTGACGGACGTCAAGGGATTGGCCGCCCGTTCAATCTATGAATAATTCTGTCGGAGCGGCTCGACCCGGAGAAACTCATGCGTGCGATGGTTTTGCCCGGCCCGCGGGCAAGGCTCCAGATGCAGGAGCGGCCTGACCCGATGCCGGGCGAGGGTCAGATCCGGGTCAAGATCAGCGCATGCGGTGTATGCCGAACCGATCTTCATCTCGTCGATGCCGAGCTCCCTGACATTCGCTACCCCATCGTGCCCGGCCACGAGATCGTCGGCCGGGTCGATCTGGTGGGGCCGGACGTGACGACCCATGTGCCTGGCGACCGGGTCGGCATTCCCTGGCTCGGCTTCACTTGCGGGACGTGTCGCTTCTGCCGCGAAGGCATGGAAAACCTCTGTGACGCGCCGCTGTTCACCGGCTATACGCGCGACGGCGGCTATGCAACGGACACCATCGCCGACGCACGCTATGCTTTTCCACTCGGCGAGGCCGGCAGCGACGTCGAGATTGCCCCTCTGCTGTGCGCGGGCTTGATCGGCTGGCGCTCTCTGGTTCTGGCCGGCTCCGCCGACAGGCTCGGCCTCTACGGGTTCGGCGCGGCCGGCCACATCATAGCGCAGGTCGCGGTCTGGCAGGGGCGAGCCGTCCATGCTTTCACCCGACGCGGCGACATCGCTGCACAGGACCTTGCACGTCGTCTTGGCGCCGTCTGGGCGGGGTCCTCCGACGAAGTGCCCGATGAGCCGCTGGACGCCGCCATCATCTACGCACCCGCCGGAGAGCTGGTCCCGGCGGCGTTGCGAGCCGTCCGCAAGGGCGGTCGCGTCGTTTGCGCCGGCATCCACATGAGCGACATTCCAAGCTTTCCGTATGAGTTGCTGTGGCAGGAACGGCAGTTGGTATCGGTCGCCAACCTGACGCGGCAGGATGGCGTCGATTTTCTCAAGGTCGCGCCGCAGGCCGGGGTGCGAACGGAGACGACCGCGTTTCCGCTCGATCGGGCCAACGAGGTCCTAAGCATGCTGCGGAGCGGCCAGATTCTCGGCGCGGCCGTGCTGACGCCCTGATGGTGCTTCCAATGTCCGCTTCGATGAAGGATGAAACAGCGGCTCAGGACCGCATCTTCCAGATGCTGACGGACCATCCGGGCGTGAGGCGGATCGACACGCATGGCGCCTCGGTATTCCTGGACGCAAAGCGCGCGCTGAAGATCAAACGCGCCGTGCGGTTTCCGTTCCTCGATTATTCGACCCTCGAAAAGCGAAAGGCGGCCTGCGAGGAGGAAATCAGGATCAACCGGCCGCTGGCGCCGCAGATCTATCGCCGCGTCGTCGCGATCACGGAAGAGCCGGATGGATCGGTGAAGGTCGACGGCGCTGGCCGGCCGATCGAGTACGCGGTCGACATGTCGCGCTTCGACGAAAACAGGACGCTGGATCATCTGGCCGAGACCGGCCCCCTTGACGCGAAACTCGCCTCGGCTGCCGCCGATGCAATCGCGGCTTCGCACGCGGCGGCGACACGCGCCGACGGAAAAGCATGGGTCTCTTCCATCCCGACCCTGATCGACGGCAACCTTGACGGCCTGCGGGCCGGCGGACATTTCGACGCGCAAGGGATCGAGAAGCTCGGCCAGGCTTCTCACGCGGCCTATCTGCGTATTCGTCCCCTGCTCCTGGAGCGTGGCCGCCAGGGCTTCGTGCGCCGCTGTCATGGCGATCTGCATCTCGCTAACATCGTTGTGCTCGATGACCGGCCCGTGCTCTTCGATGCGATCGAGTTCGACGCGCAGATGGCAACGGTCGACGTGCTCTACGATCTCGCATTCGCGCTCATGGACCTGCTGCAGCACCATCAGCCGGGCGCAGCGAACATGGTCCTCAATCGCTATCTCGCCGCGACGCCGACCGAAAATCTCGATGCGCTCTCGGCCTTGCCGCTGTTCATGTCGATCCGGGCGGCGATCCGCGCACAGGTGACGCTGGCACGGCTGCAACGGCCGCATTCGGGGAAACCCGGCATTCTCGACCAGACACGGCGCTATTTCGAGCTCGCGGGGACGCTGATCCGCCCACCTGCTCCGCGTCTGATCGCCGTCGGCGGTCTGTCCGGCACTGGAAAGACTGTCATGGCGCAGGGGCTCGCGCCGGACGTCGCGCCGCAGCCGGGCGCCGTCGTGCTGCGCAGCGATCTCGTCCGCAAGCAGATGTTCGCCGTCGAGGACACGCACCGCCTGCCGCCCTCCGCCTACACGCCAGAGGTCACGGCCCGGGTCTACGACACGCTGGCGCAACGCGCCCAGCGGGTGCTGGCGCAAGGCCATTCGGTGATCGTCGACGGCGTATTCGCCCGCGAGGACGAGCGCGATGTGATCGCGGCACTGGCGCGCGAGTGCAACGTGGCATTGAACGGTCTTTTCCTGGTGGCGGACCTCGCGACCCGACAGTCACGGATCGGGCGCCGCCGGGGAGACGCATCGGACGCCACGCCGGAGGTTGCCGCGCTGCAAGAGCACTATAATATCGGCCATGTCGGCTGGGCGACCATCGATGCATCCGGAACACAAGAGCAGACGCTCCAGAATTGCCGGAATGCCATCGCGGCGGGGGAAACAAGGCAATCAGATTGATGCGGGCAAGGAAGTCGCGACCCGGCACGAGCTCGATGCCGACCACGCGTGTCAAGCGGGCGGCGCCTGCCAAGCCGGCGGCGCGGCGCAACACGCTGCCCGCCCGCCTGAGCCCCGGCATGGCTTGCGACACGGCGTTCCGGATCATCGCGCGCCGGCACCTGGACGCCGTGATCGCTCAGCACGACGGCACCTGCCGCGGCGATCCTGATGCCCTGCATCAGATCCGGATCGCACTGACGCATCTACGGACTTCCATCCGCTTCTTCTCGCCGATGGTCGACGATACAGAGCGGCCGAATGTCTGGGCCGAACTGAAATGGTTGAACGGTCAGCTCGGCATGGTGCGCGATCTCGACGTCGCCATCGAGCGGGTCGTCGCCGAGAGTGGCGAGGAACTCGCCGTGGTTGCCGAGCTCCAGCACTGGAACGAGAAACGGGCGGAGAGCCACCGGCTGCTGGCGCGTGCGCTGCGATCTGCACGATACCGCCGTCTGGTCGAACAGACCTCGACATGGATCGAAAGCGGCCCCTGGTCGACCCGGCGCAGCAAGGAAACCATCCGGTTGCGCCGTCGCACGCTTGCCGACCACGCAACGGAGCGGCTGGCCGAGTGGGAGACGACGCTGCTCGAGAAGGCCCGCAAGCTGAAGAAGCTCGGTGTCGAGAAACGTCACAAGCTGCGGCTTCTCAACAAGCGGATGACCTATTCGATCGAGTCACTTTCGGACCTGTTCGCCGATGGGGCGGCGGCGAAGCAGAAGTCCGTCCTCAAACACTTGCGCAAGGCGCAGCGATCCCTCGGGCAATTGAACGACGATGCACGAGGACAGGCGCTGGCAGCGTCGTTGGACGGCGCCGGCCTCGATGCCGGCCGCCGCTTCCTCGACCGCAAGCGGGAGAAGAAGCTGTTGCGGACCGCTGCAAGGGCCTACCAGAAGCTGGACAAGGCCAAGCCTTTCCGCTCGTCAGACCTCGCGCCGCGGTCCGAGCCGGAGGTCTAGGTGTGGACGTAGTCACCCGGCGCATCCGGCAGGCCAAGGGTGTTTCCAATTCCGATCGGCGGCGGTTCACACGGGGTGCCCGAGCGCGCCGCCAGCCAATTGGTCCATTCCGGCCACCAAGAGCCTTCAACGCGCGGCGCCAGCTTGAGCCAATCGTCCGCACCGACATAGGGCGCATCGGCGGTCTTGGTCAGCACCTGATAGAAGTGCCCGGGCTCCCCTGGAGGCGCGACCACGCCGGCATTGTGGCCGCCGCTGGTCAACAGGAACGTCACATCGGCATCGACCTGATAGTGGATCTTGTAGACGGATCGCCATGGCGCAACATGATCGGCGAGCGTGCCGACCACGAACATCGGCGTGTGAATGTCGGAAAGTGAGACGCTCTTGCCATCGACGCGATAGCGGCCTTCGGCCAGATCGTCGTCGAGAAACAGCTTTCGCAGATATTCCGAGTGCATCCGATAGGGCAGCCGCGTGGCGTCGGCGTTCCAGGCCATCAGGTCGCTCGGCGGCGCGCTCTCGCCCATCAGATAGTCATGCGACAGCCGAGACCAGATCAGTTCGTTGGAGCGCAGCAGCTGGAAGGCGCCGGCCATCTGCGTCGTATCGAGATAGCCGCGCTGCCACATCATGTCTTCGAGAAAGCTCACCTGGCTCTCGTTGATGAAGAGCGTCAGCTCTCCGGCTTCGGTGAAGTCGGTCTGGGCCGCCAGCAGCGTGACAGTGCCGAGACGGTTGTCGCCGTCGCGCTCCATCGCGGCGGCGGCGATCGACAGCAATGTGCCGCCGAGACAATAGCCGAGCGCATGGGTCTTGCGGCCCGGCATGACCAAGCCGATCAAGTCCAGCGCCGCCATGACGCCGAGCTTGCGGTAGTCGTCGAAGGCGAGGTCCCGATCCCTCGCATCCGGGTTGCGCCAGGAAATCGCGAACACGGTGAAGCCTTGGCCGGTCAAATATTTGACCAGCGAGTTATGCGGGGACAGATCGAGGATGTAATACTTCATGATCCAGGCCGGCACGATCAGGATCGGCTCGGGCCGCACCTGCGCGGTGGTCGGATGATACTGGATCAGCTCGATCAGCTCATTGCGATAGACGACCTTGCCGGGTGAAATGGCCACCGTCTTGCCGACCACGAACTGCCCGTCGTCCGTCAGCTTCGCGTTGGAGAGCAGGCGCAAAAGATCGCTGCACCAGTTCTGCCAGCCGAAAACGAAATTCTCCCCGCCGCTCTGGAATGCCTTCTCCAGCACCTTCGGGTTGGTCACCGCAAAATTCGACGGCGCCAGCATGTCCAATACCTGGCGCATCGAGAATTCGACGATCGCCTCGTTTGCGGGGGACGCGCCGCGCACTCCTGTCGCAGCATCGCGCCACCAGTGCTCGACGAGCAGAAATGCCTGCGCGAGCAGATTGAAGGATGGGGTTTCCCATTGCGGTCCGCTGAAGCGGCGGTCCCGCTGCTGCGGCGCAATCACAGACCACGGCCTTTGCACCGGCGAGAATGCGTGCGCAGCAGCTTCAACGAGCCGGCCGGTGTCGCGAACGACTTTACGGCAAATCTCCACCTGGCGCTGCGGCGCAGCGGCGAGATGCGAACTCCAATCGAGCCAGGCGAGCGACAAAGCCAGCGGCGAAATCCCGCCCGTGAACCGCGCCAGCATCGCGTGAAGGGCGCGGTCGAGGGGATATGGCTCTGGTGCCGGCGAAGGGTCGCTGCCGGAAGGCGCACCTGCACCTTTTTCGGTGCTCACCAGCACCTGGGGACCTGCGGCGGAACTTGCAGGGAGGACCTGCACCGCCGGCTCTTCGGCTCGCGGAAAAATTTGCACGACGCTCATGACTCATATTCCTGCGGGCTCGATCTACGTCGGCAACAGGATATGGCGAGCCTCCCAATTCGTCTTGAGCTGCATCAAATGCGCAGCCGTCACAAACGCTCAATCGGAACGAACATGTTCACCGATTGACCTGAGTCAAACCGCACCTTGGTACCCGGGCTAGGTTTCGAGCATCGAAATTCCAAAAAGCCAGCGGAGTCGTCCATGCGCGCCCACCAGATCATGACCCGGTCGGTCATCTCGGTCACCCCCGATACCAGCATCGTCGAAGCGGCCAATATCATGCTGAAGCGGCACGTCAGCGGGCTCACCGTGGTCGACGATACCGGCAAGCTGATCGGCGTCGTTTCGGAAGGGGATTTCATCCGGCGCAGCGAGATCGGCACCGGGCGCAAGCGCGGGCGCTGGCTGCGGTTTATCCTCGGTCCCGGCAAATCCGCCAGCGACTTCGTTCACGAGCACGGCCGCAAAGTCTCGGAAGTGATGACCGACTCGCCCGTAACCATCACGGAGGACACCGCGCTCGCGGAGATCGTCGAGCTCATGGAGCGAAACAACGTGAAGCGGCTGCCGGTGGTGCGCGGCGACAAGGTCGTCGGAATCGTATCCCGCGCCAATCTGTTGCAGGCGGTGGCGGGGCTAGCCCGCGACGTGGCGGATCCGACCGCCGATGACGACCACATTCGCAATCGCATCATCGATACCATGGAGAAGACCGACTGGTGCCCGTTCGGGCTGAACGTCATCGTGCGCGACGGGATCGTCCATCTCAGCGGCGTCATCACCGAAGACCGCGCACGGCAGGCCGCGGTCGTCGCAGCGGAGAACGTCGAAGGCGTCAAGAAGGTGCACGACCATCTCTGCTGGGTCGACACTGTGTCCGGCGTCTATCTCAACTCCCCTGAGGACGATGAACTCGCCAAAGCGAGCTAATCAGCGCAAGCTGACCAAGGCGAGCCGCTCGCGGCGGAACTCAGCGAGCAATGACGGCGGTGGCTTCGATCTCGACGCGCGCCGCCTTCTCCACAAGGCGGACGACCTGAACCAGGGCCATGGCGGGATAGTGCGCGCCGAAGACGTCACGATAGACCCTGCCCAGCTCTTTCAGATTGGCCAGATACTCGTCCATGTCGACGACATACCAGGTCAGCCGCACGAGGTGCTCGGGCCGGGCGCCCGCCTCGGCCAGGATTGCGGCGATGTTCTCAAGGGTCCGACGCACCTGCGCGACGAAGCCGTCCGCAAGCCGCTCTTCAGCGTCCCAGCCAATCACCCCGCCGGTGACGACGATGCGTCCCTCGGCAGCCATGCCGTTGGCATAGCCCTTCGGCACCGGCCATCCTGACGGCTGGAGGGTCTGCGCCTTGATACGCATCCCGTCCTCGGCTGCTGTCGGCAGCACCGCGAGTTGCGGGCCTTTCGGCGTGGTCACGGACAAATCTCTATCCTTCCCTCATTCCGCCGCGACGCCGGATGACGTCGCCGCGGCTTCCGCCAACTGCCGCAGGGCAAAGCGCTTCAGCTTCCCGGTCTCGGTCTTCGGCAACTGCGTTACGAACTCGATTGCGCGCGGATATTTGTACGGCGCGATCTCGCGCTTGACATGCTCCTGCAACTCAGCCGCGAGCTGAGCGTCCGCCGTCACGCCGGGCGCGGCGATGACATAGGCCTTGACGATCATGCCGCGTGCCTCGTCGGGAGCGCCGACCACACCGCACTCAGCAACCGCCGGATGCGTGAGCAGCGCCACTTCGACGTCTGTCCCTGCGATGTTGTAACCAGCCGACACGATCATGTCGTCGGAACGTGACTGATACCAGAAGTAGCCGTCGCTATCCATCAGGTAGGTGTCGCCGGTGATGTTCCAGCCGTTCTGGACGTATTTCCGCTGCCGCTCGTCGGCGAGGTAGCGGCAGCCGGTCGGCCCGCGCACGGCGAGACGGCCCATCGTTCCGGGAGGCACGTCGCGCCCCTCGTCGTCGACAATCTTGGCCTCATAGCCCGGCACCGGCTTGCCGGTGGCGCCGGGGCGGATCTCGTCCTCGGTCGCACTGATGAAGATGTGCAGCATCTCGGTCGAACCGATGCCATCCATCAGCTTGATGCCGGTCGCCTTCAGCCACGCATCGAATGTCGGCTTGGGCAGTGTTTCGCCCGCGGAGACGCATTTGCGAAGCGAGGAGATGTCGCGGCCCGGAAGCTTGCCGATCATGGCGCGGTATGCGGTCGGAGCGGTGAAGCAGACCGTGGTCTTGTACTGCTCGATCGCATTCAGAATGTCGTCCGGCGTCGTCTTCTCCAGCACGACGAAGGAAGCACCGATATGCATCGGAAACAGCACGCCGCCGAAACCGAAGGTGAAAGCGAGCGGGGCCGAGCCGATGAAGCGATCGGTCTGCTCGGCACGAAGGATGTTGCGCGCGTAGCCATCGCACACCGCGAGCATGTCGCGGTGAAAATGCATGGTCCCCTTGGGATCGCCGGTCGTGCCGGACGTGAATGCGATCAGGCAGATATCGTCGGCGGCGGTATCGACGGCCTCGAAGTCGGGGCTTGCATCGGCGATCAGCGCCTCCAGCGAGCCTGCCGCGCCGTTGCCCCAATAGACCACCCGCTTGAGACCAGGCGCCGCGGCTTTCGCCTTCTCCATCTCTTCGGAGAGCTTTCCGTCGCACAGCGCCAGCGCGATCTCGGCCTTCTGGATCGGATAGGACAGCTCCTTGGCGCGCAGCAGCGGCATCGTTGCCACGCAGATTCCGCCGGCCTTGATCACCGCGAGATAGGTCGCGACCATCATCGGATTGTTGGCCGAGCGCAGCAGCACGCGCCCGCCGGTGACGAGGCCCAACTTGCCGACCAGCACATTGGCGATGCGGTTCACCAGCGCCTGCAGCTCGCGATAGGTGTAGCTGGCGGCGGGGCTGATGGCGCAAGGGGCGTCGCCATGGCCCTGCTCCACCCAGCGGTCGAGGAAGTAGCTGACGCAGTTCAGTCGCGGAGGATATCGCAATTCGGGCCGCGTGAACATGAACTCGGGCCAGAGCTCGCGCGGCGGCAGATGTTGCCGCGCGAATGTGTCGACATGAGCCGTCTCGGCATTGCCGTCATCCGAGCCCGGCACTTGCATCTTGGCGGCGTTGGCCATCGCACGCTCCTTTCAGCATGGATTGCACCCGGCAGCACGATCTGGAAACATTTTAGGTTTAAAACAATTTGGCGCAATAGCGGATTTTGGGCAGCCCGTGCTTTTTCCTGCGGCAAAAGGGATTGAGCCGGCCTTGCGCTTACGGCCGGCGCCGCGCGGCCGATTTCTGCGCCGAGGCCTTGGTCTTGGCCAAGAGGCGCATCAGCTCACGCACGTCCTTCGGCGAGAGGTCGGCGAAGAGATCGGCAATCCAGGTCTCATGTTCCGCAGCCATCCTGCGGAACTCGGCGCGCCCGAGCTTGGTGAGGCGGATCACCTGGACGCGACGGTCCGTCTCCGAGGTCCGCCGATCGAGATGACCCGAGTCTACAAGGCGCTCGACAAGCCCGGTCACATTGCCGTTCGACACCATCATGCGCTTGGAAACATCAGACAGCGTCATGCCGTCGGGCGCCTTGTCGAGCTGCGCCATCAGATCGAAACGGGGCAGCGTGACGTCGAAGCGCTGCCGCAGCCGGCCGCGAACCTCGCCCTCGATCAGGGTCGTGCAGGTCAAAAGCCGCAGCCACAGCCGAAGCTCTTCGGCGTGATCCTCCGGGGTCTCGACGGCCTTGGTCTCGGAATCGAGCATCTTATGCAATCATGGACGGCAGGCATTGGCGCCGGCGCGGATTCCCCCAACGTTTTGAGCTTCAAATAAATCGGGGCCGGCTGCAAGTCCAAAGCGCAACAATCGACCGCATGTCCCATTCCTTTAGGCTTCAAATAATTGGCGCGCCGCTTGCATGCAGAGGTGCCTGCGGGATGTTGCGCCTGGCGCTCGGCTTGCCGCGGCGGCCATCATCGGCATAAGCTCGAACTGAAATACGTGGCTTGCAGCGCGAGCCAATCGTCACGAGGGACAGATCATGAAGACGCAAATGACCTTGGCTGCAGCCGCAATGCTGCTGGGTACCGTGGTGACCCCTGCGCTCGCCCAGGACAAAATCAAGCTGGGCGTGATCGTGACCCTGTCGGGACCGGCCGCAGCGTTGGGGCAACAGGTTCGCGACGGTTTCGCGCTCGCGGTGAAGGATCTCGGCAGCAAGATGGGCGGCCGCGAGGTCGAGGTCGTCGTGGTCGACGACGAACTGAAGCCGGACGCGGCGGTCACCAAGGTCAAGGGACTTCTCGAGCGTGAGAAGGTCGATTTCGTGATCGGTCCGATCTTCTCGAACATCCTGCAGGCGATCCACCGCCCCATCACGGAATCGAAGACCTTCCTGATCAGCCCGAATGCGGGTCCGTCGACCTTCGCCGGCAAGGACTGCAACCCGTTCTTCTATGTGACCTCGTACCAGAACGATCAGGTTCACGAGATCCTCGGCAAGGTCGCGCAGGATCGCGGCTACAAGCGCATGTACCTGATGGTGCCGAACTATCAGGCCGGCAAGGATTCGGTTGCGGGCTTCAAGCTCGACTACAAGGGCGAGATCGTCGAGGAAACCTACATGCCGTTGAACACGCTGGACTTCCAACCGGAGCTGTCCAAGATCGCCTCGCAGAAGCCCGACGCTCTCTTCACGTTCATGCCGGGCGGCCTCGGCGTCAATCTCGTCAAGCAATACCGGCAGGCCGGGCTCGCCGACAGCATTCCGGTGCTCTCGGCTTTCACGGTCGATGAATCGACCCTGCCAGCGCAGCAGGACGCGGCGGTTGGCATGTTCGGAGGCGCGAACTGGGCGCCCAATCTCGACAATCCCCAGAACAAGAAGTTCGTCGCCGCCTATGAGGCAGCCTACAACGTCGTGCCCGGCACCTACGCCTTTCAGGCCTATGATGCGGCGATGCTGATCGACAGCGCCGTCAAAACCGTGAAGGGTGACCTCTCCAACAAGGACGCAGTCTCCGCCGCTCTGAGGAAGGCCGATTTCATCTCGCTGCGAGGCGCCTTCAAGTTCAACACCAACGGCTACCCGATCCAGGATTTCTACCTGACAAAGGTGGCCAAGCGCCCGGATGGCAAGTTCCAGACCGAGATCGTGCAGAAGGTTTTCGAGAATTACGGCGACCGCTATGCCAAGGATTGCAAGGCGAAGAACTAGGCGGCGTACCGCGTCAAGGGAGGACTGCAATGAAGAGTGAAATCACGGGCATAACCCGGGCCAATGAGGGCATCCAGGGAATCTCCTGGAACATCCTCGGCCAGACCTACGTGCCGAAGAGCTACGCCGAGCACAGCTTCTCCTGGCACGCGACGCTGCCGCCGGGCACGTTCGTGCCGCCGCACATTCATCCCGACCAGGACGAGTATCTCTACATGCTGGAGGGCAAGCTCGATTTCATGCTCGGCGGTTCGGAGGCGCAGGCGAGCGCCGGCGATCTGATCCGGCTCGGCATGGGCGTGCCGCACGGCATCTTCAACAAATCGGAGCAGACCGCAAAGGTGCTGTTCTGGGTCTCGCCGAGCCGCAGGCTGTTCGACCTGTTCTGGGGCCTTCACAACATGAAGGAGCAGAAGCCCGATGACGTGGTGGCGCTGGCCGCCGAGTTCAACATCCACTTCCTGCCGCCACCGCCCGGCGCCGGCTAGCTTCCGATCTCAAGCGCGCACCGCCGCAAGTCCCGGCACTGCGGCGAAGCCGGCCTTGGTGGCATAGCCGCGCACGATGGCTTCGCGCTGGGAATAGCTGAGGACGTTGTCGACATTGTCGAAACCGTCGGGCGCGAGCTGCTCGACCGCGTCGATGACACCTTCAGGGCCGCCGCGCCGATTAGAGCGGACGATCTCGGCCGTCATCGGCAGACGCTTCTTTTCGTATTCGAGCAGCGCCTGACGCGGATGTTCGGCCCGCATCAGCGCGTCCGCAATGCAGCGCGCATCGAGGATCGCCTGCGAGGCGCCGTTGGAGCCGACCGGATACATGGGGTGCGCGGCATCGCCGAGCAGCGTGACTCTCCCTGATGACCAATAGGGCAAGGGATCACGGTCACAGGTCGGATACTCGTAAAATTCGGGCGTCGCCGAAATCAGGCTCTTCACGTCGACAAAAGGCACCGAGAAGCGTGCGACATGCGGCATCAGCTCATCGCGCCGTCCTGGCCGCGACCAGTCTTCTTTCCGTGGCGGGGGCGCATTGCCTTCCCCCACTTTGACCAGCACCGCCCAATTGGTGAGGCGGCTCGCCGGGCTCGATCCTTCCGCGATCGGATAGATCACCACCTTGGCATTGAGGCCGCCGGCCACGATCATGGACTTGCCGGTGAGGAACAGCGGCCAATCGCGGGCGCCGCGCCACAACATCAAGCCGTTCCAGCACGGCGGCCCCTCGTCGGGGAACAGCGTTTCACGGACGCGTGAGTGGATGCCGTCAGCACCGATCAGGATATCGCCGCGCGCGGTGTGGACATGCGCGCCGGCGCGATCGAAGAAGTAGGCGGTGACGCCGCCCTCGTCCTGTGTGAAAGCACCGAGCCGGCATCCGGTGTGGATCGCCTCGCGACCCAGCCGCTCCTCGACGGCGCGATGGATGACGCCCTGAAGCCGGCCGCGATGGATCGAGAATTGCGGCACGTCGTGGCCGGCGTCGATGCCACGGGCTTCGCGCCAGACCTCCTGACCGTGGCGATTGAGATAGTAGAGCTGGTCGGTGCGGATCGCGACGTCGTCGAGCTTCTGCAACAGGCCGAGCCCTGCCAGCTCGCGCATGGCATGCGGCAGCGTGTTGATGCCGACGCCGAGCTCGCGAATGGTATCGGCCTGCTCGAAGATCTCGCAATCCAGGCCGCGCGAACGGAACATCAATGCCGTGGTGAGACCACCGATACCGCCACCGATGATAATCGCCTTCATCGCCCTAACTCCACTCGAAACAAAGGCAATGGGTTAACGTCGCACGGGCGGTCACTCCGCCGCAAGCGGCTTTGTCGCCTCCGCCTTCAGCTCGGCCCGGGTCTTGGGCTTAGCCTTAATTCGCAGCTCCTCCAGATCCTGCCGGTCGCGCACGCTGTTGCGGAAAATCTGGTCTTTCCCGGGCAGATATTGCGGGGGACAGAACGTGTCGTTCGCCCCGTACCACGCCGCCGCCCTCATGGTGAAGGAGGGGTCGACAAGATGGGGACGGCCGAGGGCGACGAGATCGGCCCGGCCGGCTGCCAGGATGGTGTTGGCCTGGTCAGCCGTTGTGATGTTGCCGACGCACATCGTAGCAACGCGCGCCTCGTTGCGAACCTGGTCGGAGAAGGGTGTCTGGAACATGCGCCCGTAGATCGGCTGTGCATCGCGTACGGTCTGGCCGGTCGAGACGTCGACGAGATCGACACCTGCCTCGGCAAAGGCGCGTGAGATGGCGACGGCATCATCGCCGGTGATGCCGCCGTCAGCCCAATCGGTCGCGGAGATGCGCACCGACATCGGCTTGCGCGACGGCCACACCGCGCGCAGCGCTTCGAAAACCTCGAGCGGGAACCGCAGACGGTTTTCGAGCGAGCCGCCATATTCGTCCGTACGGGTATTGGTCAGAGGCGAGATGAAGCTCGCGAGTAGATAACCATGGGCGCAGTGCAATTCGAGCATGTCGAAGCCGCAGCGCTCGCCGCGCTCGGCGGCCGCAACGAAGGCGTGCCTCACTGCAATCATGCCGGCGCGATCGAGTTCGCGCGGGACCTGACTGTCGGGGAAATAGGGCAAGGGCGATGCCGAAACGATATCCCAGCCGCCCTGCTCCAGCGGCCGGTCCATGCCATCCCACATCAGCTTGGTCGCGCCCTTGCGGCCGGCGTGCCCCAGCTGCAGGCAGATCTTTGCAGCCGAGTTACCGTGGACGAAGTCGACGATGCGCCGCCATGTGGCTTCCTGCTCGTCGTTCCAGAGGCCGGCGCAGCCAGGGGTGATCCGGGCCTCCGGGCCGACGCAGGTCATCTCCGTGAAGATCAGGCCTGCGCCACCGATTGCACGCGAGCCGTAGTGCACGAGGTGGAAATCGGTCGGGACGCCTTCCTTCGCCGAATACATGCACATCGGCGACATCACCGCGCGATTGGCGATCTCCATTTCACGCAGGCGAAACGGCTGGAACAGCGGCACCGCCGGCTTCTCCGTATCGACGTCAAAGCCGCTGTCGCGAACCCGTTTGGCAAATGACGTTTCGACTTCGGCCACGAAATCCGGCGCACGGAGCTTCAGATTGTCATACGTGATCGCCTTCGAGCGCGTCATGACGCCGAAGGCGAACTGCACCGGGTCGAAATCCCAGAAACGGTCGACATGCTCGAACCAGACCAGCGAGACGTCGGCGGCATGCTGCGTCTTCTCGACCTCCTCACGGCGGCCGTGCTCGTAGAGATCCAGCGCCGCCTTGACGCCAGGCGCCCTCTCCATCGCCTCGGCGAGCGCAATGGCATCTTCCATCGCGAGCTTGGTGCCGGAGCCGATCGAGAAATGGGCGCTGGCCTTGGCATCGCCGAGCAGGACCATGTTGTCCTTGACCCAGCGCTTGCTCCGGATCATCGGAAAGTTGCGCCACATCGACCGGTTGGTGAGCAGCTTGTGCCCATTGAGGAACCAGCCGAAAATCTCAGCCATCCGCGCAGCGGACTGCGTCTCGTCGAGACCCGTCAGCCCCGCGCGCTCGAACGTTGCAGGGTCTGTCTCGAAGATCCAGGTCGAGTGCCCGGCCTCGTACTGATAGGCATGGGCGATGAACGGCCCCCACTCCGTCTCCTGGAAAATGAACGTGAAAGCATCGAGCGGCCTGGTCGAGCCCATCCAGGCGAACTTGTTGGCGCGGACGTCGACCTCCGGCTGGAAATAATCGACGTATTTCTCGCGGAAGCGGCTGTTGATGCCGTCGGCGAGCAGCACCAGATCGGCATCGGCGAAGCGGGACTCGTCGTCGATATCCACCTCGAAATGCAACGCGACGCCGAGCTCGCGTGCGCGCTGCTGGAGGATCAGGAGCAACTTCTGCCGTGAGCAGCCGCAGAAGCCGTTACCACCGACGCGATGCACCGTGCCACGGAAATGCACGGCGATATCGTCCCAGTAGGCGAACTCCTGCGTGATGCGCCGGTAGCTCGGAAGATCGTGCTTCTCGAAATTGTCCAGCGTCGCGTCCGAGAACACCACGCCGAAGCCGAAAGTGTCGTCGGCCCGGTTGCGCTCATAGACGGTGATGTCGGCGCTCGGGCGCTGCTTCTTGAGCAGGATTGCAGCGTAGAGACCCGCAGGTCCGCCACCGATGATCGCGACTTTCATGGGAGCCTCGCCAATTCACCCGGCCATGAAAACTATTTTAAGCCTAAAATAATTCCGCGCAAGTCCCCGCTGCGGGTTGGCCGCCGCAAAGTGGAGCGCCTAATCGCCCCTGAACACCGGCTTGACCTTACTGGCGAAAGCCTCGAAGGCACGCTCGAAATCCGCCGTGGTCATGCACAGGGCTTGGGCAACGGCCTCCGCCTCGATCGCCTCCTCCACCGACATCGCCCATTCCATCGCCAGCATCCGCTTGGTCATGGTGTTGGCGAAGGTCGGCCCTTCCGCAATCTGCTTCGCAAGCACTTGCGCTTGGGGCAGCACCTGCTCCGGCGTGACGATTCGGCTGAAGAAGCCCCAGCGCTCCCCCTCCTCCGCGGTCATGAACCGGCCCGTGTAGAGCAGTTCCGAGGCGCGGGATTGCCCGATGATCCGGGGCAGGATGGCGCAGGCGCCCATGTCGCAGCCGGCAAGGCCGACCTTGTTGAACAGAAACGCCACCTTGGCCCCGCTTGCGGCGAGACGCATGTCCGATGCCATGGCGATGATCGCCCCTGCCCCGGCGCAGATACCTTCAACCGCGGCCACGATCGGCTGCGGGCAGGCCCGCATCGCCTTGACGAGGTCGCCGGTCATCCGCGTGAAGGCGGTCAACCCCTTGGTGTCCATCTTCACGAGTGGGCCGATGATCTCGAACACGTCCCCGCCCGACGAAAAATTGCCTCCGGCGCCGGTGACGACGACGGATTTGACCGCATCGTCGAAGGCGCAGGCGCGGAAGAAATCGGTCAGTTCCCGGTAGCTTTCGAACGTCAGCGGATTCTTCCGCTCGGGCCGATTCAGCGTCACCGTCGCAACACCGTCGACCACCGCCAGCAGGAAATGCTGCGGCGAATAATCTGCAAGCGGGAGGGTGACGGGATTGGCTGGTCTGCTCATGCGATCTCCTAGGATTCCCTGTTCCGCGTCTGCACACACGCGCTAGATTTCACCGCCCGCAATTGCGATCGCCTGTCCGGTGATGGCGCCGGCGCCCTCGCCGCACAGCCAGAGCACCGCGTCGGCCACCTCCTGCGGCGTGATTAGGCGCCCTTGCGGATTGTATTTCGCCAGTTCGGCGATCGCCTGCTCGCGCGTTCTGCCTGTCTTCCTTATGATGTTTTCGATGCTGCCGGCGACCAGGTCCGTGTCGGTGAAGCCGGGACACACGGCATTCACGGTCACATTGCTTGCGGCCATCTCGAGCGCAAGCGAACGCACCAGCCCGATAACGGCGTGCTTCGCCGCAGCATACGCGCTGACATAGGCATAGCCCTTGAGCCCAGCCGTCGAGGCGACTGCGACGATGCGGCCATAAGGACGATCTTTCATGCCCGGCAGCACGGCACGGACGGTGTGAACCACGCCCATGAAGTTGACATCCATCATGCGCGCAAAAAGGGCGGAGTCCGACTTCAAAAATGGCGCCGATTCAGCGCTGCCCGCGTTGGCGATCAGGATGTCGATCGGCTGACGGGCACTCGCGCCGGCAATGGCGGCTTTCAAAGATTCTTCGTCCGAGACATCGGCGACAGCCGCAAAGTGCGCAGCCCCCGCATTGACCGCTTCTTCGAGAGCCGCCGCGTTCCGGCCAAGCACGGTGACGGTCGCGCCGACGCCAACGAGAGAAGCAGCGATCGCGCGACCAATACCGCGACCACCACCGGTCACCAGGGCGTGCGGCGAATGCGGCAATCCGGACATGCGCTGGGCTCCCTCGGATCTCGTTGCGTTCTCCGGATATATTTTAACCTTCAAATTTTTGCAACGAGAGAGGCGCCCGGACGCTGCGACGAATGCGGCCCGGAAATTGCTTTAAGCATAAAATTATCGCTTCCCATCGCCTACGGGCCTGTTAGCATCACAGGGCCAAGCAAAAGGATGTCGCGTGTCGCAGCCTGTGCCAATGATAACAAAGGACGGACGCTTCGCCTACGAAGCCGCGGGCGACCCGAACGCTACACCGTTGATCTTCCTGCACGGCATCGGCGGCGCGGCGCGGGCCTGGCGTCGACAGCTTGCTGCATTCAACAGCCGCTTTCGCGCGATCGCATGGGACATGCCGGGCTACGGTGGTTCGGCGCCGCTTGCAAGCGTCAGCATCGCTGCCCTGGCGGAAGCGCTACAGCAGTTCATCGACCAGCTCGGCGCAACCAGACCCATCGTGGTTGGCCATTCGATCGGCGGCATGATCGTTCAGAAGTGGCTGGTGCAGTCCCCCAAACTGGCACGCGCGGTCGTGCTGGCGCAGACCAGCCCGGCCTTCGGGAAGGCTGATGGCGATTGGCAAAAATCATTCATCGCGGCGCGGCTCGGACCGCTGGATCGCGGGGAGACGATGAAGTCATTGGCCCCCTCCCTGGTGAAGGAACTTGTCGGCGACGATCCCGATCCGGACGGGATGGAGCTGGCGCGCGAATGCATGGGAAGCGTGCCCGAGGCAAGCTATCGCGCCATGATGCTCGCGCTGATCGGCTTCGATCAGCGCAGCACGCTTGGGGATATCTCCGTCCCGGCGCTGCTGTTGTCCGGCTCCAAGGACAACAACGCCCCCGCACCGATGATGGCGAAGACGGCCACCTTCATTCCAGGGGCAGAGTATGTCGAGCTCGCCGGGGTTGGTCATCTCGCCAATCTCGAACGGCCCGGCGCCTTCAACGAAGCTCTCGGCCGGTTTCTGAACGCACTCGCGACCACAGCTTGAGGTAACTGCGCGATGACCATGCAAGTCAGCAAGACCATCGGTACGACTGAGAAGGTCGCGCTGGATGCACCGATCTTCGATCCCATTGCATTTCGCTTGAGCGACGAACAGGCCGGCATCATCGCCCGCGCAAGGGAGATCGGCCAGACCGTATTTGCAGGTCGCGCCGCTACTTACGATCGCGAGGCGATCTTCCCGACCGAAAACTATCGCGACCTGCATCGCGTCGGGCTGCTCGGCATCGCCGTCCCCAAGAAGCACGGCGGACTCGGCGCGAACTACCAGACCTATGCCTTGGCGGCGGCCGAGATCGGCCGCTATTGCGGCGCGACCGCGCTCACCTGGAACATGCATGTCTGCTCGACTCTGTGGTCGGGCCCCCTTGCCGACGATCTCGACATGGATGCAGAAACGCGCGCCGAACACGAGCGGCGCCGTGCGGTCCACTACAAGCGCATCGTCGACGACGGGGCGATCTACTCGCAGCCGTTCTCCGAGGGCGGCGCTGCCGCTGCGGGCGGCGTCGCTTTCGGCACCGAAGCAAGGCCGGTCGCCGGCGGCTGGATCGTCAACGGCAAGAAGATCTTTGCTTCGCTCTCCGGCCATGCCGATTACTATGGCGTGCTTTGCACCGAGATCGAGGAGGGCGAGAAGGCCTCGCGCCGCAACACGCTTTACTTGGCGATATCAGCGAAATCAGACGGCGTCTCGGTGGTGGGCGACTGGGATCCGCTTGGCATGCGCGGCACAGTCTCGCGGACGCTGCTGTTCAAGGACGTGTTCGTGCCGGAGGATTCCGCGCTGATGCCGCGCGGCGTCTATTTCCAGGCAGCTCAACGCTGGCCGCACATGTTCCTGACGCTGTCGCCGACCTATATGGGCCTGGCGCAAGCCGCCTATGATTTCACGGTGCGCTACTTGCGCGGCGAGGTGCCGGGCATGCCGCCCGTCAAGCGCCGGATGTACCCGACCAAGCAGATCGCGGTCGCGCAGATGCAGATCAAGCTGGAACAGATCAAGGCGATCTGGTTCCAGGCTGTCACCGAAGCCTGCGCCAATCCGAGCAAGGAGCAGGTTCTGCGCGCCTATGCCGCGCAATATTCGGTGATGGAAGGCGCCAATGAGCTCGCCGCGCTCGCGATCCGCACCTGCGGCGGTCAGGCCATGCTGCGGTCGCTGCCGCTGGAACGGATCTATCGCGACAGCCGCTGCGGCTCGCTGATGCTGCCCTGGACCGCCGAGCTCTGCCTCGACCGGATCGGGCGCGAGGCGCTCTACGAGGCGGGTGAGACGGACGACTGACGGTGGACCTCTGTAGTCTGATCGAGCGGAACGCGGCGTTTGCGCCGGACAAGACCGCCATTGCCTTCGAGGGGAAGCGGCTGAGCTATGCCGAGTTCGCCGCGCGCATCGAACGAACCGCGACAGCCTTAAAGGGCGAGCTCGGCGTCGGCCGCGGCGACCGTGTCGCAATCCTCAGCCTGAACAGGCCGGATTACCTGGTTCTGCTCTATGCATGCGCGCGCCTCGGGGCGATTCTGGTACCGCTGAACTGGCGGCTGTCGGTCGCCGAGCAGCTATTCATCCTGAACGATGCCGGAGCCAAGGTTCTCATGCTCGAGGAGGCGTTTTCCGGAATGCTGGCCGAGCTTGGGCAGACCGCTCCGGGACCATCCGTCGTAGGCCTCGACTTCACGCCGCCGGCCGGCACGTCGTTCGAAGCTCTGCTGGCTAGGAGCAGCGGCACCAGCCGCAATCCGCACACCGATCTTTCCTGCCCGCTGCTCATCGTCTATACATCGGGAACGACCGGACGGCCTAAAGGCGCCGTGCTGCGGCAGAACGCGCTGTTCTGGAACGGCGTCATGAGCCAGCACATGCACAACATGACGTCCGATGATCACGTGCTGACGGTGCTGCCGTTCTTCCACGTCGGCGGCCTCAACATCCAGACCACGCCGGCGCTCCAACTGGGTGCCACTGTGACAGTGCACGCACGCTTCACGCCGGATACTGCGCTTGCCACTATCGAGCAGGACCGGCCGACGCTCACAGTCATGGTGCCTGCGGTCATCCAGGCGGTAAGCGAGCATCCCGCCTGGGCGGCCGCCGATCTCTCTTCACTCAAGGCCGTCGCCACCGGCTCGACGATCGTGGCGCCGCACCTGATCGAGCGCTTCGTCGCGCGTGGCGTTCCTGTGCTTCAGGTCTACGGCTCGACAGAAACCTGCCCCATCGCGGTCTACACCCGCCTCGGCGGCGATCTTTCGCGCACGGGATCGACCGGCCTTGCCGGCCTGTGCTGCGAGGCGAAAGTGATCGACCGGGCCGGCAACGAACTGCCTGCGGGCACGCCGGGCGAGATCGCGGTGCGCGGCCCAAACGTGTTCTTCGAATATTGGGGTAACGAGGGCGCAACGCGCGAGGCGTTGCACGACGGCTGGTATCGCACCGGCGATATCGGCCTTTACGACGCGGACGGCTATTTCTGGGTCCGCGACCGCAAGAAGAACATGATCATTTCCGGCGGCGAGAACGTCTATCCGGCCGAGGTCGAGCGCGTCCTGCTCGAGCACCCTGACGTCAGCGAATGCGCCGTGATCGGCCGGCCGGACCCGCGCTGGGACGAGGTGCCGATCGCCTATGTCATTGCGAAATCAGGCTGCCGGCTGGAAGCGGAAGAACTAAGGGCGCATCTTCAGGCGCAACTCGCGCGCTACAAGGTTCCGCGCGAGATCGTCTTCGTCGCCGACCTGCCGCGGACCGCGCTGGGCAAGGTCCAGCATTTCCTGCTGAAGCAGCTTGATGCGCAGTCGCGCCCGCAAGGAGAAGCATCTTGAAGATTGCGATTCTGGGTGGGGGAAACGGCTCTTTCGCGGCCGCGGGCGATTTTGCCCTGTCGGGGCATGAGGTGCGGCTCTGGCGCCGCGATGCCGATCAAGTTGCGGCTCAGCGCGCCGCCGGCTCGCGCATCCTGGTCAAGGATCACAACGGCCGTCACGACGTGAGGCTAGCTCTGGTCACGACGGACATCGCCGAAGCGGTCATTGGCACGGAGCTGATCTTGTGTCCCGCTCCCGCCTTCGCACAAGCGGATATCGCCCGCCTGCTCGCCCCGCACCTGCGAGACGGCCAGGTCGTGTTTCTGCCGCCGGCGACATTCGGCTCGATGATCTTCGCCCAGGCGGTCCGGAATGCCGGCAACCACGCCAAGGCCAGCTTTGCCGAGACCGGCACGCTGCCCTGGCTGACCCGCAAGCACGGACCGTTCGAGGTCGCGATTACCATCCGCGCCAAGCGCTTGCCGGTCGGTGTGTTTCCACATGATCAGGCGCCGCATGCACTCGACGTCATCGGACGCGCCTTCCCGGGCGTCATCGAGCCCTGCGGAGACGCCCTGTCCGGCGCGCTGATGAATGCAGGCCCGATCATCCATCCGCCGCTGATCGTGATGAACGCAGGGCCGATCGAACATTTCGAGCGCTGGGACATTCACAAGGAAGGCACGCAAGCTGCGATCCGGCGGGTCACAGACGCGCTCGACGCCGAGCGCATCGCGGTGCGCGAGGCGCTCGGTTACGGCGCACCGCATTTCCCGCTCGCTCATCACTACGCGAAGGAAGGCGAGATCTGGATGTATGGCCGCGGCTCGCACGATCGGCTGACCGATTCGGGTGACTGGCGCGAGCGGATCGTCCTGGCCGAGCACCGCTACCTGCGCGAGGATCTGCGGCTCGGACTGTCGCTGCTGGTGTCGGTCGCGAGCCTCGCCGGCGTGGCCACGCCGCTGGCCAAAGCGTTCCTGTCGATCGGCGGCGCGATCTGCGGCGAGGACTTTGCGCGAGGTGGCCGGACGCTCGAGACGCTTGGGCTCAGCGAGCTCAGCAAGGCCGAATTGCAGAAGCTGCTTCGCAATGGATTTGATCGATGACCAATCGCGCCAATATCGCCTGTCTCGGCGCCGGTCGCATGGGGCGCGGCATCGCCGTCGCGTTCGCCTATGCAGGCCACAGGGTCACAATGATCGATATCAAGACGCGTTCCACGGAAGATTTCACCAGGCTGGAAGCGGACGCGCTCGGCGAGGTCAGGAAGACTTTTGCCAGCTTGTCGAGGCTGGGGCTCTTGGCCGAAGCGGATGTCGATCCGCTTATCGCGCGCGTCTCGGTCGTCGCAGCCTCCGGACACGATGCGGTACTGGCCGAGGCCGGCTTGGTCTTCGAGGGCGTACCCGAGGTGGTAGAGCTCAAGCGCGAGGTATTGGCGGCAGCGTCAAGGCAAGTCAGCCCGGATACGGTCATTGCATCGACGACATCGACGATCCTCGTCGACGATCTCTCCGGCGCGATCGTCAATCCTCGCCGCTTCCTCAACGTGCATTGGCTCAACCCGGCCTATTTGATTCCGCTGGTCGAAATCTCGCCCGGCAAGGCGACCGACCCGACCGTCATCGACGACGTCAAGACGCTGCTCGAAGGCATCGGGAAGGTGCCGGTGGTCTGCGCCGCGACGCCCGGCTTTATCGTTCCACGCATCCAGGCGCTGGCAATGAACGAAGCCGCACGCATGGTCGAGGAAGGCGTGGCCAGCGCGGAAGAGATCGACAAGGCGATCCGCTACGGATTCGGTTTCCGCTATGCCGTGCTCGGGCTGCTCGAATTCATCGATTGGGGCGGCGGCGACATCCTCTACTACGCGAGCAGGTATCTGGAAGGCGCGCTTGGCAGCGACCGCTACCGTGCGCCAGACGTCATTTCACGCAACATGCACAAAGGCCGGATCGGCCTGCGCACGGGCGCAGGCTTCCTGGACTACGCCGGGATGGACGTCGATGCGTATCGCCTGAAGCGGCTTCAGGCCATGGTCGACCTGCTCCGGCACTTCGATCTGGCGCGCCCCCCGGTGCTCGACCGCAACTAGCCGAAGATATCCTGCAGCACGCCATCACGGACGACGGCAACGCCGTCGAGCTCAATGGTCGTTCCCATCATCGGCAGGTCGAAATGTCCCGCCGTGTAGCGTCCTGCGAACTCGTTCGCGCCGGTCGAGAACAGGAAATTGCCGGGGACGGCGCGAATTTCGGTGCCGTTGGTATCGCGCTGGTCGTACATCGAGAGCGCCTCATAGCGCGCCCCAGGGTTCATGCCGAAGCCGACATGCGAGACCGCATAAGCCTCGCGATCGCCCCATGCGGCGAGATAGGCGCGCATCATCGCGGCGTCCGTGCCGTCGCCTTCCAGCTCGACGACATAGTCGTCCTTCAAGGTCATCTTCACCGGCGAGGTCAAATAGCGCTTGAAGGTCAGGTTGATGTCGCCGGGCGCCATCACCAGCGTGCCGTTGATGGTTCCGCTCTTGGGAAAGCTGACGACGATGCCACCCGGCCAATGCGCCAGCGTCCCGGGCTTGTCGGTCCAGCCCCACACACCGACAGTGGAAGCCCCGACCATGTCGACGTCGAGCGCCGTGCCGGCTTTGGAGGTCACCCGCATGCGCTTCGTCCCGCGCAGCATCTTGGCCGCGGCACGAACACGCTTCTCCAGCGCGGGATCCGGTACCATCCGCTCCAGGGCCTCGGGATGTTCGTTCGAGATCACCAGGATCCGTGCTCCGGCTTTCAGGATTTCCGGTGTCTCGACCGCATGCATCAGGCCCTCAATGGTGCAATCCACCACAAAACCTGCCTGCTGCAGGGCGGTGATGACCGGGCCGAGCTTCTGGATTGCCTCGCTCGCCCCGGTGGAGCGAACTGGAACGATATTCCGGTTTCGGGGTGTCGGCATCACCACGTGAAACGGACGCGCCCCCATGCGCAGCAGGGCCAGCTCTGCAAGATGCACGTTTAACGCCCGCGACTGGGTTTCCGAGAGAATCGCGGCGGTATCGCCAGCCTTGACGCCGCAACGTTCGAAGATCTCGCAAAATGCGTCGATCCATTTTGCCTCGATGCGATCTGCCAGCATGGGTCACTCCCGGTCTTGTTTCTTCGTTTCAGATCACGCTTCTGGAAAGCCGCGCAAGAGGTACGATCGCAGGGCGCTCAGCAAGGCATTCAGGATCAACCCCAACAGCGAGATCGTGATCAGCGGAACGAACATGTCCACGGCCTGGAAGGTTCTTGCTGCCGTCACAAGCGCGTGCCCCAATCCGTCCGTCGACGTGATCATCTCGGCCAGAAACACCACGATGCAGGAAATGACAAGGCCGATCCGGCACCCGGTCAGGATCGATGGCATCGCTGCCGGCAGCACCACTTTGAAGAGAATTTCGCGGCGCGGCGTTCCCGCCGCCATGGCCGACCAGATCAGCTTCTGCTCGACCGTCGATGCACCGTAATAGGTCGAGAGCAAAATCGGAAAAAGCGCGTCGGCAGCCACGAGGGTGATCTTCGATCCATGACCAAATCCGAGCAGCAGCAGCAACGCCGGATAGAGCGCGACCTTGGGCAAAGGCGCCAGGACCCGCACGATCGGCCGGACAACCGCGTTGATCGCTGGACTGGCGGCAGCGGCGATGCCGACACTGACACCGATCACGACTGCAATCGCGAAGCCGGCAAACAGCCTGATCAGGGTCGCCGCGATCTCCTGCTGGAATGTTGAAGTCACAAGCTGCTGGAGCAGCCGGCCGAAGACGAAGCCTGGCGGCGGCAGCAGAACTGCCGGCGCGAAGCCGAAAGACACCAGGCCCTGCCACAACGCGACCACCATCGCGATCGGGGCAATTCCAAGGGCGACATTTTGGGAGAGATACCGTGGCATCATGAGAAACTCAGCGGCATGTCGAACTGAGGTTCGGACCAGCGCACCAGTCTTGCGCGCACCCGCTCGAAGATCGCGTCGAGGCAGATTCCCATCGCGCCCACGATGATGATCATCGCAAAGACCGTGTCGTATTGGCCCATGTCGAGCGCGTTGAACAGGATGTTCCCGGCGCCGGACTGGCGCGCAATCATCTCGCTGGTGATCATTGTGATCAATGCCAGCACCAATCCAGTACGGCACCCTGTGAGAATCTCCGGGAGCGCCGCCGGCAGCACGATGCGCACCAGGCGTTGCAGCGGCGAAAGCCCCATCGCAGCGCCCGACCACAGCATCTTCTCCTGGACCGCCTTGGCGCCTTGGAAGCTGTGGTAGATCACGGGCAGGCTGACACCGAGGAAGATCACCAATGTCTTCGTGAGATCGCCGACCCCCAGCCACAGCATGATGATCGGCATCAACGCCGCCTTGGGCACCGGGTAGATCACCATCAGGAGCGGATTGAAAAAGGCCGCCACCGCAGCGTTACGTCCCATCAAGAGTCCGAGAGGAATCGAGAAAAGCACGGCCGCGCCAAATCCCATCGCCATGCGCCGGAGCGAGGCCAAAATGTTAATCAGGGATTCTTTGTCCCCGAGAATGCTCGGGACCGCCCTGATCGCTTCGATCGCCGTCGGAAAGCTGTCGTTCTTCAGCGCCAGCGACGCAACCTGCCACACCGCCAGCAATCCGATGCAGGCCAACACCGGTGCGGCGCGCTTGGCCATGGCAGCCGATGACATCATAGGTCGGGCCCGGCTTCGTCGCTCTCGTCGAACATTCGCTCGATATCGACCACGTACTTCTGATAGCGGGGGTCGAGCAACAGCTCGTTGCGGCGGCGCGGTCGCGGCAGATCAATGTCGATGACCTGCCGGATTCGACCAGGCGATTTCGACATCATGACGACCTTGTCGGAGAGGAAGACAGCTTCGTCGACCGAATGGGTAACGAACAGCACGGTCTTGCGGTCACGCTCCCAGATGTTCAGCAGATCGTTCTGCAGGCGCGTCCTTGTATGCGCATCGAGCGCGCCGAACGGCTCGTCCATCAGCAGCACTTCAGGATGATAAGCAAGCGTCCGCGCCAGCGCCACGCGTTGCTTCATGCCGCCCGACAACTCCTTGGGGTAGAAATTCTCATAGCCCTTGAGACCAACCATCTCGATCAAGGCCCTGCTCTGCGCCTCGGCCTCGGCGGTGCGTATCCCCTGCTGGCGTGGGCCATACATCACATTGCCCAGCACGGTCTTCCAGGGAAACAGGGCAAACTCCTGGAACACCGGTCCGCGATCCGGCCCCGGTCCCGTGATCGCCCGCCCCTTCATCTTCGCCGCGCCGCTGGTCGGGCTGACGAAGCCGCCGACAATGTAGAGCAATGTCGACTTGCCGCAACCGGACGGGCCAAGGATGGAAACGAAGGCGCCCTCCTCGATCGTCAGGGAGATGTCCGAAAGCGCCACATGATCTTTGCGCGCCGAGGTCTGGAAGACCTGAGAGACGCGGTCGATCTCGATGATCGCAGAAGCCGGCTCTTGTCGCGCCACCGGTCTCACCCATTCGCTCGATCTCGCAGGCACTGCCATCATCCCGCCTTCCGCCTCGCTCGGACCAACATTCAGCGCAATGAGCTTAGCAAGAAGCCTGCCAGACAGGCCGTTATTCTCGCACAAGTGCGGCGCGTCATTCGAACCAGGGCCATTCCGCCGGGCCTTCATGCGTCACGGCGCCGCCCGGAGCCTGCCCGACCAGGCGCGCATATTTGGCGAGCGCACCTGCGCGGTGCCGGGGCGGACGTTGCGTCCAGTTAAGTTGCCGAGCGGCGAGTTCCTGCTCGTCGAGCAGGACATCCATCCGGCGGTTTGCGGCATCAATCCGGATCCTGTCACCGTCGCGAACGAGCGCCAAGGGACCGCCCACAAAAGCCTCGGGCGACACGTAGCCGATGCACATGCCGCGGGTTGCGCCGGAGAACCGGCCATCGGTGATCAGCGCCACTTTTTCGCCCATGCCCTGACCGTAGATGAGCGCTGTGACGCCGAGCATCTCGCGCATGCCGGGACCGCCGACCGGCCCCTCATTGCGAATCACGAGAACCTCGCCCGCCTTGTAGCTGCGGTCGCGAACCGCGGCGACGCAGGCCTCTTCATCCTCGAAAACTCGCGCGACACCTTCGAAAAACTGGCTCTTCAGGCCAGCTACCTTGATCACCGCACCATCGGGACAGAGATTTCCCTTCAACACCGCGACGCCGCCGTCAGGCATGATCGGCGCACCAGCCGCATACACGACCTCTCCGTCGGGCCCGTTAGCAGCGCCATATTCTTCAGCAAGCGTGTGGCCTGTGATCGTGATGCAGCGGCCATCGATATGACCGCTTTTGATCAGCTCGCGAATGATGACCGCAGCACCGCCGATGTCGTAGACATCCTTCGCCGTGTATTTGCCTCCCGGCCGTAGATTTCCGATCAGCGGCGTCCTGGCAAAGACTTCGCCCACATCATCGATGGTGAATGCAATCCCGGCTTCGTTCGCTATCGCCGGCAGGTGCAGCGCGGCGTTGGTCGAGCCGCCCGTTGCGGCGACGATTGCTGCGCCGTTCTCCAGGGATTTCCGCGTCACGATGTCGCGCGGCAACGGCCCGCCACGCTTCAGCATCTCCATGATGAGGCGTCCGGCGCGTCGCGAGATCTGGGCGCGCTCGGAATAAACACCGGGCACCATCGAGACGTTGGGAATGGTCAGCCCCATCGCCTCCGAAACCATTCCCATGGTGTTCGCGGTGAACTGGCCAGCGCATGCGCCAATCGTCGGCAGGCAGGCACGCTCGATCCGCTCGAGGGTCGCGCCGTCGATCTCACCGGTCATGAAGCTGCCGACAGCCTCGTAGGAGTCGAGCACCGTGAGCGTCCGCCCGTCCACGCGACCCGGAAGCGAGCTGCCGCCATAGATGAAAATGGACGGTACATTGCAGCGAACCATGCCCATCATGACGCCGGGAAGCGTCTTGTCGCATCCGCCGTATCCGATCAACGCATCATAGGCCAGGCCGTGAACGACAGCCTCGATCGAGTCGGCGATCAGCTCCCGCGAGAACAGCGAGAACTTCATCCCCTCATGATTCATGCTGATGCCGTCGGACACCGAGATCGTCGAAAACTCCCGCGGCGTGCCGCCGGCCTCCTCGATTCCGGTTTTGGCTGCAGCCACCTGAAAGTCATGGGTCATGTTGCAGGGCGTCTGCTCGCCCTTCATGCTGACGATGCCCACCATCGGCTTGGCAATCGCAGCGTCATCGAGCCCCATGGCACGCATGAATGCACGATGCGGGGCCCGGTCGAGCCCATCTGTCGTAACCCGTGATCGCAGCTTCTTCATATGTGCATCTTCTTCATGCAGCGTCCCGGAGGACCCGGAACGCCACGATTGTCGTTCAATCACCCATCCTGCTTCTATTGCAGCGGCGCGACGATCGACGGATGCTTGAACTGTGCGACATCCAGCTTAGGCAGCATTCCCGTCTCTGCATAGATATCCAGCATCTTCTGGATCGCGGGGAAGTTCGGCGCGGCGCCCGGATCGCGGCCGAAATCGTTGTCCTTGAGCAAATAGGTCTCGAGCACCGGAACGGGCGCCTTCAGCACTTCGGACACCACTTTCAAGGTCTCCTCTCGGTTGGCCAGCGCTTTCTTCATGCCTGACGTGATGTCGCGGACATAGGCTTTGACCAGTTCCGGGTTCTTGTCGACGAAATCGGCACGGCAGGCTTCCAGGATGTGCACGATGTTCGGCATGGCCTCGGACAGCGAAAACAGCTTCCTTGTGCCGCCCTTTGCCTCTGCGCGCGCGGCAAACGGCTGGTTCATGTTGACCGCATCGACGCGGCCTTGGCGCAGCGCGTCCTCGGAGACGGCGAAACCAACCTCGACCAGCTTGATGTCCTTGGCGGGATCGACGCCATTCTGCTTCAGGAGCAGGTTGAACGGGCCCTGCGTCCCACCACCAATCACCGAGATGCCCACCGTCTTGCCCTTGAGATCGGCAATTGTCTTGATCGGCGAGTCATCCTTGACGGCCCAGTAGACCGAGAAGCCGCCAGGCTTCTCGAAAACGTGCTGCGCGACGATATAGGCCTTGAGATTGCCGCCGACGACACCGTTGGAGAGCGACAGCGGCGCCTGGGTCGCACAGTCCAACGCACCGGCCGCCAATGCCTGCGTCATCGGCGCGGTGCCCTGAAATTGGGTCCATTCGATATTGTAGGTCTTGCCTAGATTGGGAAATTCAGCTGGCCTGCGCATCATCCAGTACTTGGATTCCTCCGCCGGAATCGTCCAGCCGACGCGGATCGTCTGCTGCCCCCATGATGGGCTTGCGCCCGCGCTCACGGCGGCTGCTGCCCCCAAAGCCAGGATCCACTTCGAAACGGTTCGCATCGTGCCACTCCGCTGCTCCGGCGCCGACAGGCGCCCCCAACCCGACCTCGTCAAATGTTTCATGGTTCAAACAATCAGGCAAGCCATGCAGGCCGGGCGGTTTCGCCGCGCGATGCGCCATGTATGGTAATGCGGCGTCGGAATGGACCGAAGGAGACAACCTGTGGCTGATGAGAGCAAGGCAAACCCGCGAGGCACCGAGAAGCTTGGTTATCTCGGCCTGGGACTCATGGGCACGCCGATGACCCGACGCCTGCTCAAGGCAGGTTATCAGGTCGCTATCTGGAACCGGTCGGAGGGCAAGGTGGCTCCCCTCGTCGCTGCCGGCGCCAAGCGTGCGATGACACCTCGCGACGTTCTGGTGAATTCGGACATTGTCTTCATGTGCGTCACGGACGCTACCGCCGTCGAAGAGGTGATTTTCGGGCCCGAAGGCCTGGCGGCTGCGCCCGGCGCAGGCAAGCTCGTCGTCGACTTCTCGTCCATACATCCGGACGCTGCTCGCGATCTCGCAGCGCGACTGAAAGAGGCGAATGGGGCGGGCTGGATCGACGCGCCGGTGTCCGGGGGCACGAAAGGTGCGGAAGAAGGCACGCTGGCGATCATGGCCGGCGGAGAAGCCGGCGACATCGAGAGGGTGCGGCCCTATGTGCTGTCCATGGCCCGCCGATTCACCCACATGGGCCCAACCGGCGCCGGCCAGACCACGAAGTTGTGCAATCAGGTGATCGTCGGTTGCGCGATGGCGGTTCTCGCGGAAGCAACGCGCTTGGCCGTGAACGCGGGTATCGACGCCAACCGGTTGCCCGAAGCGCTCGCCGGAGGCTTTGCGGATTCCATTCCACTCCAGCTGTTCGTGCCGAGGATGGCGCAGGGCATTCACAGCCCCCCGCTCGGCCACATCGCAACGATGCTCAAGGACCTCGATACGGTCGCCGATGTCGCGCAGGCGACCTCGACTCCGGTCCCGATGGCCTCGCTTGCCGGACAACTGTTCAGGCTGGCGAAGGCCGCGCGCGGCGCGGAAGCGGACGCATTGGAGATCTACAAGCTTTCGGCGACAGAGCACCGGTCTGGGGCGAGCTGAAGCGCCTCATGGCGACTTTTTCCGCTCATCGTCGGCTATGAAGCGACCGAACGTCCCTCGCGCGAAAAGCAGCGGCTCTTTCGCAGTGTAGGTGTAGGCCTCGACCGCACCGAGAAAGATGACGTGGTCGCCGCCATAGTAGCGATTCGCTGAGCGGCATTGGAAACTGGCGACGCTCTCGGCGAGCACGGGCGCCCCGCCGAGGCCAGGCGCCCAGTCGACGCCGGTGAACTTGTCGTCCGATGATTTCGCGAACTTGTTCGCAAGCGCTTGTTGCGAAGCGCCAAGAACATTGACGGTAAAATGGCTGGCGTTCTGGAAGATGGTCAGGCTGGAGGAATAGACGACGAGGCTCCACAACACCAGTGGTGGATTGAGCGAGACCGAGGCGAACGAATTGCACGTCAATCCGTAGGGCTTGCCGTCAGGCGCGGCGGCCGTGATGATCGTCACGCCCGTCGCGTAAGTGCCGAGCGCGTTGCGAAAGTCGCGGGGATCGATCTGCGAACTGTCGCTCGCGAGCTCGTTGGCGGGATCGGGAGCGCCGGGCTGCCTCGGCTGATCATTCATCGACCGGGCCTCACAGCGTGAGATTCTCGGACGGCAGGCCCAGGGCTACACGTCCATAATTGGTTCCTGCCGCGTCGAAGTTGAACGCCAGATGCGAATTGATCGCGTGCGCGTCGCGGAATTGCCGCTGCAAGACGCCGCTCGTGAACAGACCCCGCGCGCCGCTCGCGGCAAACAGCATCGAGACCGCGTCCGTGCACAAGTTCACCGAGAAGGATCCATCGCGCCGATACCGGGTTTTGGTCGCCATGTCGGGGATATGACCCCGCCGCGCGCCTGCCATGGCATCGAGGCAGACCGACCGCATGATCAGGCGTGCGGCGTCGATCTTGGCCGAGGCCTCCGCGATCTTGATCTGCGTGCTCTGGAAATCGCTCAGCTTGGCGCGGTTGTAGGTCGAAATGCGATGACGGGCGACCTCGGTATAGTCGTCGAGACACGCTCGAGCATTCCCGAGCGCGACACCGGAAAGGACGTATGGGAAGAGTGAGAACACCGGCAGCGTATAGAGCGGATTCGGATTGACCTTGCTTCCCGGCGTCGGCCCACCAGAGAGATCACCGACCGCGACCGTCATGTGGCTGGCCACGAAGGTCTCCCTGACCTCCACGTCGCAGGACCCCGTCCCGCGCAATCCGGCGACATTCCAGGTGTCCAGCACCTTGTAATCGCTTTTCGGCAACAGGAAGATTCGATATTCGATGCCATCAGCCTCATCGTCGGAATAGACCACGCTCGCAAGCATGTTCCATTCGCAGGAGGCAACGCCGGACGAGAACGGCCAGCTGCCATGCAGCCGGTATCCGCCCTCGACCCGCGTGGCCCGTCCAGCCGGAAAAATGAACGAGGATGCGATCAGCGTGTCCGGATCACCGCCCCAGACCAGATCCTGCGCCTTCTGCTCGAACATGCCGAGCATCCAGTGATGGCTCGCCAGGTTGGCGAAATTCCAGGCGACCGACGCATCCGCCTTTCCGAGCAACTCTGCGCAATCGACGAGGGCGACGTAGTCGAGCTCGGCGCCGCCGACCCGGGCCGGCTGGAGCATTCGGAACAGGCCGGTGTCGTGGAGATCCCCTTCCGTTTCCGGCGGAAGATGCCGCAGCTCTTCCGTCCGCGCCGCGCGCTCTCTCAGTCGCGGCAGGAGCGCCCCAGCCTTCGCAATCATGGCCGCATAGACCTCTCCACCGGCTTGTCGGCCGGCGGTCTGGATCATGCTTGGCTCCTGGCCAGGCGCCATTCGGGTCCCTCGCTCTCACACATTTATGCGGCGGGACCTTTGCCAAATCAAGCCGAGGGATCTCTCAAGCCGAAGTTGGGGGCTTGACCGCGCCAAAGGCGCCTTTCTCGGCGAACTCCGCGATCCGACGTTCGTCGTAGCCGAGCGTATCCTGCAGGACTTGCTTCGTGTGCTCGCCCAACAGCGGGGCCGCAACGGGATCGATCGCGCCGGTCAGGCTCATCAAGATCGGCGGCTCGATGTTCGGCACCCATTCAGCCGTGGGGTGCGGAATCCGGCTCAGGCGATGGCGCTCACGAGCCTCGGGCGCATTGAAGCCCTCTTCGACTGTCCGGAGATAGCCCACCGGAATATTGGCCAGCTTCATCTTTGCCATCCAGTTCTCGAGGGTATCGCTCGCGAAAACATCCGCAATGGCAGCCCGGAGGAGCTCCTTGTTCTCCGAACGGGCCTTGCGCGTCGCAAACTGCGGATCGGTAATGAGATCGGGCCGGTTCAGCACCTCGACCACGAGCCGTCGGTAGAGCCGGTCGTTGGCGCAGGCCATGTAGAGCGGTCCGTCAGAGGCCTCATAGACCCCGACCGTGGGTGACCCGCTCGGCGAATTCCCGAAGCGACCGGGGTTTTCGCCGTTGATGAGGTAGGCCATCCCATAGAAACCGGTCATTCCGATCGCGACGTCGAACAGGGCGACTTCGACATGCTGCCCGCGGCCGAGCCGGTCGCGTGCCAGCAGCGCAAGCAGAATGGCGTTGCAGGCGGACATCCCAGTCGCCATGTCCACGATGGGCGGGCCGGTGCGCACCGCCGGGCCGTCGGCAAATCCGTTGAGCGACATGAAGCCGCTTTCCGCCTGCGTGATGGGATCGAAGCCAGGCCGCGAGGCGAACGGTCCAGTGCGTCCGTAGGCGGAGATCGAGCAATACACTAGCCGTGGATTGAGCGGCGCGACCGACTCATAGTCGAGCCCGAACTTCTTCATGACCCCGCTCGAGAAATTCTCGACGACCACATCCGCCTTGCGGATCAGGTCGATCGCGATCTGGCGGGCCTCCGGCACGGCAAGATCGAGCGCAATGCCACGCTTGTTGCGGTTCAGGCTGAGAAAGGCGGCGCTTTCGCCGCCGATTTCGGCCTGCTCGTAGGCGCGCGTGTCGTCGCCGCCGTCGGGATTCTCGATCTTGATGACGTGCGCGCCGAAATCGGCAAGCGTCTGGGTACAGGCCGGTCCGGCGACCACCCGCGTAAAATCGACGACCAATAGACCATCGAGCGCAGCCGGCTCGCCTGTCCCTCTCATTGAACGTTCCGGCAATTGAGGTTTGGTGGGCATCGATAGCGCTCCTTACATCGGCTTATGGCCGCCGAATTTCCCGCAAGAGCAAACTTAAAGCCCGGCGCCTCCGTCTTCGCAAGTCCCCCGCCCACATCGCTTCAGTACGCAAAAGGGACCCCGCAGCCGCCAGGCTGCCGGGTCCTCGGACGTTCCAACTATGCGAGGTCGCGCTACATCGCGTACTGCCCATTCCATGCGACACGTTCCGTGCGGCGGAAACCCCGCTCAGCGAAGCCGCTTTCTCCAATAGAGCGTATGCGCCCACGCCCATGGCGTCTCGGGCTCGAAGAGCCGATAGCCTGCCTGGATGAAGTTGTTGGCGGATACTGCGTTGTCCGTTGTGTCGGAAACGATGCTGTCCCAGCCGAACCGCCGTCCCCTTGCCTCGACGACACGCATCAATCTGCGCTGAAGGCCGTTCCAGCTCGCCCACAGCTCGGAGTCCTTGGCACGGATCGTCGGCCGCAGCAGCGCGAGGCTGCGCGCGCTCAAGGATTGCGCCTCGTCGATCCAGGCAATGCGAAATCCCTCCAGGGATTTGATCGAGTCGGCCGTGTGATCCTGAAGTCCGCGGAAAATGATGAGCCCGTCGCCGGGCGTCTCGATCTTGTCGCTGAACAGCTTGAAGCCATGCCCGAGGCGAAGGCTTGCAATCTTGCCTTCTATCAGACGCTTGGACGATTGCGCCAGCGTGCGCTGCGCCTCGCGAATACAGACCGCGAGCGTGCCGCGCTCGGCCTGGCAGGTCTCGACCAGGAGCTCGCCGAAGAAATGCGATTTGCCCGAGCCGCGTCCGCCATAAACGCCCTTGTAGCGGACCGGTTGCAGCAATGGCTCGAAGATCTTCGCCGTTGGAATTCTAAGGATGGACAATGGCTGCGCTCGCTCGCCCTAGGGCAGGCCAGTGCGCCCTGCGCCACATCGCGGACCAGTCTTCGTTGTCGAAGGTCTCGGATTGGCCTTGTTGGGTTCGGGTCAAGTCGGGAGAGGCGTCGTGCTCCGAGAAAGGCGGCCAAAGTCCAAGAAGCCTCCTGAAATGGTTTTCAATAGCGGATGGACGGGAAGAATTGGAGCCGCTGTAGGGCACCTCAACGGGCTTCGAATTGAATGACGACCGCTCCGTTGCGCGGTCGGGTATTCCCCTCAGAACTCTCACATCTTTTCGAGACGTTGCAGGAATGGCGCCTGCATCGCGCATATAGTGGCGATACTCGTCAACATAGGCATGAGCCGCCGGATTTGGATCTATTGGTCCTTGCCGCTCCCAGTACGCCTGAGGATTGAGTCCACGACCGGCGGGGTCCTTCAACTGATAATGAAGATGATGATCGCCGCTTTCGATATACGGTTGGATCACGCCTGTATTACCCATCGTGCCGACCAGTTGCCCAGCAACGACCGGATCGCCTACGTTGACAAATCTGCGGTGCGTGTGCCGAAGCTCGTGCGATATGCCATTTGCGTCTCTGATCGCGATTCTACCGGCCGTACCTTCGCCCGCGTTTGTCACGATGCCGTCGACTGGGGAGCGCAACACAGGGTGCTTCAGATTGATTCCCCGCTGCCCATTCGGGCCGACGTTGTAATTTCCGTCTACGCCCTGATGGGGTGAAGTGCCACGGTCCCGTGTCGCATTATATGGGCTCGTTGTGTGAGGCTCGAAACCCGCAAGTGGGGGTAACATTCGCCGCAAGGCATCATGCCAAGACATTCCACTCTCCAATGCTGCGAAGCATAGTCTTGAGACCCGCGCGCGATACCGCGCACGAGCGAACCCTCTTGCTCAACTTGTGGCTGTTCCACTATTCTGAACGCAAAGCTGCAACATGTCGGCGAACGGCTCGACATCCAAACGCGGGAGCGATTCGTGGGCCCTGATGAGAGAAGACGTGGCGCGTCGTTCATGGCGATCATCGTTCTTCTGACGTCGACAACCGATCTGTCGGCTGTTGCTCGAGAAGCATCTCCGATGACCGCCGAAAAATGGCGCCCGAAGTCCGGCGTCTATGCGGAGCTCGGCAAGAATTTCCAATCGTCCTGCAATGAAAGCGGCGATCTTACCATCGATCTTGGCGAGAAATCGATCAACGGTTACGAATGGGGCTGCAAAGTCAAAAAGGTCATCGATCTCGCGCCAGGCTCGCTGAAGGTCGGAATGGTCTGCGACGACTACAATCTGGCGCAAAACCTCAATCCTCGCGATCCCAATTGGGAGAACAGGCAATTCAACGAAGTCATGTTCGTCAAGCGGATCGATGATACGACGATCTCCGTTCAGAAAAGTTTGAACGGGAAGGTCAAAGATCCTCCCTGGCGTGCCGCCTACTGCCCTCTGAAGACACAGCGCGCGATTGCCGAAGCCACGCTGAGAGCCAAGTTGGAAGCAAAGCGGAAGGCCGACCAGGAGCGGACCCTCAAGGAAGCCCATCCGCGGGACGGCGTCTACGCGGCGGCCGGCGCCGGTTTCGAGGAGCGCTGCACCAAGTTCAACGACACCGTCGTTGCGTTCTCCGGAAAGTCGATCACGACTGCCTCGAACATTTGCAAGATCGAAAGGACGCGGGTTCAGCTTCCCGATACCGTCAGAGTGGGCGCCGATTGTAAATTGCAGCCGGCTCCAGACAGAGACGCCGTCACCGTACAAAATGTGGACACGACTCCGGACCGCGAGAACCTGATGTTCAAGAAGATCGACGACAAGACCGTCATCCTCTGGATCATCGACAACGGGCGCTTCACCGGCGACGGCCGAAAGCTGTCCTATTGCAGCGACCAGGTGCAGCGCGCTTATGGCGGGCGGCGTCCGGCCGATAAGCAGACCAGGAATTAGAAGGCATCAAAAGAAAACCCGCACCGGATTGCATCCGCGCGGGCAACACCAACTTCTGCCGATGATGCCATTCTGCCAGTGTTTTGCCCGACGGGTCAACCGATCAATCCATCTCAATTCGAGATGCCCGATGGATCAAGTATCGAGCGCAGCGCCGCGTCAGCCGGAAACGCCTTGTAGCGCGCGGGTATCAGTAACGGCTTAAAGATCTCGACCGTCGGGATTTTCAGGATGGACGCTAGATGCGATTGCTCGCCCTAAGGCAGGCCGGTGCGCCTGCGCCACATCGCGGACCAGTCCTCGTTGTCCGGAGTGTCGGATTGTCGCTGCGGCACTTGATTGAAGCCAGCAAAGACACCGCCTGCGGAAGGCGAAGGCCAATTTCCGTACCGTCTTTCGAAGTCGGATTGTGGCGAAGATGGAAACGAAGCATCGGGCGGAATAGCGGGCACCACCGGTACGGGATCATTCGAGTTGAAAGCGGATTGATCCGATTTTCCGGCAGGCATCCTCCTCAGGATCCGCACATCTTCGGGACGGATCCGCGGCACCATATCCGCGTTTTGCAGATACCGCTGATACTCCGGAACGTAGGCCGGCGCGGGAATTGGATCGAACGGTCCCAGTGCATCCGCAAACGCACCGGGGTCAAGAACATTACCTGCGCGATCCTTGATTTGATAATGGACGTGGTGGTGCCCTGGATTGCCCTTCATATCAAAAAGACCGGTATTACCCATCGTGCCAATCACTTGGCCCGCCGCAACCACATCGCCGACCTTAACGTGCCGAGAGTTGGTATGCAGGATCTGATGCCGCAAGCCGTTATTGTCTCTGATTGAGATTGTTCCCCATTGATCATCACCGGCGCTCTCAACGACGCCATTCACGGGAGACCGCAACTCCGGGTGGTTCGTGTTCAGCCGAGCGCTTTGACCACCAACATAATTGAAATCGATGCCCCGGTGCGGGTTGCTTGATCCACGCGGCCTACCTGTCACCGCGCCGTATGGACTCGTAACATGAGGCGAGATGCCCCTGGCGGGCTGAAGAATACGTCGCATCATGTCATCCCACATGCTGAGAATCCTTCTGAAAGCGAGAGGGCTTCACGCGAATTGACAAGCAGCTGTCCTCGCCGTTTCGCCAGCGGGCGACAGCTTGCTCAACTCTTGTTAATCCATTAACTATTTCGCGCGCGGTGGTTTCATGAAAGACATGCGGCATGCGTCGAGGAATGAGGGGACTTGCGTGAACAGAGTCATTCGTCGCAGAATTCTCGGTCAGGCTATCTCTGCGGCTACGCTGGTCGCTCTAGCACTTCCTGCCCTCGCACAGGAGCCGCTCGCTCCGACATTGGACAAATGGCGTCCCAAGCCCGGTGTCTACGCCGAACCTGGCAAGAATTTCCAGTCGAACTGCGATGAAAGCGGCGGCCTGATAATCGATCTCGGCGGGAAATCGGTCAGCGGTTACGAATGGATCTGCGACGTCAAGAAGATCACCGACCTCGGCCCGGGCTCGCTGAAGGTTGACATGGTCTGTGACGATTACAATCTAGCACAGAACCTCAACCCTCGCGATCCCAACTGGGCGAACAGAAAATTCAACGAGGTCATTTTCATCAAACGGCTCGATGCGGCGGCGATCTCCGTCCAGAAGAGCCTGAATGGGAAGCTCAAGGATTCTCCCTGGCGTGCGGCCTACTGCCCTCTGAAGACACAGCGCGCGCTTGCTGAGGCCACGCTGAGAGCCAAGGCAGAGGCCAAGCAGAAGGCCGAAGAAGCCAAGCGGAAGGCCGAAGAGGAACTCACTCTCAAGAGCGCTCATCCGCAAGATGGCGTCTACGCCGCGGTGGGTGCCGATTTCGAGGACCGTTGCACGAGATTCAGCGACACGGTCGTTGCGTTCGCCAGGAAGTCGATCGTTACTGCCTCTAACAAGTGCGATATCCGCCGCACGCGTGTTCAGCTTCCCGACACCGTCAGGGTCGACGCCGCCTGCACATTGCGAGCTCCTTCAGACCCTGAAGCCGTCAGCGTGCAGGACCCGAACACCATTCAGGACCGCGAGAACCTGATGTTCAAGAAGATCGATGACAAGACCGTCATCCTCTGGATCATCAAGGATGGACATTTCACCGGCGGCGGCCGAAAGCTGTCCTATTGCAGCGACCAGGTGCAACGCGCCTATGCCGGGCAGCGCCGGACCGGCAAGCAGACCAGGAATTAGCCGAGGCATCGAATTAAAAGCCCGCGCCGGATTGCACCGCGCGGGCAACACCAACTTCTGTCGATGACGCCATTCTGCCAGTGTTTTGCCCGACGGGTCAACCGATCAATCCGAATCTCAAATCGAGATGCCTGGTAGATCAAGTATCGCGCGCAGCGCCGCGCCCGCCGTAAACGCCTTGTCCGCGCGGGCATCAGCAGCGGCTCGATGATCTCGGCCGTCGGGCTCTTGAAGATGGACAATGGATACGCTCGCTCGCCCTAAGGCAGGCCAGTGCGCCTGCGCCACATCGCGGACCAGTCTTCGTTGTTCAGTGAGTCGGAGGGGCTTTGCGGAGCTTGATAGACACCAGCAAGGACGCCGCCGGCAGGTGCCGGCCACGAGCCGAACCGCCTCTCGAAGTCGCTTTGTGGCGAGAGCGGAAACGACTCGTCGGGAGAGACAAAAGGCACCGGCGCACCGTCGCTCGAATTGAAGACGGATCGATCCGACTTTCCGGCGGGCATTCTCCTCAGAACCCGCACGTCTTCGGGACGGGTCCGAGGCACGCGATCCGCGTCTCGCAGATACCCTAGATACTCCGAAATGTATGCGGGCGGGCCCGGGTTGAGATCGACTGATGGCTGCACGTCAGCACGAGACGCGGGATTCGTGAACCCATCTGCGGGATTCCTGACAGACCGCTGGTAGTCACGTCCCGCGCGGTCGTTGATCGCATTCCAGCGGTCGGAGAAGCTAGCTGGCCCATCAGCCAACGCTCGAATGATCGCAGGTTCGTTTGCGAGATACGTTGCTCCGGCGCCGTCAACACCTATCCGGGGAACATAGGGGACACCGTTCTGCGCCGCGATCATCGAATTTTTCAGCGCGAGCTTCGGTGTCGGACCTTGCTTGTAGAATTGGACAAGCAATGCATTTCGAGTCGACGGGTCCAGACGTGTCCAGGCGTCGATCCCGGTCGTCAGATCGCCATTGACGCTCATGTTGGACTGATAGTTTCGAGCACCTTCACGCAAATATGCGCCGATGGTTGATGCCATGAGGGCTTGATCGCTGCCTTTATGCAAAGCGACGCCGGCCGAATATAGATCCTTAACATATGGCGCGAAGGCGGGATCATCTGGGTTATTGAGAACTGCCCGAATGGCGTTCTGGAACTTCATTCCAGTAGGGCCATAATCGACGAGCAGAGGATTTTTGATTTTCTTCCTGATGTCCCTTCCAACCGTCATCGCATTTGGATCGGCGTTGTACTTATCCAGAATAATATCGGAGGCTCCTTGCGTGGGATGCAATCGGTTTCGTTCTCTTCCGTCAATGAACCTCCTGTCAAGGAATTCACGTGCAACGAGGGAAGAGCCGACCATCCTCGCGTAATTCGTCAAAGAGTCCGTCTGGTCAAACCGCTCTTGAACCAACGCGCCGGCGATCGCTTCGGCAGGCACTCCGTATCTCGCCGCCGCAGCGGCGATCTGAGACGTCATCCCTCGGACCAGAGCCAGATTACCTTGCGTATAGGATGGAAGCTTACTCGCCATGACGGTCTCTCACTCTTCTTGCCAGGTACGGCGCTTTAACGGTCGCGGGGCTCTACGAAAGGGCAAGGATGAGCATTGAGATTCCAGCCCAGTCGAGGACGACGCTAACCAGGACCACGGTGCTCCATAAGCCGACATGGGTTACGTGCTTGATGCATGCAAGTATTGCGATGAGGACGACGACAAGCGGCGAAGAATAAGCAAATATATGGAATACAAACAATCGATGATATTCGTGCGAAAGCGGCCAAAGAACCACTGTCATTGCAATCGCAAATATCGAAAGACCGAAAACAATCCCCAATGACAGAACAACCCTATAGGTCGCAGGCTGAAGACGAAGAAAGTATGTTGGAAGCACGCATAGGATAGAAGCGATAGTCGAGACGTTATTAGTCACAGGGATCGCTTCTAAGAATTGATCGACGTCCATGACTCATCTCCGATATGCGTTTCAATTCGGATTGGGGGGCACTACGAAAGAGCCAGGATGAGTCCGGAAATTCCAAGCCAGTCGAAAATAACGCAAGCCAGAACTACCGTGCTCCATAAGCCGACACGGGTTACGCGCCTAATGCATGCAAGTATCGTAATGAGAACAATAACGAACGGCGAAAAGATAACGAGCTGAAAGAGAACAATCCATCGGGCAAACTGATGCGGAAGCGGCCAAAGGACCGTTGCCATTCCGACCACCCACGTCGAAAGACCGAAGACAATCCCCAATGTCAGGACGAGCCTATAAGTCGCAAGCTGAAGACGAAGAAAGTATGTTGGAAGCACGCATGCGATAGATGCGACCGTCGAGAATTTATTGATCGCAGGGATCGCATCCACGAGTTGCTCAGTGTCCATGATTGCGCCCCGCGGGCTGATTGTGAGAAGCGCAGATGCTATCCGGGCGGGGGTAGATTATCATCCTGCCGGCGCTCGGCACATCCATCAGGCCGTTGATCACCTCGCGCATGTCGATCGTGCGCTTGTTGCCGGCGTCCATGGTCGGCACAATCGGCCTCTTCCCCGGCGCCCGTTCCTCGTCTGTCTAATCGTCGCGACAACGCATGCAGCTACGATCGCTGTGGCCCCGGTTCTCCTCGTCGACATTGCCCCCTCCTGAAAAGTCGGACGGCCTCACTGAATCAGAAATCATTTCGACGATTCAAGGTCGCGTATGTGCAGAATTTCATGAAATACCTCGTACTTGCAGCGGCCACGTGCTGTGCCTAGGCCGGGCGATAATCAGACCAGGAACTGCCGACCGCATCAAACAAAAACCCGCGCCGGATTGCTTCCGCGCGGGCAACACCAACTTCTGTCGATGATGCCATTCTGCGAGTGTTTTGCCCGACGGGTCAACGCTCAATCGAGGCGCGATCGCAGATCGGGATCTCCGACATCTCGAGCGTCGTGACGGCATCACCGCCACTCGAGCTCGACGGATGCACGATGATGCGCTCGATCCGGTGGATCAATTCCAGCACGCCGTCCTGGCCGTTCTCGACGGGCTGTGCGGCCTTGCCCCAACCGCGATCGAGGATGGCATTGGCGGCCGAGACACGTGCCGCGGGCGTTGCTTCCTCGCTGCGCATGACGCCGACCAGCACCCTGATGGCCGTCCTGGTGTGGCTGCGCGCGAGCGAGCGGATCTCCGTCAGGTTACGCGCGCGCGCCGTCCTCCCGCGCGCGGGCAACCGGACCGGTGCAGGCTCGAGCTCACCCTCGATGATGTCGTCGCTCACGAGAACGTCTCCCACAGCACGATGGCAACGAGGCCCGCGACGGCCAGCGATATCAGGTAGGCGGTCATCATCTCTCCTTGTCGATAAAATGCGCGGCAGATCGCGCCATGAGGCGCCATCGTTTCGGGCGCGAACCCTATCTCCGTGTCCCGGAGACCGCAGCGGCGCGGGCGCACGCCCGGCGCCGCGGGCCGGCACGTTCGCGCGTGCACGGCCAGCAATGGTTCGGACGACGGCGCGCCGATCGGCGCTCCAGGTTTGACGAGTGCGTGGCCGCAATGCGCCGCCGCCGTCCGATTGCGAGATCGAGAACGAAAAAACCCGCGGCGGATTGTTCCGCGCGGGTCAACCAAACTCGTCTCGATGATGTCATTCTGCCGGTGTTTTGCCCGACGTGTCAAACCTCGTGCTGTGAGCGATACGTCTCGCGCGAAGCGGACATGAAAAGGCCCGTCACAGATTGCTCCGCGCGGGCTCACTGAAACTCGTTTCGATGATGCCATTCTGCCAGTGTTTTGCCCGACGTGTCAAACGAACGATTTCGTGCAAGCCGCGTTGGACAATCAGGAGAGACTGCCATGACGATGAAGACGACCTCACTCGGAAAATCGCAAGACGAGGCGGCGCGAAATCTTGCGGGCTCAAAGCCGAGCATCGACGAGGAGCGCCCCACGCAGCAAGCGATCGTCGAAAACGGCGACGAGACGGCGGACGATGGTCGCGATCTCGCGCATGGCGAGGGCGGCAGCATCGATCTGCCCACACAACCCGGCGATTTGGCGAAGGACGACTAGGCCGCAGCAAAAGCGGGGCGATGTTGCCGTTCTGCCGGTGCTTTGCCCGACGTGTCAAATGGCGCCGCTCGCTCCGACACAAAGGTCATTCGGATCGAGGCAAAGGCCTTATCCAGCGCGAGAACCATTCCTCACTGTCCGTCTGCGGATTGACGGGGTCATTCACTCCGAAGATCGGTGGAGGAATGAGGTAACTCGGCTCATCTGCAAACACGCCGATCGGGCTGCTCGGTTGCGGCGGCTGGCCGCCAGCGCCCGGGGCGGTCCAACTTCCAAACCGCTCGTCGAATGCGGTAGACGGCAGATACGGGACAGGCGCAGTGCCAGTGGTGAACGCGCTGCCTGCGTTCGTCTCATTCACACGGGCGAGACGCCGGACATCTTGGGGCGTGACTGATCCTGCGGCAGATGTGGGCGCGACTGGGGGATCTTTGGCGGCCATGGTGCCGGCCGGGTTAGTGGCCCACTCGCCGAAGCGATCTGCAAAAGTGATGGAAGCCGCCTCTGGGTCACGCGGGGAAGCTCCGCCCAGCAGCGGGTTAGGAGTCAATGGTGCCAAAACGCCCCCGGTGCCAGCCGGGTTTTCGACGCTGAGTCCATTGTTCGATGTGTTGTTGTACGCAGTCGCTCCTGTCGAGAACACTCCTCCGCCAAGAGTAGCATCATCCATCGTCGAGCCGGAACTACCTTCCTGCGCATTGGCGAGGCGCGTACCGGCGATGATGACTCCTAGAGCAGCCAGCCAGCCGGGAATGAAGGGAGCAGCTACGCCCGCCGCGACTCCTCCAGCTAGCCAAGGAAGTGCATTGCGCACCACAGGTGTGCCGCCTGCCAACGGATTCTCATAATACGGATTCGTGATTCCAGTGATCGGGTCAGATAGGAGCGTCAGCGGGTTTGATGGTGCCGCCGTTGTCGGAGGCAATTGACCGAGCGTTTGTTCATTGGGGCTTGGCGCTGAAGACGGTGGCAGAGTACCTGTGAAACGCGGATCACTTCGCGTGAATCCTTCCTTGTCATTCAGGCCGGCTAGCGAAGGTGAGCTATAGCCCGGCAAGCGCGGAAAGTCGCCTGGGTTGACGGGAGTTGAGCCGGGTATACGAAGGATTCCCGAGGACGGATCGGAGGCTTCAAACTTGGACCAACCGGTACCTGCCAGATTCTTGTTGCCGGACGTCAGATATACACCAGGGTTGCTGGCAATCACCTCATCCAGGATTTTCCGCCTCTCGGGGTTATCCAGATACAATAACCATTTGATCAGATGGTCCTGGCCTGCATTCGCTCCTCTTTGTTCGATATCTCTGATGAACTTGAGTTGATCCGGGTACTGAGCAAGATAGGCTTTGTGATCATTGAAAATCGCTTCATGTAAGCGCGTGACCTCCTCTTGCGTCTTGTCGATCGGCCAATTCGTATAGAGATGACCGTTGAGGAAGCCGACGCGCAATGCATCGATGAGAGTCCTTATCTCGACAGCTCTCTCGCTTGGGTTTTGGATTTCCTGGATCCGATCGAGTTTCTCTTCAACAGAATCGGAGTACAAACCAATGTGATTACTGGGATGAGGCGACACGCCCAATCTCGCCGCAATATTCGGATCCGCCGGCAAATAGATGCGGTTTGCCGGAGAGTCGATATCGAACATTTCTTTGTCTATACCGGCAAACGCCTCGTGATATCTATGGATGTTGAGAATAATATGGTGATCAAAGAAGATTGACATGCATCCTCACAGATGAGGCTCAGAGGTGTGGGCTGATTGGAGTAGGTGGATCGGGCGCGTGCGAGCACGGGCGCGGCCGCGAGTGCCGCGTGCCAGTCAAACGAACTGCGATGCTTCTGAAATGCTAAAGCGAGCTGACGATGCGCTTGATCAGATCATCCCGGGTGGATGCGGGGTCACGAAGTGACAGATCGTCCGCTAGCGCGAAAGGGAACGACTCTTGTCAATTATGTTGCGATCGTCCGAAGAAGTAATGGCGTGCGAACCGAGGTCTACCCGCGTTGCAGCCTATACCGGTGAACAGAGATTCCTGCGCGTCAACTAATCGTTGTTCAGGCGAAGCGGCCGTTCTCCGGCGCTCTGAGTGTAAAGTCGTATCCGCGCCCCTCATTCTCGTGAAGGCACGAAGCAGAGTTACATTTTCAAAACGTCCTTAAAGCGAATTCTCTTGAGGCCCGCGGACTTGCAGGCGTCTTTGAACTCTTGGTCGCATATGTAAGTCAATTCCTTGTGTGCCATACGGAAAATATGAGCATTGCCGATTGCTATCTCTCTGAAGACCAGTTTGCCTCCGAAGGCTAAGAACTCGTAATATTTCCGGCCATGATCGAGAAAGCGGATGTCGTCCCGGATTCCTATGCGCAGGCGCGATTGCGCTTCGTCCAGCGCGTCGAGGACGCGGACGACATCGCACAGCCAAAACTTTGGTCCGTCATATTGACCGCGCCGCATTCGCACCTCGCATGGCACAAATACGAAGGCCTCTGGGTCAAGCCTCTCGAAGAGGGCCTTTGTCCGCTCCGAAACGAGCCACCAGGCAAAACAGAGCTCGATATCACATGGCAGTCTGCCGACGGATTTATCAAAGACGTAAGGTACGGGCGGGGTAGAAGCCGGCAGGCGACGGACTCCGTAGGGAGGAAGGACACTCTCGTCGTCAAGACAAAAACCGAGTGCGCCGTCTAGTGCGAGATTGGGGCCTATTTTGTAGAACCGGCGCTTGCGTGCTTTGGGTCGCTTCGCAACTGGAATCGCGTTCTGGTCCGTCATAACTGAACCTCGTTGAACATCGCGCCTACAACGACACCCGGCCGAGGCCACGATGAACCACCAAGAATAAAGCCCGCGGGCTTTCCGCGAGCTTCGTTCGGACTCTTTCGATGATGCCATTCTGCCAGTGTTTTGCCCGACGTGTCAAAGCGATCTTCCAGCGGTGCAACTAACAGTCGATGCGAGCTCGAGAAATTAGTGCTCGAGTTCATGCGTACAATGAAACACCGGCAGCCCTTCAAAAATATCAGAGTTCTTGTAGCGCACTGCAATCCGCTCGCTCGCACTTGCTCCCATTGTATCGCCGTCCTTCACCACGCTTCCGTGCTCGATCAGATATACGGAAAGCCCTGCTACCTTCTCGAACAACGCCGGAAGCGCGAGCTTAGCGGTCACGAACTCGATCTCACGGCCAACGAAGGCCGCCAATCCCATCGTGATGACCCCGACCTTTGCGCCTGACCGAAATGGAAGGATGTCGACCCATAACCTGAAAGGATAGTCCGGATACGGAGCGAGCGACCAGCGAGACTCCTCCAGCCATAAGTCAGCCGGCCGCGCCACTCGGCCAGCCCACACCACGCCGCAACATTCCGGCACGGTGGCAATCAACGCACCGATCACTGCAGTCGTAAGGCGGGCGGCGACCAACGGCTGCTCAGCTTTTCCAAGCAGCGAGACGATGATGTGACCTTGATGGCCCGTTGCCACGGCCTCGCTTTCCGGCCAGGTTCGCGCAGCGCGCGCCCACAGTCCCGGGTCTTGCGGAATAGGTGCCGGCATCGACATGACCGCAACCAACTCGTTGCCGCAGCGGATGAGCGGCGAATTCGCGTGAGAAGGTTGCTCTTCTCCACTGTCCACCGCCTCCGTTGCCAACTCCGGATGCCGGGCCTGAAGGACCTTGGCAACCTCCGACATGTCCGGCGTCGACCACTTGTTCAACAAGACAAAGGCGAGAAGCGAGGTACTCATCGACGACCCTGGCAAAATGAGAGGGAGCCAAACTGCTTCGGCTCTTCGACCTTAGGTTAAACACATTTAAGAACAAAACGGGAACAATGTCAACCCTCGTGCCCGATCCCTACCTGGTGCCGGATGAGTTGGAGCCGTGCCCATCGTGGCAGGGCGAAGCAGCGCCGGCCGAACAACACCGCGTTTCGGCTTCAGTGAGGGTGATGAGTGCGTACCTTTTGGACGATTTGCCCGACGTCGATTCGATCCGGCGCAACGCGAGGACGTCGCAAGCATCCCCTCACCCGTCATCCTCCTCCTTCAAAGGCGCGTCCTGCGTCTTCCGCCCCAGAAACGTATCGGGCGGCGGCTGCTTCAGCAGTTCGCGGCATTGGCGCACGATCTGACGCATGTACTCGGCCTGCTCATGATCGACAGGCAACGGCCGAAACACCGGCATGGTGCGGCTCCCTTCGCTCTATAGGCGGGAGCACGCTCGGTCTCTCAGCCACCGACGCCTACGGGCAAAGCCTCGGCCGGTGATGCATTGCAAACGATCTGAAGTCGCTTTTGTTCAATAGTGAACTTTGGGATCTAGCCGCGCGAGGTGAGTAAGTGGCTCAAGATGCTCACGCTTCGCCACGAAAATAATTTCCGCGCCCGTTATCAATTGATGTGACTCTCCACTGCCAGGGGGCGTAGACTTAATCCATCACCGCAAGGCCCGTGGCAGAGATCGGTGATGAGAACGCCGATTGCGCTCCCGCCTTACTCGAATGAGGGAGCACGCCATGCCGAAGCGGCGTCGTATCAAACAGATCAAGACCCTGACCGAAAGACTGGCGGACGAGGCCGCGCGCTGCCGTGACGAAGCGCGCCAGCTGGCGCCGGGGCACCGCCGCGACATGCTGCTGCGCGAGGCGCGGCGCGACGAGACCGCCATGCAGATCGAGGCCTGGCTGCGCTCGCCCGGGCTGAGGGCGCCGACATGACGCAGCAATATCGCGCTTATCTCGTCGGTGAGAACGGCGTCTTCCGCTCCACCGAAGCTTTCGAAGCCCCGTCCGATTCCTCCGCCCTCACCTTTGCCCGGCAGTTCACGCGGCGGGGCAAGGTCGAGGTCTGGCAGCTCGACCGCAAGGTCGCCGTGCTGGATTCCGAGCAGTCTCTGCCGCCACCGCCCGTGCCATCCCGGCCGACGCTGACGCATCAGTGACCGCGTGATGCGGATCGCGACCTGAGATCTTCGATCTCGAAGCAGAACCCCAGCTGCATCACGGGACCGCCCGCGTCGCGAACGTCGATCACCATCTCTTGCCGGTCAGCGGCGCGGAGAGCACCGCATCGCGCACCATGGCGGCATCCTTTGGGCCTTATAGGCCGAGAGCGGACAGAAGTTTCGCCGGGGCCGAAACGAGTTTCGGAAATCCATGCGCTCCTGGAACACCTCGGACCCGCGGCAGGCCGGACTGGGCCGGCCTACTCCTCCGTAAGCTTGCCCTCGATATAGGCGTCCACCGTCTCGGCGAACGAGCGCTGCACGCCGACCGCGACATCCTGCTGGTCGAGTGCGTCGCGCTGGAGCACGCGCAGGCCCCGCCCGCGGGCGCTCGCCGGCACCGTGTTCAGGAACTGGTCGATGGCACCCTTGGCAAGCGGGATGGCCTTGGGATCGCCCTTGGCAATCAGGAGCCTGAGCAGGCTCTGGCATTCGGCCAAACCGGGCATGGCGTCGCTCACCTCTGCTGCGACTTCGGCTTCGGCCGCCTGACGGGCTGGGTATGGGTGCCGAACAGCGCCAGCAGCAACGCGACTTCTTCCTTCGAACCGATCTGGATCATGATTGTCTCTCCTGTTCGATCCGTTGGTCGGGCACCAGCCCCGCCGAGTTCAGGACGATATGGTTTCAGTACGGTTTCAAGTTCGTTTCGTCGCCCGGCTGCATTCGCCGGACGGGCCGGTTGTGTGCACAACTGAACGCTCTGCGTTCATCGATCGCGGCCCACTTCTCTCTTCCTTAACCCCGCGTCCTCTACGGTTGCGGCCGCAAGGCAGGGGGTTGCGTGATGGCGGTGACGTGCGCGGGATGCAGGGACGGTGCGGAGCTGCCGTTCGAATTCAAGATGGCGTTCCAGCCGATCGTCGACGTCATGGAGCACCGCGTCTGGGGCTATGAGGCCCTGGTGCGCGGCCCCAACGGCGAAGGTGCGCACAGCGTGCTGGGCCAGCTCACCGACGATCAGCTCTACCGCTTCGACCAGGCCGCCCGCGTCATGGCAATTGAGACGGCCGGCAAGCTGTTCGACGATCCGCAGGCGCGTCTGTCCATCAATTTCATGCCGAATGCCGTGTACGAGCCGCGCGCGTGCATTCAGCAATCGCTCGCGGCGGCGCGGCGCGCGAACTTTCCGGCAGAGAACCTGATGTTCGAGTTCACCGAAAACGAGCGGATGAGCGATCCGGCGCATGTCGAGAACATCGTGCGAGCATACAAGGCGTTGGGGTTCTGGACCGCGCTTGATGATTTCGGCGCCGGCTATGCCGGCCTCACCTTGCTTGCCCGGCTGCAGCCGAACCTGATCAAGATCGACATGGAGCTGCTCCGCGGCATCGATGCCAGCCATCCGAAGCAGGTAATCGTGTCCGCACTGGCCGCGATCGCGCGCGAGCTGGACATCACCCTCCTCGCCGAGGGCGTCGAGAGCGAAGCCGAGCTCATCACCCTGCGCGCCGCGGGCATCAGGCTGTTCCAAGGCTATTATTTCGCCAAGCCCGGCTTCATGTCGCTTCCGGCGGTGCGCGGACTTGAGCCGCTCGAGGTGTCGCTCGCCGGTTGAGGATCACGGACAAGCTGCGTCCCTCGAACCAGCGCAGGGCTGTTTGCCGCGCTTGGCGGGACGGTGCGCAGCACGATGCCGTGCTGCCAGCCCGGCACCCGCACGGCCGCTTCGCCCCGGTCGAGTTCGGCTGCGACTCATCGGGTCGGCGCCCCGCGTCGGCCATGACTTTCAGCTTCTCATGTTCGTTTGCCGACAATGACGGCGTCCTCGAAATCTCAGCCCGCGACGGATCGCTCCGCGCGGGCTGCTTTGGCGCCATCGCGACGAGGCCTTCAACCTCCCCACGACTCACTGCATGTGGCCGATCAGCTAGATGCCGCCACCGATAACGATCACGGCCGGGCGGCCACAGCAGCGATATGGGTATCGTATCTTCCTTAGTTCGACGTGCAGACCTTGACGGTCTTCATGCCGGTTTCGGCTTCCGCTCTCGTCTTGTAGATCGTATCGCCGCTGACGACGGTCGTCTCCGTGGTCGTCGGCTTCGACTCGGTGATGGTGCACTTCTTGGTCTTGACGTCCTGCACAACGTAGAACGATTGCGCAAAGGCGGGAGCCGCAACTGACGTCAGCACGGCGGCAGCAATGATCGCTTTGATATTCATGGTCTCCTCCTCCAATGGCCCGGTTATCGGGCTTGTCTCCTGCAAACGTCACAAATTGCCACTTGTTCCCGGTTCTGAGCCGAACCAACCGGCGTGGACCGCGTTGGTGCGCAACAGCAAACAGGAGGCTTCGATGCTCGACATGCGGCTCGTGACGACTTCTCTGGCGATGATGGCGGCGCTGATGAGCGTGGCGCTGGCTGAGCCCGTCAAGGATCAGCCTGCACCCGGCCTTCAAGGCGCCCCCGAAGTCCGCCCCATCCGCGTGATCCTTCCCGCGCCTTGGGAGCCTACGAAGGGTCAGGCCGAGTCCGCGCAATCTTCGAAGTAGCAGGCGACGGACACACGCAATTGCGGCGGCTGCGGGACGGGTGCAGCACGTGCGAGACGGTCGCAGGCAAACAGTCGCGACCAATGAGCCGCAGCAAACTCCTCGAAACAAATAGCAACCAATCCGAAACTTGCTTGTTGTCGCCCGCACAATCACTTCAAGGGAGACAACAACATGTCACGACTAACTGTGCTGGCCGCAGCTTTGCTGACGCTCGGTTCGGTATCCGCGGGCGCTCAATCGCAGCCGGCGCAAAGCGGTCCGGGCAACAACGCCGTCAACAGCTCCGACCAGAACAACTCCAACGCGCCGGTCGCTGGCCGCAACAGCTTCACCGAAGGACAGGCGAAATCGCGGATCGAGGACGCGGGTTATTCCAACGTTTCCGGCCTGCAGAAGGACAACGAGGGCGTCTGGCGCGGCAAGGCCGACAAGGCCGGCACCAAAGCCGACGTCAGCGTCGACTTCCAGGGCAACGTGAACCCCGCCAAGTAATCGGCGCAAGTCATTCCGAGAAGCAAGGAGATCTAAATGACCACCACCATCTCTCGCCTGTACGACAATTATTCCGATGCGCAGCAGGCCGTCACGCGGCTTGAAAGCGCCGGCGTACCGCACTCCGAGATCAGCATCGTCGCCAACAATTCGGACAATTGGTACGGCTCGTCGTCCGGCAAGGTCGACCGTGACCGCGACGGGACCGATGACCGCGCCGAAGGGGCGGGCACGGGTGCAGGTATCGGCGCCGGGCTCGGCGGCGCTGCCGGCCTTCTGGCAGGCCTGGGCCTGCTGGCCATTCCCGGCCTCGGCCCGGTGGTCGCGGCCGGATGGCTCGCAGCGACCGCGGCAGGCGCGGCGGCCGGCGCGGCCACGGGCGGAATCATCGGCGCCCTGACCGAGACCGGTGTCTCGAAGGAAGACGCATCGCGTTATGCCGAAGGCGTCCGCCGCGGCGGCACGCTGGTGACCGCGAGGGTGCCGGACCAGGACCGCGCGCGCCTCGATGCACTCCTGCATGAGCGATCGGTCAACCTGCAAGAGCGCAGCGCCGCGTGGCAGAAGTCCGGCTGGACCGACTTCGACGCCGCAAGCCCGCCCTTATCGCCCGAGGATATCGGCCGCGAGCGCGAGCTGTACGGCACAGGCTCGCGGCGATAGGCACCAAGAGCGAATGAACACGACAAAGGCCCCGCGATGCGGGGCCTTTTTGATGTCGAACGCCATCATCATCGCGATCCCGACCTGGTCAAGGGCGTCATCCTGCAGGTGTTTTACCGGGCGGGTCAACTTTACCTTAAATGCCGCAGAGTGGATTCGGCGAAACGAAAACTGTTCGCACCATGCTGAGACATGTCGCCTGGACGGGGGCAAGCCGGAGAGACCTCCCATGTACTACGTCGCCGCTGCATTGCTGGTGCTGTCGGGACTGTTCTATTCCGCGAGCCGTCATGAGCTCGGCCAATTCGGAGCGAGCGTGTGCAGCTATGGCGGCACGTTCTGCGACAACCCGGTGGTCCTCTTCACCGGCGCGGCGCTGGCCGCCGCCTGGGGTATGTTCGTCAGCATCAAGTAGCCGCTTTCGTCCCGCGCACCTGCAGGCCTCGCGGCGAGGTGACCATATCAACCACGGGATGATAGCGATCTTCCTGCTTTGGCCGCTTTGAGGCGGTTGAGCATCGAACTTGCCGGTGGGGTGCCGGCAGTGGAACTTATGTTCCCCGACTCGTATTTGCTAAAATGCTCACCTCATTCGAGGCCCGCTTCATGCGCGAAGGCGCCCTTACCGAGACGAAGTCCGCGCCGACGCTGCTGCAACGGTTGGGGCCAGGCCTCGTCACTGGAGCTGCCGACGACGATCCGTCGGGGATCGCCACCTATTCGCAGGCCGGCGCGCAATTCGGGTTCGGCCTGCTGTGGACCGTGTTTTTGACCACGCCTTTCATGATCGCGATCCAGCTCGTCAGCGCGCAGATCGGGCGGGTCACCGGCAAGGGCATCGCCGCCAACGTCATGCAGATCGCGCCGCGATGGGCGGTGCTGGCGCTGGTCGCGATGCTGGTTGCCGCGAACACCTTCAACATCGCCGCCGACATCGCCGCGATGGCCGAGGCGCTCTCGCTCGTCATTGGCGGTCTCAACCACGAGCACGCCCTGATCTTCGCGGCCGGCTCGGCCCTGCTCCAGGTGTTCCTGCCTTATCGCCGCTATTCTCCGTTGCTGAAATTCCTCACACTCGCGCTGTTCGCCTATGTCGCGACCGCCTTCACGGTGCAGATTCCCTGGAGCACGGCGCTGCTCGCCGCGGTGTGGCCGACGCCGAACGTCAGCGGCGACTATCTCCTGATGGTGGTCGCCGTGCTCGGCACCACGATCAGCCCCTACCTGTTCTTCTGGCAGGCCTCGCAGGAGGTCGAGGAGATGAACCAGGGCAAACGCGACAAGCCGCTCCGCGACCTCAAGCGCGGCGGCCAGCACGAGCTCGGCCGCATCAAGACTGACACCATCTCCGGCATGCTGCTCTCCAACGGTATCGCCTTCTTCATCATCCTGACCACCGCCACGGTCCTGCACGCCAACGGCGTCACCAAGATCAATTCGGCGACGGAAGCGGCCGAAGCGCTACGGCCGCTCGCCGGCGATTTCACCTTCGCCCTGTTCGCGACCGGCATCATCGGCACGGGCCTGCTCGCCATCCCGGTGCTGGCAGGGTCGGCCGCCTATGGCGTTGCGGAGATCTTCGGCTGGCACGCCACGCTGGAAGCCAAGCCGGACGAAGCGGCCGGCTTCTACACCATCATCGCCGCGGCAACCCTCATCGGATTCGGCCTCGGCTTTACCGGTATCGATTCGATCCACATGCTGGTGTGGAGTGCGGTGCTCAACGGCATCGTCGCCGTCCCGATCATGGCGATGATGATGCTGATCGTCTCGAGCCGCACGATCATGGGCCGCTTCAGGGCCCGCTCCTGGCTGATCGCGCTGGGCTGGCTTGGCACGGCGTTGATGGCGCTGGCCGTCCTCGCTCTGCTGGGTTCTTCCATAGTCGGCTGACGCAAGCACTGCTGCGGACGCGCTCCCGCGTTGCATCGTTACGCCCTTCCCGCCCGCCCGCGCTTGGCTTAACAATGCGGTCCGGGCCCGGCCTGAGATCGGGCAACAAGAAACGCCCGGGCGGGCGACAGGGAGCGACATGGCCACATCATCAAGAGCTACAAGCCTCGAGATCCTTGCCTGCGACGCCGGCTGGAGAAACTATCACTTCGTCAAGCTGACGACCGAGGACGGCATCGTCGGCTGGAGCGAATTCGACGAGGGTTTCGGTTCGCCGGGCGTTGGCGCCGCGATTCAGCGGCTGTCTGCACGCGTTGTCGGGCAGAACGTCTTTCAGCACGAGCGCATCTTCGCGGAATTGTTCGCGGCGACGCGTCCGGCGGCGGGTGGCGTGGTGGCGCAAGCCCTCGGTGCGATCGAGAACGCACTGCTCGATGCCAAGGCGAAATCTCTCGGCATCCCCTGCTACGAGCTGCTCGGCGGCAAGATCCGCGATCGCGTCAGGGTTTACTGGTCGCATTGCGCCACGTGGCGCATCAATCACCCATCCTGGTACAAGCCGGCGATCGAAAGCCTTGACGGTGTCAAGGCCATGGGACGCGAGGTGCGCGAGAAGAAGTTCACCGCGCTCAAGACCAACATCTTTTCCTATGATGACGGCAAGCCGACCGGCTGGCGCCCCGGCTTCGGCTCACCCTTCGCGCCCGAGATCAACGTCGACCGCAAGATCCTGCGCGACCTGCACATGCACCTGGAAGCAATCCGCGACGGTGCCGGCCCCGACGTCGACATCTTGCTCGACTGCAACTTTAACGCAAAGACCGAAGGCTATCTGAAGATCCTGCGCACCATCGCCGATATCGACATGTTCTGGGTCGAGATCGACAGCTTCAATCCGGAAGCGCTCGGCTATATCCGCAAGCAAAGCCCGCACCCGATCTCGTCCTGCGAGACGCTGCTCTCTTTGCGCGAATTCCTGCCCTATTTCCACGCCCAGGCCATGGACGTCGCGATCATCGACACGCCCTGGAACGGCGTCTGGCAGTCGATGAAGATCGCGGCCGCGGCGGAAGCCTTCGAGGTCAACGTTGCTCCGCACAATTTCTACGGCCATCTCTGCTCGATGATGAACGCGCATTTTTGCGCCGCTGTGCCGAACCTGCGCATCATGGAGATCGATATCGATCGTCTGGCCTGGGACCGTGAGCTTTTCACGCATGAGCCGGAAATCGAGAACGGCCATCTTCTGATTCCGGACCGGCCGGGCTGGGGCACCGAGCCGAACGAGGAAGCCTTGCGCGCTCATCCGCCGAAGACGAGCGGCGGACTGCTCAACTACGGTCGCAAGAGCTGAGAAGCAGGAGTCGATGAGCTAAGGCGTCACAGGATTGACGGTCGGAGACGTCTTCGGCCGCTTCGGCTCGATCGGCGATTTCGGCTCGGTTGGCAGCACCTCGGCGCCGGCGGCCCGCGCCGCTTCTCCCGTAGTTGCGTACATCGCAACATGAGCAGGCTGGGTCTTGGCGCGGCTCCACGGTCCGTGGTCGACGATCAGCATTGCCGCAATCGTCACAGCCGCCACGATCAGGGCGATCACGCCGGGATGGCGGAGAGCGGTGGAGACAGAGCTATGGAAGGAATGCGTCATCAAGGGATCCGTCGTTCTAACTCAGGTTAATTCGAAGCCGCCCCCATTGGTTCCGGGCTCCGTCAGACTGGCTGGCCAGCAGCACCGTGCTACGCGATCGCGTTTTTTGTCATGAGGCCGCGCGTATCAAATCAGCCAATCATGCGGCACAGATCCGTGATGCTCAGCATTGGTGCCGTGATGGGCCCCGTGTTCGCCCGGGGCATTGGGCCCCGTTTCGACAATTGCACCGAGTTGATCTTGCGGGCTGCACGAAGCCTGCGGGTGACCGGGCTCTTTCAACTCGACACCCGGGACCTCCGTGGAAGGAACTGCCTTGCCGTCGAAGCGGAAGACCAGGTCGCGATCGGCACCGCCCATCTTGAGCGCAGCTTTGATCGGCTGCGCGGGCTGCGATCCGGCAGCGCCCGACCGCGCAACCTCTTGCGAGGTCCCGTCTCCAGCATGACCGCCGGCTTCAGCGCTTCGTCCGGCCGGCTTGGGCTGTTCTGGTCCGTTTACGAAAACTGAGTCCTCTGGCGCGCCGTGCTTTGGATCTGCCGGTTCTGCGATCTTCTGCGCTTTCCCCGGCTCCGAAGCCGAAGCATGACGTTCTTCGCCATTGCCGACGCCGGTATCTTTTTCAATCCGCTCAGCACCCGGTTTCGGAGGCCCCGGCTCCGCGCCGTGCTCGGAGTTGCCGTGACTTTTGCCGCCGGCCCCCTCGACCTCGGAAGATGACTGCGCCGAGGGTTTATGCTCGGCGACTTTTGCCGCCTTCACATGCCCTAGCGAGTCGTCCGAAGCCGAGGCGTGGTGCCCCTTGTCTTTGCCGAGGCCACTATCCGGTGTGGACTTCGCTTCGCTCGCCGATCCCTTTGCAGAACCGGGTTCCGATGCGTGCTGCGAGTGGCCACGGCCTGGGCCTTCGCCCGTCGCGACGCCCGGCTGGGCCATTTCGTCGGCTTCCGAGGCAATTGCGGAGTGTGGGTGTCGGTCGTGTCCCGCACTGCTTTTCTCGACCGTCTTGGGTCCCGAGGTCTTCTCTGCTGCTGGCGCTTTTGCCGTGTCGGAAGCCTTGTGTTCGGCGCCCTTGCCATTGCTGCCGCCATCGCGCGTTTGGCCCGGCGCGTTCGCCGCGTGCGCGGCCCCTTGCTCCGAAGCGTTCTCAGAGTTACCGGGCCCGCCACTGTCGGCCGTAGCTGGACCCGGTTGGTCCATCTGCTTTGTCGCGGGAGCGCCGGTGTCCGCATGATTGGGCTTGCTTTTGGCAAGGCCTTCGCTGGCCGGAGCCGTCGCGTTATGGCCAGGCGCTGATGATGATGATGATGATGATGATGATGATGATGATGGCGACGTGACACCCGACGCGGCGACACTCTCGCCCGTGGCATCCGAATCTCGCGTGACGGCGTTGGACTTTGCCAGCGTCCCGAAGCCGGTCCGAACTTGTGCAAAGTGGAAGCTTGATCCGTCGTCGGTCCAGGCGCCCCAAATTCCAGCCGCCCCAAGCGAGCTATCGCCGTCACGGACATTGTCCGCGTTCGAACCGGTTTCATCATCTGAAGTCGCCGGTGCCAGCGCCTGTTCGAGCTGCTCCAGGGTCGCCGCGACAGCGACACTTTTTGCCTCAACGACGTCGGACTCCGCAACGGACACAATCCCCTGCAGATGGATCTCCATCACGCGGCGATCGCCGATATCGAGCGTGCGGTCGGTCGGATTCACATAGACGATCGTTTCGTTGCGCGCGGAATCGTAGACCCAGGCGAGGGTATGCGGCGGGATGGACTTGGCTCCTGCTGTGAGATGCAGCCAAGCCAGGCCTCCGAAAGCCGCAAGATTGAGCCTGCCAGGACCAGATGCGAAATCCAGGACCGGGTCCGACGAGCCCGGCTTCGTATCAATCGGGAAATGGCCAACGACGTGTTCGACATTCCCACCGATCAGTCGGTCGTGGCTAAATCCTGCCGGACCGGCATCGTGATCCGGGCTCGTTTGGCCCCGAGCGTCTTCTCGCGCCACGTCGTTTGCAGAGGTCACCGAAACGGAACGCAGGCTCAAATCGCGGGAAAGAAATTCCGCCGCTGAGTTGCCGGCGTGATCATCGCCGACATGGGCGGTCGTGGCGAGTGTTGCAGCCGCCTTCTCACCGAGGGCCGTGAGGAGATCTTTCGATCCCGGACCCCGCCCATGTGCCTGGGCAGGATCGGTATCTTGCAGCGCGTAGATCAGCGCACCCGCGACAGCGGCGAAAGTGCCATATCCCCCGGAGCTCGACATGGGACCGGAAGCGAATTGCGGCAATTGATGCTTAGTAGCCGGCTCATCACCAAGCGGAGCGTCGTTCATTCCTCTCAGCGAGACCACGGGAAGACTGGGCGCGCTGGATCCGAAGTCTTTCCAGGGCTGTGAGCCCATGAATTGCTGGGCTGCGCGCGACGCTTCCATGGGCGTCACCATGTTCGCCGCCTGGCTGGCATTTGCAAAGGGATTCTTCTCTGACTGAACAGGCGTTCTGGCAGATTGCGAAAGAATGACGTGCTGGAGAATGGCTTTCTTCCAAACCTCATATGTGGCGCGCTCGTCCGCCCGGCCGATCTGGTTGTCGTCCGGCCGGGCGTCGTTCGCTTCCGAGGCCTCGAGGTCGTCCGCAAGTGCGAACGCCAGAAAGGCCAGAGCAAGCACACCAACGCCCGAGGTGCGTTGCAGCAACGCGAGGGTCGCAAGCACGGTCCGGTTGGTTATCTCGAGCTTCTGGAAAATATTGTAGAGGTGGACTTTGACGGTCCCGTGGGAAACGTTCAGCTCGCGCGCGATCTCCTTGTTGGATTTTCCCTCCGACACGAGCAGGGCAATCTCGCGTTCCCGCTGTGTCAGCAGGGTCAGCAGCTTCCCGACCTTCTCGACCTCGGATTCGCTGCCGATGGGCAAGAGATCGCGCTGCTGCAGCAACACGCCGCTCGTCGTCATCAGCCTCAACGATTGCAGCATAGTGGCGGGAGCGGCATATTTCGAGATTGTACTGCAGGCGCCGGCAGCAATCGCGGCAGTCAGATTGTCGTCGACGTCGGACTCGGTAAAGAACACCACCCGCGTGGACAGCTGCTCCGTTTTCGCAATCCTCAGGATGTCGGATGCCGTCAGATCCGGCCGGGTGTCGCCAATGAGTGCCAGATCTGGCGTGAAATTTCGGATGGCTTCGAGGCAGCTCGCGCCGTCGCTGGACGATGCGACAACGTCGAAATCCTGCTGAGATCCGAGTACCGACTTCAATCCCTGCAGAACGATCGGTTGCCGATCAACGATCACAAGCCGGATGGGTTTGAGAAGCCCTTGCCTGGCGGACGCGTCCAACATCGACTTTGCCTCGGCCCGGTCCTCTATGTCCTTCGGCATATGGCCGTGGCCGGGTGGGATACTAAAATAAATCCAATCGATTTGGTTCCCATACCTGGATCAGTTGGACAGCCGCAGTGACAAATATATCGTTTGACCCGATGGCCGTTGCCGTTGACTGGCTCGACGCCTACCGCGCGGGTGATCTCGAAACGATCATGGAACTTTATGCCGAAGACGCCGTGGTCCATTGCGGCTGCTCCGGCGCCCAAACCATCACCGGCCGTGAGGCACTTCGCGCCTATTGGGTCGATCGCCTGCAAAGATACCCGGCCGGGATCCTGGACGACCTCCGTCCCTCGCATAATGGGACCGTTATCTCTTACGTCACCAGTACTGGCGTCGTCAGCGCGCTGTTAGCCTTCGACGCCGACGGGAGGATCAAGCTGCTGGACTGCGGCCCTTTGAATTGAACCACCAGGGGGAGAGCGCGAAGCGGTCATTCGAGGATCATGCGCTGTGCGTCTGCAGGCCGAACGCCGGACGAAGGCCCGCGCCCCCAAGGAGCGTGCCCGATCTCGGCGCGAGGCCGCCAAGGCTCCGGCCTCGTCCTCTCGCCAAGGCCTCTTGCCAACGCTTCACTCACCCGGCGCGATGGCATTGCTCGGCGTCGGACGGTCGGTGATCTGCTGGCCGAACAGGCTGCCGATCAGTTCGACGGCAGTACGCGCGGTTCGACCGCGTTCGTCCAGGAATGGATTCAGCTCGACGATGTCGACCGACCCGACCACGCCGGAATCGTGCAACAGCTCCATGATCAGGTGCGCCTCGCGATAGGTGGCGCCACCCGGCACCGTGGTGCCGACGCCCGGCGCCACGCTGGGGTCGAGGAAATCGACGTCGAAGCTGACATGCAGCACGCCATTGCTCGCCTTGACGCGCTCGATCACGCGGCGGATCAAGACGGCGACGCCGAACTCGTCGATCTGGCGCATGTCGACGATCCTGATCCGGCGCGCGCGCATCAGCTCCTTTTCGAGCTTGTCGATCGAACGCGCGCCGAACAGGTCCAGCCTGTCCGGCCCGATCGAAGCGCGCGGATCCTCGCCCAAGAGACCGTCGAGCCCGGGCTCGCCGCACAGGAATGCGGCTGACATGCCGTGCATGTTCGCGGTAATCGTGGTCTCCGGCGTGTTGTAATCGGCATGGGCGTCAAGCCACAGCACGAACAGGTCGCGGCCGCGCTCCTGCCAGTGCCGCGCCATCGCATTGACCGACCCCATCGACAGCGTGTGATCGCCGCCGAGGAAGATCGGCAGCGCGCCGGTGGTTGCGATCTCATAGCCTTTGCGACTCAGCGAGCGCGTCCAGCGCTGGATTTCGCGGTAATGATTGGCGTTCTCAGGTGGCCTGTCGGTGAGATCCCGCACCTCGGCGGCGGACAGGTCGCCGTGGTCGACGACCTCGAAGTCGAGGCTTTCGAGCAGTGTTGCCAGGCCCGCGGTGCGCAGCGCCGCAGGGCCCATCAAGGTGCCGCGCTGCGAGGCCCCCATGTCGATGGGCGCGCCGAGCAAGGCGATGCGCCGGGCTCGATCCGTCATAATCCGGTCGGTCACGGCTGTCTCCTGACATCAGCAAGGCCACCCCAGCCTAACAGAGATTCGCACCCGTCGTTTCCCGGTGAACGCACAGGGGCCGGCATATCATCCGGAACAAAATCCCGTGCGCTGAATTGCTGATCCAAGGCCGGCTTCCGCCGTCAACCACGGCGCCTGTCGCGGATAGCCAAAGGTTACCAGACTCGCCGTTCAGAACGAGCGCGCGCGGATAGCCAGAGGTGCCAGCTTCGATCATCACGCCAGGAGGTCGCGTCCTTGAGCACGGAGATACCGCAACCCTCGTCCCAGCCCGGCATGGCCGAGCGTGCCATTGATGCGGCCGCGGACGTCTCCCGCACCATCGGTGAAGTCGCCGGAGGCGTGCACGCGGCCGTCGACCGCCTCACCTCCGCCGTGGAGGAATCGCGCAAGCCCGGCGGGGCGCTCGCAACGGTGTCCGCGATCACGCGCGAAGCACCGCTGGCCAGTCTCTTCGTCGCCTTCCTCTTCGGCGTAGCGGTCGCGCGCCGGCGATAGGAGCGAACGCCGCTCGCTCAGGCGGCGCTGACAGTCTGGAGTTCATTCGCCAGGAATTGTTTCTCGAATGCCTCGGCGGGCATTGGACGGCCAAAGAAATAGCCCTGCCCTTCCTCGCATCCCATGCTGACCAGGAAGTCGGCCGTTGCACGGTTCTCGATGCCTTCGGCCACGACGGTGAGACCGAGCTGCTTGCTGAGGCCGATGGTCGAGCCGACGATGGCGGCATCGTCGGAATTCGACAGAAGACCGAAGACGAACGACCGGTCGATCTTCAGGCCGTCGAGCGGGAATTTTTTCAGATAGCTCAGGCTCGCATAACCGGTGCCGAAATCATCGAACAGGATCCGGACGCCGAGTTCCTGAATCCGCTTGAACATCTCGAGCACGCGGCGTTCGTCATGCAGCAGGATGTCTTCGGTGACTTCGATCTCGAGCAGCGACGGCGTCAGCCCGGTCGTTTCGAGCAATGCTGCAACGGAATGCGCGAGATCTCCGGACTGGAGCTGCGAGGGTGAGAGGTTGATCGCGACACGGACATCGTTGCCGGACAATTCCCAGGCTCGCGCCTGGCGGCAGGCGGCCTCCATCACCCAGTTCCCAATACGCTCCGAGAGCGCCGAAGTGTTGACGACAGGCATGAATTCCGCCGGCGAGACGTAGCCGCGCACCGGATGCCGCCAGCGGATGAGCGCTTCGGCGCCGACCAGGCTGCCGTCGATCAGGCGAACCTGCGGCTGGTAGAACAGCTCGAATTCGTTGCGATCGGCGGCAACCGCCAGTTCGCCCTCCAGCGTCAGCCGGTTCTCGAGTTCCTGCCGGATCGCGGCTTCGAATACGACGTGGCCCCCGCGCCTGGTCGCCTTGGCCTTCGTCAACGCGAGATGGCCGTTGCTCAGGAGATCATCGGCGTTGCTTCCGCCGTCAGGATAGACGGCGACGCCGACGCTGATGTTGACACGGTGCTGGCGCGTGCCGGCTGTGAGCGGGGTCTCGAACGCGCGCGCGATTCGCTCGGTCATTGCCGCGACCGGCTCGGCGGGTTCCGCGCAATCGATCGCGATGGCGAATTCGTCGCCGCCGAGCCGGGCGACGATCGCCTTGCCATCGACTTCGTTCCGCAGCCGCTCGGCGACCGCACGCAGCACGAGGTCGCCGGCCGAGTGCCCGAGCATGTCGTTGATCTCCTGGAAGCCGTCGAGCCCGAGCACCAACAGGGCAACGCCCGAAGATTGCTGCTTCGCCGCGGCGATCAGGTCTGTGAGAACGACATGCAGCATGTTCCGGTTTGCAAGGCCGGTTAGCGCGTCGTGTTCTGCCAGATACCTGATGCGTTCGGCTTCACGTTTGCGCACCGAAATATCGCGCAGTATGGCTCCATACTGAAAGCCGTCCGTTCCCTGCCAGCCCGAGAAGCTCGCCTCGACCGGAAAGGTTTCCCCGTTCTTGCGCCGGCCTTCGAACTCGACGACCACCGCGCCGCCTTGCAGCAGAAGCGCCTCGCGCGCGGCGTCGTGCATGGACGGCCTTGCAGCGCCGTCCGGCCGCGGTGCGCACAGCGTCTCGAACGGGCGACCGATGATCTCGGCCGGCATGTAGCCGAAGATCGCGCTCGCGCCGGGATTCCAGACTGTGATGCGGTGATCCTGGTCGGTGCAGACCAGCCCGTCGCCCAGCGACATCGCGATGCGATGAAAGCGGCTCTCGGCGATGCGCCCGAGCAGGCTGCGGAAGTCGATCTCATCGAGCGCAATTGCCGTCAGGTAAGCGACGATCGCGATGTGGAATAGCGACGTGTCGATGACCAGGGGCCACCTTGCCTGCACGAGGAGGGCGGCCAGTTCGACCGCCGCCCCGGCTGAGATCAGGACTGCGACGCGAAGTCCAGGTGCGACGCGGCGCCACGAATACATCATCAGCAGGCAGATCGCGCCGAGCCCGAGCACCATGCCGACGTCGGAGGTCCAGCGCAGCATCCGGTTCTGAAGGATCGATTCAGCGGCGAGTGCCTGGAGGACTGGCCCCGAGACGATCCTGCCGTTCGGAACGCTGAAACGGTCACCAAGCTCGAGCGCCGCGGCCCCAATGATGACCCTCTTGCCTCTCAGCTTGTCGAGCGTGGCGCCATCGCCTTGCAGCACATCGACAAAGGAAACGACGGGAATGGAGGATGTACGAATACTGAAATCGATCAGAAAGGGCGGTCGCCGATTGGCGTCCTGCCCCGCCAGCACGACGGCCATCGACGGCATGAAGGCGTCGCCGAGCTTCTCGCCGACCGGATAGCGGCGAACCAGCCCGTCGAATTCGATCGCGACATTGACGACGGCCGGCCAGGACTGGTTGGCGAACGATTTCAGCGGGCGGTTGACGTGGGCCGGACGGCCCTTCGCAGTCGGCTGCTTGAAGGATGGCAGGATCGTCGAGCCGCCGGCGTCCCGCAGCGCATTGGCGAAGGCCTCGTCGGAGACTGGGTCCGAGGGCGTGCTGAAGTCGACATCGAAGGCAACGTCCTGCGCGCCTGCCGCTTCCAGCCTTTGCAGCATTTCCGCATGGAGGCGCCGCGGCCACGGCCAAACCCCGATCTGGTCGATCGAGGGCGCATCGATGCCGACCACAACGATGTCGCCGGTGGCCTCACGCGATTGCCACTTGAATCGAAGGTCGGTGAGCGCATTGCGAAGCGCGGCGTGCCAGCCCGTGGACAGGACGATCGCAAGCGCGATTACAACAAGAATATGCGGCCGATAGCGTCTCACTCGATCCTCCCCCACGCCCGCCCCGACGGACGCGTCGACCTAGAGTTCAGCGTCTGCCGTGCCCATTGCTGCCATTGCCGCCGCCATTTCCGTGGCCGTTGCCGTTGTTGCCTCTGCCATTGCCGGTGGCGCCGTTGTCGGCATGGCTGCTGTTACCGTGGCCGTTGTTGCCGCCGTTACCATTGTTACCGCTGTTGCCGTTATTGCCGTTATTGCCGTTATTGCCGCTATTGCCGTTGTTGCCGTTGTTGCCACCCGAATTACCGTTGCCGCCGGCGTTTCCGTTGTTGGCTCGCGGGGCATCGCTGGACGCGCCGGCTGTCGTTGCGGCGATCGTGACGTTCGCGCTGGCGGCACCGCTGCTTGCCGCCCCGTTGGATGCGGCCGGGCTCGTCTTGCCATCGTTCCAGACCGTCTGACCGTCACCCCTGGCATTCGCGTTACGTGCCTGCCCTGGCGGAACGCCGCCATGCGCCAGGCCGCGCGTCGCCTTGTGGACGTTCAGCTTGACCTCCCCCAGCGCGACCGAAATACGCACGACTCCCGCCTTGGGGGCATGCCCTGCCGCCGCCTGCCCCGATGCCTTGGGTTCGCCGGCCTCCTTGCTTCCCTTGTCGGTCGGGCCGAGCGCATGGATGGCATGGCCATTGCCGGCATGGCGCGGCGCCGACAGGCCCGATTTCGGCACAGGGACACGCTCGATCGTGGGCGCGCGGGGCTTGCCCTGCTCGATCGGATTGAGCGTCCCCGCACCGCTCAGGCTGAGACCGGGCTTGCCGTGTTCGAACACGGTGGCCGCCTGTCCGGGCATCACTTGCGCGATCTGCCCCGTCTTGAAATCGGAGACTTCGACCTGGCCGCGGAGCACGCCGACCTTGGTGCTACCGGCACCGACCATGACGCTGAACTGCGTGCCCTTGACCACGGCGGCCAGATAGGGCGTCTCGACCTCGAAATGCTTGACGTTGCGCCTCTCGACCTCGAGCAGGATCGAACCCGCCTGCTGGATGATGGTGGTCGAAAGGCCGTCCTTCTTCTCGGCCGGCAGGCCCACCACCGAATTGGGAGAGATCAGTATCGTTTCGTCGCCGCGGACGAGGAGTACGCGCCCGTTGCGACCGGTGCGAATGGTATCGCCGGGTTTCAGCGTTCCTTCTGACGTCAGCGACACCTGCTGGGCGCCGCTCGTTGCCAGCCAGACCTCGCCCGAGGATTTGCTGACGGACCACACCCCGTCGTCCGCCGCGAACGCAGTGGAGGCCGTTCCCAGGATCAGCGCCGCCGCCAGAGCGCGCCGCATTCCAACTTTGCCGAACATGATGATCCTCAGCCCGCGTTACAGCCAAGCTTGAGGGGTATCCGAAAGCACTCAAGATAGGATTATCGGAAAGCGGCAAGCGGAGCAGCCTGATTAACCAATCGTTGACCATAAAAAACTATGAAAACTCATGCGGCTAACGAACCCTTACCGCCCCGTGACAAATCCTTCGTTGAATTACGGAGATAGAGTAGCTGCACGCGGTAAGAAACGGCATCTCCTTACCGTATTGGGAACGCTGGCAGCAATTTTCGCGGCAATTCCAACGGTAATCGCGCAGCAGGCGAACCAGCCGGGATTTGATCCGCGCCAGCCCGAGAAATATTTCGATAACCAAACCGAGCAGGAAACGCTCGACCGACCGCCGGTCCGGTTGCCCAGCGTCGGACGGTCCTCGACGGGTGGTGATACCAAGCCGCAATTCGTGCTGCGCGGCGTCACCGTCAGCGGCGCCCATGCCATTTCCCCCGATCGCATCGCGGCGGTCTACCAGCCCTATCTCGGCCGGAAAGTCTCGCAGGCGGATTTGGCCACGATCGCAGGCGCCATCAGCGACCTCTACCGCGAGGCCGGCATTCATCTGAGCCGCGCCATCGTGCCACCGCAGGACATCGCCAACGGCCGGGTCCGAATTCAGGTTCTCGAAGGCGCCATCGTGCAGGCAGAACTGAAGGGCGACGGAGCCGAGCAGTTCGGCATAAGGCCGATGCTGGCGCCGGTTCTGGCCGAACAGCCTTCGCGACTAGCAACGCTCGAACGCCAGCTCTTCCTGATCAATGGCAGGCCGGGCGTCCGGATCACCGACACGGCGCTGGAGGAGATCGGCGGTACGACGGGCCGCTTCCGCCTGACCATCTATCTGAAAACGTGGCACGTTTTCTCCGCGTTCGGCCTCGACAATCTCGGATCCTCGTCGGTCGGTCCATGGCAGACCTACGCCACCGGCGCGTTCAACTCATACCTCACGCCCGGCGATACATTGGCGGTCAACCTGTCGACCATTGCCAACGACCCCCGCCAGCTCGGCTTCGCACGCCTGTCGTACGATGCGCCCGTCGGCGTCGACGGTGTCCGCCTCGGCGCTTCCATGCTGTACAGCGCGGTTCGGCCGGGCGATATGCGCCGGCTCGACAGCGACATCACCACGACCGAGGCGTTCGAGCTGCGTGCCAGCGTCGTCCCGCTGCAGTCGCAATCGTCCACGCTCACGCTGACCGCCGCGACGACCTTCAGCAATGTGTCCGAGCATGACCTTTACGGGCCCTGGTACAACGACCACATCAGGACGGCGAGCCTGACCGCCGACTACCGGCTGCAGGATCCCTTTGGCGGTACCAATTTTGCGACCCTGACTTACCGTCAGGGCCTGGACATCTTTGGCGCCTCGCATTTCGAGGACGATCTTTTGTCGCGCGACGGCGCCTCCTCGAACTTCTCGGTGCTAAACTTTTGGTTCACGCGCTATCAGACACTCAACAATGTTTGGTCGCTCAAGCTCGCTGCGGCGAGCCAGACGGCCTCGCGCCCGCTGTTCACCTCGCAACAATTCTATCTTGGCGGCGCGGCCTTTGGCCGTGGCTATGGCGCGGCCGAGATCAGCGGCGACAACGGCCTCGCCGGCTCGCTCGAGCTGCGCTTCGACCAGAAGCTTAATTTCCGCTACTGGACCGGCTATCAGCTCTATGCCTTCGGCGACGCCGGCGCCGCCTGGAACCACGGTTTCCGCCTGAGCGACGGACTGTCGCTGACGTCGGCTGGAGCCGGCGTGCGCTTCTTCCTGCCGGACGACATCCATGCCGATTTCGGCGTCGCCGTCCCCCTGAGCTACCGGGCGCCTGACAACGAGCGTCGCAGCCCACGCTTCATCTTCACACTGTCGAGCGCGTTCCGGCTCTGCCCTGAACGCGGTCGGGCGAACTGTGTCTAGCCTTCGGCAGGAATTCACTTCCTGACAGCTTCTTCCTGCGGCCATCCTCCGTGACGCTCCTCGGGCGGGGCGGAGTGCGACCTCAGTTTCCAGGGGCGCTGACGCTGATTGGCCTCATCGTGAGAAGATGTTCGACCGCATCCTGCGCGACAGCGGCAGCGCGCTCGCGCCGGCGGATCTGGAGAGCCCAATGATCATCAACCCGGGCGACTATTAGCCGGGAGGCCTTGCGGCAGATCAAGGCCGCTTCCACGCGGCACGGTAGAAAACCACATGGCGTCGGAGAGACACGTGTCGCACTATACCGGAAGTCTTGATACCAAAAGCCTTGTTCCGAAGGGGCTGCCCGCGGCGAGAGTGCCGGCATTCATCCGGCATCTCTATTTTTTGACCCGCAGGCTGCTACGCTCCATCGTCGCCCGCATCGATCTCTCGCAGTTCCCAGGATCCTGCTGCGGATGAGCGCGGCCACAAGCCAAATGCAGAAAGATTGCCTGATGCTCCGGCATGTGAAACGGATTTTCCTGCTGCTCGGCCTGATCTCCGGTTTCGGCTCGTCGGCAGCTCTCGGCGCCGATGCCGATCACGGGGCCGACCTTGCCAAGCGCTGGTGCGCAAGCTGCCATGTCGTTGGAAACGGCCAGACCCAGGCGAGCGCCGACGTCCCCTCCTTTGCCTCGGTGGCACGCAAGCCCGATTTCAGTCCGGAGAGGCTTGCGTACTTCCTGCTCGATCCGCATCCAAAGATGCCCAATTTTCCGCTGAGCCGGACCGAAGCCGGCGACATCGCCGCCTATATCGCATCGCTGCGCTGATCCAAGGCGTGATCCGGAAACGTGTTTAGCGGTTTTCCGAAAGAACATGCTCAAGCAATGATTTAAAGCCGGCGCGGCGTCCATCACCTGGCACAAATGCAAATCCCTGCCGGAGGACCGACAGGGATCAGCAGAAGAGATGACGGACGGCGAATGAACTCATTCGGTGGCCCATCATGGATCTGCGCAAGCATCGAAGTTCGGATCTGCACGCCGCGCAAGTTCAATTTATGGGCAACTGGCCCTGAATCAGGACTTGCCCTTGCCCGGCTGCATGAGACTGCCGGTCATCTGACGCATGTGATCTCCAGCGCTCGTGAACTGACTGCGCAGAAAATCAGACTGGATTCGCATCGCTTCCTGGATGTCGGTGGCATGCACCAGTTTGCGCGCATGCTCGAAGGCAGTCTTCATGTTCTGTTCTGTGAAAGCCAGCGCCTGCTTCGACACCTCGGCCCCCGCGCCGGGAACGGACGACATCGACTTGGTGGCGGCGTCAAAGAACATGCCAAATGCCTTCTCAGCCTGGTCGATGGTCTTCTCGGCCAAGTCGCGCAGTTCCGCCGGAACTTCGATCTTCGGTTCGATCATGTCGCATTCCTCCCATTTCCTGCCTGAGTAGCACACTTGCAGTACCGCCATCCAGCGGCCAGCGTCAGGTGAGCGCGGCGGAGGGGCTGCCAAGAGATATAGAGGGCATCAGGCCCGGTACGCTGCCGGACTCAGGACAGGGGGCGCTCCGGAAGAGCTTCTTCGGTGGCGAGGTCTTCGACCAGCTTGATCACTTCGTAACGCTGTCGAGGCGCAAGCTTCAGGAAGGCACGGAGCAGGCGCAGGCTTTCGACAGTGCTGCTTGCAGGCACGCCGAGCTTCAGATGTAGCTCAGCCGCGAAATCGAGGTTCTTCATCTCGCACCTATGACAAGCATTGGCCTTCGTCACTCAGAACCGAACGCCGCAAGCGAAACCTATCGCGACGAACTCTCGGCCAGGGCCGCCGGGTTGCATGCTTACCACATCCAAACCACAGCTCCATTTGGTTGCAACTATGACAAGGAACAACCCTTCCGACAAGCCCAACCGTGGGATGTAGCGATGCTCGACCTGCATCCTGCCACGGCGATTCCGGATAACAGGAATATCGAGCGCCGTCACCCACCTGCGTCAAGAAGCGGCATCATTCGCCCACACGGCTCCTGAACGCTCTCGATCGACACAGTGTTTCGCCATGTTTCCGATGTGAATGCACATTGGCGGCATGGATTGGCGATCCTTGGGCAATATACACGTAATTGTTGAGCCCCGTCGCGGGTGCTGCATGATGCGCGGCAAAATCCGTCGATCCGGAAGCGACCGCTGAACCATCGTCCACGATCGAACGACCAAGCCGTTGCGGCACGGCCACGCAGATTTGGGCGCCATGGCTGGAAACTCTTCGATTTCGGACGCGCCTCAGCACCAAAGGACGACGACATGCTTTCTCGCTGCGATCTCATCAAGGGCGCCGCAGTCGCGCTTCTCACCCTCTCGATACCAGGCGCCTGGGCGCAGGAGACCAAGATGAACCTGTTCAAGATCGTCACCATCAAGGATGAGATCATCGTCGGATTGTCGCACGAGGAGCTTCAGGCACTCGGAGGCAATGATGCGAGCGCCGTCGCGCGAGCGCTGTCGCAGAAGGGAGATCTCACCGTCTGGCAATACAACGTCCATCGCGGCCCGAACGGCGAATTACAGCAGGCGCCGACGGCCAAGATCGGGCTTCTGGCCAATGCCTCGCTCCGCGTCGAACCCTACAGCACGCCGTACCGGATCGTCCCTCATCCGTAAGCAACAGGCGGAGGATGCCGGCGGCAGAGACCGCCGGCACGCCGCAATCATCTACGCCGGTCCCGACGTGATGCTCCCGGCTCCGTCGCGAAGCCATAGACGAGTGCCAGCCGATCCAGGCATTCGCGGAAACGCCGCGCGAAGTAATCGTTCCAGCGTTGCGTGCGGACGGCACGACGCTGCCCGACCTGATCCATGGTCAGACCCAGCACCAGCACGTCGTGCACCAGCGCGGCACCGTCGGCGCCGAGCTCACGCTCGACCCGGTTGAGCCGCAGCACCGCCTGACGCTGGCTCTCGGTCACCGGCTCGCGCGTGCCGGTGCCATCGACATATTCACGGGTCGTATCAACCGCCTGGGGACCCCGCTCCGCCCGCTCCCAATCACTCTGGAAGGCGCGCCCGCCGCGGTATTGCGCCTCGTCGATCTGGTGATGCGCGTGAAGCCGGCCGAGCGGATCGCAGCGGACGGACCGGATGGCCAGAATCTTCTCGCCTGAATCGAGCGCCAGAGGATTGTCGACCTCCACCTCCCTCACCTCGGCGTTGAACGGCAACTCCCGCGACCGCCGATCGTAGATCTGCGTTAGTTTATAGGACTTGTTGCGTCGGGCACGAGCCACTCGGATGCTCCTTTGCAAGATTGAGGATTGAACGGATAGCCGGCTTTCAGGTGGCCGAGACCAGCTTCAGCACCACCGGGCCTGCGACACGACCGGACGTAGCCCCGCAACGCCGTGTCAGGCGGTCGTGCGGCGCGCAATAGCTGGAGCCCGGCTGGCGCGGGTGGCCGCAGAAGGCGATGTCCTCCTCGTCCCTGTCGCCGCCATAGGGATAGCGGCAGTCGGCGGGCTCGAGCTCGACGAGTTGGATCAGGCGCGGTTGGATGCCGACACAGCGCAATGTCGCCCGTGCGGCGGGCTTCATTGCGGACCTAGGCGGCAGATTGAGGTTCGGCAACGTCGCCCTTCGCCGCGAAAGCGGGATGGGTTCGCCCGGCAAAAATGGAGCGACCGCCGGGCTCGTGATCCATTCGGGTATCACGAGCCCCAGCCTCTTGGCGCGGCCGATAACGGCGCTGCGCGTGTAAGCCGTTCCAAACCTTGCGTTTATCTGTCTTCCGATCTCCGCGTATGACATGCCCTTGCGAAAATAGTCGCGAAGCGCGTCGGAGTGCTCCGACGGCCAATGGCCCGGTTCCATGCTGCTGTCCTGTGATGCGCCTCCGACCTTGGGGCGGTCGAGCGACGAACGCACATTCCGTTATTCCGAATGCTGAGTCAAGCCATAATTCTGATATTCATAATTGCATCAATTCCGAATTTCGGATTACAAGAGGCGTGACGGTGCGCAATCGAGGGAATCATCAATGTTGGACGTAGCAATGATCGAGCGGGGTCTGGAGAAGACCGGCAAGAGCAAGGGCGGCCTGGCGGCGGCCATGGGCGTGCGCCCCGGCGCGGTCTCGGAGATTCTCGGCGGCGAGCGGCTGGTAAAGGCCTCGGAGATCATTCCGATCATGGAATATCTCGAGCTCAATCTCGCGCCGATCATGGGCCGGGTCGGTGCCGGCGCGGTGATCGAGCCGGACTATGAGCAGGTTCCCCCGGAAGGTCTCGGCGACATCGCCTTGCCCTTCCCGATCATGGAGGAGACGGTCGCATTCGAGATCGTAGGCGATTCGATGCTGCCAAAATACGAGAGCGGCGACGTGATCGTGGTCTACAAGGACCAGCGCCATCCGCTGTCGAGCTTCTACGGCGAAGAGGCGGTGGTGCGGCTCAAGACCGGCGAGCGCTATTTGAAGACCATCGAACGGGGGAAAAGTCCGTCCGTCGTCAACCTCACCAGCTTCAATGCCAAGCCGATCGTCGGCGTCAAGCTTGATTGGGTCGGGGAGATCTGCCTGTCCATGCCCAAGGGGCAACTCGAGCGGCTGCGCGCCAAATCGGCGCGTCCCCGCAAGAAGGGCAAGTGATAGCGCGCAGGCGATATTTCTGGTTTACGGAAATCGCGATTGACAAAGTTCCGATTTTCGGAAATACTCTGCCGCGTCTCCGATCACGGGGCGCGGCAGGATCGTTCCATGCAATACTACGTCGTGATGATCGACTACGGTCGGCGGGGCCGCGAGGCGGTCGTCGACCCTGAAATCACAAGGCGCGAGGTCATCTCGCGCATCGCCTCCGGCGAATACCGGAATATCTCGTTCATTCACGAAATCGTGGAAAATGCGGTCGAGGACGTGACCGACACCATCCTGACCGAGGCCGCCCTGCCGGAAATCCCGTCGGAGGATGCAGACCTCCAGGCAATCCGGCTTGATCATGCCCGCGATCTGCGCAAGCACGAACGCACGTGACGCAGGCTGAAGCCTGCGTCACTGCTCGCCGGACGTTAGACCAGGAGAACGGTCGACCCAGTGGTCTTGCGCGCTGCGAGATCGGCATGCGCCTTGGCGGCGTCCTGCAGCGGGTAGGTCTGGTGCACCTCGATCTTGACCGCACCGGACTTGACGACGTCGAACAGCTCGTTCGCCATCGCAACCAGATTTTCGCGCTTGGCGGCGTAGGTGAACAGCGTCGGCCGCGTGACGTAAAGGGAGCCCTTCTGCGCCAATAGGCCGAGATTGAGCGGCTCCACCGCGCCGGAGGACTGGCCGAACAGTGCGGCGACGCCGAGCGGCGCGAGGCAATCCAGCGATTTCAGGAAAGTGTCCTTGCCGACGGAGTCGTAAACCACGGGGACCTTCTTGCCGGCCGTGATCTCGTCGACGCGCTTCACGAAATCTTCGCGGGTATAGATGATGACGTGATCGCAGCCATGCGCCTTGGCGAGCTTCGCCTTGTCGTCGTTGCTGACGGTGCCGATCACGGTCGCGCCGAGATGCTTGGCCCACTGGCTGAGAATGAGACCGACGCCGCCGGCTGCGGCATGGAGCAGGATGGTGTCGCCGGCCTTCACCCGATAGGTCTGCCGGATCAGGTACTGCGTCGTCAGCCCCTTCAGCATCATCGCCGCCGCGGTCTTGTCGTCGACGCCGTCCGGCAACTTCAATAGCCGGTCAGCCGGGATCAGCCGCGCCTCCGAATAAGCCCCGAGCGGAGAGGCGCCGTAGGCGACACGATCGCCCGGCTTCAGATCGGTGACGCCGGGCCCGATCTCCTCGACCACGCCGGCCGCCTCGCTGCCGAGCCCGCTGGGCAGCGGCGCCGGATAAAGGCCCGAACGGTTATAGATGTCGACGAAATTGAGGCCGACCGCGGTATGACGGATGCGCGCTTCGCCGGGCCCCGGCTTGCCGACGCTGACCTCCTCCCAGACCAGAACTTCCGGCCCGCCGGTCTTGTGAAAGCGAATGGCGTGCGTCATGGGTGTGCTCCCTTATCGTTGAGGTGAAAGTCCGAAACACCGGATCGGGCTGCGGAATAGGCATTTGGTCCGCCCGTTACAGTATAGAAGACGTAACAAGAATGTCACAGCGAACGACAAACGCCCGCCGTTCCGCCTCCGTTCGAAAGAGTTGATGAGGGCTCCCGGGGTAACCGGCAGTAGCGTCCGTGCGGGTTGGTGGTCGCCTGCGAAGGAGAGCCGAGATGCCCGCTTACGTTCAGCATCATCAGGATGCCGAGGTCGCGCCCGTGATTTGCCCCACCTGCATGGGTTTCCTGCCGATGTATGTGCGCGAGGTGGAGCCGCATTGGAGTCTTGCCAAGATCGACTTCGTCTACGAATGCGCCGATTGCGGCGCTGAGGTCCGGCAGACCATCCGCAAGCCGGATGCATTCCGGCACTGACCGAGCTGACCGGCGAAGCGCTCAACTATTTGCGTTCAGCGGAAAAACGCCGTGCACGCGGGTCTGAAGTCTTCCAAACGAGGCTTGTTCTTTGCCGGGAACGCAGGCAGAACGAGCCTCAGGCAAGATCTATGGGAGCGCCCATTCGTGGCAGATCAGAAGGCCTCGACCGCGATCGAGGCAGTGGAGAGCGGCCTCGCGGCACAGGGCTACATCGCGAGCCGGCAGATCGCGACCGCCGTCTATCTGTCGCAGCAGATCGAGAAGCCGATCCTGGTCGAAGGCCCCGCGGGCGTCGGCAAGACGGAGCTCGCCAAGGCGATCGCGGCCTGGCGCGGCATGAAGATGATCCGCCTGCAATGCTATGAAGGCCTCGACGAGGCCAAGGCGCTGTACGAGTGGAAGTACGCCAAGCAGCTGCTCTACACGCAGATCCTGAAGGACAAGCTCGGCGAAGTCCTCGGCGGGGCGCAGACGCTGCATGCCGCGCTCGACCAGCTCCACGATTTCGGCGACGTGTTCTTCTCCAAGGAGTTCGTCGAGCCGCGTCCCCTGCTCCAGGCGCTGGAGCAGCCGGGCGGTTGCGTGCTCTTGATCGACGAGATCGACAAGTCCGACGCGGAATTCGAATCCCTGCTGCTGGAGATCCTCTCCGACTTCCAGGTCACGATCCCCGAGCTCGGAACCGTTTCGGCCATCACGCCGCCGACCGTGATCCTCACCTCCAACAGCGAGCGCGACCTCGGCGACGCCTTGAAGCGCCGCTGCCTGCATCTGCATATCGGCTTCCCCGAGCAGCGCCTTGAGGAACGCATCGTCGAAAGCCGCGTGCCCGGCATCTCCCAAACGCTGCGCCGGCAGATGGTCGGCTTCATCCACGAGATCCGCTCGCTCGACCTGAAGAAGCTGCCATCGGTCAGCGAGACCATCGACTGGGCGCGTGTGCTGGTGCTGCTCCAGGCGTCCGAGCTCGATACCGAGATCGTCAAGGACACACTCAACGTCCTCCTGAAATACGAGACAGACATAGAGGCTGCGGCGCCGCAGGTGACGACCTTCATTGCCAAGGCGGCCCGGTCCAACGTCTTCGGTTGACGCCGATGCGCGACGATCTCCATCGCTTCTTTCGGGCGGCGCGCGGCGCCGGCGTTCACGTCTCGCCGGCCGAGAGCATCGACGCGATGCGGGCGGTCGCGCAGGTCGGCATCTCCGACCGCACCGTCCTGCGCGACGCGCTGCTGCTGACGCTCGCCAAGTCGCAGGACGAGAAGCTCGCTCTCGGCGACTGCTTCGACCTCTTCTTCAGTCAGCCGGAGCCGCGGCAGGACCAGCCCGAGGCTGACAACGACGACACAGCGCAGGACGCAGATCAGTCGCCCTCCTCCGGCGATGCCGGCCAAGGCGAGCGTCCCGAAGGTTTAAGCCAGCTCGCGCAGATGCTGCTGTCGCAGGACCGCAATACGATCGCTGCCGCGATCGCCAGCGCGTCCGCGGCGGCCTCCCTGTCCGACATCCGCTACTCCACTCAGCGCGGCATCTTCTCCAGCCGCATCCTCGATGCCATGGGCCTCCAGCGTCTGCGGGACGATCTGGAGAACCTGACCGCAACCAACCCGGCGCTGGCCGAACGCCTGCGCGCCGCACTTGATGCGCTACGAGAAGCCGTACGCGACACGGTCTCCCAGGGGCTTGCGCTCTATGCGCGCGAGGAGGCCGAAAACCTTCGCAACGAGATCCTGCGCAATGCGCCGCTCGCCCGCATCGAGCGGCGCCAGGTCGCCGAGATGCGCGCTCTCATCCGCCAGATCGCGCGCCGGCTGCGCGAGCGCTATTCCAAGCCGCGCAAGCGCCAGCGCCGCGGCCATCTCGACGTCCGCCGCACGCTGCGCCGCAACGCGGCCTGGGGTGGCGTGCCCTTTCTCACCGCATGGAAGCGCAAGCATCGCGACCGGCCGAAGATCGTAGCGCTTTGCGACGTCTCGGGCTCCGTTGCGCAGGTCTCCGATTTCTTTCTGCTGCTGATCCATTCGCTGCACGAGGTCGTCGACGATGTCCGTTCCTTCGCCTTTTCCTCGCATCTGATCGAGGTCAGCGAGGTCCTGGAATCGAAGTCTCCGGAGGAGGCGATGGCGGAGATCATGTCCAAGGTGGGTTTCGGCTCCTCGGACTACGGCTCTTCGCTGGTCGATTTTGAGAAGGAGTTCATGAGCACGCTGACGCCGCAAACCACGGTGATCGTGCTCGGCGATGCCCGCAGCAACAATCTCGACCCACGCGCCGACATTTTGCGCCGCATCTCCGAGCGCTCGAAGCGGCTGGTCTGGCTCAATCCGGAGGGGCGGCTGGCTTGGGGCTTCGGGGATTCAGAGATGCCGCGCTACGCGACCTTTTGCAGCGTCGTGCGCCAATGCGCCACAGCGCAGCAGCTCGAGCGCGCTGTGGCGGACATCGTCGCCACTTATCAGTAGACAGCGATAGCCCCCGCCGTCAGGCGGCGTTCAGCTCGATCTGCGCGAGATTGCACTCCCGAAAGTGATACGCGATTTCGTCGAGGGCGCGCTGCTCCCATTCCTCGGCTTGGGCGAGCCAGAACAGCCGACGCTCCGAATCGAGCGCTGCTCGCTCGCGGCACAAAAATTCCTGGCTACGAATTTCAACCAGCCTGTTCATGCACTCCACTCCTGCCGTGTGAAGCCATTCCCCGCAAAGACAACGTACCAGAGTCCGCAGCCTCTTACCTCATCATTTCCGTGCATATCGCGACGCAGAATGGGACAGCCATACTTTCCATGCATCGCAGTAGTCGCACTGCACCATCAAACACAGATCATCAATTGGTGATCGAAAATCGGGACAATGCGTGCGTGAACGATCTTAACTCTTGTGGCGCAACGAGGTGCAGTAATTTGTGAAGATTCATTCTCAACGACGTACCGAATTCCCGACTCATTGTCGTCGCATGGTCTTCATGCGGCGCCGCTAACAGGGGCGCGTCTTTAAGATCGCCTGAGGCAAAATGAGCAACGACGTCGACTTTGATCTTTCGCCGGACCAATGGGACGCTCTGCGCACCCTTCGCAATCCGACGTCGTCCTGTCGTCCCTCGAAGGCTCCCTTGATCGAAAGCCTCATTAAGCTCGGCCTCGTTGTGGTCAATGACGGCGTGCCGGCAATGACGCCCACGGGACGCAAGGTGCTCGTGCGCGGCTCATGCCGCCTGCTTGATCTCGTGGCATAGGGGCGGGCGACCGGCAGAACTCGTCAATCCCACCGGAGGAGCGGTGTGCCGTAAGCCCGCCTCCAGACCGACAGAAAGCGCGGAAACCAGGAGTGGGCCACGGCGCCCTTGTAGGCCCAGGTGCGATACTTCAGACCCTGCTCCGACATCAGCTCCTGATAGCCGCCATGGACCTCGGTTGCGGTCCGGATGTCCCTCAATATGCCTTGCGCGCAAGCCCGGTAGGTATCGCTTCCAGCTGATTCATCATAGTCCAGCATGCGATCGGCGAATTCGACGTTGAACGTCGGCCAGGACGAGCGCCCCTGATAGGCCGGAGCCGCAATCTTGTGGATCATCTTGGTCCGCGGATTCTCCGCCGACACCAGGAAGTGGAACGTGCTCGGTATGCGAAACCGTGGTTCGGCGATGATCAGATCCGTCGTCGCGGCAAACAGGGCACGTTCGCTCGCCTCGCTCATATTCCAGAATCCGCGATGCACGCTGACGAAATCCAGCGCGACCGAGGCGGCTGGCGTCCCCGCCGGACCATCCAGCGAATGCCTGATATAGCCGTCCTTGCCGAACAGGCGGAGCAGGCCCTTCTTGTATTGTGCGAGGTCGCGCCCGAGCAGCCGCTTCAGCTCGTTCTCTTCGACGATTCCCAGCTGCACACCCCAGACGAACGTCGTGTAGACGCAGGCGTTGGTGACGAAACGCCTGCGCTCGGCGCGCGTGTCGGTGGCCGCGGAGCGGGGCGCACTGGCGTCGCACAGCAGGTATCGCGCGCCGCTGTCATCGACCGGCTCCAGCTCGCTCGCAAGGCGGAGGATCGCCCGCTTCAGGTCGGCGCCGTATTCGGCCAGCAGCAGGCGGCCGGCATGTGCACATTGTGACATCGCCAGATAGGTCGATATCCTCTCCTCGGCTGAGATCATCTGCTGGAGACCGGCAAGGATGCCGAGCAGCGTATCCGAAGGTGGCGAGAAATAGTTTACGCCGAGATAGCGGCCGCGTCCCGCCGGGACGATCGTGGTGGTGACGACATCGGCGCGGACCGCCTGCAGCAGCAGGCGCACGCTCTTTTCAAGCAAGCGCACGCGGCGCACCGCGTCCTGCGGGTCCATGATGGTCTCGGGATCGAGCACGTCTGGATAAAACCAGGCGAAGTCGCGAGGATAATAGGCGGAAGCGTGGGGCGCGCCGGTGACGAGGAAGGCCTCGGTCAGCGAAAAGGCGCTATCCATCGAGTGCCGATAGAGGTCCTCGATGGCCGATAGCGAATGATGCGAATGTCTCAGGAACCGATCGCTGAGGAAGTTCACCGCCTGAAGCGCGTTGGCGACGAAGGACGCGGTCACGCCCTGATAAAACCGGTTTCCACGATGTGACGGCAAGGAGCTATCGCTGTTGATTTGGCCTGGTCGTGATGCCCGACCGTAGCCGGTCACCGTCACAAAAGTGACTGATTCGTGTCTCGTCCTGATGACACGCGAGGTTTTGGGAAGTCAGGTCGAGCCAGCGCCGGCTTGCCGGGGCCTGAAATTCTCGACGACCCGCAGCAGCACCCGCGCACTTACGTCGGCGTCGTCGAGTTCGACATGCTCGTCCGGGTGATGGCTGATGCCGCCGCGACACCGGACGAAGATCATGCCGACATCGGCAAGGTCGATCATCGCCATGCCGTCGTGCCCTGCCCCGCTCGGCAGCTCGAACACGGAGAAGCCTTCGGCTTCGATCGCCGATGCGATCTGGTCCTGGAGCCATGGGGCGCAAGGCGCGGTGCGGTTTTCGTGGGTGACATCGAGCTGAAGTGTCAATTGCCGGCGCTTGGCGATCGCCTCGATCTGGCGAACGATATCTGCGACCGCACGCTTGCGGTGCATGTCGGTGGGCGCCCGGATGTCGATGGTGAACGACACCTCGCCCGGAATCACATTCGTTGCGCCTGGCCTCGCCTGGATGTAGCCGACGGTGCCGACCAGGCCGTCCTGGTCGGCGCGGCAAAATTGTTCGATCGCACCGATGCATTCGGCCGCCCCGGCGAGCGCGTCGCGCCGAAGCGCCATCGGCACGGTGCCGGCGTGGCCGGCCATGCCGGTCAGCCGCGCGGCAAGGCGCGTGGCGCCGGCAATTGCGGTAACGACGCCTACGGGCAGGTTCTGCGCTTCCAGCACCGGCCCCTGCTCGATGTGCAGTTCGAGATAGGCAAGCAGCTCGCGCCGCGTCCGTGCGGCCGCGCCGATCCGGTCGGGATCGAGGCCGAACTGCACGAGCGCATCGCGCATTGACACGCCGTCCCCATCGCGCGCGTTCAGCACACTCTCGTCAAAGGTGCCGGCCACTGCACGGCTGCCGAGCAATGTCGAGGCAAAGCGCACCCCCTCCTCGTCGGCAAAACCGACCACCTCGATCGCAAACGGCAGGCGCTTGCCGCGACGGTCGAGATCGGCGACGCAGGAGATTGCGGTGATCACTCCCAGCGGCCCGTCCCATTTTCCGGCATCGCGCACGGTATCGTAATGCGAGCCGAGCATCAGGCAGGGCGCCCCGGGCCGGTCGCCTTCGTAGCGCCCGCAGACGTTGCCGATCGCGTCGATGCGCGCGCTCATGCCGGCTTCGCGCATCCAGCGCAGGATGAGGTCCGCGGCCTGGCGCAGCTCCTCGGTGAGATAGATGCGGGTGAGGTTGTCACTGGCCGCCGAGATCGTGGCCAGCTCGTTGATCCGACGCACGATCGTCTCGCCGAGCGATGCATTTTGAACGGCGTTAGCGGCGCCCATCTCGATGAACTTCCTCTTCTCCGGAAGGTGTGATTAGCATGAATGCGAGTGCGCGCCAGACCGCCTCACGCCGGTCATGCGCGGGCGAGCCCCTCGCCGGCATCATTTCTCCTTGTTGGCATCGTGACTGCACGTATAATCGCTATATTTCAATCGGTTACCTCGGACAATGCCTGATCGGCAGCGGTCCGGACGGCCGCTGGTGATGTTCCACGGCAAATTGGTTATGAAGCACGGACAGGCGAAGCGGACCTTCTTGCGGCGCTTGGCGGGTACTGACCTGGAGTAGCGATGGACGACGCCTCCGAGCGCGACGAGCACTTCATGCGCCTGTCGTTCGCGGTTGCGCGGCGCTCGCTCGACCATGGCAATCATCCCTTCGGCTGCATCATCGTCGCGGCCGACGGCACCGTCCTCATCGAGAGTGAGAACGGCTACATGCCGGATCACGACGGCACCGCGCATGCCGAGCGTCTCGCGGCCACCCAGGCCTGCCGCACGCTCGGCCGCGACGTACTGGCGAGAGCCACGCTCTATTCGTCAGCCGAGCCCTGCGCCATGTGTGCGGGCGCGATCTACTGGGCCGGCATCGGCCGCGTCGTCTATGGGCTCAGCGAACGTCGCCTGCGCGGCGTCACCGGCAACCATCCGGAGAACCCGACCCTTGACCTGCCGTGCCGCGAGGTCTTTGCCACCGGCCAGCGACCGACGGAGGTGGTCGGACCGTTGCTGGAAGACGAAGCCGAGGCGCTGCACCAAGGTGTCTGGATCAAGTAGCGGAGCCCTGCTGCCCTCGCTGATCGTTCTACGAGGGGCGCCACGGACGTCCGCCGGTGGTCCCCAATCTGCCGAGGTATTGGGCAAGCAATGCGGCTTTTCACATCTTACGCCGCGGTCCAAACTGGCCCATCATTGAGGCACTTCACCCATGCAAACGCACCGGCGAATGTTGGAATCGACACCTCACGGCCCAAATTCCGGCGAATCCCCGCTGCTGCGGACGACAGGGCTCACCAAACGATACGGCGATTTTCTCGCCAACGATTCCATCGACATCGATATCTGGCCCGGCGAGATCCACGCCCTGCTCGGCGAGAACGGCGCCGGCAAGTCGACGCTGGTCAAGGCCATTTACGGGCTGATCCAGCCCAGCGCGGGCGAGATCCGCTGGCAGGGCGAACGGATCGCGCTGTCCGGTCCGTCCGAGGCACGCAGTCGCGGCATCGGCATGGTGTTCCAGCATTTCTCGCTGTTCGACAATCTGACCGTCGCCGAGAACGTCGCGCTCGGCCTCGATGGAAAGGAATCCTTCAAGGACATGTTCGCCCGGCTAGAGCAGGTGTCGAAGGCCTACGGTTTGCCGCTCGATCCTAGGCGCGAAGTCTGGCAACTGTCCGTCGGCGAGCGCCAGCGCATCGAGATCGTCCGCGCCTTGATGCAGGATCCGAAATTCCTGATCCTGGACGAGCCCACCGCCGTGCTGACGCCGCAGGAGGCCGACCAGCTCTTCATCGTGCTGGAGCGGCTCAAGGCCGAGGGCCGCGCCATCCTCTACATCAGCCACAAGCTGGAGGAGGTGAAGCAGCTCTGCGACACCGCGACGATTTTGCGCGGCGGCAAGAAGGTCGCCACCTGCAACCCTCGGCTCGAGACGGCCGCCTCGCTCGCGCGGATGATGGTCGGCGGAGAGATCAAGGCGGTGAAGGCCGCATCCGGCCGCAAGACCACCGTGCCGCGGCTCGTTGTCGACGATCTTTCGCTTGCCCCCGCCGAGAGCCATGGCGTGCGGCTCCAGCACATCTCGTTCGAGCTGAGGGGCGGCGAGATCCTCGGCATCGCCGGCGTCGCCGGCAATGGCCAGGACGAATTGTTCGCCGCGCTCTCGGGCGAGCGGCTGTCCCATGCCCCCGGCTCCGTCGTGATCGAAGGCATCGCCGCCGGCCGTCTTTCGATCACCCAGCGGCGCAAGCTGGGCGCGGCGTTCGTGCCCGAGGAACGGCTCGGCCACGGCACCGTGCCGCGCATGAAGCTGTCCGAGAACGCACTACTGACCGGACATGCCGCCAGCGGCATGGTCCGCCGTGGCTTCATCGACACCGCAGCCACGCTGAAGGCGGTCGACCGCGCGACCGAGACGTTCGACGTCCGCAAGGCCAAGCGAGATCCGGAAGCAGCTTCCCTCTCCGGCGGCAATCTGCAGAAGTTCATCGTCGGACGCGAGATCCTGCGCAATCCGGCCGTGCTGGTGGTGAGCCAGCCGACCTGGGGCGTCGATGCCGGCGCTGCCGCCGTGATCCGTCAGGCGCTGCTTGATCTCGCAAGCGCAGGGGCCGCGGTGCTCGTCACCAGCCAGGATCTCGACGAGCTCGCCGAGATCGCCGATCGTATCGCGGTGATGTTCCACGGCAGGCTATCGGCTCCGCTCGCAGCAAGCGAGGCGACCCGCGAGAGGCTGGGGCTTCTGATGGGCGGCAGCAGTCTGGAACCGAAGGAGATCGCGCATGCAGCTGGTGCTTGAGAGCCGTGCCGAACGCTCAGGCACGATCGCGCTGGCGTCTCCACTAATCGCGGTCGGCCTCACGCTCGTGACCATGATCATCCTGTTTGCGATCCTGGGCAAGAATCCGCTGCTCGCGCTGCATGCCTATTTCATCGCGCCGCTCACCGACGGCTACTCGCTGCAGGAGATCGCGGTGAAGGCAACGCCGCTGGTGATGATCGCGATCGGGCTGTCGCTCTGCTATCTCGCCAATGCCTGGAACATCGGCGCCGAGGGACAATTCCTGATCGGTGCCGTCGCAGGCAGCTGGATCGCCGTGAAGACGCAAGGCACTGACGCCGGCGCCTGGGTGCTGCCGGCCATGTTCGTACTCGCCGCCGCTGCCGGCGCGCTCTATGCGCTGATCCCCGCGATCTGCAGGGTGAAGTTCGGCGCCAGCGAGATCCTGACCAGCCTGATGCTGGTCTATGTCGCCGAACTCTTCCTCGACTATCTCGTGCGCGGGCCCTGGCGCGACCCGCAGGGCTTCAATTTTCCGACCACGGCGGAGTTCGATCCGGTGGCGACGGTGCCGCTGCTGATCGAGGGCGGCCGGCTGCACCTCGGCTCTGCCATCGCCCTGCTCGTCGTCGGGGGCGCGGCGATCCTGCTCGGGCGCACCATCAAGGGTTTTGGCATCCGCGTGGTCGGCGCGGCACCGCGCGCCGCGCGCTTCGGCGGCTTCAACGCCAACCAGCTGATCATCCTGACCTTCGCCATCTCCGGCGCGTTGGCCGGACTTGCCGGCATCATCGAGGTCGCAGGTCCCGTCGGGCATCTCCAGCCGGGCATCTCACCCGGCTACGGCTTTACCGCAATCATCGTCGCCTTCCTCGGCCGGCTCAATCCGCTTGGAATCCTCGTTGCGGGTCTTTTCCTGGCATTGACCTTCATCGGCGGCGAGCAGGCGCAGATCGCGATGAAGATTCCGTTGGACGTCACCAAGGTGTTCCAGGGCATTCTGCTGTTCTACGTGCTCGCCTGCGATTCCCTCATCCTGTACCGTTTCAAGCTGGTGCTCCCCAGCCGACAGGTGGCCCGTGGAGCTGGTTGAAGCCATCATCCTGGCGGTGCTCGCCGCGTCGACGCCGCTGCTGATTGCGGCGGCCGGCGAGCTCGTGACCGAGCGTTCCGGGGTGCTCAATCTCGGCGTCGAGGGCATGATGATCGTCGGCGCCGCCTGCGGTTTTGCCGGGGCGTGGCTGACCGGGTCCACCTTCATCGGCGCGCTGTTCGGCATCGTCGCGGGCACACTGATGTCGCTCGTCTTCGCACTGATGGCGCTCGGGCTCGCCGTCAACCAGGTCGCAACGGGTCTTGCGCTGACCATCCTCGGCATCGGGCTGTCCGGCCTGATCGGCGCCGGCTTCGTCGGCGAGCGCATCACGCCGGCCGTGCACCTCCATATTCCCGGCCTGACCGACATTCCGTTGATTGGCCGCGTTCTGTTCGGCGAGGACGGGTTCGTCTATGTCTCGGTTGCGCTGATCGTCGGCGTCTGGTGGTTCCTGGGCCGCACGCGGGCGGGATTGATCCTCCGCGCGTGTGGCGACAATCACGTCTCCGCGCATGCGCTCGGCTATCCCGTGCTGCGTATCCGCACCTTTGCCGCGATGTTCGGCGGCGCCTGCGCGGGACTTGCGGGCGCCTACCTACCGCTCGCCTACACGCCGTTCTTCATTCCCGGCATGACCGCCGGCCGCGGCTGGATCGCTTTGGCGCTGGTGGTGTTCTCGTCCTGGCGGCCGGGCCGGCTCGTGGTCGGCGCCTATCTCTTCGGCGCCGTGACGATCCTGCAGCTGCACGCGCAAGGCTGGGGCGTCGGCATTCCCTCGCAGTTCATGTCGGCGCTGCCTTATCTCGCGACCGTCCTTGTCCTCGTCCTGCTCTCCCGCGCGCGCACCGGCGGCTCGACCGCGCCGGCCGCGCTCGGCACGGTGTTCGTGCCTGATCGCTGAATTACTCTCCGCAGCGTGCGCGATGGGGCGTGTGTTGCGGATCATGGCTTGCCCCTGATGTTGGAGATTGATGATGAGGAAATCACTTCTTGCCCTGACTGCGGGGCTCCTGCTGGCCGGCAGCCTCAGTGCTGCCTCCGCCGCCGACAAGCTGAAAATCGGCTTCATCTATGTGGGTCCGATCGGCGATCTCGGCTGGACCTATCAGCACGACCTCGGTCGTCAGGCGCTGGTGAAGGAGCTTGGCGACAAGATCGAGACCACCTACCTCGAGAACGTGCCCGAAGGCCCCGACGCCGAACGCGCGATCGAGCAACTCGCCCGCGCCGGCAACAAGCTGATCTTCACCACCTCGTTCGGCTACATGGACTCGACGCTGAGGGTCGCCAAGAAATATCCGAACGTGCATTTCGAGCACGCCACCGGCTACAAGCGCAACCCGAACATGTCGACCTATTCGGCCAAGTGGTATCAGGGCCGCTACATTCAAGGCCTGATCGCAGCCAGGATGTCGAAGTCGGGCGTGCTCGGCTATATCGGCTCCTTCCCGATTCCGGAGGTCGTCTCCGGCATCAACGCGACGATGCTGGCGGCCCAGACCATCAACCCGAACATCAAGGTCAAGATCATCTGGGCCAACACCTGGTTCGACCCGGGCAAGGAGGCCGACGCCGCCAAGGCGCTGATCGACCAGGGCGCCGACGTCATCATGCAGCATACGGATTCACCCGCCGCGATGCAGATCGCCAGCGAGCGCGGCAAGCTCGCCTTCGGCCAGGATTCCGAGATGATCAAGTTCGGGCCCAAGACCCAGCTCACCTCGATCATCGACACCTGGGGCCCCTACTACATCGAGCGCGTCAAGGCCGAGCTCGCCGGCGCCTGGAAGTCCGAGGACACTTGGGGCGGTCTCGACAGCCACATGTTCGTGATGGCGCCCTACACCAACATGCCTGACGATGTGAAAAAAATGGCGGAGGATGCCCAGGCGGCGATCACCGCCGGCAAGCTGCATCCGTTCAAATGCCCGATCGTTGGGCAGGACGGCAAGCCGGTCGAGTGCAAGGGCGGCGGTCATCTGGACGACAGCCAGATCCTCGGCATGAATTTCTACGTCAAAGGCATCGACGACAAGCTTCCGGGAAAGTAGCACGCTTCTTGCATTGCCTCATTCACCTGCTCCTCCCGGAGGAGGTTCGGAGGGGGTGGTCAGAAGCACCCGGCACTTGTGGCTGCCCCCTCTTTCAATTCCCGACCCGATTATCCCGCCCGCATGGCGCGCGCCGCGGAACCGTGGCGGCGAATGAGGCCTTTCACATCGAGGCCCGGGATCGCACCATCGATCACCACCCATTTTCCGGCCACCATCACCCGGTCGGCGCGGTGCGCCCCGCACAGCACCAGGGCAGCCAGCGGATCACCGTGACCGGAGAAGCGCAACTCGTCGAGCCTGAACAGCGCAAGGTCGGCCGCCTTGCCAACGGCTATCTCGCCGAGTTCCGGCCGGCCGATACAGGCCGCTGAGCCCATGGTGGCCCAGCGCAACGCATCCTTGTGACTGACCTTCGTCACCCCGTAGCGCGCCCGCTGCAGCAGGAACGCCGCGCGCACCTCCTGCATCAGGTTGGACCCGTCGTTGGAGGCCGAGCCGTCGACACCGATGCCGATCCCGACGCCGGCCTCCTCCATATCGCACACCGGGCAACAGCCGGACGCCAGCAGCTGGTTGCTGCAGGCGCAATGGCTGATGGCCGTCTTCGCCTTGGCGAGGCGCTTGATCTCATCGACGTTGAAAAATATCCCGTGGGCGAGCCAGGTCCGCGCATTGAGCCAGCCGCATTGCTCGAGATAGTCGAGCGGGCGGCAGCCGAACATCTGCTCGCAGAACCTGTTCTCGTCCTCGGTCTCGGCGAGATGGGTGTGCAGGCGCACGTCGAGCTCGTCGGCGAGATCAGCGGTCGCGCGCATCAGCGACGTCGTCACCGAGAACGGCGAGCACGGTGCGAGCGCGATCTGCACCATCGCATCCGCACCGCGCTGGTGATGCTTGGCGACGACGTGCGCGCTGTCGGCGAGAATGGTGTCCTCGTCCTGCACCACGCTGTCAGGCGGCAGTCCGCCGTCGCGCTGCGACAGGTTCATCGAGCCACGCGTGAGCAATACGCGCACGCCCAGGCGCTTCGCCACCGCCACCTCGATATCGACGGCGTCCTCGAGCCCCGCCGGGAAGACGTAATGGTGATCGGTGGTGGTGGTGCAGCCGGAGAGCAGCAGCTCGGACATCGCCACGGTGGCGCCGAGTTCGAGCGCCTCGGGCGTCAGCCTCGCCCACACCGGATAGAGCGCCTGAAGCCAGGGGAATAGCTCCCGGTCCATCGCGGCCGGCAGTGCCCGCGTCAGCGTCTGGTAGAAATGATGATGGGTGTTGATCAGACCCGGCAGCACGACGTGCTCGCTCGCATCGAATATCGCAAGATCCGCGGTTGCGGGCACAGCGCCGGCCGGCACGAGCTCGACGATCCGGCCGTCCCTCACCACGAGGCCGCGCTCGGCACCATCGGCAAGGATGGCCAGCGGATCCCTGATCCAGACGGCCTTGGCATCGCTCATGGTCCTGCTTCTCCACACACCGAATGACGACCAGCCTGCAAGGGGGACGTCAGCCCGGACACGATATTGCTACGACTTGTTTGTTGCGGCTTGGCTCCGGTCTTGCAAGACTCGTCTGCACGATTGACCGGCGGAAGCGTTGGCGCAGCCATGGATTTGAATACCATCACAGCAGTCGCCCATCCGCAAACGCGCGCGCAATTGCCTGCCTGGACGGCAGGTGATGCCTGGCTCGGCGGCGGCACCTGGCTGTTCTCGGAGCCGCAGGCGCATCTGACGCGGCTGATCGATCTCACCGATCTGAGATGGCCGGCGCTGACGATCACCGAGAGCCATCTCTCGATCTCCGCCACCTGCACCGTCGCAGAGCTCGACGGGCTGGTCTGCCCGTCCGACTGGCTCGCGGCGCCGCTGATCAACCAATGCTGCCGCGCCTTCCTTGCCTCGTTCAAGATCTGGAAGACGGCGACCGTCGGCGGCAATCTCTGCATGTCGCTGCCGGCGGGGCCGATGATCTCGCTCGCCTCCGCGCTCGACGGCGTCTGCACCATCTGGAAGGCCGGCGGCGACGAGCAGACGATCCCGGTCGTCGACTTCGTCACGGGCGACCAGCGCAATCGCCTGGAGCCGGGCGACCTGCTTCGCCAGATCGATATTCCCCTGGCCGCGTTGAAACGCCGCGCCGCGTTTCGCCAGATTTCGCTGACACCGGTCGGCCGCTCGGCGGCGCTCCTGATCGGCAGCCTCGATGCCGACGGCGGACTGACGCTGACGGTCACCGCATCGACGGTGCGGCCGATCCAGATGTCCTTTCGCGGTGCGCCCGACGCGATCATGCTGCGCGAGGCGATCGCACGGCAAATCACGGACGACCTGTACCACACCGACATCCACGGCCATCCGCTCTGGCGCAAGCACATGACGCAGCGGCTTGCCGAGGAGATTCGCAGCGAGTTGCTTGGAGCAATGCCGTGAGCTTCGAGATCGACGGCAGGACGTTTGCGCAGGAGCCACGCGCCGGTCAGTGCTTGCGCACGTTCCTGCGCGAGCTCGGCCATTTCGGCGTGAAAAAGGGCTGCGATGCCGGCGACTGCGGGGCCTGCACCGTCTTGCTCGACGGCGAACCCGTGCACAGCTGCCTGATCCCGGCCTTCCGCGCCGAGGGCCGCACGGTGACCACGATCGAAGGACTTGGCGGAGACCACGGCACCCATCCGATGCAGCAGGCCTTCCTCGACGCACAGGGCTTTCAATGCGGCTTCTGCACCGCCGGGATGATCCTGACCTGCTCCGCGCTGAACCAGGCCCAGCGCACCGATCTCGGCGCCGCGCTGAAGGGCAATATCTGCCGCTGCACCGGCTACCGTTCGATCGAGGATGCGATCCTCGGCAAGACCAATGTCGAGGCCAATGTCGAGGCAGGCGCCGCGTTCGGCCGTAGCCTGCCGGCACCCGCGGGTCCCGACATTGTTCGGGGCAACGCGCGCTACACCTTCGACACGGCGATCGACGGCCTGCTGCATATCAAGCTGCTCCGCTCGCCCCACGCCCACGCCAGGATCGTTGCAATCGACAGAGCGGACGCACTTCGCGTTCCCGGCGTGCACGCGGTGCTGACGCATGAGGATGCTCCGTCCGTGCTGATGTCGACCGCGCGGCACGAGAAAGACTGGATGGACCCGGAGGACACCCGAATCCTCGATGACGTCGTCCGCTTCATTGGCCAGAAGGTTGCTGCGGTCGTCGCCGAGACCGAAGCCGCCGCCGAGGAGGCTTGCCGCAGGCTGAAGGTCAGTTACGAGATCCTTCCGGCGCTGATCGATCCCGAGCAGGCGATGGCGCCGGGTGCGCCGATCATTCATCCCGGCCGGACCATCGCCGACCGTGTCGCCAATGCGCAGCGCAATCTCGCCGCGGAGAAGCACGGGGAGTTCGGCGATGTCGCGGCGGCCCTCGCCAACTCTGCCGTCACCTTCGAGGGCACGTTCAACAGTCATCGGGTGCAGCATGCGGCGCTGGAGACCCATGGCGGCCTTGCCTGGCTCGACGACGCGGGCGTGCTCAACGTCCGCTCCTCGACGCAGGTGCCGTTCCTGACCCGGCGCACGCTGTCGGATATCTTTGGGCTTCCCATGGACAAGGTCCGCGTGTTCTGCGAACGCGTCGGCGGTGGCTTCGGCGGCAAGCAGGAGCTGTTCGTCGAGGACGTTCTGGCGCTTGCCGCGCTGAGGACAGGGCGCCCCGTCAAGCTGGAGCTGACCCGCGAGGAGCAATTCATCGCGACCTCGACGCGTCATCCGATGCGGATTCACATCAAGGCCGGCGCCGATAGCGACGGCAAGCTCACCGCGCTCCAGCTCGACGTGCTCTCCAACACCGGCGCCTACGGCAATCATGCCGGCCCCGTGATGTTCCACGCGCTGTCGGAGTCCCTCGGCGTCTACAATTGCCCGAACAAGCGGGTGGACGGCTACGCCGTCTACACCAACACGGTGCCGGCGGGCGCGTTTCGCGGCTATGGCCTGCCGCAGGCCTTGATCGCCGTGGAGGCCGCGATCGATGAGCTGGCCAGGCAACTCGGCATCGGTCCCTACGAGATGCGCCGGCGCAATATCGTCAGGCCCGGCGATCCCATGCTGTCGCCGCCGCCGTCCGACTATCACGACGTGCTCTACGGCTCCTATGGGCTCGACCAATGCCTCGACCTCGTCGAGCGCGCGATGCAGGCGGATGGCCCCCAGCCGCAGCTGTCGCCGGAATGGCTGGTCGGCGAAGGCATCGCGCTGACCATGATCGACACGGTGCCGCCGGCCGGCCACTTCGCCGACGCTGCGATCACGCTCAACGACGATGGTGGCTTCGATCTGACCGTCGGGACGGCGGAGTTCGGCAACGGCACCAGCACCGTGCACCGCCAGATCGCGGCAACGGCGCTTGCGACCACCGTCGAGAGGATTCGCCTGCGCCAGTCCGACACCGCCCATGGCGGCCACGACACCGGCGCCTATGGCAGCGCCGGCACCTTCGTGGCGGGCAAGGCCACGCATGCAGCAGCCATGCAGCTTGCGACCGAGCTGAAGGCGGCGGCCGCCGCCGCGTGGCTGTGCGACGTGGGCAGCTGCGTGCTCGATGATAACGCGATCGTCAGCGGCGTCCGGCGGATGCCCTTCGTGGAGCTGGCGAAGCTCGCGCACGAACGCGGACAGCCGCTCATGGGCACCGGCAATTCGGACGGCACGCCGCGCTCGGTCGCGTTCAACGTGCAGGGTTTTCGCGTCGCGGTGAACAAGGGCACCGGCGAGCTCAGGATCCTCAGGAGCGTGCACGCCGCCGACGCAGGCGTCGTCGCCAATCCCATGCAGTGCCGCGGTCAGGTCGAAGGCGGGGTGGCGCAGGCGCTCGGCGCCGCGCTCTACGAGGAGATGGTGATCGACGCGAATGGCCGCGTCGGCAATCCGAAGTTCCGCGACTACCACCTGCCCTCCTTCGCCGACGTGCCGCGGACCGAAGTGTTCTTCGCCGAGACGTCCGACACGATCGGGCCGCTGGGGGCCAAATCGATGAGCGAGAGCCCGTACAATCCCGTCGCCGCCGCGCTTGGCAACGCGATCGCCGATGCCACCGGCATCCGTTTCACCGCGCCGCCCTTCAAGCCGGACCGGCTGTTTCCCGCGCTGCTCGAGAAGTTCGGTGGCTAGATGGGGTTTCACCTCTCCCGTAGGGAGAGGTCGGAGCGCATCGAAGATGCGATCCGGGTGAGGGGCTCAAGTCTCACTGAGGCCGCGGCCCCTCACCCGGATTGCTGCGCAATCCGACCTCTCCCCGTCGGGGAGAGGTGAACTGACCCGCCCGACCTGCGTGCTTCAGCTGCCGCGGTAGGTCGAGTAGCTCCAGGGCGTGACCAGCAGCGGCACGTGGTAATGGCTTTCCGGCTCGCTGATCGCAAAGCGCAGCGGGATCTCGTCGAGGAACGGCGGATCGGACAGTGGCACATTGCGCTCGGCGTAATATCTGGCGACGCGGAAGCGGAGCTCGTAGCGGCCGATCGGCAGCGGACGACCGCCGATCAACGGCTGGTCGGTGCGGCCGTCGGCATTGGTCACCGCGCGCGCGACGACGCGGCTCTCGCCGAGGCTCGCGAGCTCCACGAGCTCGATCGGGATGCCCGGCGCGGGCTTGCCGATGTGATTGTCCAGCACATGCGTCGAGAGCCGGCCGTGCACCTTCAACCTGTCTTCGGCAATGACGAGCTGATCGAGCCGCAGCGCGGAGATGCGGCCGATTTCCTCGATCGCACGCCGCGTCTCGGTCTTGGGGATGTTGAGCAGCCGCCCCTCGAAGTCGCGCAGGATGGAATCCCTGGTGTGACGGCGCACGCTGACGATATAGGGGAAACCGAACTTGTCGCGGTAGGCGTCGTTGGCCCGCTGGAACGCCGCATATTCGGCCTCGGACAGCCGGTCGAGCCCCGCGCTGGTCTGCTCGTCGGTCGACTCCGCGGTCAGGCCGGCGGCACGCTGCGTCTTGTTGACGAGATCGGGATGCGCCCGGATCAGCGCGAGCTGCACGTCGGGTTCGGCAGCTTGGATCGCGGCCATCAACGCGGCGTGCAGCTCCTTGATGCCGGCGAACGGCCGCCTTGCCGCAAGCTGCTCGGCGATCCACGGCGAGTATTCGACGACGTTGGCGAGCGCTGCAACGAAGTCGTGGCTGCTTACGGCGTTGAGATCGGCGAGCGAAACTTTCGACATCATCTCACCCGATCTCGAATGCGTCGGCGGCAAGATGGGCATGCTTGTCGTGCCAGTGCTGCGCGATCTGCAACCGCGTCGGCACCCAGACGCGCTCGTGCTTGCCGATATAATCCAGGAAGCGGATCAGGCCGGCTGCACGCCCGGGCCGGCCGGCGAGGCGGCAATGCAGGCCGACCGACATCATCTTCGGCGCGGTTTCGCCTTCCGCGTAGAGCACGTCGAAGGCGTCCTTGAGGTAAGTGAAGAACTGCTCGCCGTCGGCAAACCCTTGCGGGTTGATGAAGCGCATGTCGTTGGCATCGAGCGTGTAGGGAATCATGAGCTGCTTGCCGCTTGCTCCCTTCACCCAATAGGGCAAATCGTCGGCATAGGAGTCGCAGAGATAAAGGAAGCCGCCCTCCTCCATCAGCAGCCGGTTGGTGTTGATCGAGGAGCGCCCGGTGTACCAGCCGAGCGGCCGCGAGCCCGTCGCCTCGGTATGCACGCGGATGGACTCGGCGATCTCGGCGCGCTCCTGGGCCTCGGTCATGTCCTTGTGCTCGATCCATTTCAGGCTGTGGCTGGCGATATCCCAGCCCGCCTCCTTCATGGCCGCCACGATCTCGGGATTGCGCTTGAGCGCGGTGGCGACGCCGAACACGGTGGTCGGCCAGTTGCGCGCGGCGAACATTCGCCACAACCGCCAGAAGCCGGCGCGCGAGCCGTATTCGAACATGGATTCGATATTGGCGTGGCGCTGGCCCGGCCAGGGCTGCGCGCCGAGCACGTCGGACAGGAACGCTTCCGAGGCGCGGTCGCCGTGCAGGATGTTGTTCTCGCCGCCTTCCTCAAAATTGATGACGAACTGCACCGCGACCCGTGCATTGCCGGGCCATCGCGGATGCGGCGGGTTGCGGCCGTAACCGCGGAGATCGCGCGGGTAGCGGGGCTCCGTCACTCAGACTTCCTCGAAGCGGATCGGCAGCGCGCCCTTCCACAGCACGCTTTTGCCCAGCGTCGCCAGGTTCTCCAGCCCCGACGTCAGCGTGATGAAATGGTTGCCGGCGAGCTGGCCCATCTTGCTCGCGAAATGCACGCCGCCATAGGCCAGGAGGATCTCGGTCTCGCTGATGCCGCCGGGATAGAGGATGATCTGGCCGGGCGCGGGATAGGAGGTGTGGTTCTCATAGCCGACGCCGAAATCGAGATCGCCCAGCGGCATCCACACGCCCTCGCCGCTCCAGCGCACATGGATGATGTGGCTTTCGAACGGCAGCGCCTTGCGGAAGGCGGCGACGGTTTTGGGCGCCAGTTGCTCCTCGAAGCGGGCATCGAAGGTGAAATCGCCGGCGCGGATAACGAGTTTGCTCATCTCATCTCTCTGGATCGGGGCCAATGGCCCACGGGTAACTTTCAAGCAAAGAGCACCCCCGACCGTTTCGCGCAAGTGGCGCGGCAGGCTCTCGCATGTTCTGGGCAGGCCCGGCATGTTGGACATGCCCGATCGGCTGCTCAGCGGCCCATTGAACCGGATTGCAGAAGGCGAGTCCACCAGCGCCGCTACAGTGCACATTCCAGTGGTGGTGCCTTGGGGTGGCAAAGGCGCGTCGCGCCGTACCCACCACCTGTTCGATACGGGTACAGCAGCGTGGCACGCTGCGCTTTGCCCACCCAACGAGATCGAGATTGGGGCACGCATTCAGCTCGCAGACACGCCTTCGCAGCCTCGCGGCGCAATTCGCCCGAGCTTTGCTTTATCGTCGCCCCTCTGAAAACCAAGAGGGCACAGGGAAGGCCGGGTGCTGACAACGCACCCGCGGTCTGCTGCGCGAAAACTGCGCAAAGGAGACCGCACAGCAGCATACAGGTGGTGCCGATCACTCGGCCTTCCCTGCGCGATGGTCGGACGGCTTATGCCGCGCTCTCCCGGGAGCCGAGTTCCTTCTGGCCTCCCTCCCCCTCACGGAAGTCACCGTCCCTCACGCCGGTTGACGCGAGAGCCGCATCCGCAAGAGCTTGACCGTAGCAACGACGGCCAGGACCACACGGTTTTGCCGTACGCACGGCCCGCCATTTCGCCGCAGTTTTCCCGATGCCGTCGACAGCACCGGAAACTTACAGACGAGACGAAACCTAGCAGCGCCGTTCGTCCGCGCGCGGCCGCGAGCTCACCGGGGACTACCCTCCCTGCCCGCGCCTTTCGCGCCCGACGCTGCCGCGTCCACCGCAAGCCCGGCTCGCGAACATGACGACCTCACGATCGCCCCTCGAGAAAAAGCCGGGATGGGCGACACATACGTCATTTCCGAATTTCGGTAAAGCGGAATCTTTTCGCGCGATAGGATTGACAGAGGGCGACACAGCCCGGTCTCGTAGCCCGGATGAGCGAAGCGACATCCGGGATCCCTCACGACCTAGCCCCGGGTATCGCTGCGCTCACCCGGGCTACAAGGGTACCTACACAAAGAGGGCGGCACCAAGGGCCGCCCTCTTCTGACCGACTAATATGTCAGCTGGCCCGCTCAGTACGGCGCGTAGCCATAGCCGGGACCGTAATAACCGGGACCGCCGCCGTAGTAACCCGAACCGCCATAATAGCCCGGCCCGCCGTAATAGGGGCGCGGGCCATAGCCGTAATAATAGCGGTTCTCATAGTATTCGCGGCGGCGGCTCTCCGCGATCGCGCCTCCGATCAGACCCGCGGCCACGCCCATGAAGGCGAGGCCTGCGGCGTTCGCCCCGCGTCGATGATGATAGCGGCGCCGGGCTGCGCTGAAATCGGTGACGTCGCTCGCGGCCTGGCCGGCAACGGCCGGCTCGGCAGCCGGCTTGACGGCTGGTGCCCCGGCGGAAGCTGCCGCGGACGGGGATGCGGAGGCCGCGATCAGGGCGAGGCTCACGCACGCGGCCAGCACCGTGTTGCGGCGGGCTGCGGAAATCATGGGTCCAGTATTCATTATCGACCTTCCTCTATTCTCGCCCAAAGGGACATAGGCAAACCACCTTCAATGCGCAAATCACTGAAATGGTTTCATGATCGTGGCAATCTGCCGCGCTTTGAACGATTGTAAACCGAACGATCATATCCAGCTTGAACCGTCCAACCTGAGCGGATAATGAACAGCCGCGCCGTTTTTCGGTCGCCGTAAGCGTTTCACGTGAACCAACGCATCAACCGACGCCGTCGGGATCGATGCCATTTTCCGGGTTTCAACGTGATCGACGCGTCATTTTCTTCGAAAGAAATCAGATGATTGCGGTTCGTAAGCTGCCGGCACGCTATGCGCCGGTCGTGATGCCGTTTGTACTGTCCATCCTCATGACGGCGGTGGTGTCGATCATTTCGACGCTGCGGAGCCTCGGCGCAACGCCGGCGTTCCTGGCGACCTGGCCGGGCGCCTGGGCCTTGTCCTGGCTCGTCGCCTTTCCGACGCTGCTCGTGGTCCTGCCACTGGTCCGCAGGATCGTAGCCTGCGTCGTCGCGGCCCCGCCCGGCCGATAGTGGGCCTAAGACAGCGCCCCCAAGACGCCCCTCGTCGCCTTGTCGATCTCCTCGACATAGCGGCGGCGGGCGAAGGTCTCGGTGAGGAAGCCAACCACCTTGCGGCTGTCGGTGGAATCGACCACCGCCAGCATCTCGGCCTCCGCCTCGTCGAACACGGCCATCGCCGACTTCACGTTCATTTCCGGGATCAGCACGATGTCGATCAGCCGGGCGAGCTCGATCACCTGAATATCGTCGGCGATGCTGTCGAGGTCGCTGGAGAACAGATCGGGCAGCAGGACGAGGCCGATATATTCGTCCGCATTGTTGACGATGACGATGCCCGGCCGCGAGCCGAGCGCGAACTCGCGGCGCGCGGCGGCGATCGTCGTGGTCGAGGGCACCTTGCCGACGTCGGAGCGCATCAGGCGCTCGACGGTGAGGTTGCGCAGCCAGCCGACGTCGTTGGCACTGCGGATGGTCTCGCCGCGCAGATGCAGCCGCCAGGTCGAGAAGGAATGGCCGAACATGAAGCGTACGCAGATCGAGGTGACGATGCAGCCGGCCAGCACCACGGCGGTGACGTCGACATTGCGGGTCATCTCCAGCACCAGGAACGCCATGGTCAGGGGGCCGCCGACGATGGCGACGCCGAGCGTCGCCATGCCGGTCAGCATCGCGACCAGCGGATCAATCGCGAAGTTCGGGCTGATCAGGAGCAGAACCGCAGCAAAGAACTTGCCGATCAGGCTGCCGACGAACAGCGAGGCGAAGAACAGGCCGCCGCGGAAGCCCGAGGCGAGCGAGATCAGGCAGGCCGTCACCTTCAAGGCGATGATCAGCGCGATCAGTCCGATCGTCATATCGTGAAACAGATCGAGCACCATGGCGCCGTGGCCGGCCGCCAGCACCTGCGGCGTGATGATGGCAAACCCACCGACGATGAGGCCGCCGAACACAGGCCGGATCCAGACCGGCAGCCAGACGAACAGACGCTCGAACATCGGCGAGGAGCGCATCACAGCGATGCCGACGCCGCTGGTGATGAGCGCGAGCCCGATCAATGCCAGATATTGCTCGACGCCGACGGCGCTGACCTTCGGTATCTCCAGCGAGTAAGGCGCGCCGCCCAGCCATTGCGCGGTCAAGGCGCCCGCGAGCGAGGCGGCGAGGATCGGCGCGGCGCTGCCGACGGCATAGACGCCGACGATCAGCTCGCAGGCGTAGAAGGCGCCGGTGATCGGCGCTCCGAACGCGGCCGCGATCGCGGCGGCGGCGCCGCAGCCGACCATCAGGCGCAGATCGTTGCGGCGGAGATTGAAGAACTTGCCGATCAGCGAGGCCATGCCCGAACCGATCTGGGTGTAGCCCGCCTCGAGGCCGACGGAGGCGCCGCAGCCGTTCGAGATCAGGGTCTGGCCGGCGACCACCACGCTGTCGCGCATCGACAGATTGCCCCCGCGCAACGCGTTCGCCTCGATCGGATCGACCGCGTTCGATATCTTCATACGCCGCCGCGACCATTCCATGATGCCGAGCGAAAGCCCACCGAGCGCGGGGGCGATCAATGCCGCCCACGGACTGACGCGTGCGTGGGCCGACAGGTGGACATCAACGGGAATGCCGTAGATCACGACATGCGCGATCTGGGCGATGTGGGCCATCAGCGTCACGACGGCACCCGCGAGCGTGCCGATCACGAGCGCCAGCGGGATCAGGTACAACTCGTTGCTGCGCAACAGGGCGCGCAGCCGAACCATGGTGCGGTTCGTCTTCCTGCGATCGAGAAGATGCCTGAGCCGCACGAACACCTTTGGCTCGCCCTACCCTTCCGACAGGCCGTAGCCCGCCATGCGTTGACGGACCCGCTCGATCTCCTCGCTCGCGAGCAGCGGCGGACGTCCGATCTGGAGGCAGCCGTGATATTGCCGCGCCAGCGTCTCGACCTCGACCGCCAGCCACATCGCCTTGTCCAGCGTCTTGCCGATCGCGATCATGCCGTGATGATCGAGCAGGCACGCAAGCCGGCCCTCCAGCGCCCGCACCGCATGTTCGGACAGCTCCGCCGTCCCGAACGTCGCGTAGGGCGCGCAGCGGATGCTGTCGCCGCCCGCCGCGGCGATCATGTAGTGTACCGGCGGGATCTCCATGCCCATGATCGCCAGGATGGTGCAATAGGTCGGGTGGGCATGCACGACAGCGTGGACGTCTGGCCGCGACTTCAGGATGTCGCGATGGAAGCGCCATTCGCTCGACGGCTTCTGGCCGGGCGCATGGGAGCCGTCCATGGCCATGAAGACGATCTGGTCCGGCGTCATGTTTTCATAGGGCACGCTGGTCGGCGTGACCAACAGGCCGTCCGCATAGCGGACACTGATGTTGCCCGAGGTGCCCTGGTTGATACCGAGCGCGTTCATGCGGCGGCAGGCGTCGATGATGGCTTGTCTTTTGGCGAGCTCGTCCGCTGTCATCGACATGTCGCTTTCCTGTCGAAGGGTCTGCTGGACCGGAAGTACGTCAAAGCAATATCGCAGTGCAAGCGAAAGCGTCCCATTTCCGCGGCCAGAGGAAGTTCGGCCGGTCGCTGCAGGATGCCAGCGGCGAGGTGACGATATGGCTGCGGGCCTCCAGCAAAGCCGGCGACTTCACCGCCCCGGGCGGCGAGCCGAAGGCGGCGCCGGCACGCCGACCGCTGGCGTAGCGCATCACGAACCGGCCCGCATGGAACGAGGTTTCGGCGGCCGACTTAGCTCAGCATGACCGCAATGACCATCGGTGGAGACCAATCATGAGCGACAGCGGAGTGAGCATGCTCTTGGGCCACGCCTCGGCCCAGATGCTTTGGCTCTGGTTCATCGGCGCCTTCGTGCTCGGCGGGGCTCTTGTTTACGGAGTGATGAAGGCCGGCCATCTGCGCGGCAGCGAACGGGCACGCCTGGATCGGGCGACGGAAGAGCGCCAGCGCCAGGAAGATCCCCACAAGCGCCCGACCTGAGCGAGCACGGGTTGCAGTTTGGAACTTTTCGTTCTCCGGAGGTTTTGATCGCCCGAGGATTGAAGGAAGGCGAGGCCTTCCCGTGTCGCCTCATGAGGAGGACGTATGGCTAAACGAGCGAACAAACGCACCACCAAGAAGTCCGCGCCCAAGAAGACCGCGGCGCGCCGCCCGCGTCAGGCGCCGAAGATGCTCAGCGACCTGTTCCTGGAGACGCTGAAGGACATCTACTTCGCCGAGAACAAGATCATCAAGACCTTGCCGAAGATGGCGAAGGCGGCCCAGTCGAAAGAGCTGGCAGCCGCTTTCAACAAGCATCTCCGCGAGACCCAGGGTCAGGTCAAGCGGCTGGACCAGATCTTCAAGATGCTGGGCAAGCCGGCACGCGGCAAGCCGTGCGAGGCCATCAACGGCATCACCGACGAAGGTGCCGAGATCATGAAGGACTTCAAGGGTGCGCCGGCACTCGATGCGGGCCTGCTCGCGGCCGCGCAGGCGGTCGAGCATTACGAGATCTCGCGCTACGGCACGCTGCGCACCTGGGCCGAGGAGCTCGGCATGCAGGACGCGGCAAGGCTGCTGCAGGAGACGCTGGACGAGGAAGAGGCGACCGACCACACGCTGACCGAGCTCGCGACCTCCGTGATCAACCTCGAGGCCGAAGAAGAGTACCGTGCGGCGGCCTGACCCCCGCCCAATCGACATATGACGCAACGCCGCGGCCCAGGCCGCGGCGTTTGCTTTTTTGGATCGCACGACGGTGCATGGCCCATCGGCGCCCCCGCACTGGATTTCCTCGGAACCGGCCCCATATGCAGGCTTTCCCACCCCCTGAGCCTACATCATGCAACCCAAGAATCCCCTCGACTGGATGCTGTCCGAAGCCCTAGACTCGCTGACCCGCGCCGACCGGCTACGCCAGCAGTTCGGCCGTCAGGAAGCCTGCTGGGAGCCGCCGATCGACGTGCTCGAGACGGAGCGTGAGCTCCTGATCCTGGTGGCACTTCCCGGGGTCAACCCGGACAATGTCGAGACGGTCATCCATGACGGCGTTCTCGTCATCTCCGGCCAGCGCACCCTCCCGCCGGAGCTACGTAACGCCCGCATCCACCGGCTCGAGCTGCCGCAGGGGCGTTTTGAGCGCCGCATTGCACTGCCCCTCGGCCGCTACGCCATCAGCCGCTTCGTGATGGACGGCTGCGTCGCGCTGCGCCTCGCCAAATCCTGAGGTCGATCATGGCCACCGAACAGATGAACAACGAACAAAGCAATAACGACGTGAAGATCCCCGACGACGCACTGATCATCATCCCCGTGCGCGAGATGGTGCTGTTTCCCGGCGCCATTGCACCGATCACGATCGGCCGGCCCAAGTCCATTGCCGCCGCGCAGCAGGCGCTGCGCGAGCAGCGGCCGGTCGGCATCGTGCTGCAACGCAGCCCAGAGACGAACGACCCCGGACCGGACGACCTCTATCGGGTTGCGACCATCGCCAACATCGTGCGCTATATCACCGCGCCCGACGGCACCCATCACATCGTCTGCCAGGGCGTGCAGCGCGCGCGCATCCTCGACTTCCTGCCGGGGACGCCGTTCCCGGTCGCGCGCTTCCAGCAGATTCCCGAGCCGACCACGACCTCGCCGGAGATCGAGGCGCGAGCTTTGAACCTGCAGCGTCTGGCGATCGAGGCGATCGAGCTGCTGCCGCAGGCGCCGCCCGAGCTCTCCGCGATGTTCCAGGGCACCAGCGCCCCCGGCGCGCTGGCGGATCTGGCCACGTCGTTCATGGACATCAAGCCTCAGGACAAGCAGGAGGTGCTGGAGACCATCGACCTCGCCCTGCGCGTGGAGAAGGTGTCGAAGCATCTGGCCGAGCGGCTCGAGGTGCTCCGCATCAGCAATGAAATCGGCCAGAAGACCAAGGCCTCTTTCGACGAGCGGCAGCGCGAGGCGATCCTGCGCGAGCAGATGGCGACCATTCAGCGCCAGCTCGGCGAAGGCGACGGCAAGGCGGCCGAGGTCGCCGAGCTGACTTCCGCCATCGCCAAGGCCAACATGCCGCCCGAGGCGGAGGCGCACGCCAAGAAGGAGCTGCGCCGCTACGAGCGCATGCCCGAGGCGGCCGGCGAGGCCGGCATGGTCCGCACCTATCTGGACTGGCTGATCGAGCTGCCCTGGGCGCTGCCCGAGGAGAAGCCGATCGACATCAAGCAGGCGCGCGCCGTCCTGGATGCCGACCATTTCGGCCTGGAAAAGATCAAGACCCGGATCATCGAATATCTGGCGGTCCGCAAGCTGGCCCCGCAGGGCAAGGCGCCGATCCTGTGCTTCGTCGGCCCGCCCGGCGTCGGCAAGACCTCGCTCGGCCAGTCCATCGCACGCGCGATGAACCGTCCCTTCGTGCGCGTCAGCTTAGGGGGCGTGCATGACGAGGCGGAGATCCGCGGCCACCGGCGTACCTATATCGGCGCGCTGCCCGGCAACATCATCCAGGGCATAAAGAAGGCGGGCGCGCGCAATTGCGTCATGATGCTGGACGAGATCGACAAGATGGGCCGTGGCGTGCAGGGCGATCCTTCTGCCGCCATGCTGGAGGTGCTCGACCCCGAGCAGAACGGGACGTTCCGGGACAATTACCTGGGCGTGCCCTTCGACCTCTCGCGCGTCGTGTTCATCGCGACCGCCAACATGCTGGACCAGATCCCGGGTCCGCTGCTGGACCGCATGGAGCTGATCAGCCTCGCCGGCTATACCGAGGACGAGAAGCTGGAGATCGCGCGGCGCTATCTGGTGCGGCGGCAGCTGGAGGCCAACGGCCTGACCGCCGCCCAGGCCGAGATCGAGCCGGAGGCCTTGAAGCTGATCGTCAAGGGCTACACCCGCGAGGCCGGTGTGCGTAACCTCGAGCGCGAGATCGGCAAGGTGTTTCGTCATGCCGCTGTGCAGATTGCCGAAGGCACGGCCGAAAAGGTCGTGGTGACGGCGAAGGACATCGCCACGGTGCTCGGCCAGCCGCGCTTCGAAGGCGAGATCGCATTGCGCACCAGCATTCCGGGCGTCGCCACCGGCCTCGCCTGGACGCCTGTCGGCGGCGACATCCTGTTCATCGAGGCATCGAAGGTACCCGGCAAGGGCGGCATGATCCTGACCGGCCAGCTCGGCGACGTCATGCGCGAGAGCGTGCAGGCCGCGATGACGCTGGTGAAGGGCCGGGCCCCGCAGCTCGGCATCGATCCGCAGGCGTTCGAGAAGAGCGACATCCACGTTCACGTCCCCGCGGGCGCGACCCCGAAGGACGGACCGAGCGCAGGCGTTGCGATGTTCACGGCGCTGACGTCCCTGCTCACCAACCGCACGGTGCGCAGCGACACCGCGATGACCGGCGAGATCTCGCTGCGCGGCCTGGTGCTGCCGGTCGGCGGCATCAAGGAAAAGGTGGTGGCCGCGGCGGCTGCCGGCTTGAAGCGGGTGATGCTGCCGGCGCGCAACAAGCGGGATTACGACGACATCCCGAAGAGCGCGCGGGACAACCTCGAATTCATCTGGCTGGAGCGCGTCGACGAAGCCATCGCCGCGGCGCTCGAGCCGGCTGAAGCCAAAGAAGCGGCGGAGTGAAGGCGATGAAGAAACTGCTGGAAAGAGCGAAGCAATCGCCGGCGAACAGATCGCGGAAGACGCGGCGGCTGCGCCAATTGCTCGATCGGGCGATCGACCGGATTCGCGATGCGCTCGCAGGACCCGAGCCGCGGCTTCAGCCCGTCCCGGTCCGGGTGAAGCGCCGCAAGGACTGAGCCCCTCCGTCTCAGGCCTCGCGGCTGCCCCAAACAAAAGGCCCCCTCGACGAGGGGGCCTTTGCGTTTGTTAGCCCACGGCGTCCTTGGCCGCCTTGACCGGGCGGGCGCGGACGATCTTGCGGGCCGGCTTGGCCTTGAACATCATCTCTTCGCCCGTGAACGGGTTGGTGCCCTTGCGCGCCTTGGTCGCGGGCTTCTTGATGACCACGAACTTGGCGAAGCCCGGCACCAGGAAGAGGCCGTTCTTCTTGAGCTCCTTGTGGCCGACGTCGGTCAGCGTCTCCATGACGTTCTTGACGTCGCGCTTGGAAAGCTCTGTGGCGGTCGCAATCTTTTCGATCAACTGCGATTTGGACATTTGGGTGGCCATCGTGTCTCCTCTGATTCGTGACGGCTGCATATTAGACCAACCGGCGAAGGCCTATAGCCTTCTGCACAGTTTTGTCGCGGTTTTACGGGCATTTTTGGCCCTCTGTGACAAAAAACCCTGCATTTTAGCTGCTTCCAGTGCGGAAGGAGCCTTGAGCAGCGGATTTTGCCTTGTTTCAAAGGCCCGCACGACATCTTGCTAAAGCTGATTCGCCGCTTTCGACAAGCGACGACCGGCCTCTTTGTGAAAGGAGGCGCGTATTTCACCCTGAAATATAAGGGCGGATCGCATGTCGCCGGTCTTCCTCCCCGTAAAAACAGGGAGAAAGTGACGGGGCGATCGGCTAGACGCGCTCGATGATGATGGCCGGCGCCATGCCGCCGGCGGCGCACATGGTGACGAGGCCGCGCTTGAGATCGCGCCGTTCGAGCTCGTCGAGCACGGTGCCGATCAGGATCGAGCCGGTGGCGCCGATGGGATGACCGAGCGCGATCGAGCCGCCATTGACGTTGACCTTGGCGCGGTCGAGCTCGAGGTCGCGGATATATTTTTCCGCCACCACGGCGAACGCCTCGTTGATCTCGAACAGGTCGATGTCGTCGATGGTGAGGCCCGTCTTGGCCAGCACCTTGCGCGTTGCCGGCACCGGCGCGTTCAGCATCAGGGTCGGCGAGTCTCCCATGTTGGCCATCGCGACCACGCGGGCGCGGGCTTTGAGGCCGTGCGTCTTGGCATAGGCGGGCGAGGCCAGGAGGATCGCAGCGGCGCCGTCGACGACGCCGGAGGAATTGCCGGCGTGATGCATGAAGTCGATGTCCAGATCAGGGTATTCTTGCAGGATCAGACCGCGATAGGTGGTGCCTTTGTCGTCGAGCGCGTAGTCCGCGATGGCGGGGAATGCCGGCTTCAGGCTGCTCAGCCCCTCCATCGTGGTCTGCGGCCGCGGATATTCCTCGTGGTCGAGGGCGAGGCTGCCGTCCTCGCGGTGGACGGGCACGAGGCTCTTCTTGAAGTAGCCGTTCGCGATCGCATGCGCGGCGCGCTTCTGGCTCTCCAGCCCGAGCGCGTCGACGTCCCTTCGCGTGATGCCTTCCAGCGTCGCGATCGCGTCGGCGCAGACGCCCTGATGCGACTGCGGATGCTTCGCGCGCAGGCGCAGATTGCCGTTGTCCATCATCATCGGACCAGTGCCGCGACGGCCCTCCATCGACATCATCTCGCAGCCGCCGGCGATGACGAGGTCCTCGGCGCCCGCCATGATCGAGTTCGCCGCCATGTTGACGCTGGTGATGCCGCTTCCGCAAAAACGATCCAGCGTCACGGCGCTGGCGCGCACGTCGTAGCCGGCATCGAGCGCGGACATGCGGCCGAGATCGCCGCTTTGCGTTGCGACCTGCGCGCTGCAGCCCCAGACGATGTCGTCGACATCGGCCGTGTTGATCCCGGTGCGGTCGGCAAGCGCGCGCAGCACGGTTGCGCCCAGCTGCTGCGGATGAATGCCCGAGAGAGCTCCCTTGCCGGCCTTGCCGACGCCCCGGGGGGTCCGGCAGGCATCGATGATCAGTGCGTCGGGCATGGACGTTATCCTCTCGTTGTGAGTGTTGAGGACGGTTCTGAATAAGGGGGAGACGAGAGTCAATGCGCAGCGCTGCGCGCTTTCTCCAGCCCCTCGCCTAGATTTCCGCTGCGCGAAAGCCTCCGCGACGTCATGGCCGGGCTTGTCCCGCCTGCGCGGCCGAAGCCGCTTCGGCGCGGCGAAGGCCCGGCCATCCACGCCTTGCTACGTCGCGCGAAGAACGTGGATGCCCGGGTCAAGCCCGGGCATGGCGACCTCTACACTATGGACGCGATCACACCCCCGACGCGTTCTTGGCGATCACGTTGCGATAGAAGCTGGCGCTGAGTTTGGGCGTGCGGACCTGGGTGTCGAAATTGACGTGGTAGAGCCCGAACCGCTTGTTCAGCCCGTACACCCATTCGAAATTGTCCATCAGGCTCCAGAGGAAATAGCCGCGCACCGGCACGCCCTCGGCGGTGGCGCGCTGGAGCTGGGTGAGATAGTTGCGCAGATACATGATGCGGTCGGTGTCGTAGATCTTGCCGTCGGGCGACACCACGTCGTCGCCGGAGGTGCCGTTCTCGCTGATATAGATCGCATCCGTCTTCCAGATCTTCGCCGCCAGCTTCGGCACCCAGTAGATCGTCTCGGGCCCGACGCGCAGCCAGTCCGAATTCATGTGCGGGAAGGATTTCGGGATCGGCAGCGGCTTGAAGCCCGCGCCCTCATCGGTCGCCACCACGTAGTTCTGCGGCGCGTAGATGTTGAGACCGAGGAAGTCGATCGGCGAGGAGATGATCTTGAGCTCCGCATCGGTGTATTTCGGCGCGTCGGGCCCGGCGAATTTCAGGAAGGCGTCGGTATAGCGGCCGGTCATGATGACGTTGAGATAGCCGGCATTCATCTCGCGCAGCGCGATCTCCGCGGCGCGAACGTTTTCCGGCGTGTCGATCGCGGGCACGCAGGCGTCGATGTTCTCGGCCGGCCCCACCCTCGTGCCGCGGCGGCCATGGGCGCGCACCGCCTGCACCGCGAGCCCGTGCGCCAGCGCGCTGTTGTGCCTGATCTGGTTGACCTCGGCTTGCGGCAGCGTCACGCCCGGCGCGTCGATGCCGATGCCGTAGCCGAAATAGACGAAGCGGCCGCTCTCGTTCAGCGTGAACACGTTCCTGACGCGATCGGTGAGGCGCTCGGCGACATAGGCGGCGTAGTCACCGAAGATCTTGCAGGTCTCTGTCGAGCGCCAGCCGCCGAAGCGGTCCTGAAGCGCTTGCGGCAGGTCCCAATGATAGAGCGTCAGCCACGGCTCGATGCCGTTCTTCAGGAGTTCGTCGACGAGACGGTTGTAGAAGTCGAGCCCCTTCGGGTTGGGCTTGCCGTCACCGTCCGGAAAGATCCGCGGCCAGGCCACCGAGAAGCGATAGGCCCTGCAGCCGAGCTGCTTGATGAGGGCGATGTCTTCCTTGTAGCGGTGATAATGCTCATTGGCACGATCGCCGGTGGTGCCGTCCTCGATCTTGCCGGGGATGCGGACGAACTTGTCCCAGATCGAGGCCCCTCGCCCGTCCTCGTTCACCGCGCCCTCGACCTGATAGGACGAGGTCGCCGTGCCCCAGAGAAAGCCAGCCGGAAAGCCGCTTCGAGCGCGTGGCGTTGCTGCCGGCTTGGCTTCGACTGCGTCGAGGGAACCGGTCAAGCCGGCTGCAGACAGTCCCGCGAGTTTCGCGAACCGGCGACGCGAGACCTTGTCCGTCATTGATGCTGCTCCACTTCCGGCTTGTTGCGGGCGCACAATGGCGAGTCCAGGGCGGTTTGAAAAGCAAGCGTTGGCGAAACCCGGATGCAGAATCCGGCGGCGTGGCGCGACATATGGATGCGGGCCGACGCGCTTGCTCGCGCTCAGCGCGACCGCTTCGGCAGCTTCGGCAGCTTGCCGGGATTGAACGCCGGCATCTGCCCGGTTCGTTCGGGTGCGGGCGGCTGTTGTTCCGTGAGAATGAGTGTTCCGTGGAGGATCATGCCCGGCGCCTGAGGTGCCGTCGCGGTGTAGGTCGCGATCTTGCCGGGGCAGCTTCCCTCGATCGTCAAGGTCAGCTCATCTTCGGTGCCGAACACGGTGGGGCGACCGCCGGTGTGACGCTTCGTCGATACGGTCGCAGTGAAGCGATCTCCATCGACCTCACAGGAGCCGTGATAGGTCATCAGACTGTCGCAGCCCCAGATCTGGCCGTCTGCGACGTGGACGATTCCGGTGCCCTGGTCGAGCGGCGTGTTGTACCACGCCGCATATGTCCCGTCCTTCAGCATGGGAGCCATCTCCGTTGGTGCCCCACGCGACAATCCGCATCATCAGCGCTAAGAAAGCGTTAACTGCGCGGCCCGTGCCGATCAGGCATGTCCCTGCGCAGCTCGGCTTCAAGCTCCTCGATGATGCTGTGAAGCAGGCACGCTGCGAGCGGATCCGTCACTTCCCGCTCCAGATGCCGGTAGCGCGCGATCTTGAATTCCTGTTCTCTCAACTGGCGCTCTGTCATCAGGCGGGCCCTCCGACGAACTGACGCGGAAACAGCCGAGCAGTTTCGTTAAAATTTTCCGATCATTTGCTATGGTTGCCGGCAGGTTAATGCGCGTCCCATCCGCTGGCGGACGAGAAGCCGGCATGGCCGGCGAAGCACCGGCCGCGCCACGGCTCCCCTCTTCAGAACGTCACCCGCATCCCCGCGTAGAACGCGCGCGGCCTTGCCGGGCTCAGCGAGCGCGGGTCGGTGAATTCCGCGCCATTGGTGAAGTTGGGCAGGGCTTCGCGGTCGAAGAAGGTGCCGAGCGTCGAGTAGCGGTGGTCGAAGATGTTGTTCACGCGACCATAGAGCTGGACGTTCTTCGTGACCTGATAGGACGTGTGCAGATTGAAAACGGTGTAGGACGGCAATTGCGGAAACTGGTTGGATTCGTCACCAAGGAAGAACTGGCTTGAGACGAAGAGTGCGTCGCCACCGACTTTCCAGACATCGGTCACTGCGTATTCGACGCTGGCCTTGATGAGATGTCGCGGCAGGCGCGGAATCTGATTGCCCGGCAGGACCTGGATATTGCCGTCGGCGTCCGCGAACGGGCTATCCGAACCCAGCGTGAGCGCATCGAGGAAGCGCGCATCGAGGAATGCATAGCTTGCCTGGAACGCCAGCACGTTCGACTTCAGGCTCACCTCGGCTTCGAGCCCCTGCCTGCGGGTGCGACCGACGTTCTGGAAGAAGCCGAAACCGGTCAAGCCCGGGATCGGGGTCGCGACGATGTCATCGTAGTTGGTGGCCCGGTAGGCACCGATCTTCCATCCGAGCGAACCGATGATCAGCTCCTTCGTACCGCGGAAGCCCGCTTCCACCGTCTTGGACACCACTTGCTGCAGCGGAGGGTCGGCGACCAGGAATTGGCCGATGATACACGGCCGCGCCGGATCGGCGCAGCCGAGCTCGAGGGGTGTCGGGACTCGGTTGGCTTCGGAGTAGCCGGCATAGGCCGTCACTTCGGGCGTAATCCTGAAGGTGCCTCCGACGATGGGATTGAAGCGGTAGAAGGCATGATCGCCGTTGAGCGCGGTGCCGAGCTGGTCCATCAGGGAAATCTGGGCGGCGTTGAACCGTCCGCCGCCAGTGATCGCAAAACGATCCGTCACGTCGAACGTGTCCAGCGCATAGAGGCCCTGATACTGGTTGACGGTGCGAAGCGACACCGGGCCGATCGACGTCGGCTCGCCCGACTGACCGAGGAATATGCCGCTGCCCGTAACGACATAGTTAGTGCCGATCGTTCCCAATTCGGTGCTGCCTGTGAAATGCGTCTTGCTGAGGTCATAGCTTGCGCCGACCACGAAGCGGTTCCCGTGACCGAACAGCTGATCCGTGTTGGTCGCCTGTCCGGATATGCCAAACGACGTCGACTTGGTGGAGGTGCGATCGATCTGGCTGAGAATGGCACCAGGTGCAAAGGTGTTGGCGAGTTGCACGCCATTCAGGCCGAAAGCCGGGACGTCGTCATCGTCAAAGCACAACAGGGTCGGGTCGTCGCAAGGCAGGGTATCGGTCGGGTTACCGTCGACCGTACCTTGTTTGAAGCGCCGCAAGCGTGCCGTGCCTTCAAAGGTCCAGGTCGGGGTCGCCTCCACCTTGCCGGTCAAGTTGAGGTAAGCGACCTTGTTAGAGATGGTCTGTGGTGTCGTGTAGGTGGCCCCCCAATATTGCTGGAGCAGTTCGGCCGGAACAGTACTGGGACCAGCCAGCGAATTGTTGGCGACGCCACCATTGAGGTGGAATTCGTTCCCTTCAAAGCGATAGCCGACGTCACCGTAGAAGCGCCGGACGTCCGACGACGAAAAATTGCGGAAGCCGTTGTCGTGAATGCCTTCGAGTGCGCCATAGACAGACCAGTTTCCATCGACCTGCTTGCCCCATTGCGCAGAGCCCTGAATGCGACCGAACGAGCCGCCCATGATGTCGATCTCGGCCCCCTGATAATTGAAACCGTTCTTCATCTGCAGATCGATGGCGCCGCCGAGGGCATTCAGGCCGTACGCCGGGTTGTTGGTGACCACGACCGCCGAGCGGATCGCAGCCGTCGGAATCAGATCCCAATTGACGATATCGGAGAAGGCTTCGTTGATGCGCACGCCGTTCTGATAGACGGCGAGCCCTTGCGGCGTCCCGGCGAGGGGTGAAGCAACGTAGCCGCGGAACTGAATATCGGGCTGAAACGGATTGCCGGTCACTTCATTGATGCTGACGCCGGGAACGTACTGCTGCAAGGCATCGGCGATATTCGGCGAATTGGTGCGCCTGATCTGACCGGCATCGACGGCGTTGATGGAGGAAGGAACCTTGTCGACGTCGAGGCCCCGCCCGGTGCCCGGCGAGGTGGGATAGACATAAAGACGCGTCCTCGGGGCGGCGGACCCCGGCGCCCCCGCGCGCGCCACCGGACGCGCCGATGTGATGGGCCTTGCCGATGGCGTCGGGGCAGCCACCTCGACCGGCGGCAGATTCTGGACGTTGGTCTGCTCGTCCTGGGCAGCCACGGCGTCACTCGCGATGAGTATTCCCGTGGAAATTGAAACAATGACCAGACCACGAACGCGCATACCTGACGCCTCCACCCGTATCGTCCGGCTCTCTTTGTTGCCCCGCCGGTTAAGCAAACGATACAGGCCAACAGCCGAAAAGCACCAGCCGTAAAAGGTCCGCATCGTCCGGAGCACGAATTCCCGACCGGATCGGGAATTCTTCCCGACCGATCCGGCGCCGTGCGTGAGCCGCAACCGTCCGCCGGGAACTATTCCCGACCGCCATGAGACTTTTTGCCGAACTTCGCGAAAGACCTTCGTGCAATCCTTGGCTCGACGCCGCGATCCGATCGCGAGTCATTTCATCCGCAGACTCACCCCGCCCTCGTGGCGGGGTGTTTTTGCGGCAAAGGAAAAACACCGGGAGGACATGATGACGCTGCGCGACCGTTTTTCACTTCGATCTTCATCGGCTCGCCCAGTCCGCAGAAGCGCCGTCACAGCTCTCGTCACCGGCCTCGGTCTCGCGGTATCCATCATCGCCGCGTCTGCGCAGACAAACAGCCCGACGCCGGAGAGCATCAAGGCCATCACCTCGCAGGTGGACAGCGCCTACATCAAGGCGAACGCCGCGACGTCGACCAACTGGCCGACCATCGGTCTCGACTACGCGGAGACCCGCTTTTCGAAGCTCAACCAGATCACGAGCGACAACGTCAAGGGCCTCGGCCTGGTCTGGACCTACAATCTCGAATCCTCACGCGGCGTCGAGGCGACGCCGGTCGTCGTCGACGGCATCATGTACCAGACGGCCTCGTGGAGCGTCGTGCATGCCATCGACGCGCGCACCGGCAAGCGGATCTGGACCTTCGATCCGGAAGTCAACCGGGAGCTCGGCTACAAGGGCTGCTGCGACGTCGTCAACCGCGGCGTCGCGCTCTACAAGGGCAAGGTGTTCGTGGCGGCCTATGACGGCCGCCTGATCGCGCTCGATGCGGCAACCGGCAAGAAGGTCTGGGAAAAGGACACGCTGGTCGACCACGAGCATTCCTACACCATCACAGGAGCGCCGCGCGTCTTCAACGGCAGGGTCGTGATCGGGCAAGGCGGCGCCGAATATGGCGCGCGCGGCTACGTCACTGCGTACGATTCGGAGAGCGGTGATCAACTGTGGCGCTGGTTCACCGTGCCCGGAGATCCCTCGAAGCCGTTCGAAGACGAGTCGATGGAGAAGGCGGCCAAGACGTGGGACCCCGCCGGCAAGTACTGGATTAACGGCGGCGGCGGCACGCCGTGGGACACCATCACCTTCGATCCCGATCTCAATCTGGTCTATATCGGCACCGGCAACGGCTCGCCCTGGAACAGGAACGTTCGCAGCCCCGCCGGCGGCGACAATCTCTATCTCGCCTCCATCGTGGCGCTGAACGCCGATACCGGCAAGTATGTCTGGCATTATCAGGAGACGCCCGGCGACCACTGGGACTACACCTCGACCCAGCCAATGATCCTCGCCGACATCAACATCGACGGCGCGCCGCGCAAGGTGATCCTGCACGCCCCCAAGAACGGCTTCTTCTTCGTGATCGACCGCACCAGCGGCAAGTTCATCTCGGCGAAGAATTTCGTCGATGTGAACTGGGCCACCGGCTACGACGCCAACGGCCGCCCGATCGAGGTGCCGGCCGCGCGCGGCGAAGCGGCATACGACTCGATCCCCGGGCCCTACGGCGCCCACAATTGGCATCCGATGTCGTTCAACCCGCAGACCGGGCTAGTCTATCTGCCGGCCCAGAACGTGCCGGTGAACCTCATTCCGGAGAAGATGTTCAAGCAAAATGCCGCAACGCCCGGCAAGTTCGGCGGCGCCACCGGCTGGAATGTCGGTTTCGTGCTGAACGGAGAGCCGCCCAAGAGCCTTCCGTTCGGGCGCCTGATCGCGTGGGACCCGGTCAGGCAGAAAGAAGCATGGCGCGTCGAATACCCCTCGCCATGGAACGGCGGCACGCTGACCACGGCCGGAAACCTGGTGTTCCAGGGCACCGCCGACGGACGCTTCGTCGCCTATGACGCCAAGACCGGCAAGTCGCTGTGGGAGACACCGACCGGGACCGGCGTCGTCGCAGCGGCCTCGACCTACCTGCTCGATGGCGTGCAGTATGTCTCGATCGCCGTTGGCTGGGGCGGCGTCTATGGCATGGCGCAGCGGGCGACCGAGCGGCAAAGTCCTGGAACGATCTACACGTTCGCGCTCAACGGCAAGGCGCCGCTGCCGGAATTCGTGAAGTACCAGACCGAAGGCCTGCTCCAGGGGGTGCCGTATGATCCCAAGGACGTGCCGGAAGGAACGGCGCTCTACGTCGCCGCCTGCGCCACCTGCCATGGCGTGCCCGGCGTCGACAAGGGCGGCAACGTCCGCAATCTCGGCTATGTGCCGGCGGAGGAGATCGCCAACCTCAAGAGCATCGTCTTCAAGGGACCGTTCCGGGACAAGGGCATGCCGGACTTCACGGGCAAACTGACGGAAGCCGATGTCGTGAAGATCCAGGCCTTCATCCAGGGCACCGCCGACGCGATACGGCCGAAGAAGTGACGTGGCGGCACGGCTGCGGCGGCAGCGCCGCAGCCGGCTTCAACGCCAACGTTGCATCAATGCAGCATGATGCAAACCAGAGTATTCCATTTGAATCCGATACTCGTCGTCGATGACCATCCGATCGTTGCAGAAGCCTGCCGCCTCGTGCTGGGCGACGTCGAGGACGTCGTCGCTGCGCGTGACGTGCCGAGCGGCTATCAGGCGTTCCTGGAGCACCGGCCGGGAGTCGTCATCCTGGATCTGACCTTTCCCGGAGAAGCACTGGGCGGCGTCGACCTGCTGCACCGTATCTCCTCGGGTGCACCGCTCGCCCGCGTGCTGGTTTTCAGCATGCACGCGGACGCAAGCATCGTCGCGTCCGCGATCAAGGCGGGAGCCATCGGATATCTGCTGAAGGACTCTCCGCCGGACGAGCTGCCGAAGGCTGTGCGCCAGGTCAGGCTGGGTCATCGCTATGTCGACGAGCGGATCAATCTGCGCGGAGTCCCCCTGCCCGATCACGTCGAATTCGGCAAGGCCGCCGCCCTGACCCGCAGAGAAAGGGAGGCGCTCAGCCTGCTGGGCCAGGGCAACGCATACCCTGCGATCGCCGAGGAGCTGGATATCACGCCGCGCGCCGTCGCTCGGCTGGTCAAGCAGGCGAGGATCAAGCTCGGTATCCGTCGCACCAGCGATCTGCTCCGCCGAGCGCACGAGCTCGCGGGCGACGCAGACGGTTCGAATTGACGCGCGCCACGGTTTCGACGTCAATTCGGATCAGGACGAGCCAGTCGGAACCAAGGCCTCGACGGTCACCCCCCCATCGCCGGACACGACATTGAGCGTGCCGCCCAGCGCCAGGATCCGCTCGCGCATCCCGACGAGGCCGAAGCCGAGCTTCTGGCCCGGCTCCATGCCCCGGCCGTTGTCTCGGACCCGCACCCGGGCGCAGACCCGACCGTCACGCCCGTGCTGTTGCACGGGCTCGATGACCACATTGACCGAGGTGGCGCCGGCGTGGCGGAACACATTGGTGAGCGCCTCCTGCACGATGCGGTAGATGGTGAGGTCGGCGGTCTCGCCGGTCGTTCCCAGCGCCGGCGAGATCGAGGTCTCGATCGCAACGTCTGGATGGGACTCCCGCCACAGCCGCGACAGCGATTCCAGCGCCTGGCGCAGGCCGAGCTCGGCAAGGCCCACGGGCCGAAGCCGTTCCAGCACGCGGCGATTGAACTGCTGAAGCGCATTGAGCTGCTCCAGCATGGCGCTGCCATGCTTTCGCACCGCATCCGCACTCGGCGCGCGTCCGTCCGCCAGCTTCGCCAGCGCGCTCGCATGCGCGCGCAGCGAGAACAGATAGGGCCCGAACTCGTCATGCAGTTCGCGCGCGATCTCCTTGCGCTCGATGTCCTGGAGCGATACCGCACGCTCGGCAAGACGCCGCTTGTCCTCGACCGCCTCATGCAGCGTCGCGGCAAGATGATTGAGCTTGTTACAGATCGCGGCGAGTTCCGGCGCGCCGCCTGGCTCCACGCGGGCCTCGTAATGTCCGCCTTCGAGCTTGCCCATCGTGTCCGCCAGCGACTGCAACGGTGCCAGCGCCCGGCCCACCACGCTCATCATCAGGAAGAACAGCGCGAGCGCGATCACCGAGCCGACTTCGAGCTGCGTCACGATGCCGTCCCAGATCTCGGCAATCTCGTCGTCGGGATGCGAGGTGATCACGAGTGAACCGGGCTTGCCTTGAATCGAGACGGGCACGGTGACGGCGGTCTGCTCGGGATGCACCAGGGCGACGAACCAGGCCGGTGGCGCGCGCGTGTCGGCGTCACCGTCAAGCCGAGGACGCGTCAGCGGCAGGCCGCCGGCGTCCCGTAGCGTGATGCTGACATGGCGCAGGCGACTGAGATCGCGCGCGATCTGGTTGAGCCTGGCATCCGGATCGGGCGCCTCGTTGAGATCGGCGACGATCATCTCGATGAACTCGCGCGCAAGGCGAATCACGCTCTGGTCCTCGGCCTGCACGCGCGGGCCGGCCTCGGCGACCTGGCGGCCGATATTGACCGCGAGCCCCAGCGCCAGCAGCAGCGCCAGCAGGAGGTTGATGCGCCCGCGCAAGGATAAATTCTGCCACATGGGTCTCGCTCGTGCCTCGCGAAGCCTCGCGGCCGCTGTCCGATGCCGTTGACAGGGGCGAAGCGAGGGATATTTAATCGGAAGCGTACAGCAATCCCGGCCGGGTTGCATGCGGCGACATGAGACACACTGATGCTCATACCGCCGACATGCGGCACAGAACAGGCAGTTCTAATCAGGGGAACGCGCTGTCGCAGGGAACGCCTATGCGCATTCTGATCGTCGACGATCATCCCATTGTCGCCTCCGGCTGCCGTGCCGTGCTGGCCGACGAGGGCGAGATCGAGATCCTGGAGGCGGCGGACGCCGAGGACGGCGAGTGCGTCTTCATCGTCGAGCGCCCCGACCTCTGCATTGTCGACATCAACCTGCCGACCGTCTCCGGATTCGAACTCGCGCGCCGCATCCTCGAGCGCGCGCCCGATGCCCGCATCATCATGTTCAGCATGAACGACGACCCCGCCTTCGCTGCGCGCGCGATCGAGTGCGGCGCCAAGGGCTACGTCTCCAAGACCGGCGACCCCGACGACCTCGTCGAAGCCATCCGCGCCGTCGGCGGCGGCGGCACCTATTTGCCGAGTGCGATCGCGCGCAGCATCGCCTTTGCCGGGCCGACGCTGGCACAGAGCCCGCTGTCGAAACTGAACGCGCGCGAGATGGAGATCCTGCGGCTGCTCAGCGCAGGCAAGAGCCTGTCCGAGATCGCCTGGCTGGTGCAATCGTCCTACAAGACGGTGGCCAACACCTCGTCAATCATGCGCCAGAAGCTCGGGGTGAAGACCTCGGTCGAGCTGGTGCGGCTGGCGATCGACAGCGGCGTCGCTTGACGGCGCCGCGAATTCGGTCACACAAGCGTTGCAATCCTGGTGTGGTGAGAAGCCGCGGAGTCTTGTGCATGGCCATTCAAACTGTCTCGACGAACAAATCCCATGGCGGCGTGCAGGGCGTGTATCGCCATGCGAGCGCGGCCACCGGAACCGACATGGTGTTCTCGGTCTATGTTCCCCCGCATGCGGACGGCGCCAAGCTGCCCGTGGTCTGGTACCTCTCCGGGCTGACCTGCACGCATGCCAACGTCACCGAGAAGGGCGAATTCCGCAAGGCCTGCGCCGAGCTTGGCCTGATCTTCGTCGCGCCCGACACCTCACCGCGCGGGCCCGACGTGCCCGGCGATGCCAACAACGCCTATGATTTCGGCCTCGGCGCCGGCTTCTATGTCGACGCCACGCAGGAGCCGTTCGCGCGCAACTATCGCATGTGGAGCTATGTCACCGACGAGCTGCCGAAGCTGGTGGCGGAGAATTTCCCCGTCGATGCCAAGCGCCAATCGGTGATGGGACATTCGATGGGCGGCCACGGTGCGCTGACGGTGGCGCTGCGCAACCCGCACCGCTTTCGCGCGGCAAGCGCGTTTGCGCCGATCGTGGCGCCTTCGCTCGTGCCCTGGGGTATCAAGGCGCTGACCGGCTATCTCGGGCCGAACAAGGATGCCTGGCGCAACCACGACACGGTGGCGTTGATCGAGGACGGCGCGAAATTCCCCGGCTTCCTGGTCGATGTCGGCGACGCCGACAATTTTCTGAAGGAGCAGCTGAGGCCCGAGCTGCTCGAAGCCGCCTGCACCAAGGCGGGCATCCCGCTGACGCTGCGGCGCCAGGCGGGGTACGACCACAGCTACTATTTCATCTCGACCTTCATGAGCGATCACCTGCATTGGCATGCGGAGAGATTGAAGGCGTGATCTTCTTACCCTCCCCTGGAGGGATCCGGGACGAGCGTAGCTCGCCCGTGGGTCGCAGCGCATGAAGCGCAGCGGAATGCGATGCGGGGTGGGGTGATCTCTCCACGCGGGCACCGCCTCGATGGAGAGACTGTCACCCCACCCCGCTCGCGCTACGCGCGATCGACCCTCCCCCTCCAGGGGAGGGTCAGAGTCCCCTCCTCACGGCTTGCCGTAATTCGGTGCCAGCAGGCGATTGCGGATCAGATAGCTCATCGTGCGCGTCCAGGATTCCTCCGTGTTGCCGCGCATGTCGGCGCTGGCGACGGTGATCATGTTGCCGGTCTTCACGTCGCGCAGATAGACGTTGAGATTGATGATCAGGTTGGAAACCTTCTGCACGAGGCCCGTGATCTCCTGGTCTGCTCCCAGCTGCCCGGCGAGCTTGAGGTCGCAGCCGCCGCAGGCCTGCAAGTTGGCCCGACGGGCGGCATCCCTGACCGGCGTGATGTCGAGCACCTGGAACTTGCCCGACTCCGCCAATTCCTTGCGCAGCTGTTCGCTGATGCGCGCGAGCCGCGCCTCCTCCGGCCGGGAGCCGTAGAACTCGCCGGGCAGGCTGGTGTCGATCAGCTCGAAATCAAACACCGCCAGTTTCGGCGGATCGGCGAGCGCGACCGAACCCGCCAGCAAAGCGGCAAGACCAGTCAGTGCTCGCATGATCGTGATTCCCGCCCTCCTGCGCGCGGGGATGAAATGCGGGGTTGCATGCCTTGGCAAATTGGTCATGCTTGAAGCAGAGACAATTCTTCACCGGCGGTCAAGCCGGGGAGATCGTCCGGAGGAAACATGATCCGATGGTTGGTCGGCCTGATCGGCCTGGGCGTTGCCGCGACGAGTGCGCTCGCGGCCGATCCGGTCATGATCGGCGTCGGCTATCTCGGCACTGCCGCAAACCGATCGACGCTGTCGCTGGCCGAGAAACCCGCGGAGAATGATGGCGTCGCCGGCGCCCGCCTTGCCATCGAGGACAACAACACCACCGGGAAGTTCCTCGGCCAGCGCTTTACGCTCGAGGAGCGTCGCGTCAAGGACGGTGAAGATCCGGTCCAGGCCGCAACCGCCCTCGCCGACAACAACGGTTTCATCATCGCGGACCTGCCGGCCGATGCGCTCCTGAAGGTCTCGGATGCGCTGCGCGAGCGCGGCACCCTGCTGTTCAACGTCGGCGCGCTCGACGAGCGGCTACGCGAGGCCGATTGCCGCGCCAACGTCATCCATACCGCCCCGACCCGCGCGATGCTGGCGGATGCGCTCGCGCAGTATCTGGTGTGGAAGAAGTGGTCACGCTGGTTGCTCGTGGTCGGTTCGCATGACGAGGACAAGCTGTTCGCGGATGCGCTGCGGCGCGCTGCGGCGCGGTTCGGCGCCAAGATCGTGCAGGAACGCACCTTCGAGGACAAAGGCGGCGCGCGACGCACCGATAGCGGCGTGACGCTGATCCAGCGCCAGATGCCGGTGTTTACGCAACAGGCGCCGGCCTATGACGTGCTGATTGCGGCCGACGAGAGCGAGGTGTTCGGCGCCTACCTGCCCTATCGCACCTGGGATCCGCGCCCCGTGGCGGGCTCGGCCGGACTCGTGCCGCGCAGCTGGGACGCGGCGCAGGACCAATGGGGCGCGATCCAGATGCAGAACCGCTTCTTCAAGCTGAACTCGCGGCGCATGACCGCGCTCGACATGCAGGCCTGGACGGCGGTGCGCATGATCGGCGAAGCCACCTCTCGGACGAATTCCGGCGACGTCAAGAAGGTCACCGACTTCATCAAGGCTCCGGATTTCTCGGTCGCCGCCTTCAAGGGCACGCGGCTGACGCTGCGCGACTGGAACCTGCAACTGCGCCAGCCGATCCTTTTGGTCGACGGTCGCATGGTGGTCTCGGTGTCGCCGCAGGAGGGATTCCTGCACCAGGTCTCCGAGCTCGACACGCTCGGCTATGATCGCCCGGAGAGCAAATGCAAGTTGAAATGAGGAATCAGATGTCGCGGCTGTGGCGTGCGGGATTGCTGGCCGGACTGGCGCTGGCGGCCGCCGCAGCGCCCGCGCACGCGTTCATCGCCTATGTCTCGAACGAGAAGAGCAACACGGTGTCGGTGATCGACACCGACACCTGGACCGTGACCAAGACCATCAAGGTCGGCCAGCGCCCGCGCGGCATCGATCTCACGCGTGACGGTAAATTCGTCATGGTCGCGGTCGGCGACGACGACACCATCGAGGTGATCGACACCAAGACGCAGACCGTTGTGGACAGCCTGCCCTCCGGGCCCGACCCGGAATTGTTCGCCCAGGATGCCGCCGGCAAGATCCTCTACGTCGCCAACGAGAACGACAACACGGTGACCGTGATCGATCTCGAGAAGCGCGCGCGTCTCGGCGACATCCAGGTCGGCGTCGAGCCCGAGGGAATGACCATCAGTCCCGACGGCAAGACGCTGATCAATACCTCCGAGACGACCAACATGGCGCATTTCATCGACACCGCCACGCGTCAGATCGTCGCCAACGTGCTGGTCGATGCGCGCCCGCGTTATGCCGAGTACAAGCATGACAGCTCCGAAGTCTGGGTCTCCTCGGAGATCGGCGGCACCGTCTCGATCATCGATCCCAAGAAGCACGAGGTGATCGGCAAGGTCACCTTCGAGATCCCCGGCCTGCGGAAGGAGGCGATCCAGCCGGTCGGCATCGGCATGACCAGGGACGACAAGACCGCCTTCGTCGCACTCGGCCCCGCCAACCGCATCGCGGTGGTCGACGTCGCCACGCGCAAGGTGACGAAATATCTGCTGGTCGGCCAGCGCGTCTGGCACGTGGCGTTCACGCCCGACGAAAAATACCTGCTCACCACCAATGGCGTCTCCAACGACGTCTCGGTCATCGACGTCGCCGCTCAAAAGGTGATCAAGACCATTCAGGTGGGCGAACTGCCGTGGGGCGTCGCGATCGCGCCATGACCCGCCCCGCTCCGATCGCCGAACCTTCGCCGGCGCCTGATCCGGCCGCGGTGCCGGCCTTGTCGATCGACGGCGTCAGCCACGCCTATGGGCAACGGCGCGCGCTGATGGACGTGACCTTCAACGTGCAGCCAGCAAGCTTCACCGCGCTGCTCGGCCTCAACGGCGCCGGCAAGAGCACGCTGTTCTCGCTGATCACGCGCCTGTTCGGCATCCAGGCCGGCCGCATCAGCATCTTCGGTCATGACATCAGCAAGAACCCCGGCGAGGCGCTGCGGCTGCTCGGGGTCGTATTCCAGCCGCGCACGCTCGATCTCGACCTGTCGCTGACGCAGAACCTGCTCTATCACGCCGCCCTCCACGGCATCAGCCGCCGCGAGGCCGCCGCACGCAGCGCCGAGCTCCTCGACCGCATTGGCCTCGCGGACCGTGCCGGGAGCAAGGTGCGCGACCTCTCCGGCGGGCAGATGCGCCGGCTGGAAATCGCGCGGGCGCTGCTGCACCGGCCGCGGCTGCTGTTGCTGGACGAGCCGACCGTCGGCCTCGACGTCAAGGCGCGCGCCGACATCATCAGCCATGTTCGCCAGCTTGTCGCCGAGCAAGGCATCGGCGTGCTCTGGGCCACGCACCTGTTCGACGAGATCCAACCCGATGACGATCTCGTGGTGCTGCACCAGGGCAAGGTGCTGGCGCGGGGACCGATGAGCCGCGTCATCGCGGAATCCGGCGCGCAGGACGTCAACACCGCCTTCATGCGGCTGACCGGTGCGCAAACCATGCCGGGAGGCGGCGCGTGAGCAGCATCACCACGCGCGAGGCGCCGCGCGGCTTTTCTGCCAGCGATTACCTGACGTGCCTGACCGGCATCGTCTGGCGCGAGGGCCTGCGTTTCCTGCATCAGCGCGAGCGCTTCGTCTCGGCGCTGGTACGGCCGCTGGTGTGGCTGTTCATCTTCGCCGCCGGGTTCCGCCAGGTGCTTGGCATCTCCATCATCCCGCCTTACGAGACCTACATCCTCTATGAGGTCTATATCGCGCCCGGCCTGATGGCGATGATCCAGCTCTTCAACGGCATGCAATCCTCGCTCTCGATGGTCTATGACCGCGAGATGGGCAATATGCGCACGCTCCTGGTGAGCCCGCTGCCGCGCGGGTTCCTCCTGTTCTGCAAGCTGCTCGCGGGCACCGCGGTGTCATTGCTCCAGGTCTATGCGTTCCTGCTGATCGCCTGGCTCTGGGACATCACCCCGCCACCCCAGGGCTATCTCACCGTGCTGCCGGCGCTGATCCTGTCGGGGCTGATGCTGGGCTCGCTCGGCATGCTGATCTCCTCCGGCATCAAGCAGCTGGAAAACTTCGCGGGCGTCATGAACTTCGTGATCTTCCCGATGTTCTTCGCCTCCTCCGCGCTCTATCCGCTCTGGCGGGTGCAGGAGGGCAGCCCTTATCTCTACTATCTCTGCGAGGCCAATCCGTTCACCCATGCGGTGGAGCTGATACGTTTTGCACTCTACGGGCAGATCAACTGGATCTCGCTGGCGGTGGTCGCTACTTGCACAATCGTCTTCATGATCGGCGCGATATTGGCCTATGATCCCTCGCGCGGGCTGGCGCGGCGCGGGCCCGCGGGAGGCGAAGGATGAAGATTCTGGCTTTGGCTGCAATGGCCATCGCGCTGTGCGCTACGGCGGCGCGCGCGGCCGATCCACGTCATCCGGACTGGCCCTGCACCCAGGCCAAGGTGTCGGAGATCTCGCTGGCCGCCGTGTGGAGCGGTCCGCCGCTCGACGACGTCCAGAGCAAATGGAAGGACGACGCCAAAATCAGCGCGCTGGTGGCAAGGCTGTCGGCGCGAAAGACGTCGATGGACGAGGCCGAGAAGGCCGTGAAGGAGTTTCTGGCCGCCTCCGGCCCGGACAAGACCAACAACGCCAAGCTGCTGTTCGCCGGCCTGTTCGATACCCTCAACGCCCAGCGTTCCCAGGTCATGAACGGGCTCGAGCGCGTCAGCCGCAAGCAGCGTGATGCGGCTGACAAGATCCGCGAGGAGGCGGTTCAGCTCCAGGCCCTGCAAGGTGCGACGCCGCGCGACGAGACCAAGGTCGAGGCGCTCAGCAACGATTTGATATGGAAGACCCGCATTTTCGAAGACCGCACCAAGGTGGTGCGCTTCGTCTGCGAGGTTCCGACCTCGATCGACCAACGCCTGTTCGCTCTCGGACGCGTGATCCAGCAGGAAATGGAATAGCGTCAGCGACGCTGACAGCTCATGAAAAGTTCCTGCCATCACCTCGGGAACGTTAACCTTTCGCCGCGGTATTCTCCGGAACCAATTCGATTTATGATGGCTTGTCGAAGTGAACGCCAAACGTCGGGAGGCTTCGATGGGAACCAAAAGAATCATGCTCGCGGGCGCTGCGGCCCTCAGCCTGTTCGCTACTGGCGCTGTCGCTGACGACATGACCGGAATGATCACGCGGATCGATCGGCTCAACGGCACCATCTCGATCCAGCAGACGCAGAAAGGCACGGTGGGCGCCAGCACAGGCAGCGCCGGCGCGCTGCAGGAATACAAAACGAAGGACGCCGCAATGCTGGAGGCCGTCCATGCCGGCGACCGCGTGACCTATTCGGCCACTCAGACCAACGGCACGGGCACGCTGACGAAGTTGGAGAAGCAGAAATAGCATCGCCTCTGCCGCTCCCTGCTTGCGGCAGGGCGATCGCATATAGGTTTTTGAAAGACCTGAGCGCGCGCCTCGCCCTTCGAGACGACCGCTTCGCGGTCCCTCAGGGTGAGGCTCAGCGGCACCGGGGCCCGTTGAAACCAGCTCAACGCACGCGGTCCTCATCCTGCGGGCCCGCCAACGGCGGGCGTCTCGAAGGATGGCCAGAGGCGAGATCACTCCCATATGCGTTTGCCCTGCTGCTTATGGGGGCGGCCGGGCACCTGCATCCAGCCGCTACTGATCTGGGCGCGGTTCCGGCTTCGCGTCCTCCGTCGGGAGTTTGGCGGCTTCCCAACCGTCGGTGCCATCAGGAAACCAAGCGATTTTGGCGTAGCCATAAGTGAGCGCACGCTTGGCCGCGTTCCAGGACATCCAGCAATCGGCGAGGCAATAGATCACCAGCAACGCGGCCTTGTCGCCGCGCGACGCACGAGCGAGGCCGCGCTGGAGATAATCGTCCATGGAAGGCGGCAGCGTGCCGTAACCGGTATCCGGCAGCCAGATGCTGCCCGGAATGTTTCGGCGCGGCGCATCGCGCCACACCGTGCCCTCGGGAAGATTCTTCGGTTTCGGCGGCCGCGGCATCACGTCGACGAACACGCCGCTGTTTGCGCGCCAGATCGCCTCCGCTTCCCCGATCGTGAGCACGCGCGCGCCAGCGAGCGTCGCCGGAACCGGCGCGCGGTAATTATCGGTGCGATATCCCTCGGGCTCGAACGGCTCCTGCTGCTGCGCCCACACCGGGGCCACGAGCAGGGCAACGGCGAGCACAGCGGCAAGAGGCCGTCTCATGGCGTCTTCTTGGCCGTCTCCGCACCGAGTGGCCGATTGCTCTCGTCCAGCAGCGGCACGCCGAAGTCGAGCAGGATGTTGTTGATCTCGCCCTGGTTCTCCTGGATCAGCTTGTTCAGCTGCCGCTTCCAGTTCTGGTCGGCGGGGCGCACGCCCATGCCGATGCGATAGACCAGCTTCGGGCCGCTGGTTTCCTTCACCAGCGGCGTGACATGGAGCGAGGGTCCGGCCTTCTTAGCGAAATAGCCGGCCATCGGGCCCCACAGCACGCCGGCGTCGATCTTGCCAGCGTTGAGATCGTCGATCATCGCCTGCGCCGAATTGTCGAAGCGCGTGTCGATCATCAGCGGATATGGCTTCGCATCGCCCATCAAGCCCGCCAGCGCCATGTTGGTCGCCGGCGGCGTGCCGGCGACGATGCCGACATGCTTGCCCTTGAGGCGCGCATCCTCGAGCGTATCGACGTCCTCGAGTCCGCTGCCGGCCTTGGCCACCAGGGCATAGCTCGTGCGGTAATACGGATTGGTGCCCTGCACGAGGTCGTCGCCTTGCGGGAAGCCCATGATGACGTCGCAGCGATGTGCCCCCAGCGTCATCCGCACGAAGCCCGAGGCTTGCGGAAAGAAAACGTAATCGAGTTTCTTCTGCAGCTTGCCCGCTAGGAATTCGGCCAGCTTGTTCTCGAACCCCTCGCCCTTTTCATTGGAGAACGGCAGGTTGCGCGGATCGGCGCAGACGCGCAGCACCTTGGGATCGACCAGTTCGAACGAGAGATCGCCGGCCTCGTTGGTCTGTGCCGAGGCGATGTCGCCGAACGCACAGGACGCGACCACGACCCACAATGAAAGCAACCAGCGACGATGTCGTCTCGCCTGCGTCATCGCGCTTCCTCCTGGTTTGGGTTGAATGTTATCCATGCAACGCATAACGCGCCACATGTGCCAGCTTCGTGCTGGCCTCGCATTGTTGCAGTGCAATGAGGCTGATCCTTCGAACTGAGGCGGAAAAGTGTCTCGCATCGCTCCCTTGATCGCTGTGTTGTCCCTTGGCATCGCGACGCTAGCACGCGCCGGCGCGGCCGAATTGCCTGTGAGCGAAGTCGCACCGGGAATCTTCGTACACTCCGGGACTATCGCCCTGATGAGCCGCGAGAACGAGGGCGACATTGCCAATATCGGCTTCATCGTGGGCGATGAGGCCGTGGCCGTGATCGACACCGGCGGCAGCCTTCGCGAAGGCGAGGCGCTGCTGGCCGCCGTGCGGGCGCGCACGCCCAAGCCGATCCGCTATGTCGTCAACACCCACGGCCATCCCGATCATATCTTCGGCAACGCCGCCTTCGCGGCCGAGAAGGTCAGCTTCGTCGGTCACAGCAGGCTGCCGCAGGCGCTTGCGGCGCGCGGGCCGTTCTATCTCGAAAACTTCCGTCGCATCATGGGCAACGAGCTGATCGATCCCGTCAAGATCGTCGCCCCGACCCTGCTGGTTTCGGAGACGATGACGCTGGATCTCGGGTCACGCCGCCTGACTCTGCGCGCCTGGCCGGCCGGCCACAGCGACAATGACCTCACCGTATACGACGAGACAACCAAGACCCTGTTCGCGGGCGACCTGGTTTTTCTTCGACACGTTCCGGTAATGGACGGCAGCATCCGCGGCTGGCTCGACACGCTGAAAGCGTTGGAGGCCATTCCGGCGCTCCGCGTCGTTCCCGGTCACGGCCCGGTGAGCGACTGGCCTGCTGCGCTGGCCGATCAACGGCGTTATCTGTCAACGCTGCTGTCCGACGTTCGCGCGCTGAACAAGAAGGGCGCGCCGATCCGCGCCGCCGCGGACAAGGCCGCCGCGTCGGAGAAGCCGCATTGGCAATTGTTCGACGACTACAACGCGCGCAACGCAACTGCAGCATTCTCGGAAATTGAATGGGAGTAGCGGGCGCGCTAGTATGTGCCCCAAAGATTGTTCGTCCGCGGGATCATGACCCATGACGGGATGCACACGCCGACTGCCCTTGATCGCCCTGCTCCTCGGCGTCGCCTTCGCTGTACCTGCATCGGCGGAAGAGGCCCCGGATCCGTGGCCGGGGCTCGTGCAGGACATCTTCGGCAACCGCCCGATGAACGACGGCAGCGCCGTGATTGGCATCGAGATGCCGTATCGCGCCGAAGATGCCGCCATCGTGCCGGTCACCTTGCGCAACAAGCTCTCGCCGGCCGACAGCCGCCGCATCCGTTCGATCACGCTCGTGATCGACCGCAATCCCGCGCCGATGGCGGCGAAGTTCGAGCTCGGGCCGGAGGCCAATGTCACGGAGATCTCGACCCGCGTGCGCGTCAACAACTATACCGATGTCCACGCGGTCGCCGAGCTCAGCGACGGTCAGCTCTACGTGTCGAAAGTCTATGTGAAGGCCTCCGGCGGCTGCTCGGCACCGGCGGTCAAGAACGTCGAGGAAGCCAAGAACCGGCTCGGCCAGATGCGTTACCGGGCATTCGCGCGCGAGGAGACGCCGGCGAGCCGCGTCCGCGAAGCGCAAATCATGATCGGCCATCCCAACAATTCAGGGCTGCAGATGGACCAGGTCACGCAGCTCTATATTCCCGCCTTCTTCATCAATCAGCTGAAGCTGACGCAGGACGACAGCCCGGTGCTGTCGATGGAAGGCGGCATCTCGATCTCGGAAGATCCCAATCTGCGCTTCACCTACGTCTCCAACGGCGCCAAGCGTTTCCGCGCGGAGGCAAAGGACACCGAGGGACACGTGTTCCGCAATGAGTGGGATGTCGAGAAGCCGGGGACGTAAGCCTTGCTTGCCGTCATTCCGGGGCGATGCGAAGCGCGAGCCCGGAATCTCGAGATTCCGGGTTCGATGCTTCGCATCGCCCCGGAATGACAGTGCCAACTCAAAAACACCTCACCTCGGCTTCCGCCTGCGCGCGTCTCAGATCATTCACCGCCGAGTTCGCCTGCTCCGAGGTGCGGAACTGGACGCCGAGATTGCCGCGCACCTGGGACATGCTGAGCGCGGTCTCGGCCGTGACGTAGCGCTGGTAGGGCATGATCGAGGCCACCACGTCGATCGAGCAGGAACATTGTTCGATGGACTGGCGGCTTTCACCGTTGGCCTTCATGCAGCCATAGACGTACTCTGCGCGCGCCGAGGTCGGATAATCATTGGCCTCTTGCGCCCGCGCTACGCATACAGTGGCTGCGAACGCCGTCAATGCGGCGACAATCGGTCGTAGCTGTCCCGCAAGTTTCATGCGCGTCCTCCCGCTGGTTGCGACCAAGGCTATGCTATGCGTATTGTCCTGAAAAGCACTCTTCAGGGGAAACGGCCCACAAGGTGATGAGAGTCCTGGGACGAACATTGGCGCTCGCGGCGACGCTGGTGCTGACGCTGGCGGCGCCTGCCAACGCCGCGGATACGATCCGCCTTGCGGTGCAGAAGACCGGAACATTCTCCTGGGAGCTCGCAGCGATCCGCAGCGCCGGTCTCGACAAGGAAGCCGGCCTGTCGCTGGAGGTCACCGAGCTTGCAAGCACCGAGGCCGGCAAGATCGCGATGCGCGCCGGCAACGCCGATATCATCCTGTCGGACTGGCTGTGGGTCTCGCGCGAGCGTGGGCTGGGCGCCAAGCTCACCTTCTATCCCTATTCCAGCGCGCTCGGCGCGGTGATGGTGCCGGCCAGTTCGCCGATCAAGACACTCGCCGACCTCAAGGGCCGCAAGCTCGCCGTCGCCGGCGGGGCTATCGACAAGAGCTGGCTGCTGCTCCAAGCGCGCATGAAGCAGGATGGCATCGACCTGAAGTCGCAAGCGACCATCGTCTATGGGGCCCCGCCTTTGATCACGGCCAAGTCACTCGATGGCGAGATGGATGCAAGCCTCAATTTCTGGAATTTCTGTGCCCAGCTCGAGGCCAGGGGTTTTAGACGCCTCGCGGGAATCGAGGAGATCTTGCCGAAGCTCGGCGCCAAGGGCGCGGTCGCCGCGGTCGGCTACGTCTTCGACGAGAATTGGGCCGGAACCCACAAGGATGCCGTTGCGCGCTTCATCGCGATGACCCGCAAGGCCAAGGAATTGCTGGCGAGCTCGGATGCGGCCTGGGACAAGGTCGCGCCGCTCACGGGCACAGCCGATCCTGCCCTGCTCAAGACCTACCGCGACCGCTACCGTGACGGCATTCCGCGCCGGAGCATCAATGACGAGGAGACGGACGCGCGGGTGCTCTATCGCGTGCTGGCCGAGATCGGCGGCCGCGAACTCGTGGGACCGGCGGCCGAGCTCGATCCCGGCACCTTCTATCACGCGGTCCCCGGAGACTGAGGTGCTGCGCCTGCTCTCGTTCGCCCTGCTGCTCGCGACCTGGTGGATTGCCGCGCTCCTCGCCGGCGGCGCGAAGCTGCCCTCCCCGCCGGCCGTGCTTGAGGTGATGATCGCAGAAGCCTCATCCGGCGCGCTGTTCCTGCATCTCGGCGCCACGCTGGCGCGCGTTGCGCTCGCCTTCACGCTGGCGATGTCGCTCGGCAGCGCGATCGGCTACCTGATGGGACGGGTGAAGCTCGCCGACAAGCTCGGCGATCCCTGGCTGATCCTCCTGCTCAACCTGCCCGCATTGGTCGTGATCGTGCTGGCCTATATCTGGGCCGGGCTCACCGAGGCCGCCGCGATCGCGGCCATCGCCATCAACAAGCTGCCGACCGCCATCGTCACCTTGCGCGAGGGCACCCGCGCGCTCGACCGTTCGCTGGACGAGATGGCGAGCGTGTTCGCGATGCCGCGCTGGCGCGCCTTCCGCCACGTCGTGCTGCCGCAGCTTGCACCCTATATCGCGGCCTCCGCGCGGTCCGGATTGTCGCTGGTGTGGAAGATCGTGCTGGTCGCCGAGCTGCTCGGACGGCCGAACGGCGTCGGCTTCGAGATCGGCGTCGCATTCCAGCTGTTCGACACGCCTCGGCTGCTGGCCTATTCGCTGACCTTTGCCGCCGTCGTGCTCGTCATCGAGACCTTGCTGGTGCAGCCGTTCGAAGCCCGCGCAAACAGGTGGCGGCCCCGTGCGGCTTGAGGTCGAGATATCGGGCAAGACCTTCAGGAGTGCCGCGGGCGGAAGCCACGAGGTGCTGGCGCCGCTCAAATTCGCGCTTCAATCCGGCGAGGTCGGCGTCTTGATCGGCCCGTCCGGTTGCGGCAAGAGCACGATGCTGCGCATCATCCTGGGACTGGATCACGACTTTGCAGGCTCCGTCGTACGCCCCCCGGAGGCGCGGATCGGCATGGTGTTCCAGGAGCCGCGGCTGTTGCCATGGCGCTCGGTCGAGCAGAACGTGCGGTTGGCCGCGCCCGACGTCACCGATGCGAAGCTTGCCGAGCTGTTCAGGATCCTGGAGCTGGAGGCGCATCGCAACCACTTCCCGGGCGAATTGTCGCTCGGCCTCGCCCGCCGCGTCGCACTGGCCCGTGCCTTCGCGGTCGAGCCGGACCTGCTCGTGCTCGACGAACCCCTCGCCTCGCTCGATGACGCGCTCGCCGGCCGCCTGCGCGAGGAGATCGCAACGCTGGTCGCGCGCCGGCCGGTGATGACGCTGCTCGTCACTCACAGCCTCGACGATGCGATCCGCCTCGGCGACCGGCTGTTCTTGCTGTCGCCGCGCCCCGCACGGATCGTGAGCGAGCTTCCCATCGCTGTCCCGCGCGCCGAACGCAGCGAGGCCGAAATCGGCAGGATCCGAACGGAGCTTGCGGCCTTGCAGCTTGAATCCAAATGAAAACTCGTGGTCAAATTGGCCAGACATCGTCGAGGGAGGTTCACCAATGCGGCGTAGGCTGATTGCGATCGGCGTCCTCTTGATTGCGGTGCCGGGCGCGGCGTTGGCGCAGACCAAGGGCAAGGGTATCAGGCTCTGGAACCTGACGAGCGAGACGATCTCCGGATTCCAGCTCTCGCCTGCCGGCAAGTCCGACTGGGGTCCGAACCAGTGCTTGAACGACAAGGACAAGGAGGTCGACCACGACGAGCGGTTGCGTATCGCCGGCGTCGAGCCCGGTCGCTACGACGCCAAGGTCAGCTATCCCGATGCGCGGCAGTGCGTCGTCCGCGACATCGAGATCAAGGCGGACGCGGTGTTCTCGATCGCCGACAAGGATCTCAAGGACTGCACGAAATAGCGCGGTGGTTTTCCCTCATCCTGAGGAGCCTGCGAAGCAGGCGTCTCGAAGGATGAAGGGCCTGGCTGGAGCAGCTGGGCCTATATGGTTCGAGACGCCGCTTCGCGGCTCCTCACCATGAGGGATCAGGAATTGCGCGAGCCATTCACGCCTTGTCGTTCGGGCGCGGATATTCGCAGCGCCACCGCACCGCCTGCCATTTCGGATGCTCGCCGACCCACTGCGCGATATAGGGCGGCGCGGCCATCACGCACTGTCGGGGCGACCCCGAATAGTGGAACACGAGATGCTGCTCCTCGCAGGTCGCAGGCGAGAGCACTGCGCATACAGTCACCACCAGGTCAATCGCGTTCATGCCGGGATCCTTTTGCAAGGGCAATGGAGACTAGCACATGGAGCTACGCCCCGAGGAGTGGGAAGTTTCAAGGGGCCGAGAGCGATATGGAACAGCCTGGGCTAGAAGTTCACCCCGAACACCAAGCGCGCGTGATGCCGTTCAAAATTGACGAGGTCGAGATTGCCACCGGCGCCGGCCGGGCGGCCCCCCCATGCCTGCATGCTCCAGCTCATGGTCAGCCGGGAGCGTTCCGAGAGCTGGAAGAAAGCCGTAGGGCCGACAAACAGGGCCTGGCCCGAGAACTCGCCGAGACCGATCCCCTCATAGTGCCGGAAATAGCGCATCTCGCCGCCGAGCAGCACGTTCGGCCGCACCCGCACCAGGCCGGCAAACGCCGCGCCGACCGTCGAGCTCTTCTCGGATGCCCCACCGACTTCGAAGCGCGCCCATTCCGGCTGATAGGTCAGGTTGACCGCGCCGATGGCGAAATTCGGGATGAGCTCGCGGTCGAAGGCGAGCGTGAACTCCGTGCCGTACATCCGCCCCTTTGCACCGCTGGTTTCGTCGATGCGGTCGCCGTGCAGTTCGGCAGCGATGGTGAAGCCAAACGGCGCGCGCTCGCGACTGAGCAGGCGATAGCGCAGGTCGAGCGAGGCGCCCTGGAAGTTGAACTGGCGGCGATCGCCGATATCTGGGACGCCCGTGATGTCATGCAGGCTGGCGGTGCCGCCGACCTCGACACGGAGATTCGGCAGCGGCACCAGTTCGATCTCGACCTCCTGCTCGAGGGCGCGATAGGCCGCCCCGCCTTTTCCGAGGCGGCTCGTGGTCTGGGTCTGGAATTCGCGCTCGCCGACATTGCCTATATCGGTGCCGATCATGAAGCCGAAGATGTGCTCGGTATCGAAGCTCTCCTCGGCGTCGACGCACGCTGGCGCGACCACGGCCATGCACGCAAGCGCCACCCCGAATCTGTGAGCCCCGATGCGCATCCCTGTCCCGCAAGCTGCGCCATCTCATGCGGCGCCGGCCGCGATCAGCGTAACACAATGCTAGACAACGCGACCGGGATTTTGATGGAGGGATTGAAGCCGATCGCGTGGCGGGGCTCGACGGCGGCAGGCGATGCTTCCGACACTGCCACGGCTGCGATGGCGAAGCGTCATCGAAGCCGCGGCAGGTCGTAGGGCTTACTTGCGCGAAGCGCAGGCGTACATGTTGATTTCCATGCCGACCGGCACTTCCACGATCTTCGGAGCTTTCCAAGCCATTCGGGTCTCCCAAGGTCTTGAGCGCGACATCGCGCGGCGAAAAACCTAGGGCTGCATCAAATGCAGTTCAAGCCTGGATTCGATTGCCCAACACGTCTGTGTCGATTCTTCGCGGCCGCACTTCGCTCTCGGACAAAGCCACTTCCCTCTTGGTCAAGCACAGACGTGAGAGACGCGGCCTCGCGCGATACGAACGACATGACGATGCCGCGCCGTCAGCAGTCCTTGCCCGCCGTTTGTGTACTGGGCTTGGCTCCTTCCGCCCGCTCCGCCGCGGTCGGCTGGCTCTGCATTTGCCGCTGCGCATCCTCGGACGAGGCGGCTGCGCCGCTGCTGGCCCGATTCATCGTGCTGGTCGGCGGATGCTGACCCGTTTCGCCGGACGAGGTCTGCGACTGCGCCGAACCGACCGTGACTGGACCGGAACCGGCATCCTTGTCGGTGCTGGCGCTACCGGTGTTGCAAGGGCCCGCGACGGCGATGCCCGCGCTCAATGTCAGGATCGCACAGGCAGCAAGGACAGAACGGTTGGTGTTCATCTGCTTCTCCTCTTCTCCCGCCGCGCTGCCCCGGCGCAGAGCAGGACATCGCCAGAAGAACAGGCCGAACAGCGCGATGTTCCGAGCTGGTGGTCGGGAATTCGCTCCGGCAGGGCGCGCTCAGCGCAGCAGCCGCACCAGCGAGCGGCCTGCCCGCGCGTTCAGCTCCTTTGCATCGAGCGTCCCGTCCTTGTCCGGATTGGCCGCGTTGAAGCGCTGTTCCACCACGGACAGGTATTCGTCGAGCGACAGGGTCCCGTCGCGATCTGGATCGGCGGCGGCGAGCTCCTTCGCCGACAACCGCCCGCGCAATTCGCGTGCGTCCAGCGTGCCGTCGCGATCGGGGTCCAGCTTGGCAAACATCGCGCTGGCAGCCTTCTTCACCTCCGCAAGATCCAGCGTGCCGTCGTTGTCCGTATCGAACATCTTGACGGCGTTACCGGATGCCGCGAGCGCGGGACCGGACAGCATTGCGATCATGAGCACAAGCGCGACTGGGTGAATCGACATCATCCAAACCTCCTGAGAGCCTCGATCCGGGAAAGGTCGAGAACGACATAAGTCCACAAACGAGCCACAGTTCAAGTTGGAAAAAATTGCAACCCGGGCGCACCACAACTCGCATGATGCCGACACGCCTGGCCTTCTTTGCACCGCGGCATTTCTGCAGCGTCTACGCACAAGTGCGAGCACCTCGTAAGGTTTCTGTCAGGTGACCCGGCGCGGGCCTCCAGCAATATCGGCATCGCACTTACGACTTTCGTATTGACGCATTTTGCATTCGGGCGGAGTGTTGCAGTCGCAGCGTCAAAAGGCGCGCATATTGGGAGGAACGGATGAAACGCTTTGCGATGGCCGCGGGCCTCGTCGTGCTTGCGTCAACGTGTGCAGGTGCACAGACCACCGAGCAGTTGCTCAAGGGCGCGACCGACACATCGAATGTTCTCAATTACGGGATGGGCTACCACCTGCAGCGTTTCTCGACGCTGAACCAGATCAACAAGGACACGGTCAAGAACCTCGTCCCGATCTGGAATTACAGTTTCAATGACGATCGTAGCCAGGAATCCCAGCCCATCGTCTATCAGGGCGTCATCTATGTGACCTCGCACAATGCCACGATGGCGGTCGACGCCAAGACCGGCAAGCAGATCTGGAAGAGCAAGATCGAATACCCGGCCGAGACGCCGCGCATCGTCTGCTGCGGCATCATCAACCGCGGTGTCGCGATTCACGAGGGCAAGTTGTTCCGGACGACGCTCGATGCCCATGTGGTTGCCATCGACGCCAAGAACGGCAAGGAGCTGTGGCGGCAGAAGGCGGCCGACATCAAGGAAGGCTATTCGATGACGGTGGCCCCGCTGGTTGCCGACGGCGTCGTCATCACCGGCGTCTCCGGCGCCGAGTTCGGCACAAGGGGCTTCATCGATGGCTGGGATCCGGCGACGGGCAAGCATCTCTGGCGAACCCATTCGATCCCCTCGCCGGACGAGCCCGGCGGCGACACCTGGAAGGGCGACACCTGGAAGCTCGGCGGCGGCTCGACCTGGATCACGGGCTCCTACGATCCCGAACTGAAAACGATCTACTGGGGTATCGGCAATCCCGGCCCGTTCAATTCGGCGGTTCGGCCCGGCGACAATCTCTACACCTGCTCCGTGCTGGCACTGGATCCGAAGACCGGCAAGATCAAGTGGCACTACCAGTTCTCGCCGAACAATCCGTTCGACTACGACGCCGTCGCCGAGATGGTGCTTGCCGACGTGACGATCGAGGGCAAGCCAACCAAGACGCTGATGAACGCCAACCGCAACGGCTTCTTCTACGTGCTCGACCGCACCAACGGAAAGCTGCTCGCGGCCAATCCTTACGTGAAGGTGAACTGGGCAACGGGCATCGACATGAAAACGGGGCGTCCGATCGAGACCGACGTGTCCAAGGACGCGCGCGAGGGCAAGAAGGTCACGGTCTATCCGTCCATTCTGGGCGGCAAGAACTGGGAGCCGATGTCGTTCAATCCGCAGACCGGCCTTGCCTATGCCAACACGCTCAATTTCGGCGGCAAGTACAAGGCCGAGCCCGTCACCTTCAAGCAGGGTGAGTGGTATCTCGGCATGGACCTGACCGATCCCTGGGAGTTCGGGGACGGGCCGCGCGGTCACCTCAAGGCGATCGATCCCATGACCGGCAAGACCAAGTGGGAATCCCCGAGCGACATTCCGCGCTTCTCCGGCGTGCTGTCGACCGCCGGCGGTGTCGTGTTCTCAGGTCAACTCACCGGCGAGTTCGAGGCCTTCGACGCCGACACCGGCAAGAAGCTCTGGCAGTTCCAGACCGGGTCCGGCATCGAGGGACAGCCGGTAACCTGGCTGCAGGACGGCGTGCAATATGTCGCCGTGACGAGCGGCTATGGCGGCGTCTACTCGCTGTTCTCCGGCGACGAACGTCTTGCCAACGTGCCGCCCGGCGGCTCGCTGTGGGTCTTTGCGGTCAAGCAGTAACCACAGGCACGATGCTGAAAGTGATCTCTCACAGGACGGCGGCGATGACCGCCGCCGTCACGGTGCTGTCGGTCGCGCTTGCGGCGGCCGGTCGTGCCGATAACACCGCCGGCAATTCCATGCAGGCGCAGATCGACCATGGCAAGTCGACCTATGCCTCGAAATGCTCGCACTGCCACGGCCCCAATCTGATAAACTCAGGCACCATCACGCCGGACCTGCGCGCCATTCCCGACGACAAGACGCGCTTCGTCAGCACGGTGAAGAACGGCAAGAACAACAAGATGCCGCCCTGGGGCGACATCCTCTCCGACGACGAGATCGGAAACCTCTGGGCCTTCGTCTCCAGCCGGAGAAAGCCATGAGACGATGCCTCTCCATCTGGAGCGTTGCCGCAATCCTCGGGGCGGCACTTCTTCTTCCGGACGCGGCCGCGGCCGAGGATCCGCTCAAGGTCTGTCTCGACGAGGACCGGCCACCGCTATCGGTGCATCGAAAGGGCAAGCCGGATGCCGGCTTCGACGTGCTGCTGGCGCGCGCGGTGGCCGAACGCCTGCGACGACCACTCGCGATCCAATGGTTCGAGAGCCGGCTCGATGAGGATGCCAGCCCGCAGCTCGAGGCCAATGCGCTGCTCTCGGACGGGCGCTGCTCACTCGTCGGCAGCTACGCGCTGACGCAGGACTCGCTCGTCGCGCCCGGCATGAAGACGGCCCGCCTGCCGGATTTCGCCGGGGCCACGCGCGACGACCGGCGGCGCCGCGTCCCGCTCGGCGTGCTCGCGCCGAGCCAGCCTTACATCTATTCGCCGATGACGGTGGTGCTGGGGCCGAAAGTCCGCGGACGCAAGATCGGCGACATCGGCGACCTCGCCGGCTTGCGGCTCGTCATCGACAGCGGATCGCTTGGCGATGCCATCCTGATGACCTTCGACAAGGGGCGCCTGATCGAGAATATCACGCACCTCGTCCCCGGCCGCGACGATCTCCTGGGTGCGCTCGAGCGCGGCGACCACGACGCGACCCTGATCGATCTCGCCCGCTTCGACGCCCATCGCGCCGCGCACCCGGACACGGCGATCACGGCGTCCGGCTATTATTACCCGATCGGAGCCAACCGCGGCTATGTCGGGCTCGCCAGCGACGGCGCGCTGATCGGGGCCGTCAACAAGGCGCTGACGGAGCTCGCCGCCGAGGGCAAGATCGCCGAATTCGGCAAGCAGGTGGGGCTCACCTATCTGCCGCCGCGCGAGCCTGCGATTCTGGGCGACGTCTGGACCAAAATCATTCAGCGGTGAGGCTTCGTCATTGCGGGGCTCCCCCAGGGAGAGCCCGGAATCCATCTCTCCGCAGTGCATGCGGCGCCATGGATTCCGGGCCTGCGTGCTGCGCACGCATCCCGGAATGACGGAGGATGTGGCTAGCGGCGTCTCACGTCGTATACTGGCGGCATTCACTCGGCCATTTGGTGAAGGCGTGAGGCCTACTGCCGCAAATCGGCGCGAACAGGCACCGCGCAAAGCCGATCGAATGCGCCAATCTGTCTCGCCTGCAGGGCATGCCCCGCGACAGCCTGATGCAGTAGGTTCGGCGAAATTTTGGGAGAGAATCATGTCCGCCAAGCTCGATCGCCGCCACTTCATCGCCGCCGGTACCACTGCACTGGCCGTGCCTTTCGTCTCGCGTGGCGCCTCCGCGCAAGGCGCATCGCAAAGCCCATGGCCGGCGCGGCAGATTCGCATGATTTGCAGCTATCCCGCCGGCGGCCAGACCGACCTGCTCGCACGCGCCTATGGCGAATTCATCTCCAAGCAGGTCGGCAAGACCGTCGTCGTCGAGAACAAGCCCGGCGCCTCCGGCGCGATCGGCACCGCGGAGGTCGCCCGCGCCGAGCCGGACGGTCACACCATCCTGTGCTCGATCTCGACCACCTACATCATGAACCGGGTGGTGATGAAGAATCCCGGCTATGACATGGACAAGGATCTGAGCCTTGTCAGCGTGATTCCGGGCGCCGGCCTGCTGCTGGTGGCCAACCCGAAAACCGGGGTCAAGACGCTGGAGGATTTCGTCGCCTTCGCGCGCAAGAGCGGCAAGGTGAACTTCGGCACCTACAGCGCGGGCTCGGCCCCGCATATGACGGTCAACGAGCTCAACAAGCAGTATGGCCTCAACATCGAGCCGGTGCACTATCGCGGCGAGGCGCCGATGTGGACGGGAATGCTGGAAGGCACCCTCGATGCCGCCATGGGCAGCTACACGGCCGCGCAATCGGCGCTGCAAAGCGACCGCGGCACCGTCTTCGCCGTGCATTCGAAGAAGGTCGATGCGATCCCCGCGATCAAGACCCTTCCCGAGCAGGGCGCGACGTCGAAATTCTTCACCGTGAGCGGATTCACCGGCTGGGCCGTGCCGAAGGCGACGCCGCAAGCCGTCGTCGACCGCCTCGCCGAGCTCTGCGTCGCCGCCAACAACGACCCGAAAGTGAAGGAGGTTCTCGCCACCTTCGTGCTCGAGCCTGCGATCGGCTTCAAGGAGACCAATGCGCTGTACCAGCGCGAGCTGCCGATCTGGATCGAGAGCGCGAAATCGCTGGGTCTCGAGCCGGCCTGACCTCCACGCGGGGCCGGACAGGCCGGTTGCTCCCCTGCGGCGCGAAGTCCGACCAAAGCCCAGTGTCGGGAGCGTGTTTTCCCGTTATGATTGTGCCCTCCTGTGGACTAGGAGGGTCGACCCATGACACCGGATCCCGTTTCCGTCGCCGTTATGATCATCCTGCTGTTTCCGATGAGCTATTTCACCCTGGCGTCGCCGGCCTTCCTTCTGGTGAGGCTCGACATCCAGCCCGTCGCACAATTGCTGCGCGGAATGTTCAACGCTCATTTTCTGGTCATGCGTGTCGTCGGCATCGTTGGGACGGCGGCTCTCCTCCTCGACGGTCGCCCCCTTGCTGCCGCTGGCGTCGGCATGATCGCAGCCTTGGCGATTTGGGGACGACGACAATTCATGCCACGGGTCGACGACCAGCTCAGCGCGGGGGACGCCGGGGATGCAGATGCTGCACGACGGTTGCGCCGGCTGCACTGGAGCGTGATGCTGGGGAACGCGGTGCTGCTGGTCGCTCTGGTGGCCGGCATTCCCTACATCGCACCGTCGGCGTGAGCATTCGCCGACGCCGCGAGCGGTTCGCTCAAGACGCCTAATGCTCGCCCGAGCTCGCCGCGCCCTGCTGCGCCTTGTGGATCGAAGACGGCACCACGCCAAAATACTTCCGGAACACCCGGCTGAAATGCGACGAGCTCGAGAAGCCCCAGGAGAAGGCGACGTCGGTGATGGTCTTGCCGGCGTGGGCCTCGAGCTCCTGGCGGCAGTTCTGCAAGCGCGCCTGCCAGATATAGTCGCTCACCGTGGTGCCGCGCTCCGAGAACAGCATGTGCAGATAGCGCTTGGAGCAGCCGAGCTCGGCCGAGATCTGGTCGATGCACAGATCCGGATCGCGCAGGTGCTCGCGAATGAAGAACTGCGCGCGCACATACATCGCTTCGGGCCCGACACGATCGAACATCGTGTCGGCTTCACGCAGCGGCAGCAGCAGCAGATCAATCAGCGAATCGGCAACGCCGATCGCGCTGTTCGCCGATAGCTTCGCCGCCTCGTCGAAGGTCGCATGGACGAAATCGTGGGCGATCCGCCCGGTGCCGGTCTTGGCCGACAGCTTGCACGCGGGCATCCGCTGCGAGGGGAACCCGCGGTCGCGCAGCAGAGCCTTCGGCACGATGACCACGTCGTGACGCGTGAACGCCGGGCTGATGATCGAATGCGGGCAGGAGACGTCATAGGCGATGATATCGCCGGGGTTGATTTCGATATGACGGCCTTCTTGTTCGAAATAAGACACGCCGTAGGTCTGGAAGTGAATCTTGATGTAGGGGTGCTCATTGGCCTTGGCGCGCGCCAGCGTGTGCGCGATGCGATGCTGGCTCACCTCGATCTGGCAGAGCTTCAGGCGCGAGACGCTCGTGTAGTCGATGCGGCCCTCGAGCGAGGACGCCTCCAGCGGATCGACGTCGAAATGCCCACACAGGCTCGTCAGCCCGTCGATCCAGCTCTGGATCTGGCGCTTCGGCGTCATGCCGGTCGTCGAGAGCGTGTGAATGGTGTCGGACATGAATCCCGCCACTGGTTTGATCCGGAGATTCGACGCGAATCGCGACCAGCGCTGCCGGAGCCCTCAGCCGTAATTGCGTGACGTTTACCTCGAATTTGAGCGGTCTCTTGGCACGAGCGCCATCGTGCCATTGCCACCCTTGAAGGTTAATCCTCCGCCTTAGTTGCAACGCCGTCAAGGGGAACCTGAGCGCGAAGGGCGCGGCCAAGCGCGTGCGGAAGCCGCTGAATTCGCTACTGCAAAACAAAATCTTCGCCGCCGTGCGCTGTCGAGCAAACCCGCTTCCCTCTTGGGCAAGTTTCCCGATGACGAAGCCGATAGGGATTGTGGCAGGAACAATAAGAACGGGCCGCTCCCGCGCGTGGACCCGTGGATATTATCAGGAGGAGGAAACAGAACAGCATCGTTTCTGGTCCCAACCGTGACCGCCTGCGAGCAGACGCCGGACGAGAAGCCCGGCGATTGAACAATGCTTCGGAAACAATAAACGCGACCAACGGAGGAATGACTATGCGCAAGGTGCTACTGGCGACCTATATCGGCTCCGCGGCGGCTCTCGCCGTCGGCAGCGCCTCAGCCAACGACGAGCTGATCAAGATGTCGCAGAACCCGAAGGACTGGGTGATGCCGGCGGGCGACTACGCCAACACCCGCTACTCCAAGCTGAACCAGATCAACGCCCAGAACGTCGGCAAGCTCCAGGTCGCCTGGACGTTCTCGACCGGCGTGCTGCGCGGGCATGAGGGCGGCCCGCTGATCATCGGCAACATGATGTACGTCCACACGCCGTTCCCGAACAAGGTCTATGCGATGGACCTTTCGCAGGAGAACAAAATCGTCTGGAAGTACGAGCCGAAGCAGGATCCGAACGTCATTCCGGTGATGTGCTGCGACACCGTCAATCGCGGCTTGGCCTACGGCGACGGCAAAATCATCCTGCATCAAGCCGACACCACCCTCGTTGCGCTCGACGCCAAGACCGGCCAGGTCGCATGGTCGGCCGCCAACGGCAATCCCGCAAAGGGCGAGACCGGGACTTCGTCGGCCCTGGTCGTCAAGGACAAGGTCATGGTCGGCATCTCCGGCGGCGAGTTCGGCGTGCAGTGCCATCTCACCGCATACGACCTCAAGACGGGCAAGCAGGCCTGGCGCGCCTTTTCGGAAGGTCCGGACGACCAGATCAAGGTCGATCCCGTCAAGACGATGTCGCTCGGCAAGCCGGTCGGCCCGGATTCGTCGCTGAAGACCTGGCAGGGCGATCAGTGGAAGATCGGTGGCGGCTGCACCTGGGGCTGGATTTCCTACGATCCCGCTCTGAACCTCGTCTATTACGGGTCCGGCAACCCCTCGACCTGGAACCCGAAGCAGCGGCCCGGCGACAACAAGTGGTCGATGACGATCTTCGCGCGCGATGCCGACACCGGCATGGCGAAGTGGGTCTACCAGATGACGCCCCATGACGAATGGGATTATGACGGCGTCAACGAAATGATCCTCTCCGATCAGCAGATCAACGGTCAGAACCGCAAGCTGCTGACGCACTTCGACCGCAACGGTCTCGCCTACACCATGGACCGCGAGTCGGGCGAATTGCTGGTCGCCGAGAAGTACGACCCGAAGGTGAACTGGACCAGCGGCGTCGACATGGACAAGAACTCGCCGACCTACGGTCGTCCCAAGGTCGTCGCTCAATATTCGACGGAGCACGGCGGAGAGGACAAGAACACGAAGGGCATCTGCCCGGCCGCCCTCGGTACCAAGGACCAGCAGCCGGCAGCCTACTCGCCGGACACGCAGCTGTTCTACGTCCCGACCAACCACGTCTGCATGGACTACGAGCCGTTCAAGGTGAGCTACACCGCGGGCCAGCCCTATGTGGGCGCGACGCTCTCGATGTATCCGCCTCCGGGTGAAACCCACATGGGCAACTTCATCGCCTGGGACAACAAGACCGGCAAGATCGTGTGGTCGAACAAGGAGCAGTTCTCGGTCTGGTCGGGTGCGCTCGCGACGGCAGGCGGCGTGGTGTTCTACGGCACGCTCGAAGGCTACCTGAAGGCGGTCGATGCCAAGTCGGGCAAGGAGCTCTACAAGTTCAAGACTCCGTCCGGCATCATCGGCAACGTCACCACCTATGAGAACAATGGCAAGCAGTACATTGCCATTCTCTCCGGCGTGGGTGGCTGGGCCGGAATCGGTCTCGCCGCAGGCCTGACCGATCCGACTGCAGGTCTCGGCGCAGTCGGTGGCTATGCGGCCCTCAGCAACTACACGGCGCTCGGCGGCACGCTGACCGTGTTCTCGCTGCCGAACTAGGCCCTTCAGCATCGCTCCGGCGCGTGGATCACTCCACGCGCCGGCTCGTCTCCACCGACGCCTGCCGAGGAAACAATCTCTTGCGTAAAATCTGCTTCATCATTGCTGCCACGATTGTGAGTGTGTCCGGGGGACTTGCGGTCGCGGACGGCCCCGGCGATCCCGCCGCCGTGAAGAAGGAAGACGACGGGAAGTGGCTCGATAAGGAGGGCAATCCCACCTACAAGATTTCGGCCGATGGCACCGTGGACTGGTTCACTTATTCCGGCTACCGCCGCTATCACTCCGACTGCCACGTCTGCCATGGCCCCGACGGCATGGGCTCCACTTACGCGCCGGCGCTGAAGGATTCCGTCAAGACCATGAGCTATGGCGATTTCCTCGGCGTGGTCGCCTCCGGCCGCAAGAACATCTCGACCGCGCAGGAGAACGTCATGCCGGCCTTCGGAGACAATCCGAACGTGGCCTGCTACATGGACGACCTGTACGTCTATCTGCGCGCCCGGTCCACCGAAGCATGGGGCCGGCAGCGTCCCGCCAAGAAGGAAGAGAAGACAGATGCGTACAAGAAGGCGGAAGACGCCTGCATGGGCACCAAATGAACGTTACGAGGACTGCCGAGACTACGTCTTGGGTGTCCTATGAGAATTTGAGGAGCTACCGATGAAGACACGTGCCGCCGTCGCTTTCGAAGCCAAGAAGCCGCTCGAGATCGTCGAGGTCGATCTGGAGGGACCCAAGGCCGGCGAGGTCCTGGTCGAGATCAAGGCGACGGGCATCTGCCATACCGACGCCTATACGCTCGACGGCTTCGATAGCGAGGGTATTTTCCCGTCGATCCTGGGACATGAGGGCGCCGGCATCATCCGCGAGATCGGCCCCGGCGTGACCTCGGTAAAGCCGGGCGATCACGTCATCCCGCTCTACACGCCGGAATGCCGGCAGTGCAAAAGCTGCCTGAGCCAGAAGACCAATCTCTGCACCGCCATCCGCGCGACGCAAGGCAAGGGCGTGATGCCCGACGGCACCAGCCGGTTCTCCTACAAGGGCAAGCCGATCTATCACTACATGGGTTGCTCGACCTTCTCGAACTTCACCGTGCTGCCCGAGATCGCGGTGGCCAAGATCCGCGAGGACGCGCCGTTCGACAAGAGCTGCTACATCGGCTGCGGCGTCACCACCGGCGTCGGCGCCGTCGTCAACACGGCCAAGGTCGAGCCGGGCGCCAACGTGGTCGTGTTCGGCCTCGGCGGCATCGGCCTCAACGTCATCCAGGGCGCCAAGATGGCCGGCGCCGACAAGATCATCGGCGTCGACATCAACGACTCCAAGGAGGAATGGGGCCGGCGCTTCGGCATGACCCACTTCGTCAACCCGAAGAAGGTCACCGGCGACATCGTCCAGCACCTCGTAGGCCTCACGGACGGCGGTGCCGACTACACCTTCGACTGCACCGGCAACACCACGGTGATGCGCCAGGCGCTGGAAGCCTGCCATCGCGGCTGGGGTACCTCGATCATCATCGGCGTTGCCGAGGCCGGCAAGGAGATCTCCACCCGCCCGTTCCAGCTCGTCACCGGGCGCAACTGGCGCGGCACCGCCTTCGGCGGGGCGCGCGGGCGCACCGACGTGCCGAAGATCGTCGACTGGTACATGAACGGCAAGATTCAGATCGATCCGATGATCACTCACACGCTCAAGCTCGAAGACATCAACAAGGGCTTCGACCTGATGCATGAAGGAAAATCCATCCGTTCAGTCGTCGTGTTCTAGCTCGAAAGCGTCACCCCCAGGAGGATCGACCCATGACTGTTGCACTCCATCCCTCGATCGACAACGGCATCAAACAGGGCAGCGGCAGCTTTGCCGGCGGCACGCTGGTCTGCAAATGCAGTGACCATCCGGTCAAGGTCGGCATCAAGGGCGATGTCGCCCACAACCACGCCTGCGGCTGCACCAAGTGCTGGAAGCCGCAAGGCGCGGCCTTCTCCGTCGTGGCCGTGGTACCGCGCCAGAACGTCACCGTGCTCGAGAATGGCGACAAGCTCCAGATCGTCGACGCCTCCGCGGTGATCCAGCGCCACGCCTGCAAGGCCTGCGGCACGCACATGTACGGCCGGATCGAGAACAAGAACCATCCGTTCTACGGCCTCGATTTCATCCATCCGGAATTGTTCCAGGAGCAGGGCTCGCAGGCGCCGCAATTCGCCGCCTTCGTCTCCTCCGTGATCGAATCCGGCGTGAAGCCGGAGCAGATGGGCGGCATCCGTTCGCGGCTCAAGGAGATCGGGCTCGAGCCTTATGACTGCCTGTCGCCTGCGCTGATGGACGCAATCGCGACCCATGTGGCGAAGGCCAAGGCTGCCTAGGAACCGCCTGGGATGGTCGTCTTAACCGGCCGACCGCCCACCATCATCGGCTCGCTGGCGCCCGTCGCCGCCAGCAGGCCGCACGAGTCCCCGCTGCCGGGACCATTGCGGCGCGATGCCGCCGCTTCTGCACCACGCGTGAGTAAGGGCCATCGGCTCCTCAGTCCTGGTCTCTGAATGACTGCGCAGGACCGTCCGCTTCCTGCTTGAAGTTCGCGGTGCTCTGCGTTCTCCCTCCCTCGACTGAGGCCTACTGCTTCGTCCGTTCGGTCCAACCGGCGGACGAAGCTTTTTTCGTTGCGCCGATTTGATGCGCCACGTGGCGGACGACTCGCCCTGCTTTTGACAAACCGTCGATGCAATCTTTTCCCGGTGAACACACTCGGCTGTGAACGCCGGGTCGAGGCGATCCCTGCTAGGGTCGCGCCGTCACGATGCCGCACGACGTACAATCAAATAAGAAGAAAACGGGAGGTATCGAGCACATTCAGACATCGCGACCTGCGTTCCTGCCTCCCTCCGGGATTTGCCCGCGCGGGACCACGGCGGGATGTGGCGAGACGACGCACGAACCGTCGCCGACCGGCGTCGGCGGACTTTGAATTTGGCATGCTTATGAAGAGCGAGGCACGATCATGATCAAGGTGAAGATCAACGGCCAGGAACAGAGCTGGGACGGCGACCCGGATCTCCCGCTACTCTGGTTCCTGCGTGACGAGGCCGGGCTGACCGGCACCAAATACGGCTGCGGCCAAGCCCTGTGCGGCGCCTGCACGGTCATCGTCGATAAGCAGGCCGTGCGCGCCTGCATCACCTCCGTCAATGACGTCGCCGGACGCGATGTCACCACGATCGAGGGATTGCATCCGAACGGCGATCACCCCGTGCAGAAGGCCTGGCGTCAGGTCAACGTGCCCCAATGCGGCTTCTGCCAGGCCGGCCAGATCATGCAGGCGGCCGCTCTCCTGATGGAGAATCCAAAACCTTCGCATGACCAGATCCGCGAGGCGATGGCCGGCAACATCTGCCGCTGCGGCTGCTACCAGCGCATCGAGAACGCCGTCCATCTCGCATCGACGGGAGTGTGACATGAATTTCATCGACAATCCCCGCAAGCTTCGCGGCTTCGAAAAGCACATCAACGTCGAGAAGATCTCGCGCCGCAGCATCCTGAAGGGGCTCGGCGTCACCGGCGGCTTCGTGCTCGCCGCCCCCGTGATGTCGCGCCGGGCGCTGGCCTATGAAACCGGTGCCGGAAAAATGCCGCACGGCGTCGTGGTCGACCCGCGCGTTTTCGTTTCCGTCGCCCCTGACGGCATCGTCACCATCATCGGGCACCGTGCGGAAATGGGCACCGGCGTGCGCACCAGCCTGCCGCTGATCGTCGCCGAGGAGATGGAAGCCGACTGGTCCAGGGTCAAGGTGCAGCAGGCGCATGGCGACGAGGCCAAGTTCGGCAACCAGGATACCGACGGCTCGCGCAGCACGCGGCACTACCTGATCCCGATGCGCCAGATCGGCGCCTCCGCCCGCACCATGCTGGAGCAGGCTGCGGCGAAGCGCTGGGGCGTACCGGCCACCGAGGTCAAGGCGGTCAACCACGAGGTCGTCCACAGTGCCAGCGGACGCAAGCTCGGCTTCGGCGAGCTGGCTGCCGACGCCGCCAAGGAATCGGTGCCCAGCATCGAAGGCCTCAAGCTGAAGGACCCCAAGACCTTCCGCTATCTCGGCAAGGGTCAGGTCGGCATCGTCGATCTCCACGACATCACCACCGGCAAGGCGCGGTACGGGGCGGACGTCCGCTTGCCCGGCATGAAGTATGCCGCAATTGCCCGCCCGCCGGTGACCGGCGGCAAGCTGGTCTCGTTCGATCCGGAGGCGGCGCTGAAGGTCCCTGGCGTCGAGAAGGTGATGCAGGTGCGCGGCTGGCCGTGGCCGTCGAAATTCCAGCCGCTCGGCGGGGTCGCCGTGATCGCGCGCAACACCGGCGCGGCGATCAAGGGCCGCGACGCCTTGAAGCTGGTCTGGGACGACGGCCCCAACGCCAAATACGACTCCGTCGCCTATCGCAAGGAGCTCGAAGAGGCCTCGCGCAAGCCCGGGCTCGTTCTGCGCAAGGAGGGCGATGCGGAGGCTGCCCTGAAGAGCGCCGACAAGGTCATCGTCGGCGAGTACTACCTGCCGCATCTCGCTCACGTCGCCATGGAGCCGCCGGTCGCGGTTGCCGACGTCAAGGGCGACAGGGCGGAAATCTGGGCGCCGGTGCAGAGTGCCGGCGGCACCCGCGAGGACGTCGCCAAGACCCTCGGCATTCCCGAGGCCAACGTCACCGTCAACGTGACGCTGCTCGGCGGTGGGTTCGGCCGCAAGTCCAAATGCGACTTTGCGTTGGAGGCCGCGCTTCTCTCGAAGGAGCTCGGCGCGCCCGTGAAGGTACAGTGGACGCGGGAGGACGACATCCATAACGGCTTCCTGCACACCGTCTCAGTCGAGCGGATCGAGGCCGGTCTCGACAAGAGCGGCAAGGTGATCGCCTGGCGGCACCGCAGCGTGGCCCCGAGCATCGCCTCGACTTTTGCCGCCGGCGCGGTGCATCAGGCTCCGTTCGAGATCGGCATGGGCCTCGTCGACATGCCCTTCGAAATCGCCAACATCTCCTGTGAGAACCCGGAAGCGGCCGCGCATACCCGCATCGGCTGGTTCCGTTCGGTCTCCAACATCCCGCATGCCTTCGCAGTGCAGTCGATGGTCGGCGAGATCGCGCATGCGACCGGCCGCGACCAGAAAGAGACGTTGCTCGATCTGATCGGATCGCCTCGCATCGTCAAGCCTGATGTGAAGGACCTCTGGAACTACGGCGAGCCCCAGGAGAGCTACCCGATCGACACCGCGCGCTTGCGCAAGGTGGTCGAGCTGGTCGCCGAGAAGGGCGAGTGGGGACGCAAGGTGCCGAAGGGCCACGGTCTCGGCATCGCCGTGCACCGCAGCTTCGTCAGCTACATCGCGACCATCGTCGAGGTCGCGATCGACGACAAGGGAAAGCTGACGGTGCCACGGGTCGACACGGCGATCGACTGCGGGACCTATGTCAACCCCGAGCGCATCGCCTCGCAGATCGAGGGCGCCGCGATCATGGGGCTGAGTCTCGCCAAATACGGCGAGATCACCTTCAAGGACGGCAAGGTCCAGCAGAAGAACTTCGACGACTTCCAGGTCGTCAGGATGGACGACTCCCCGTTGGTGACCAACGTCTACATCGTGCCGCCCGCATCGGACACGCCGCCAAGCGGCGTCGGCGAGCCCGGGGTTCCCCCGTTCGCGCCGGCCCTGATAAATGCGATCTTCGCCGCGACGGGAAAACGTATCCGCGCGCTTCCGATCGGCAAGCAATTGGAGGCTTGAGCTGGAAACTAAGGCGTGAGGCGGAACACAAGGCGCCTCACGCCGTTTTCACCGATCTGACAGGAGCAGATCGATGACCAACATCTCCAAGGCGCTCGCAATCTCGCTGTCGAGCGCCTTTCTTTTGACGGCCTCCGGCGCATTCGCCCAAGGCAGCACGCCGCCGCCGACCAGCGCCACGCGCCCCGGCACGCCGGACCAGACCTCGCTGCCGAACGCCAATGCCCCGCCCGCCTCGACCACCCAGACCACGGGGCAGCACAATCCGGACCCGAAGATCCGTGAGATGAACCAGAAGGAAAAGGACAAGGTCGAGCGTATGGGCAAATAGCGATCTGAGGCATTGCCCGCGTCGTGCCATCCCGGCCGGCAACTATCCGTGTCTCACACGAATGCGGCGGACGTTGCCGTCCGCCGCATTCGCCCCCACGCTCCGCGTCTTTCGATCCGCCTGCGGAGCTACTTCTTCAGCGCAAACACCCAGACGACCCCGCCCTGCGGCACGTTGGCTTCGATGCCGATGTTGTTGGTCACGAGTGCATCCTGGATGCGCTGTGCGTCGACGCCCCACCCCGACTGGATCGCGATATACTGCGTGCCGTCGATTTCATAGGACACCGGCATGCCGACGATGCCGGAGTTGGTCTTCTGCTCCCACAGCAGTTCGCCGGTCTTGGCATGGAAGGCACGGAAATAGCGGTCGTTGGTCCCGCCGACGAAGACCAGATCGCCCGCGGTCGCGGTGACCGATCCGAACAGTTGCGACTTGGGGAAGTTGTGCTGCCAGACCTTCTTACCCGTGGCGGGATCCCAGGCCTGGAGCTCGCCGAAATGATCGGCGCCGGGCTTCGTCGTCAGGCCGATGTCTTCCGGTTTGGTGCCGAGCCAGAGCTCGCCCGGCTTGAGCGCGACCTTCTCGCCGGTGAAGCCACCGCAGAAGTTCTCGTTGGCCGGCACGTAGACGAGGCCGGTCCTCTGGCTGTAGGCGGCCGACGGCCAGTCCTTGCCGCCCCATAGCGACGGACAGAACTCGACGCGCTTGCCGAGCACCGGCTTGTGCGCGGGATCCACGATCGGCTTGCCGGTTTCGTCGATACCCTTCCAGACGTCGGTGAAGACGAAGGGCCAGCCGGCGACGTAGTTGATCTTGGTCGGCGTCCGCTCGAGCACCCAGAAGATCGCGTCGCGTCCCGGATGCACCAGGCTCTTGATGGTGCGGCCATCGCGTTGCAGGTCGATCAGCATCGGCGCTTCGACCTCGTCCCAGTCCCAGGAATCGTTCTGATGATACTGGTGATAGGCCTTGATCTTGCCGGTGTCGGGATCCAGCGCGAGCACCGAGGATGTGTAGAGATTGTCGCCGGGATGCGAGTCGCCGGGCCATGGTGCGGCGTTGCCGACGCCCCAATAGATCGTCTTGGTCTCCTTGTCGTAATTGCCGGTCATCCAGGCCGAACCGCCGCCATTCTTCCAGTCGTCGCCCTGCCAGGTGTCGTGACCGGGTTCACCTTCGCCGGGGATGGTGTAGGTCCGCCACAGCTCCTTGCCGTCCTTGGCATCATAAGCGACGACATAGCCGCGCACGCCGAACTCGCCGCCGGAGCCGCCGACGATGACCTTGCCCTCGACGATCAACGGCATCAGCGTCAGGTACTGGCCCTTCCTGTAATCCTGCACCTTGGTATCCCACACCACCTTGCCGGTCTTGGCATCGAGCGCGACGACATGGTCGTCGGTGGTCGCGAGGTAGAGCTTGTCCTCCCACAGGCCGACGCCGCGGTTGGTCGGATGCAGTTGGAAGAGATCGTCGGGAAGCTGCCGCTTGTAGCGCCAATATTCGTCGCCGGTCTTCGCGTTCAGCGCGATCACCTGCCCCATCGGAGTCGTCACGAACATCGCGCCGTTGTTGACGATCGGCGGGGCCTGGTGCCCCTCGACCACGCCCGTGGAAAAGGTCCAGACCGGCGTGAGGTTCTTGACGTTGGAGGTGTTGATCTGTTCGAGCGGGCTGTAGCCGTGCCCATCATAAGTGCGACGGTAGAGCATCCAGTTGCTCGGCTCGGGATTCTCCAAGCGTTGCGCGGTGACCGGAGCATAGTTCTCGATCGGGCCTGACACGGCGGCGCTCGAGGCGAGACAGGTGAATGCGACGAAGCCGGACAGTAACCATTGCTTCCCGGTGATGGAAGTTCTCATGGACGTTCCCCTTTTTCATCCGTGTGAATTCTTGTTTTGAATTCTTGTTGTGGATTCTTGTCGTCGTCCCCTCGTCCGCCCGTGGGCGGAGGCGGCCGCCTCTCGTGACGCGGGCAGAGCCCGCAACGTCCATCATCCTGGCTGCGCGCCACCTACCTTTCCGATGAAGTTGCCGGCGATGCTGAGCGATCCGTCAGCCAGCGCCAGGGGCAACGCCGCGAGCCGCCGCGGCGCCGGCCCGAACACGACCTGCGCGCCGGCACGCGGATCGAATTCGGAGTTGTGGCACATGCACTTGAACACCACCTTGTCGCCGACATCGCTTTTCACCCAGGCGGTAACGGGACAGCCCGCATGCGAACAGATCGCCGAATAGGCGATGATGCCTTCGACGGCGCGCGCGCGGGTTTTTTCGTCGAGTTCGGCGGGATCGAGCTTGATGATCAGGATCTCGTTGAGCCGTGAACCGCTGCGCACCACCGATGTGTTGGGATCCTTCGGCCAGGCATGGACCGGTGGTGCGCCGACCTTGAGATCGGCCGCGGTGACGAGCTTGCCTTCCCGGTCACCGTCGGAGAAGACGAGCAGGTCGCCCTTCTGCGGCCGCTCGTCAGAGCCGGGCGGATCCTCACCTGCGCGAGCTCCAGTGGAACAGCCGAGACAGGCCGTGGTGGCAAGCGCACCCAGCAGCATCGTTCGGCGCGTCTGCTCAGAACCCGCGTCGACTTCGGGTCCCATAACACTCTCGGAGGATGAAGAATGGATATCGAACGATGTGCGAGCCATCCCGCTAGCAGGCGCTGGGACTCAGCCGAAAACAAGGCGAAGAATTGGCGCCGCAGTGCATCAATATGGCCTTACTCGCTTTGATTGAACGAGCATGAACGCAAGCAAACGTGTTTTCGACAATCTACGTCGCATTGCGCGAGCGGCATGATGATTTTGCAGATCAGACCGATGCTGCTGGAATTGGTGCAACGCGTTACGAGGCGCACTGGCTCGCTTAAGCGGGCTTTCTCGCTTTCACGGCCTGAGAACGTGGCGCGGCGAAGCGATGCGGCCTGCGACCGTCGCCGATGCCATCTCAAAGCTATCGGCGATGCGACGCGCCTTATCGATGAAAAGCGCGGCCGCGTTGGGCGGGCAGACTTCGCGCGCGGTCTGTTCGAACAGGTCGAGCCAGCGGTCGAAATGGCCGCCGGCCAAATTCAGCGGCAGGTGCGCCCGCATCGGCGAACCATGATAACGGCCGCTCGTCAGCACGACCGACGACCAGAAATCCCGGAGCTTGGAGAGATGCTCGTCCCAGTCCCGCACGACCGCGAAGACCGGCCCCAGCAGCGCGTCCTCGCGCACACGCCCGTAGAAACGGGTCACGAGTTCTCCGATCATTTCCTCGGTGATCCCGGTGCGCTCGATCGCATCCTGGGTCAACAGGTTCCGTCGCGCGGCCGCAGCTTCCCGTTCGGCCTTCAGTCGATCCGACATGTCCTTGCAATCGTTCCGTTGTTCCCGCAGGCGCCCCATCGGCTTTGTCGGGCACGTCGCGCAGGGCGTCTTTGTCCCAGCGCAAATTGCCGGGGCTCTGGCGGCGGGCGCTCGGGCCCGCCGCCACTGCCTTGGTCAGGCGCTATACGTATAAAACCCCTGCCCGGTCTTGCGGCCGAGATGACCGGCATCGACCATCTCTTTCAGCAGCGGTGCTGGACGATATTTGGGGTCGTTGAAGCCCTTGTAAAAGACCTCCATCACCGAAAGCATGGTGTCGAGCCCGACGAGATCGGCGAGCGCCAGCGGCCCGATCGGGTGGTTGCAGCCGAGCTTCATGCCGGCGTCGATCTCTTCCGCCGTCGCGATTCCCTCCTGGAGCGCGAAGATCGCCTCGTTGATCATCGGGCACAGGATGCGGTTGACGGCGAAGCCCGGGCTGTTCTTGGCCGTGATCGCCACCTTGCCGACGCGCTTGGCGAAATCCAGCGCCTTGGCATGGGTGTCATCGGAGGTCTGCAGGCCGCGAATGAGCTCGAGCAGCGCCATCACCGGCACCGGGTTGAAGAAGTGCATGCCGATGAAGCGGTCCGGACGATCGGTAGCGGCTGCAAGCTTGGTGATCGAGATCGACGACGTGTTGGTTGCGAGAAGCGTGCGCGGCGAGAGGGTGGCGCAGAGATCCTTCAGGATATTGACCTTGAGCTCCTCGTTCTCGGTCGCAGCCTCGATGACCAGGTCGCAATCCGCCAGCTTCGCCCGGTCGGTGGTGCCGGTGATGCGCTTGAGCGCCGCCTCGCGGTCGGCCGCCGACATCTTCTCTTTCTTGACCAACCGCTCGAGGCTGCCGCCCACGGTCGAAAGCCCGCGATTCACCGCCGCATCGGAAATATCGACCATCACGACCGAGAGCCCGGCCGCGGCGCAAACCTGCGCGATGCCATTCCCCATGGTCCCTGCCCCGATGATGCCAACGGTCTGGATCATTGCGTCACATCCTTTCATCCTTGCGGCGCGTGCCCTTGGCGGCCCGGCCCATTGTTCCTGCACCGGGGTCTAGCACTGCCAATGGGCCAGCGCGACCCGATCCTGTTCCCATAATGCATCCATGGACGGAATACAGCCGGCCCAGCCGCGCCGCGGCAGGATTTGGGCTGCTCCCTGCCCGAATTGACGGATTTTCTCCCTTGCCAGAGGACGCAGGAACGCGGACGCGGGGCCGCGGCATCGCGCCAGAGCAACAGCGTCAGGTCGAACGAACGATTTCAGCACAGGCGGATTGTCTCAGGACGTAAACGTCAAGGAGAGTCCCATGAAAAAGATCATCCTGGCATCCGCATGTATCGTGGCGCTGGCAACGGGTAGCGCCTCCGCCCAGACACAACCTGCACCGGGCGCGTCCGGTCAAAGCGACGTGGGCCCCTCATCGCGAGGCCCCGCAACCAAGGGCATGACGACGGGACGGGCGTCGAACATGCAGAACGAAGTCAGCGACGGCAAAGGGCAGCAGCCGTCGACCGGCGGCAACACGAACAACATGGGTAGCCAGGCCGGCGGAAGCGCGGGCTCCGGCAGCGCAGGCTCCGATAAATGACCTGACGATCGATCCCGAGAGGGGACAGGCGTCCCCTCTCACTCCAAGCAGCACCTGCATCGGCAAAAGCGGATCGCACGCCCGCAAAGTGCGATGAAACTCACCCCACGCAGTAAATGGGCGATGTTCTGCAATTGGTCCTCCCTACATTGACACGAGTGTGACGGCCGGGGCAGGTTTTCTCGTTGCTGGCGAATCAGCGATTGCCTCACGCCGAGTACCTCTTGGACAACTCCCAGTGCTTTCGAGACTGATATCGTTGCTGCGCCGCATCCCTGCGGTGAACTGGGCGTTGACCCGGCTTCGGCCCTTGCCGGACAACGGCAGCATCAAGGTCGTGCCGACCGCCGCGGACGCTTCGCCCGCAATAGCCGATGATGTCGCGGCCACAGCACAAGCTCCCATCGCCGAGAGCTGCACCGCCCCTGTGCGCGGCGAGACTGATCTTGCCGCCACAGCTCCAGTCTCGGAGAACGGTGCGGCTGTGTCTCTCGTCGCGGAGAATCCGTCCGACGATATCTGTATCAGCGACGACTCATCTCCGGAGAGAACGACGGAAATCGAGGCGCACGCGACGTCGGCGGTCGCCGAGGAGACACTGGTTTCATTGGCCGACGCGGAGCACGAGCCAGTTGGAGAGGCGGACCTCGCCATCATTGGCGATGCATCGCCCGCCGAGATCCATTCCGACGTCGCAGTGGAGGTTGGGGCTTCATCATCAGACGTCGCGACCGCTTCGACTGACGTCGCTGATGCCGTCATCGAGGCTGCCCCCTCGCCCGACGCTTCCGCCGATGTCGAAACGGTCGCCGTCGAAGCAATCCCGGTCCTGCTCGGCGATGCCAATAGCGTCGCGGCTGCTGTCTCTGAACCCCGTGCCGATAGCGAACCAGCGCTGGTCGAGATCGCGCCGGTCCCGGCAAACGATGTTCCGCTCGCCACGGCCATTGCGACGGCGGCCAACGACTCATCCAGCGGCGTCCCCGATATCGAGCCCGGTCCGACTCTCGCGTCTCCTTCGCCAGAGATCCGCAGCGCACCGAAAGCTCGCGCCAAAGCCGCGGAGCCCGCCGATCGCGCCGCGCTGATCCGGCAGCGTTGGGCCGAGACGGGGAGCAGGATGTGGAATCCACGGCTTTACGGAACAGGCGAGGCCGCGCTGAACATCCAGGGTAGTGTCGGGCTGCTGCCGCCGGCGCCCGGCGAGACGATGCCGCGATACGACAAGCTCGAATTCAGGATGCTCGGCGGACAGATCGTCTGCGAGGGCGTCATCGTCGAGGCACCCGTACAGGCCAGCCATCGCAGTTTCACACGGCTCGTCGAGCCAAGGCCGATCGAACGGGTCCGCGAGCCCGCGCGCCAGCGCCAAGCCGTTCTCGCCTGATCCCTTCTGCTGCGGCCGCGGTGGCCCCCGGGAGATCGCATATGCTCGCAACGGCCGGGCACCATGGTTAGCAGATCGTAGCTGCAGCGATTGCCGGCAAATTGTGCACGAGAAGCTTGCCGTTCCGGCGGCGGATATCCTTAACGCGTCCTCACCCGATGCACGCTGCGGCAACCTGTGCTGGCCTCCCGCACGAGGCGACCTAACGCGCCCTTTACCCGTGCCGTGCAAGATCGCCGGCGTTTTCAGGGGATGCGGGGGCCCGTATTTCGATGCCGATTGCCGATTTGAAGTCTCACCTTGCTGCCGCAGCGCAATTGTTTCGCGTTCCTGCCGACAATCCGGACCTGACGCGCGCGCAGTTCGACGCGTTCTCCAAGCAAATCCCGCTGCTCTACTTCATCCTCATCAGCAGCACGATCGCGGTGGCCTATACGTATGTGAACGTCGCGCCGGACTGGCTGTCGATGATCGTGCCTGGTGTGCTGGCCGCGCTCGCGGGGTTGCGGACCGTCTGGTGGCTGCGCCAGCGCCGCCGTGTGCGCAGCGATGCCGACATCCTGAGCAATCTGCGCGCCACCAACTGGCTGACTTTGCCGATCGGCGCCGGCTTCACCGCCTGGTCCTTCGCTCTCTACCCTTACGGCGATGCCTTCGCCAAGAGCCAAGTCGCATTCTACATGGCGGTCACCGTGATCGCCTGCATCTTCACGTTGATGCATCTGCGCTCCGCAGCGCTGATCGTCACGTTGATCGTCAACGTGCCCTATGTGCTGTTCTTCTTGTCCACGGGCGAGCCGACGCTGAAGGCGATCGCGGTCAACAATCTCCTGGTTTCCGGCGCGATGGTGACGGTGCTGTTCATCTACTACCGCGACTTCGCCGATCTCGTCGCCAGCCGCAAGTCGCTGCTCGCGCAACAGGCCGCGACGCAGGCGCTCTCGGACGAGAACTTCCGCCTCGCCAATCTCGATTCCCTCACCGAGCTGCCGAACCGCCGCCGCTTCTTCGCCGAGCTGTCGAGCGCCTTCACCGATGCCGAGCGCAGGCACGTCCGCGTCGCGGTCGGCATCATCGATCTCGACGGCTTCAAGCCGATCAACGACAATTACGGCCACTCGGTCGGCGACCGCGTGCTGATCGAAGCGGGTCGGCGCATCCGCGAGGTCTGCGAGGGCTTTGGCCCGCAGCGGGTGGAGTTTGCGCGTCTGGGCGGCGACGAGTTCGGCCTCGTCGTGTGCGGCGACCACGAGGATACGGACCTGCTTCGCCTCGGCGAACGCATCGGCGCCCAGGTCAAGCTGCCCTATCAGCTCGACACCGCCCATACCGGACTGTCGTGCTCGATCGGCTTTGCATCGTACCCGGACTCCGCGACGTCATCGGAAGCGCTCTATGAGTGCGCCGACTACTCACTCTATCACGCCAAGCGCCATCTGCGCGGCCGCACAATGATCTTCTCGAGCGAGCTCGAGGCGGAGATCCGGAGCCGCGGTGTCATCGAGAACCTGCTGCGCATCGCCGATTTCACCACCGAGATCGATCTGGTGTTCCAGCCCATCGTCGATGCCATGAGCGAGCACACCGCGGGCTTCGAGGTCCTCGCCCGTTGGCGCAGCGCCCGCCTTGGCCTGGTTTCCCCCGCCGATTTCATCCCGGCCGCCGAACGCATCGGCCTGATCCGGCCGCTGACGCAAGCGCTGCTGGTGCGCGCGCTCGCCACCGCCAGGACGTGGCCCGACCACATTCGCCTCTCGTTCAACCTCTCGGCCCATGACGTCTGCGCGGCCGAAGGCATCCTGCCGCTGATCTCCATCATCGAGAAGAGCGGAATGCCGCCGCGCCGCATCGATTTCGAGATCACCGAGACCGCCGTCACCTTCGACTTCGTGCGCGCACAGCAGTCGATCGCGACGCTGAAGGCCATGGGCTGCGGCGTGTCGCTGGACGATTTCGGCACCGGCTACTCCTCGCTGAGCCATGTGCACCGGCTCCCGCTCGACAAGATCAAGATCGACCGCAGCTTCGTCTCCGACATCAACGACAATCCCGTGAGCTACAAGATCATCAAGTCGCTCACGGGCCTGTGCGACGACATGGAGATCGCCTGCGTCGTCGAGGGCGTCGAGACTCGCGCTCAGCTCGACACCCTGCGCCGGCTGGGTTGCGACTACATCCAGGGCTATTACTTCGCCAAGCCCATGCCGGGCGATGCGATCGGCGACTATCTGGCGAAGGAAAGCGCGCGCCTCGATGGTGCCGGGGCCAAGGTCGTGGCCTGAGATCACACCGCGCAGTAGCGTTCCTGGATATCCTTGTCCGCGAGTAGCGCCGCCGCGCTGCTTTGATGAACGACCTCGCCTTGATCGATGATGACGGCGCGGTCGGCGAGCCGCAACGCCCACTCGACGTTCTGCTCCACCAGGAGCAGCGTCTTGCCCTGTTCGCGCAGGCCACGGAACAGCACGCCCATTTCCTCGACGAGAACAGGCATGATGCCCTCGGAGGGCTCGTCGAGCAGGATCATCTTCGGTTTTGCGATCAGCGCCCGGGCGATCGCCAGCATCTGCTGCTCGCCGCCCGAGAGCGTCACACCTTCCTGATCGAGACGCTCCTTCAGGCGCGGAAAGGTTTCGGCGATCTCGTCGATCGCCGCGCGCTCCTCGATCTCGCCGCCGGCTGCGACTAGGCCGAGCCGCAGATTCTCGCGCACGGACAGGCCTGGGACGATGCGGCGCTCCTCGGGCACGTAAGCGAGGCCGAGGTGGAAGCGCTGATGTGCGCGAAGCGGCAGCAGTTCCCTGCCCTCGAATCGCACGCGGCCCGTCGCCTTCGGCATCAGCCCCATCATCGCGCGCAAGGTCGTGGTCTTGCCGGCGCCATTGCGGCCGACGAGGGCGACCACCTCGCCCGGGTCCACGCGCAGGGAGATGCCATGAAGGACATGGCTGGTGCCGTACCAGGCATGGAGATCGTCGATTTCGAGCAGCGCGGTCTCAGCCATAGCCCTCACTCTGTCCGAGATAGACCCGGCGGACTTCCGGATTGCTCCGGATCTCGTCGGGCGCGCCGTCTGCCAGCAGGCGGCCGTGATGCAACACCACGACACGCTTGCTGAGCCCGAGCACCATCTTCATCTTGTGCTCGACCAGCAGCACCGTGCGCTTGTCGGCGAGACGTTCGAGCAGAGCGACCATGTCCTTGGTCTCTTCCGGCCCCATGCCGGCGGTCGGCTCGTCCAGCAGCAGCAATTCCGGCTCGGAGACCAGCGCGATCGCGATCTCCAGCGCGCGCTGCTGTCCATGCGCCAGGAATTTTGCCAATTCGCTCCGCCTGGTCAGCAGTCCGACTGCCTCCAGCGCGGCGTCCGCGCGTGCATCCAGTTCAGCCAGCCGCGCCCGGTTGCGCCAGATGTCGTAGCTCACCACCAACGCCTGGGCGGCCACGCGCACGTTCTCGTGCACGGACAGATCCGGAAAGATGTTCGTGATCTGGTAGGAGCGCGAGATGCCCTGATGCACGAAGCGATGCTGCGGCAAGCCGTTCAGCTCGCGCCCCCTGAAATGCAACTTGCCCGAGGTCGGCGTCAGCACACCCGAAAGGATGTTGAAGAAGGTGCTCTTGCCGGCGCCGTTTGGCCCGATGATCGAGGTCAGTTGTCCCGCGGCAAAGGACACGGTGATGCCTTCGAGCGCCACGAAGCCACCAAAGCGCTTGCCGATGCCTTCGGCGCGTAGGAGCTCGCCGCTCATCGTCGTGCCTTTCCGATGCCGATGGCGTCGAGCAGCGTTCCCCAGATGCCCTTGGGCAGGAAGAGCACGAACAGCACGAAGATCGCGCCGACGAAAATCTGCCAATGCGGCGTCCAGAGCGAGATCACGTCCTCCAGGATGAGAAAGCTGGCTGCGCCAACGAACGGTCCGAAGAAGCTGCGGGCGCCGCCGAGCAGCACCATCATCACGATCATGCCGGAGGTCTGGTAATGCAGGATATCTAGCGGAACGATCGACAGATGCAGCGCCAGCATGCAGCCGCCGAGCGACGAGATCGCACCCGACAGCATGAACACGACCAGCTTGCTGCGCTCGACGTCGTAGCCGCAGGCCCGCGCTCTCTGCTCGTTCTCGCGGATCGCCTCGATGACGGCTCCGAACGGCGAGTTCAGGATGCGCGACTGGAACCACATCGCCAGCGCCGCGAAGGCCATCAGCACGTAGTACTTGTTGACGGGATCGAGGAAGTTGATCTGGAAGCCGAGCAGATTGATACGGTCGACGGTGAAGCCGCGAAGGCCGTTCTCGCCGCCGGTGAAGGAGGACGCCTGCAGCGCCACGTAGTAGACGAGCTGGGCGAGCGCGAGCGTGACCATCGAAAAATAGATGCCGCGGGTGCGCGTCGACACGAGGCCGATTGCGGCGGCCAGGCAGGTGCTGAGAAGAACGGCCACAGGCACTGCGGCGAACCAGGGGACTCCGTAGCGGCCGATCGCAATGCCGGTGAAGTAGGCGCCCGCGCCGAAGAAGGCGGCCTGACCGAACGACAGCAGCCCGGTGTAGCCGAACAGCAGATTGTAGCCCATCACCACGACGCCATAGATCAGGACGTTGACGGCCAGCGCTTTCGACGGCAACAGCCAGGGCAGCAAGGCAAGCACGGCAATGGAGAGCAGCACGCGATGCTCCAGAATCCGGCCGAGGCCGTCCGGCGCCGGCTTGGCGAGGGCTTCGCCGCTCGATGATCTCGTCACGCGGTCCTCCCTCTCACGCCGAACAGACCCTGCGGGCGGATCAACAGCACCACCGCCATCAGCGCGAACATCACGATGGTCGCCATTTCAGGTGCGAACAGGGCGACCATGCTGATGGAAATGCCGACCATGAGTCCGGCGACGACCGCGCCGACAATCGAACCGAGCCCACCGATCACGGTCACGACAAAGGCCTCGGCCAGCACCAGCGAGCCCATCTCCGGATTGACGCTGCGCATGGGCCCTGCGAGCACGCCGCCAAGCGCGGCAAGTCCCACCCCAAGTCCGAAGATCGCGAGCCAGACCCGGCCTATGTCGACACCGAGCACCTGCATGATGGTGGGATCGCGGGCGCCGGCGCGCACGATCAGGCCGACGCGGGTCTTCTCCAGGGTCAGCCACAGCGCCAGCAGCACCACCGCCACCAACACGATGACGAACAGACGGTAGCGCGGGAAGAACCCAATGCCGAGATCGAGCACGCCGATCAGCTGCGACGGCGTCGGAAATGGGATGCCGTCGCTGCCGAACACGATGCGCACGCCCTCGACCAGGATGTAGCTGAGGCCGAAGGTGAGCAGCAGCGGATCGTCGATCGAGCGTCCATAAAGCCTGCGGATCAGGACGAACTCGATCAGCATGCCGAAAGCGCCGATCAGGATGGGGGCAAGCAGCATTCCCCACCAGAAGCTTCCCGTGAGCGACGCCAGATAAAGCCCCGCGTAGGCCCCGATCATGAACAGCGCGCCGTGGGCGAAGTTGACCACCCCCAGCATGCCGAACACGATCGTGAGCCCAAGCGCAGTGATCACCAGGACCGCCCCAAGGGCGATCCCGGAGAGAAGCTGCATGATGATCAGCGACAGGTCCATCGGCCAGGCTTCAGGTGGCGTGGCCGAGCTCGCCGCAGCTACGCAGCATGTCGTCCGAGCCGGCGTCGTTGGCCAGGATCGCAAACAGATCGTTCTCGCCTGTCATGGCCGACTTCTTCTTGGACTCGAGCACGAGCACCGACTGCACCGACTGATGGTCGCATTTGCGGTAGTGTTGCGGGCCCTTGGTCAGATCATACTGCAGCTTCTCGAGCGCATCGATCACCTTGTCGGTGTCGGTGCCGCCGGCCGCCTGCATCGCGGCCAGCAACGATCCGACACCGGAATAGCCGTAGGCGCCGTAATCGGTCGGGATCGCACCGCTATTGGCGGCCTTGAAGGCTGCGTTGAAGGCGGCTGCCGACTTGCTCTGCGTCTCCAGACCCCAGTAATAATTAGCGCCGCCGACTACCCCCTCGAACACGTCGGGGCCGACGGCCAGGCGCTGATTGTGCAGGATCACCGGCACCACGATCTTCATCTGCTGCTTGACGCCGAAATCCACCGCCTGCTTGATCGAGTTGGCTTGATCCCGGCCGAAATTTGAGATGCACAGCACGTCCGGACGCATCGACATCAGGCGGGGCATGAAGGTGGAATAGTCGGCCGCGCCGAACGGGTGCAGAATCTCTCCGACGCTGTCCGCGCCGATCGCCGCCTGAGCGCGCTTGAAGCCGCGCAGCATCTCGTGGCCATAGGCATAGTCGGCAACGAGATGCGCGACCTTCATGCCTTTCTTCAGCGTCTGGCGCGCAACGGCCGCGGTCGTCATGTGCGGGTTCAGCGCCTCGTGGAAGGTGTATTTGCTGAAATCTTTGGCCTCGTTGATCGTGTCGGACTGGCTGATGGAGACGTAGATCACGCCACGGGCGCGGGTGACTTCGTTGACTGCGAGCTGCACGGCACTGGAGAGCGCGCCGACCACCGCGTGGACCTTGTCCTTCTCGATCAGCTCGAGCGTGCGGGTCGCGGCCTCGCCGGCATTCAGCTTGTCGTCGCGCACCAGGAGCTCGACCTTGCGTCTGGCAATGCCGCCCTTGTCGTTGACCAGCTTCACCGCGAGCTCGGCGCATTTGACCTGATCGCGCGCTTCCGCCGCGAACGGGCCTGTCAGCGGCGTCGGGAAGCCGATGCGGATCGTCTCGTCCGCGGCGCGGCCAAGCCGGGGCATGGCGAGCAGCGCTGCGCCGGCGGAGAGGCCGGCGAGCGCGGTGCGACGGGTTATCTTCGACATCGAACCGGATTTGGGCATGATTTCCTCCAATCGTCTTTTTCTAGAAACGCGTCAGGGCTTTCAGGACTTTGGTGGGCGTGATCGGAATCGAATTGATGGTGGCACCGAACGGCGCAAGCGCGTCGTTGACGGCATTGAGCACGCAGGCGGACGCCGCCGCGGTGCCGGCCTCGCCGACGCCCTTCGCGCCGAGCACGGTATCGGCGGTCGGCGTCTCGACATGGGCGATGACGATGTCAGGTATCTCCATCGGCATGGGCACGAGATAGTCTGCGAGCGAACCGTTCATGAGCTGGCCGGTCTCGCTGTATCTGCATTCCTCGAACAACGCAGCGCCCAGCCCCTGCACGATGCCGCCACGGAGCTGCTCGTCCACCAGCATCGGATTGATGACGCGGCCGCAATCCTCGACGATGAAGTGCTTCGATAGCTTGACGAAGCCGGTTTCCACGTCGACCTCCAGCAAGCAGCCCTGGATGCCGTTGGTGAACGCGAAGGGATACCCCTGCGGCGCAAAGTGGTGGCTGACGGTGAGCTGCGCCTGCGTACCCGGCGGCAGTGTGTCGGAGCGGAAATAGGAGATCCGTGCGATTTCCGCGATCGGCATCCGCTGGTTCCGCGTGCCTGCGTCGACGACCTCGCCATCGACGATGTCCAGCGCCGACGTCTGCTCCTGGAGGATCAGCGCAGCGATTTCCAGGATGTTGCGCTTGAGCGCCCGCGCGGCCTGAAGCGCAGTCTCGCCGCCGATGCCGGCACCGCGGCAGGCCCAGGTGGCGCCGCCATGCGGCGTCACCTCGGTATCGCCGGTGATGACCTTGACGCGCTCCTGTGCTAGCCCGAGCTGATCCGCCACGATCTGGCTGATGATCGCTTCGGTGCCCTGCCCCTGTTCGGTGACGGAGATCAGGCAACGCACCTCTCCCGACGGTGTCAGGCTGACGGTCGCACCATCCTGCGACGAGATCCGCGCGCCGCCGACGCCATAGAAAGCCGGGCTGGGGTTGGTGATCTCGACGAAGGTCGCGATGCCGATGCCGCGGTAGACGCCGCGCTTGCGCAACTCCACCTGCTCGGCACGCAACGCATCATAGTCCATGATCTCACGCAGGCGGTTCAGGCAGGCCTGATGCGATAGCGCCTCGAAGCGGTAGCCTGTCGGCGAGGTCAGCGGATAGGCGTCGTCGGCAATGACGTTCTGCACTCGGATAGCGAACGGATCGAGGCCAATCTTTGCCGCCGCGATGTCGACCATCCGCTCGGTGACGGCGCAGGCGATGGGGTGGCCGACGGCGCGGTATTGGCTGGTCTGCACCTTGTTCTGGAAGATCACCTCCAGCGTGGCCCGGTAGTTCTTGAAGCGATAGGGCGCACCGATCAGGCGGATCACCTGGTTGCCCTCGACCACGCTTGTCCGCGGATAGGTCGAAAACGCGCCAATGGCGGTCAGATCCAGCACGTCCATCGCGAGAATTTCGCCGTTCGCGTCGAGCGCCATACGCGCGCGGACGCGGTGGTCGCGGGCATGGATGTCGGAAACGAACGATTCGATTCGGTCCGCGACATACTTGACGGGACGTCCCAGCAGGATCGAGAGGCCCACCACGGCCATGTCCTCGTGGTAGACATGCAGCTTCATCCCGAACGAGCCGCCGATGTCGGTCGCGACCACGCGAACGCGCGACTCCGGGATGCCGTAATGGCGCGAGTAGAGGTCCTGGAACTGGTACGGCGTCTGGGTGCCATGATGCACGGTGAGCGCGCCGGCCGCAGGATCGTAGTCGGCCAAAATGGCGCGCGGTTCGAGCGTCACCGCGGTATGGCGGCCGAAGATGAACTCCTCCTCCACGACGTGGACGGCTTGCGCAAATGCGTCGTCGACAGTGCCGCTGTCGAGCTGGCTGCGGAAGCAGACGTTGTTGGCATCGCCGGGGTTGACGAGCGGGCCGCCGGCCTCGCGTGCGCTGGCGATGTCGACGACGGCAGGAAGTTCCACGTAGTCGATTTTGATCAGCTCCAGCGCGTCCTCCGCAATCGTCCGGCTCTCGGCGACGACGGCGACCACCGCCTGCCCGGCCCAGACCACGCGATCGAGCGGCAGCGGCAGTTGCGGCGGCGAAGTCATGCCCTTGAAATGATCGAGCGTGCCCGTCCACGGCGTGCAGATCCGGGCGAGATCCGCGCCCGTGGCGACGAGATGCACACCCTCGACCGAGCGCGCCTCGTCGGCCTTGATCGAGACGATCTTCGCATGCGCATGCGGACTGCGCAGGAACGCGGCATGGAGCATGCGCGGCAGCCGGAGATCGCTGATGTAACGCCCGCGCCCGGCGAGCAAGCGCTTGGCGTTCGGCCGCGGCACCGAGCGGCCGATATAGGAGTTCGGGCGGTCGAGCGAGGTGAGCGGAGCGGTCATGTGACGCCTCCGCGATCGCTGCGTGCCATCGCTACCGCTTCGATGGAATCGACAATCGCCTCATAACCAGTGCAGCGGCAATAATTGCCCGACAGCGCGTCGCGGATCTGCTCTCGGCTCGGCTGCGCCACCTGCGAGAGCAGCTCGTGCGCATTGACCAGCATGCCCGGAGTACAGAACCCGCATTGGAGAGCGTTGCGGCGATGAAATTCGGCTTGGAGCTCAGCGAGCACACCCCTCTCGGTGAGACCTTCGATCGTGTCGACCTCGGCGCCATCGGCCTGCACCGCGAACATCAGGCAGGAATGCACCGCGCGTCCGTCGAGCTGAACCAGGCAGGCGCCGCAGGCGCCCATCTCGCAGCCGGCATGTGTCCCCGTCAGCTCGAGCTTTTCGCGCAGGCAATCGACCAGCGTGTCGCGCGGCGCGACCTCACAGGAGACCTTACGGCCGTTGACAATGAGGCGGACGCGCACGGTCTCGTCGGGTTCATTCAACAGGGCTTCGTCGAAACCGCTCATGCGCTTTCTCCGAGACGGCCGAGCAGGCGGCCGAGCAGCACACGGGCGAGATGCAGGCGCATCGCCGGCGGCACCTCGTCGCTCTCGGGCGGCGCCAGATCGCCTTCGAGCGCTGCTTGCGCGGCCGCGATACGCTCGGCATCGAGCCGCGGGCCGATCAGGGCGCGTTCGGCCCCCTTTGCTCGGATCGGCGTATTGCCAACAGAGAAGAAGGAGATGCGGATTTCATCGATGCGGCCGCCCGGGCAGGCCGCCATGATCCCGCAGCCAACCAGCGCATAATCCCCGCGCCGGCGCGCCAGCTCATCGAACACAAAACGCTGATCAGCCCTGAACAGCGGGACGTATATCGCGATGACCAGTTCGCCGGGCTGCAACGCAGTTTCGAACAAGTCGACGAAGAAGTCGTCGGCCTTCACGCGCCGGCTGCCCGAGGGACCGGCGATCTCGATCTCGGCATCCAGCGCCAAGGTCATCGCTGGAAACTCGGACGCGGGGTCGGCCAACGCGACGCTGCCGCCGAACGTGCCGCGGTTACGAATCGCAGGGTGGGCGACGAAGGGCGCCGCCGCATGCAAAAGCGGCGCGAACTCGGCGATCAAGGGCTCGCTCAGCATCTCGGAATGGCGCGTCAGCGCGCCGATGCGCAAGTTGCCTCCTTCGCGCCTGACGCCCCGCATCTCGTCGATATGAGTAATGTCGATCAGCAGCCGCGGCGCCTGGAGCCGCAGCGAAAGCGCCGGCACCAGGCTCTGGCCGCCAGCGATGTAGCGCGCATCATCCCCGGCGCGCGCGTGGGCATCCAGCGCCTGGTCGATCGTCGCAGCACGAAAGTAGCTGAAAGCCCTCGCCTTCACTGCCGTTTCCTCGATCCCTCGGCTCACCAGCCGGGATGCCAGATTTGTAACCATCTGGTCTCAAAATCCTGACATGATGCCGAAGGCCGGTCAACAGGAAATGACCATTTGGTCACAAATGCAGCTTGGGCTATGAAGGTGCGAGACGTACGATTCAGCGACGAAATGGTCCGAAAATCGCAGAAAACGGCCAAGCGACCGGCCCGAAAACGAACCGAGGCAGGCACCACGTCCGAGCCAAAGCGCCGCAATATGCGCGCGCCGGATCGGGAGCGTGCGATCGTGGACGAGGCGATCCGCTTCTTTGCCGAGCGCGGCTTCGAAGGCCAGACCCGCGAGCTCGCCAAGCGCATGGGCATCACCCACTCGGCGATCTATCGCCACTTCCCCAGCAAGGAGGCGCTGATCGAGCGGGTCTACCAGGAGGTCTATCTCAGCCGCTGGTCGCCCGACTGGGGACCGATGATCCGCGACCGCGCTTTGCCGCTGGAGGCCCGATTGACACGCTTCTATCTCGACTATGTCGAACGGGTGTTCGAGTACAATTGGGTACGGATCTTCGTTTTCTCCGGCATGAAGTCGTTCGGTATCACCAGCCGCTATCTCGACATCGTCCGCCGCGAGATCATCGAGCCCGCTGCGGCTGAGCTGCGCCACGACCTGAGGCTCCCCGATGCGAAGGCGCATCCGCTGAGTGAGCGCGAGACCGAGCTGTTCTGGGGCCTGCACGGCCGTATCTTCTATCTCGCCATCCGCAAGTTCATCTACGCAACGCCGATCCCGCTCGATCTCGGTGCCATCGTCCGCGACGCCGTCCAGACCTTCATGGACGGTGCGAAGACAACGATGCCGAAGTTGCTGAAAGCCTGATCCGTGACAGCGCTCGCCACTTCCCGACGGGGAGAGGCGAAGACGAGCCGCGACTATTCAAGGCTCGGCAGATCGAGCCCCTTGTCGCGGGCACAGTCGATGGCGATGTCGTAGCCTGCATCGGCGTGGCGCATGACGCCGCTGGCGGGATCATTCCACAGCACGCGCTCGACCCGCTTGGCCGCTTCCGGGGTGCCGTCGGCGACAATCACCATGCCAGCGTGCTGGGAATAGCCGATGCCGACGCCGCCGCCATGGTGCAACGACACCCAGGTCGCGCCGCTGGCGCAATTGAGCAGTGCGTTAAGCAGAGGCCAGTCAGACACGGCGTCCGAGCCGTCCTTCATCGCCTCGGTCTCGCGGTTGGGGCTCGCCACCGAGCCGCTGTCGAGGTGATCGCGGCCGATCACGATCGGCGCCTTCAACTCGCCGCGCGCCACCATCTCGTTGAAGGCGAGGCCGAGGCGATGGCGGTCGCCGAGACCGACCCAGCAGATCCGTGCCGGCAGGCCCTGGAACTTGATGCGCTCCTTGGCCATGTCGAGCCAATTGTGCAGATGCTTGTCGTCAGGCATCAGCTCCTTGACCTTCGCGTCTGTTCTGAAGATGTCCTCGGGATCGCCCGACAGCGCCGCCCAGCGGAACGGCCCGACGCCGCGGCAGAACAAGGGACGGATATAGGCGGGAACGAAGCCGGGGAAATCGAAGGCGTTTGTCAGGCCCATGTCCTGCGCCATCTGACGGATGTTGTTGCCGTAGTCGAGTGTCGGGATGCCCTGCGCGTGGAAATCCAGCATCGCCTGGACGTGCTCGACCATCGACGTTTTCGACGCGCGCTCGACTGCCTTTGGATCGGAAGCACGTTTTGTCTCCCATTCCGCCAGCGTCCAGCCCTTCGGCAAGTATCCGTTGATCGGATCATGAGCGCTGGTCTGGTCGGTGACGATGTCGGGCCTGACACCACGGCGAACCAGTTCCGGGAAGATCTCGGCGGCATTGCCGAGCAGGCCGACCGAGACCGCCCTTCTCGTCTTCGCGGCATCCGCCATGATCGCCAGCGCCTCGTCGAGCGTCGCGGCCTGGCGATCGAGATAGCCGGTGCGCAGCCGCATCTCGATGCGGCTCGGCTGGCATTCGACCGCGAGCATCGAAGCACCGGCCATGGTCGCGGCCAGCGGCTGCGCACCGCCCATGCCGCCCAAGCCCGCCGTGAGGATCCATTTGCCGGCGAGGCTGCCGCCGTAATGGCGTCGGCCGACCTCGACGAAGGTCTCGTAAGTGCCCTGAACGATGCCCTGGCTTCCGATATAGATCCAGGATCCGGCCGTCATCTGGCCGTACATCATCAGGCCCTGGCGATCGAGCTCGTTGAAATGATCGAGCGTCGCCCAATGCGGCACGATGTTGGAGTTCGCGATCAGCACGCGCGGGGCGTCGGCATGGGTGCGGAATACGCCGACCGGCTTGCCGGACTGGACCAGCAGCGTCTGATCGCCGTCGAGCTTACGCAAGGCCGCGACGATCCGGTCAAAGCTCTCCCAGTCGCGCGCGGCGCGACCGATGCCGCCATAGACGACGAGTTCGCTCGGACGCTCCGCGACATCAGGGTCGAGATTGTTCATCAGCATGCGCAAGGGCGCTTCCGTCAGCCAACTCTTGGCGCTGATCTCGCTGCCGCGGGGGGCTCGGATGGTGCGGTCATTGTCCAGTCGATGGTTCATGCGGACCTCTTCAGACGAGTCTCGGAAACGGATCGGTGGGAAGCTGCGCGCGCGCAGCGGCCGGAAGCGCGTCGGCTTCGACCAGCGCCGCGGCCTTGGCGAGATCGCCGGCCATGTAGCGATCCGCACCCAGCGCTGGAACCTGCTCGCGCAATGCGCCGATGACGGCAGCCAGCGGCGCGCTCGTTGCATGCGGCGCACGCAGCGTGATGCCCTGGGCGGCGACCAGGAGCTCGATGCCGAGGATGGCGGCGAGGTTGTCGGCCATATCGGACAGGCGCCGCGCGGCATGCGCGGCCATCGACACATGGTCTTCCTGGTTGGCGCTGGTTGGTGTCGAGTCGATTGAGCAGGCGGCTGCGCGCTGCTTGTTCTCGGCATAAAGCGCGGCCGCCGTCACCTCGGCGATCATGAAGCCGGAATTGATGCCGGGATCGGGGGTGAGAAACGGCGGAAGCCCGAAGTTGAGCGCGGGATCGACCAGCGTCGCGATGCGCCGCTCGCTGATTGCGCCGATCTCCGACAGCGCCAGCGCGATGGCGTCGGCAGCGAAGGCCACCGGCTCGGCGTGGAAATTGCCGCCGGAGACGATCTCGCCGGTCTCGACCAGCACCAGCGGATTGTCGGTGACGGCATTGGCCTCGACCATCAGCGTGCGCGCGGCCTGCGTGATCAGGTCGAGCGCTGCGCCGGCGACCTGCGGCTGGCAGCGCAGGCAATAGGGATCCTGCACACGCTCGTCACCTTCGAGGTGCGAGAGGCGGATGTCGCTGCCATCGAGCAGCGCCGTCAGCGTTGCCGCCGCGGCGATCTGCCCGGCGTGGCCGCGCAGCGCCTGGATCTCGGGCCGGAACGGCGCCGTCGAGGCCATCGCAGCATCGACCGACAGCGCCCCGGTCACGAGCGCGGCGCGGGCCAGGCGAAACCCACGTAGCACGCCTGATAGGGCGTAGGCGGTCGAGAACTGTGTCCCGTTGATCAGCGCGAGGCCCTCCTTGGGGCCGAGCGTCAGCGGCGAAAGGCCTGCAGCCGCCAGCGCTTCAGCGCCGGACACGGTTTTCCCGTCAAGGATCGCTTGCCCTTCCCCGATCATCACGGCCGTCATGTGCGCAAGTGGCGCAAGATCGCCGGAGGCGCCCACGGAGCCCTGCTGCGGCACCAGTGGCGTGACGCCACGCGCCAGCATGTCCTGAAGCTGCTCGATCAGCTCGCGTCGCACGCCTGAGGCACCACGCCCGAGCGAAATGATCTTCAGCGCCATCATCAGGCGAACGATCGGTTCCGGCGTCGCCGGGCCGACACCGCAGCAATGCGAGAGGATCAGGTTACGCTGGAGCCGTGTGGTCTGATCGGGCGGAATGCGTTTCGACGCCAGCTTCCCGAAGCCAGTGTTGATGCCGTAGACCGGCGCGTCGGCCCGCGCCGCCTTCGCGACGATCTCCGCCGCGGCCTCGACGCGTGGCCAGAACGACGGATCGAGCACGACGGGCGCACCGTCGAGCACCCGCGCGAAATCATCGAGTCCGACCGTCCCCGGCTTGGCGACGATCGCTGCGCCCTCGTTCGTCATTGTCCTCTCCACACCCGGCGGTGCAGCGGATTGAAACCGATGCGGTAGACCAGTTCGGCGGGCCGCTCGATATCCCAGATCGCAAGGTCACACCATTTGCCCGCCTCCAGCGTGCCGGCCTCCTCGAGGATACCGAGCGCTCGCGCACCTTCGCGGGTGACGCCGGCGAGGCATTCGGCCACAGTCATCCGGAACAGCGTCGCACCCATGTTCATCGCGAGCAGCAGCGAGGTCAACGGCGAGCTCCCGGGATTGCAGTCGGTCGCCAGCGCCATGGGAACACCATGCTTGCGGAACGTCTCCACCGAAGGCTTCTGCGTCTCGCGAATGAAATAGAACGCGCCGGGCAGCAGCACCGCAACCGTCCCGGCCTTCGCCATTGCGGCCGCACCGGCCTCGTCGGTGTGCTCCAGATGATCGGCCGAGAGCGCCGAGAACTTCGCGGCGAGCGCGGCACCGCCAAGATTGGAGAGCTGGTCGGCATGGAGCTTGACCGGCAGTCCAAGTCCCCTCGCCGTCTCGAACACCCGCGCGGTCTGCTCGGCGGAGAATGCGATGCCTTCCATGAAGGCATCGACAGCATCGGCAAGGCCGGCGTTTGCGACCGCAGGCAGCATCTCCCTGCAAACGAGATCGATGTAACGATCCTTGTCGCCCTCGGCCTCCACCGGCAGCGCATGCGCGCCGAGGAAGGAGGTGCGGATCGCGACTGGCCTCTTGCGGCCAAGGCTCCGCGCGGCCGCGAGCTGCCGCAGCTCCGTTGCGGTGTCGAGACCATAGCCGGACTTGATCTCGATCGTGGTTGCACCTTCGGCAATCAAGGCATCGAGCCGAGGCAACGCGCTTGCGATGAGCTCGGCCTCGCTTGCCTTGCGCGTCGCCGCCACGGTCGAAACGATGCCGCCGCCCGCGCGCGCGATCTCCTCATAGCTTGCGCCCCTGAGGCGCAGCTCGAATTCATGCGCGCGGTTGCCGCCATAGACCAAATGGGTGTGACAATCGACGAGCCCCGGCGTGATCCAGCGCCCTCCGCAATCGATCCGTTCGGCCGCATCGGAGTCCACCGGAAAATCGGCCTGCGCACCTGCATAGACGATCCGGCCGCCGCGGGCGGCGATGACGCCGCGTTCGACCTCGCCGAGATCGGGGCCGTTGCCCCGCATCGTGGCGAGGCGGGCATTGTGCCAGATCCGGTCGAAGCGTTCTGCCATGCGGGTGTCCATTCGGCGTCGGATGCTTGACTTATATGTCTAGACATATAATCGTAACGCCGTTCTGTCCAGCCGGCGTGTAACCATGACCCGACTGCATTTCGCTTCCGCGCTCCTGCCTTCGGGCTGGACCAATGACGTGCAGGTGGTTCTCGCCGCCGGCGCGATCGCGGAGGTAACGGCGGGGGTGCAGCCTGCAGCTGGCGACGAGCGTCACGCCGTCGCGCTGCCGGGATTGGCGAGTCTGCACAGCCACGCCTTCCAGCGCGGCATGGCCGGACTTGCGGAGTTGCGGGGCGACAGCACCGATACCTTCTGGACCTGGCGCGAGACCATGTATCGCTTTGCGCTGGCTATGACGCCGGACGACGTCGCGGCTGTTGCGACGCTGCTCTATGTCGAGATGCTCGAGCAGGGTTTTACCCGCGTCGGCGAATTCCACTATCTGCATCACGATCGCGACGGCTCGCCCTACGCTAACCTCGGCGAGATGGCCACGCGCATTGCACAGGCTGCCGAAGCTTCCGGCATTGCACTGACCTTGTTGCCGAGTTTTTATGCGCATAGTTCATTTGGCGGTGCGGCACCCCATGCCGGGCAGCGCCGCTTCATCTGCTCAGTCGATCGGTTCGCCGAATTGATGGCTGCATCGCGCAAGGCGATCGGCGCATTGCCCGGCGCCAATATCGGCGTCGCGCCGCACAGCTTGCGTGCGGTGACGCCCGACGAGCTCAAATCGATCATCCCGCTTGCCGAGGGCGGGCCGGTGCATATCCACGCCGCCGAGCAGGTGAAGGAGGTCGAGGACTGCCTGGCTTGGTCGGGATTGCGGCCGGTGCAATGGTTGCTGGAGCATGCGCCGGTGGATCGGCGCTGGTGCCTCATCCACGCCACGCACATGACGGATGCGGAGGTCACGGCTTTCGCTAGGACCGGTGCGGTGGCCGGCCTCTGTCCCATCACGGAAGCAAGCCTCGGCGACGGCGTCTTTCCTGCGCGGGAATATCTTGCCGCCAGTGGCGCCTTCGGCGTCGGGACCGATTCCAACGTGCTGGTCGGCGTCGCCGACGAACTGCGCCAGCTTGAATATGGCCAGCGGCTGAAGCATCGCGAACGCAACGTGCTCTCCAGCGGAGCGGGACGTTCCACCGGCCGCGCATTGTTCGACCATGCTCTTGCGGGCGGCGCGCAAGCGCTGGCGCAAGCGACATTCGGCCTTGCACCGGGGGCGCGCGCCGACATCGTCACGCTCGATACGGCGCATCCTTCGCTGGCAGGCCGCGCCGGCGACGCGGCGATCGACGGCTGGATCTTCGCGGCCGGCGGCGGCGCGATCGATTGTGTCTGGGCGAGCGGCCACAAGGTCGTCGAAGGCGGGCGGCACAGGCTGCGCCAGCCCGCGCGCGAACGTTTCAACGCCTCGGTGCGGAGGCTCGTCGCATGAGCCTCGTGACCGACGCCGACAAGCCGACACTCTACAAGCGCATCCGCGCCGACATCGAGCAGCGTATCCTGACCGGCGAATGGCCGCCCGGCCATCGCATCCCCTTCGAGCACGAACTGGTGGCCAGTTACGGCTGCTCGCGCATGACCGTGAACAAGGCGCTGTCCGAACTCGCACAAGCCGACCTGATCGAGCGGCGGCGGCGCGCCGGCTCCTTCGTGCGGCGGCCGCAGCATCAGTCGGCGGTGCTGAAGATCGCCGACATCCGCGCCGAGATCACCACGCTCGGCCGCTCCTACGGTTACGAGCTGATCGGCCGCAAGCTGCGCACCGCGACGGCTGCCGACCGCGACCGTCTCGGCGTGAACAAGGCCGGCAAGGTGGTCGCGATCACCTGCCGCCATAGCGCCGACAACGTGCCCTTCGCGGTCGAGGACCGGCTGATCGACCTGTCGTCCGTGCCGGATGCCGCGACCGCGGACTTCTCGCGCGAGCCGCCTGGTTCCTGGCTGCTTCACCATGTCCCATGGACAGAGGCCGAGCACACGATCAGCGCCATCGTTGCGGACGATCGCACGGCGGTCGCGCTCGCAATCGCCGTCGGCGCGCCCTGTCTCGTGATCGATCGCTATACCTGGCGCAGCGCACGCACCATCACCGCCGTGCGCCTGCTCTATCCCGGTGACTCTCACCGCCTTGTCGCGCGATTCAAGGGGGGCTGAGAGAATGTGTCGGCACAAATCGTGCAACGCTTCGCGGAACCGCCCATATGGGCCGGCAGATTCAACAGGACGTCAAACCATCGATCGGCAGAGGACGATTATCATGCGTAGTTCGACAGTATTTGCGACAATCATTGCTCTCGCGGCCTCCACTCCGGCGCTCGCCCAGGACGTCAAGGTCGGCATCGGCATTTCCGGGTGGACCGGCTTCGCGCCGCTGACGCTGGCGAAGGAAGCCGGCATCTTCAAGAAGAACGGCCTCGACGTCACCATCAAGAAGATTCCGCAAAAGGACCGCCACCTCGCCATCGCATCCGGCGACATCCAATGCGCGGCGACCACGGTCGAGACCTGGATCTCCTGGAATGCCAACGGCGTTGCGACCAAGCAGATCTTCCAGCTCGACAAGAGCTATGGTGCCGACGGCATGGCCGTGCGCAACGATGTCGCCGCGATCAAGGATCTCAAGGGCAAGACCGTTGCGGCCTCCGCCCCCGGCACGTCGCCGTACTTCGCGCTGGCCTGGATGCTGAAGAAGAACGGCCTGACCACGAAGGACGTGACCGTGGTCAACCTCGAGCCGGCAGCGGCGGCGCAGGCCTTCGTCTCCGGCCAGAACGATGCGGCGATGACCTATGAGCCATACCTGTCGACCGTGCGTGCGGCGCCCGACAAGGGCAAGATCATCGCGACCACGCTGGACTATCCGATGGTGATGGACACGTTCGGCTGCACGCCGAAGTTCCTGACCGAAAATCCCAAGGCGGCCAAGGCGCTCGCCGATAGCTATTTCGAGGCGATCGATATGATTGCCAAGGACCAGGCCAAGTCTTATGAGATCATGGGCGCCGATGTGAAGCAGACCGCCGAGCAGTTCGGCAACTCGGCGAAATATCTGCGCTGGCAGGACAAGGCGGCGAACCAGAAGTTCTTCGCCGGCGACTTCCTGACCTTCAACAAGGAGGCCGCCGAGCTCCTGCTCGAGATCGGCATCATCAAGGCCGCGCCGAAGGTCGAGGACCTCTACGACGCGAGCTTCATCAAGTAAATTTCTTCGAGCTGCCGGTTCCGCCAGAGGCGGAGCCGGCGCGTCATTCGGATTCACAATTTGATGCGTCCTCTGGACCCTGTTACGTCGAAGCAGCGCGCGGCTTACGGCCTTGCGTTCTTCGTGCTGTTCGTCGCCCTCTGGTCGTGGGCGACATTCGGCGGCCATGTGTCGAAAACCTTCCTCGCCAATCCCCTGACCATGGTGCAGGAAGGCATCGAGCTGCTCACCAAGCACGGCTTCCTGTTCGACATCGGCATGACGATCTGGCGCGTCGTCGGCGGCTTTGCGCTCGCGGCTGTTATCGCGGTGCCGCTCGGCGTGCTGATGGGCGCCTACAAGCCGGTCGAGGCGTTCCTCGAACCGTTCGTGTCGTTCGCGCGCTATCTGCCTGCCTCCGCCTTCATTCCGCTGCTGATCCTGTGGGCCGGCATCGGCGAACTGCAGAAGCTGCTCGTCATCTTCATCGGCTCGGTGTTCCAGGTCATCCTGATGGTGGCCGTCACCGTGGGCGCCACGCGGCGCGACCTGGTGGAGGCGGCCTATACGCTCGGAGCGAGCGACCGCGGCATCATCCGCCGCGTGCTGCTGCCCTCCTCTGCGCCAGAGATCGCCGAGATCCTGCGGCTGGTGCTGGGCTGGGCCTGGACCTACGTCATCGTCGCCGAGCTAATCGGCTCGTCTTCGGGCATTGGTCACATGATCACCGACAGCCAGGCGCTGCTCAACACCGGGCAGATCATCTTCGGCATCATCGTGATCGGCCTGATCGGCCTGATCTCGGACTTCCTGTTCAAGGCGTTCAACGCCTGGCTGTTTCCGTGGAAGCTCGCATGACGACGCTCAAGGTCGAACAGGTTTCGCGCACCTTCCCGGCACGCCACGGCAATGCGCCCACCAAGGCGCTGGAGCCCACCGATCTCGTCATCGGCAACAACGACTTCGTCACCATCCTCGGCCCCTCCGGATGCGGCAAGTCCACGCTGCTGCGCATCGTCGCCGGCCTCGACCGCCCGACCAGCGGCCGCGTCACGCTCGACGGGCGCGAGGTGACCGGCCCGGGGGCGGATCGCGGCATGGTGTTTCAGTCCTACACGCTGTTCCCCTGGCTGACCGTGCGCGAGAACATCGCGTTCGGCCTGCGCGAGCGCGGCGTGTCCGAAGCGGAGCGACACAAGATCGCGGATGCGTTCATCCGCCAGGTCGGATTGTCCGGCTTCGAGAATCATTGGCCCAAGCAGCTCTCCGGAGGCATGCAGCAGCGCACGGCGATTGCCCGCGCGCTCGCCAATGATCCAAAAATCCTGCTGCTCGACGAGCCCTTCGGCGCGCTGGACAACCAGACCCGCGCCCTGATGCAGGAGATGCTGCTCGGAATCTGGGAACGCGACCAGAAGACCGTGCTGTTCGTGACCCACGACATCGAGGAAGCCATCTTCCTCGGCAGCCGCGTCATCGTGATGAGCGCACGTCCTGGACGCATCAAGGCAGAGATCCATGTGGACCTGCCGCATCCACGCTCCTACAAGATCAAGACCACGCCGGAATTCGTCCAGCTCAAGGAACGGCTGGTCGAGGAGATCCGGACCGAGGCGCTCAAGGTTGCCGAACATGCCTGACACCCAGCCCCGCGCCGACGGACAGCGCGTGCTCGCCGATCTCCATGCGCTGCGCGCCTTTGGCGCCTACAAGACCGGCGTGCACAAGCCGACCTTCTCGGAGCCACACAAGCTCTCCCTGGAATGGCTCGTCCAGAAGCTGCCCGAGGCCGACCTCGCCGGGACGATCGACGGCATCGGCAACGTTTTCGGAACCAGCGCCAAGCCCGGGCCGAAGCTGCTGGCGGGTTCGCACCTGGAGAGCCAGAACTATGCCGGCTGGCTCGATGGCCCCCTCGGCGTCGTCTACGCGCTCGAAGCGGCGCGTGTTCTCAACCCGGATCCCGCCGTGAAGGGCGCCGTCGAGGTTGCCTGCTGGTGCGACGAGGAAGGACATTTCGGCCATTTCCTCGGCTCGCGCTCCTATGTCGGCCAAGTGACCGAAGCCGACATCGACGCGGCGCGCGACCGCACCAGCGGCCGCCCCATGCGCGATGCGCTTGCCGAGATGGGGCTTGACGGGCGTCCGCGCATCGCCGCGGAGCCGGGACGGCACGTCGGATATCTGGAGGCGCATATCGAGCAGGGCGACACGCTCGAAAGCGGCCGTCTTGCGATCGGCGTCGTGACGTCCATCGTCGGCATCTGGCAATACCAGATCAACTTCGCCGGCGAGCAGAACCACGCCGGCACGACCCGCATGGCCGTGCGCAAGGATGCGGGCCTGGCGCTGGCAAAGTTCTGCGTCGCCATCGACCAGCGATTCCCGGCCGCCTGCGGCCCGCGCACCGTCTGGACCACCGGGCGCATCGCGCTCGATCCGGGCGCGCCGAGCATCATCCCGGGTGGCGCAGAGATGCTGTTCCAGATCCGCGACGACGATCCGGCCGTGATTGCGAGGCTGGAGCAATTGCTGCGGACCATGGCGGACGAGGCCAGCGCGAGCGGTCCCTGCACCGTCACCGTCGAAAAGCTTCGCACCGGCGCGCCCGCGATGATGAATTCCGCCTTTCAGGACGCAATCGAAGCCGCGAGCAAGGCCGTCGCCGGCGGTCGCTCCATCCGCATGCCCAGCGGCGCCGGGCACGATGCGCAGATGCTCGCGACAATCATGCCCGCGGCCATGCTGTTCGTGCCGTCGATCGGCGGCATCAGCCATCACTGGACCGAAAACACCTCCGACGCCGACATCGTCACCGGCGCAGAGGTGTTCGTCGACGCCTGCCGCCGGATCCTCGGCGGCTAGAACGACGTGCCGCCGCCGAATCTGAACTCCTGCACGGTGTCGTACTTGCCCTTGGTGATCGGCACCGCATAGTCGAAGCGCAACGGGCCAAACGGCGAGGCCCAGACCAGGCCGACGCCGACCGACGATCGCACCACATTGCCGTCGTCATATTGCAGTCCGCAGGTCGGGCAAGCCTTGGTGTTGACCTCACCGGTGGCCGACCACGAGGTCGGACCCTGGTAGCCCCAGAGCGATCCGGCATCAGCGTACACGGCGCCCTTCAGGCCGACTTCCTTGGGCAGGAACCAGAACGGCATCTGCAACTCCATCGAGGCGCCCCAATACTTGGTGCCGCCAAGCGAATCGCCGCTGGAGCCCAGGCTCCAATAGGTGACGTCGCGCGGGCCAATGCCGTTCGACGCGAAGCCGCGCACGAGATTCGGCCCCATCTGGAAATGATCAAGCATGCGCAGCTCCTGGCTACCAAGCTTGCTGAGGACACCGCCCTGGAGATGGATCACGCTGACGATATCGAGCACGAGCGGCGTGTAGTACTTGGTGTCCAGCGCCGTCTTCAGGTAGGTGACGTCGCCGCCGACGCCGGCAAAGTCCTGCTTGAAGTCGACCAGCAACCCCTCTGTCGGGTTCTTGGTGTTGTCGAGCGTGTTGTAGTTCAGCGAGTAGCCGAGCGCCGACGTCCAGCTCGCGCCGTCGGCAAGTTCTTTCCGGACCGGCAGGCTCGACTCGCCGTCGCCGTAGCAGCCGTATCCGTAGACGCCCGAATCCGTCGAATTGGTCGGATCCACCCCGCCCAGGACGTTTCGAACGTAGGCAGGGGTCGGATTGAAGGCCGGCGAGGTGTTGGACGCGTTGTTGTTGCAGTTGTTGTAGGCGCTCGCAAGGGTGATGCTCTGCTGATAGAGCGAGTAGCGGAGCTGCAGAGACAGGTCCTCACGCAGGGACAGCCCGATCCGGGGAGAAAAGCCGAGCGTGGTCACATCGTAGCTCGTATAACTGTTCGACCTCTGCTCCTTCCAATACGTGTCGATACCGAGGGCCAGCCGATAGTCGAGCAGATAGGGCTCGACGAAGGACAACGATACGCCACGCGAATACTGGCCATAGGTGACCGAGACCTTGCCGTAGAGACCGCGACCGAGCAGGTTGCGCTCGGAAACGGAGACCTCGGCCAGCGCGCCGTCGGTGGTGGAGTAACCGCCCGAGATCGAGAAATCGCCGGTCGATTTTTCTTCCATGTCGACGATCAGGATCACACGATCGCTGGAGGAGCCGGGCTCAGTGACGATCTTCACGCTCTTGAAATAGTCGAGGTTCTTCAGCCGCCGTTCGGCGCGATCGACCAGCGCGCGGTTGTACGCGTCGCCCTCCGAAATATCGAACTCCCGGCGGATCACGTAGTCGCGCGTGCGGGTGTTACCGCGGAAGTTGATGCGTTCGATGTAGGTACGCGGGCCTTCGTCGACGTTGAAAACGACCGACACGGTTCGCGCCTCGAAATTGCGATCGCCGGCAGGACGGACGACTGCGAAGGCGTAGCCGCGGCGCGAGGCTTCGATCTGCATCTCCTCGGTCGACTTCTCGATCGATTCGACGTTGTAGAGCGAGCCGACCTTGACGCGCGAATAGCTGCGAAGCGAATCTGCGCCGAAATTGGCAATGCTGGAACGGAAGTCGACCGACCCGACCCGGTATTGCTGCCCTTCCTCGATCTTGAAGGTGACGAGGAAGCCCTTCTTCTCCGGATCGTATTCGGTGAGCGCCGCGACGACCTGGACGTCGGCAAACCCGTTCTTGAGATAGTAGCGGCGAATCAGGTCCCGATCGGCCTCGACGCGGTCGGGGTCGTAGATGTCGTTACTGCCGAGGAAGCTGAGCAGGTTGCTCTCGCGGGTCTTGATGACGTCGCGCAGGCGCGAGGCCGAGAAGGCACTGTTGCCGACGAACTCGACGGACTTGACCGGAGTCTTGCCGCCCTCCTCGATCGTGAAGACGAGGTCGACACGGTTGTTCGGCTGCTCGATGGTCTCGGGCGTGACGCGCACGTCGTAGCGGCCCGAACGCCGATAGATCTCGGCGATGCGCAGCGTGTCGGATTGCACCAGCGCCCGCGAGAAGGCCCCGCGCGGCCTGGACTGTATCTCGGCCGAGAGCTGCTCGTCCTTGATCTTCTTGTTGCCCTCGAAGGCGACGCGGCCGATCACGGCGTTTTCCACCACCGACACCACGAGGCGGCCACCGGCCTGACTGATCTTCACGTCCTGGAACAGTCCTGTCCCGATCAACGCCTTGAGTCCGTCATCGATCGCGGGTTGATCGAGGCGGCCCCCGGCGGCCGGCCGGAAATAGGAGCGGATCGTTTCGGCCTCGACGCGGCGGTTACCTTCGACCACGATCATCTGCACGCCTTGCGCGGCCGCCGGCTGCGGCAACAGCACGACGGGAATTGAGCTCGCAATCGATAAACCACTCATCGCCACCGCAATCAGCCAGGCCCGCAACACCGACATTCCACACCTCAAGAGCACCTCCTGCTCTGAAACGAGACCGCTGTGGCCGCGATGTGGCCCGGAGATTGCTGTACTGTTTCCGGTCGTTGAAATTGATTGGCGGATCAGCCGCATGAGCGCCGCGGTCATGACGACCGCGCGCGCCCCTCGGGGACGAGCGATGGAGATTGCGGGTGCCGCGGATGCGGCCTATCCGCGCGAGCGCGCAGCAACATCGGGCAACGCCCCGGTTCTTTACAGTCTGCCGGGCCGGTGCGAGAGGCGACGACATCATGAACTTGCATGGGGTTGCTTCCCGATGAACGCGCTCGTCACGACCAGAACGGTACTGGCAGTCCTCCTCTGCTCGACCCTCGCCGCCCACGCCGCAACCACCGGCAAGCGCGCTCAACAGCAAGCGGCGCAGAATGCCGTCTATGAGTACGGTCCGGGCGGCGCGAACCGGTCCTACCAGTCGGGCCCACGCACGCGCATCTATGTAAGCAAGCGGTCCTGGCTGGACGGCGGGACTGAAGTGCTCCCCGGGGAGCGCAAGTTCACAGACTACGCCTTTCCGCCTGGCGCATCCTTCGCGCGCAGCAACAACAACCGGCCGCTCGATCGCCAGCCGCTGAGCCCGGATTCGGATCTGGGCGGATTTGCACAGAGGATCCCGATCTCGTGGTGATCCGGCTGTCTCTTGTCCCGGACAGGCCGCAACGTCCACGCACTGCGTCCGGGGCACGAGAGCGGAGTTGTGGCGCTCGCGCTGTCGACACTCCTCATTGCGATGCTCCAGTGCACATCTCAGCGGCGGTGCCGTAGGGTGGGCAAAGGCGCTCTTGCGCCGTGCCCACCACCTGTTCGATACGGGTATCGCAGCGTGGGCACGCTGCGCTTTGCCCACCCTACGAGATCGAGATTGGGGCACACAGTCCAGCTCGCAGACACGCCTTCGCAGCCTCGCGGCGCAATTCGCCCGAGCTTTGCTTCGTCGCTTCACCCTCTCGAGCCAAGAGGGCACAGGGAAGGCCGGGTGCCGACAACGCACCCGCGGTCTGCTGCGCGAAAACTGCGCAAAGGAGACCGCACAGCAGCATACAGGTGGTGCCGATCACTCGACCTTCCCTGCGCGATGGTCGGACGGCTTATGCCGCGCTCTCCCGGGAGCCGAACTTTCCCTCTGGCCTCCCTCGCCCTCGCGGAATTCACCGTCCCTCGCGTCGGTTGACGCGAGAGCCGCATCCGCAAAAGCTTGACCGTAGCAACGACGGCCAGGACCACACGGTTTTGCCGTACGCACGGCCCGCCATTTCGCCCGCAGTATTCCCGGATGCCGTCGACAGCACCGGAAACTTACAGACGAGACGAACCTAGCAGCGCCGTTCGTCCGCGCGCGGCCGCGAGCTCACCGGGGACTACCCTCCCTGCCCGCTACCATCGCGCCCGACGCCGCCGCGTCCACCGCAAGCCCGGCTCGCGAACATGACGACCTCACGATCGCCCCTCAAGGATGAGCCGGGATGAGCGACACATACGCCATTTCCGAATTTCGGTAAAGCGGAATATTTTTGCGACGACGGGTTGACAGAGGGTGAAACAGGGCCGAGTCCTCGCCGCCGAGATACCCCGCAACATCTGTTTACATTCAGCAACATTCACGCTGCCGAAAGGCCACGATCGGGCGGCTAGTGGGCCTTGTTTGTCGTTCCCTACCGAAGGCCACGAGCACTGCGCGTCCCGCGGCAAGGCCCATGGATCTCAGTCGATTTGATGCCGCCACACTTGTTCGTCGCAGTTTTCACGCCATCCGCAGAGGAGGACCATCACCCGACGCCGTCCCCACTGCGCGCCGCCCTGTCGCGCGCCGGATCGGCCTGCGTCGCGCTGATGCTGGGCGCCACATTGGCTGGCTGTGCCGTGGGCCCGGACTATGTCGGCCCGCCCGGGCTGGACTTGCCGTCGCATTGGAGCGCCAAGTCCATCTCACGCCGGCACGCCGGCACGCTGGATCGCTGGTGGCTACGTCTGCGCGACCCCCTGCTCAACCGGCTGATCGAACAGGCGGTCGATGCCAACCCCGACGTCGCCAAGGCCAAGGCCGCTGTGCGCGAGGCGCGAGCGACGGTGCAACAGACCCGCGCCGGCCTGTTTCCTTCCGTCACAGGTTCTGCGTCGGTGAGCGACAACAAGACCAGCGCCGGCTCCGGTTCGGCGGTCGCCGACACCGCGCCCTACACGCTGCATCAGGGCAGCTTCGATTCGAGCTGGGAGCTCGATCTGTTCGGCGGCACGCAGCGGAATATCGAGGCTGCGGTGCGCGGGCAGCAATCGGCTGAAGAGGATCTGCGCGACACCCTCGTCACGCTGATCGGCGACGTCGCCGCCTATTACGTGGAGGCGCGGGGATACCAGGCGCGGATCGCGCTGGCGCAGCGCACCTCCGTCTCGCAGCGCGACACCGAAAAGCTCACCCGCAGCAAATACGAGGCCGGCAGCAGCAACGCCGTCGATCTCGCCAAGGCGACCGCACAGGCTGCGACCACGGAGGCGAACGTTCCGACCTATCGTGCGGCGCTCGCGGCCGACATCCATCGGCTCGGCATCTTGCTCGGGCGTCCGCCCGACGGCGTCGCTTCGCTGATGGCACGGTCCGCGCCAGTGCCGGCGCCGCGCATGCCGCTCCCCACCGGCTTGCCCGCCGATCTCCTCGCGAGCCGCCCCGACGTTGCCAGCGCCGAGCGCAAGCTCGCCCAGGCCACCGCCAAGATCGGCGCGGCCGAGGCCGACCGCTATCCTGCAGTGTCGCTGACCGGCTCGGTCGGCACCTCCGCGCTGCGCGCGGGCGATCTCGCAAAATACTCCACCATAAGCTGGTCGGTGGGGCCCGCGATCACGGTGCCGGTGTTCGACGCGGGCAAGCGCCTGGCGACCGTCAAGATCGCGGAGGCGCAACGCGACCAGGCGTTCGCGACGTTCCATTCGACCCTGCTCGCCGCGCTTGAAGACGTCGAGAACGCGCTGGTGTCGATTTCGCAAGAGCGCGTCCGCGGGGTCAAGCTGGCCGAGGCAGCAAAGAACTATCGGGAGGCCGCCCGGCTGTCGCGATCGCTGTTCGAGACCGGCAGCGCCAGCTTCATCGACGTGCTGGACGCCGAACGCTCGCTGTATTCGGCTGAGGATTCGCTGATCCAGAGCAAGGTGTCGGCGGCCAAGAACTACATTTCACTCGCGAAGGCGCTCGGCGGCGGCTGGTCAGATCCGGTCGACATATCCGCGCCCATCATCGTGGATCTCAACACTGGACCGCACTTCAGGGAGACGGTGAAGTGACTGCAATCATCACCGCCAGGCGGCTGAAGATCGCCGCGGCCCTGATCGCCGTCGTCGCAGCCGGCGTCGTGGCGGCCACGCGCCTCTCCGGCACGCAGGGCAAGGCGCAGTCCTACATCACCGCGCCGGTGATCGTGAGCGACCTGCGGGAGGAAGTGCTCGCGAGCGGCACCCTCAAGCCGGCGCGACTGACCGCGGTCGGCGCGCAAGTGTCGGGCCGGATCACCGCGCTCAACGTGCGCGTCGGCGACACGGTCAAGGCCGGGGACGTCATCGCCCAGATCGACCCCGTCACCAAGCAGAACGATCTGCGCAGTTCGGAAGCTTCGCTCAAGAACTACCGCGCCCAGAAAATCGAGAAGGAAGCCGCGTTGGTGCTGGCGGAAGCCAACCTCGCGCGCCAGCAGGCGACACTGGCGCAGCGTGCCACCTCGCGCAGCGATTTCGACAGCGCAGATTCGACGGTGCGGCAGACCCGCGCCCAGATCGCCGCGCTCGAAGCGCTGATCGTGGGCGCTGAAGCCAGCGTGGAGACCGCGCGAGTCAACCTCGAATACACCCGCATCACCGCCCCCATCGACGGCACCGTGCTCGCCACCGTGGTTCAGGAGGGCCAGACAGTCAACGCGGTGCAGTCCGCGCCGACCATCGTCGTGCTCGGCCAGCTCGAGACCATGACGGTGCGAGCCGAGATCTCCGAGGCCGACATCGTCAAGGTCAAGCCGGGCCAGGCGCTGTATTTCACCATCCTCGGCGACCAGGACCATCGCTACGAGGCCAGGCTGGAGCAGATCGAGCCGGCGCCCGAGTCGATCAAGAGCGACGCCAGCTTCTCTTCGACCACCACCTCGAGCACGAGTTCGAGTTCGTCGAGTTCCACCAGCACCGCCATCTACTACATCGGCGTTTTCAACGTCCCCAACAAGGATCTTTCGCTAAGGACCTACATGACCGCCGAGGTGCACATCATCACCGGTGAAGCCAAGCGCGTGAAGGTCATCCCCGCGCTCGCGTTGATGCGGAAATCCGACGGCCGCAGCACCGTCCGCACCCTCGATGCGTCGGGTGACGTGCGCGAGCGTGAGGTCAAGACCGGCCTCAACGACCGCACCATGGTCGAGATCAGGTCAGGCCTGTCCGAGGGCGAAAGGGTCGTCACCGGAGAAGCAAGCGAGCAGTCCGCATCGCGCGCCATGCCGGGCGGCCCGCCGGGGGGCCCCTGACATGAGCGAACCCATCATCTCGCTCGAGAACGTCCGCCGCGAGTTCATGGCCGGCGACACGCGCGTGGTCGCACTCGACGACTTCTCTTTGGACATCCGCCGCGGGGAGATGGTGGCGATCATGGGCTCGTCCGGCTCGGGCAAATCGACGCTGCTCAACATCCTCGGCTGCCTCGACCGGCCGACGTCTGGCACCTATCGCGTCGCCGGCAAGAACGTCTCCGAGTTCGACGCGGACGCGCTGGCGGCGCTGCGCCGCGAACATTTCGGCTTCATCTTCCAGCGCTATCATCTGCTCGCAGACCTCTCGGCCGCCGCGAATGTCGAGATCCCCGCCGTCTATGCCGGCGTCGATGCGCGCGAGCGCCGGATGCGGGCGAACTCACTGCTCGAACGGCTCGGCGTCGGCAGCCGAGGCGGCCATCGCCCGAACCAGCTCTCCGGCGGCCAACAGCAGCGCGTCTCGATCGCGCGGGCGTTGATCAACGGCGCCGAGGTCATCCTGGCGGACGAGCCCACCGGCGCGCTCGATCGGCGCAGCGGCGAAGAGGTCCTGAAGATCCTCAAGGAGCTGCACCGCGAGGGACGGACGATCATCATCGTCACCCATGATGCCGATGTCGCCGCCCGGGCCGAGCGCATCATCGAGCTGCGCGACGGCAGGATCGTTTCGGATCGCCGCACGGAGACCACGGCCACGGAGCTCGCAGCTCCGGTCCCCCGAACCCCGTGGGACAGCCGCCCCGGCTGGTCCGGCGCTTTGCGGCGGCTCCGCGAGGCCTCCCGCATGGCGCTGGTGGCGATGGCCGCGCACAGGCTGCGCGCCTTCCTGACCATGCTCGGCATCATCATCGGCATCGCGGCGGTATCGTCCGTGGTCGCGCTCGGCAACGCATCGCAGCGCAAGGTGCTGTCGGACATCTCGAGCCTCGGCACCAACACCATCGAGGTGTTTCCGGGCAAGGACTTCGGCGACGCCCGCGCGGCCAAGATCAAGACGCTGGTGCTCGACGATGCCCGCGCGCTCGCTCGCCAGAGCTTCATCGCCGGTGTCACCCCGACGGTGTCGACCAGCACGACGGTGCGCTATCGCGGCAACGAGTCCAACGTGCTCGTGAACGGGGTCGGCGAAAGCTATTTCCTCGTCAAGGGCGCCAAGCTGGCGAAGGGCCGCCTGTTCGACGAGGATGCCGTCCGCAACATCGAGCGGCAGGCGGTCATCGACGATAACACCAGGAAGACCTTCTTCGCCGACGACCAGACCTCCGGCATCGGCCGCGTGATCTGGCTCGGCAAGGTGCCGTGCCGCATCGTCGGCGTGATCGCCCAGCAGCAAGGCGGGTTCGGCTCGAACCAGAACCTGTCGGTCTACCTGCCCTACACAACCGTGCAGGCCCAGTTCACCGGCGACCGTGCGCTGCGCAGCATCCTCTTGCGGATCAGCGACGAGATCTCGACCAATCTGGCGCAGGACGCGGTGACCACGTTGCTGACCCAGCGGCACAACACCAGGGACTTCGTCATCCTCAACACCGACGACATTCGCCGCACCATTACCAGCACGACGCAGACGCTGGCATTCCTCGTGGCGGCGATCGCGGTCATCTCTCTGGTCGTCGGCGGCATCGGCGTGATGAACATCATGCTGGTATCCGTCTCGGAGCGGATCAGCGAGATCGGCGTGCGCATGGCCGTCGGCGCAAGGCGCAGCGACATCCTCCAGCAGTTCCTGGTGGAGGCGATGCTGATCTCGTCCATCGGCGGCATCGCCGGCATTCTGATCGCGGTCCTGCTCGGCATGGCCGTCAACATCGCGATGCCGGGCTTCCAGATCAGCTATTCGCCGCTCTCCATCGGCGCTGCGTTCCTGACCTCAACCGGCATCGGTGTCGCCTTCGGATTCTTCCCCGCGCGGCGCGCCGCCTTTCTCGACCCCGTAGTGGCGCTCAGCCGCGACTGACCGTAGGATTGCACCATGACCGTAGTTGTTCGGACGAGACAAACGTCCTCAAATCGACCAACGATCGACGCTCCCGATGCGATCTCAACCATGACCAACGGCACCCCCACTATCCTGATCGTCGAGGACGACCGGCAGACCAGCGACCTCATCGTGCGCTATCTGCACGAACATTCCTTCGCGGTGCACGCGGCCACCAACGGCCGGGAGATGGACCGGCATCTGTCGCAGAACCGCATCGACCTCATCGTGCTCGACCTGATGCTGCCGGGCGAGGACGGCCTCAGTCTCTGCCGGCGCGTGCGCATGGAATCCATGACGCCGATCATTATCCTCACCGCGAAGGGCGAAGATCTCGACCGGATTCTCGGCCTCGAGATGGGGGCTGACGACTATCTGCCGAAGCCGTTCAACCCGCGCGAGCTTCTCGCCAGGATCAACGCCGTGCTGCGCCGCCAGGCCAGCGGACTTGCCGCCGGTGCCACGGCGACGCGCCTCAAATTCCAGGGCTGGATCATCGATCTCCGCTTGCGGGAATTGCGCGACCCCGAGGGCGCTCAGGTGCCGCTGACCAGCGCCGAGTTCGATCTGTTGCAAGCCTTCTGCGAACGGGCCGGCCGCATCCTCACCCGTGACAATCTGCTGAGCATGACACGCGGGCGTCCCGGCGCCAATTTTGGCCGCAGCATCGACGTGCTGGTCAGCCGGGTGCGCCGCAAGATCGACCGCAACGAGGAAACGTCCGTGATCAAGACGGTCCGCACCGGCGGCTACATCTTCACGCCGGTGGTGGAGGAAGCATGAGGCGCGCCGCCGACATCGTCGCGCTGTTCAGCTTCAGGCGTATCAGCGGCCAGATCGCGGCCTTGATCCTGGGATCACTGATCCTGATCCATTTGCTGATTGCCGGATACTTTCTGCTCAACCGGCCGAACGTTCTGACGGACAGCCCCTTGAAGCAGTTCGAGCTGGTTGCGAGGATCATCGTCAATACGCCGCAGGGAGAGCGAGGTGTCGTTCTCGAAAATGCCAGCCGGACCTTTCCGTCGCTGAAGCTGCAGTTGAGAAAGGATGTTTCCGCCTCCACCGCTCCGTTGCCGGAGCGGACGCGCTTGCCCACTCCCTCGACTATCGAAGGCCCAGTCGATCTCATCCGCGGCTCCACACCGGAAGACAATCGCCTCTGGTTCTATCTGGCAAACGACGACGTGCTCGAGGCGACGATCGGGACATTCAGGATGCCTGACTTCGTGAGCGGCCTCTGGACGAGCACGCTCCTGTTCCTGGTGGCGAGCGTGACGCTGCTCGGTCTCTGGGCCGGCCGCGCGCTCAGTTCGCCCCTGTCGGCCTTCGCGCGCGCGGCGGAGGACTTCAGCTTGAATCGCTCGTCCGAGCCGTTGCCTGAAAACGGCCCGGAGGAGATCAGATCCGCGGCGAGAGCGCTCAACCGGATGCGCGAACGCGTTACCGCGCTGATGAACGATAGAACTCGAATGCTGGCCGCCATCAGCCATGACCTGCGCACCCCGATCACGCGCCTGCGGCTACGCTCGGAATACATCGAGGATCCGGCACAGCGCACCCAGACCGTACGCGACCTCGATCAGATGCAGTCGATGCTGGAGTCGGTGCTCTCGCTGCTGCGCAGCGAAAGCCCGGTGAAGCCGACGCTGGTGGACGTCGCCGCGCTGCTCCAAATGGTTTGCGAGCAGTTTTCGGATTCCGGATTTGCCGTGACCTATTCCGGCCCGGACCGGGCCGCCTTCGTCCTGCGGCCCGACGAGGTGATCCGCGCGGTCACCAACCTCGTCGAGAACGCAACACGTTTCGGAACCCAGATCGAGGTCGCGCTGTCGACGATCGAGGACCGGCTCCTCATCGACGTCTCCGACGACGGGCCCGGTATTCCCGACGAAAGGAAGGCAGCGATGCTGGAACCGTTCGTGCGCGGAGAGGACGCCCGAACCATGGACGAGACGGCCGGATTTGGTCTCGGCCTTTCGATCGCGCAGGCGATCGTGACCGCGCATGGCGGAACGCTCGAACTGCTCGACAACGCGCCCAAGGGCCTGCGCGTTCGCTTGCAGCTCGCGAGTTCACCTCGCGACATCTCGAGCCCGCCGAAGACATAAAGTCGCGACAATCGTCGGGCTTGTCGGTCGCCCGCCTTTGCTCCCCCGGAGTCCTCATGTCTTCTGCCGACCGGCCTGCGACGCGCCTTGCGACCCGACTTGCCTTCTTCGTCGCGGGCTTCGGCATCGCGTGCTGGGCGCCGCTGGTGCCGTTCGCGAAGGCGCGGCTCGCGGTCGACGACGGCGTTCTCGGGCTGCTGCTGCTCAGCCTCGGCATCGGCTCCGTCCTCGCGATGCTGCTGACCGGCGTGCTCAGCGCGCGCCACGGCAGCAGGCCGATCATCATTGCGGGCGGGCTCGGTCTGACGCTGGTGCTGCCGCTGCTGGCGGTGGCAGGATCGCCCACGACGCTGGCGCTGGCGCTGTTCGTCTTCGGCGCCGCGCTCGGCTCCATCGACGTCGCCATGAACATCCACGCCGTGGAAGTGGAGCGCGCCGCCGGGCGTCCGCTGATGTCCGGCTTCCACGCCCTGTTCAGCATCGGCGGCTTCGCCGGATCCGCGCTGATGACGGCGCTGCTCTCGCTGCAGCTCAGCGCACTCGCCTGCACGCTGATCTGCGCCGTCCTGATGCTGATCGCGATGCTCATAGCCTCGCCGCGCCTGCTTCGCGCGGTGCAGGTGCAGGAGGGCCCGTTGTTCGTGCTGCCGCATGGATCGGTGCTGCTGCTCGCGCTGCTTGGCGCCATCACCTTCCTGGTCGAAGGCGCGATGCTCGATTGGAGCGCGCTGCTCCTCATCGGCGCGGGGCTCGTCACCGAGGCGCAAGGCGGAACCGGCTACATCGTGTTCTCGATCGCCATGACGGTGGGACGGCTCGGCGGCGACGCGGTCGTTGCGCGCATCGGCGACCGCGCGACGCTGCTCGGCGGCAGCCTGATCGCCATTGCGGGCTTTGTGGCCCTGCTCACGGCGCCCGTTGCAGCGGTTGCCATTGGCGGGTTCCTGCTGATCGGGCTCGGCGCGTCGAACCTCGTGCCGGTGCTGTTCAGGCGGGCGGCGCGGCAAACGGTGATGCCTGCCGGCCTCGCGGTCGCGGCCGTCACGACCGCAGGCTATGCCGGCGTCCTCATCGGCCCGGCCGGCGTCGGCTTCATCGCGCAGATTGGCGGCCTGCCCTTGGCGTTCTGGCTGCTGGCGGCACTGATGGGGCTCGTCACGCTATCGGCGCCGATCGTCACGACCGGCGCAGGACAGGCTCCCTCGAGCTAGCCGCCCACCGCAGCCGCGCGGCGCGGCAGCTTCCAGCCGGACCGGATGAAGTGGCAGGTGTAACCGCTGGGATAGCGTTCGAGATAATCCTGATGCTCCGGCTCGGCCTCCCAGAACTCGCGCGCGGGCGCGACCTCGGTCACGACCTTGCCGGGCCACAGGCCGGAGGCCTCGACGTCGGCAATGGTGTCTTCGGCGACCCGCTTCTGCTCCTCGCTCGTGTAGAAAATTGCGGAGCGATAGCTCGTGCCGATATCATTGCCTTGGCGGTTGAGCGTGGTGGGGTCATGGATCTGGAAGAAGAACTCCAGCATGTTGCGGAAGCTGGTCCTCGCCGGATCGAACATGATCTCGATCGCTTCGGCGTGGCCTTCGTGATTGCGGTAGGTGGCGTTCTTGACGTGGCCTCCGGTGTAGCCGACGCGGGTGGAGATCACGCCCGGCTGCTTGCGGATGAGATCCTGCATGCCCCAGAAGCAGCCACCGGCCAAAACTGCGCGTTCCGTCGTCATGTGATGTGCTCCCAATTGATCGTTCTGCAGCTGCCGCAACATATAGGCGTTCGGCGGCCGCGCTGAAAGCCTGGCAGGCGCGTCCACCCGGCTCCCGAGCCGGATGGACCCGGGCAGGCGCCCGCTTCTAGCCCAGCTTGGCGTCGAGCGTGATCGCGGCGTTCAGCACCTTCGATACCGGACAGTTCTTCTCGGCTTCGCCGGCGAGCTTGGCAAAGCCGGCCTCGTCGAGACCAGGCACCTTTGCACGCAAGGTCAGCGCGGACTTGCTGATCTTGAAACCCTTGCCCTCGGGCTCGAGCGTCACCGCCGCTTCCGTCGAAAGTTCCTCCGGCGTGAAACCGGCCATCTGGAGGCCGAAGGCCAGCGCCATCGTGAAGCAACCCGCATGGGCTGCCGCGATCAATTCCTCGGGATTGGTGCCCTTCTCGCTCTCGAAGCGGGTCTTGAAGGAATAGGGCGTTTGCGCCAGCACGCCGGATTCGCTGGTCAGATGACCAGCCCCGTCGCGGCCGGTGCCCTTCCAGACTGCCGTTGCCTTGCGGATCATGTCAGTTCTCCCTTTCTGATTTCAGCACAAGCGCTGGGTATCGCGGGAAGGCGGCATAGACGTGACCGCCTGCCCGCAGACGAGCAACCCCGGCCAGCGCCCTACGCCGGATCGAACGCCCGGATCGGCGGCAGATTGCCGCTGAACTTCTCCACCTGCACGGTCGTCAGCTGGCCGGTGCAGCCCTGCGCCAGCGAAGAAGTGCCGATGTCGCGGGTGAGCACGTTCGGATTGCCGTGGACGCAGAGCGGCGCCTCCTCTTCCGGATCCATCGGATCGTACCAGGCACCGGTCGGAAGCTGGACGACGCCGGGTGCGATGCCGTCGGTGACGTGGACCGCGGCGAGGCAGGCGCCGCGCGCGTTGAACAGGCGGATGATGTCGCCGTCCCTGATGCCGCGCGCCTGTGCATCGGCCGGGTTCATGCGCGCGACCTCGCGGCCGCGATGCTTTCCGGCCAGCGAATGCCCGCCGAAATCGAGCTGGCTGTGCAGGCGCGTCGCTGGCTGGTTGGCGACGAGGAAGCACGGCGCGCCGGGCCTCGGCGTGTCGGTCTTGTCGAGCCAGACCGGATGGCCTGGACAGTCGGCATCACCATGGGCGGCGATCTTGGCGGAGAAGATCTCGATTCTCCCGCTGGGCGTCGGCAGCGCGTGATTGACCGGATCCTCGCGGAAGCGGCGCAGCCGGCCGCCGTCGTCGGGTTGCTGCGGCACAACGAGGCTGCCGCGCGCCCAGAATTCTTCGAAGCTCGGCGCCTCAAGGCCGCGCTTGGCCAGCGAGGCGCGGGTCGGCTCATAAAGATGTTCCAGCCATTGCCGCGACGTGCGCCCCTCGGTGAACGGTTCGCGCGCTCCAAGGCGTTCGGCGAGATCGGTGAAGATGTCGTAGTCGTCGCGCGCGAGCCCGAACGGCTCGGCAATGCGGTGCATGGCGACCATCAGCGGATCGTTGGTGGAATAGCCGATGTCCTCGCGCTCCAGCGTCATCGTCGCGGGCAGCACGATATCGGCATGGCGCGCCGTCGCGGTCCAGGCCAGCTCGTGCACGACGAAGGTGTCGACTTGTGCGAAGGCCTTGCGCAGGCGGTTGATGTCCTGGTGATGGTGGAACGGGTTGCCGCCGGCCCAGTAGACGAGACGGATGTCCGGATAGGTGCGCGTCTCGCCGTTATAGCGATAGGTGCTGCCGGGATTGAGCAGCATGTCGGCGATGCGCGCCACCGGGATGAAATCCGCAACACCGTTGCGGCCCTGCCCGAGCGTCGGCCCGGGCACGTCGTTGACGCGCCGGCCATAATAGCCGATTGCACCCAGCGAATAGGCGTAGCCGCCGCCGGGAAGGCCGATCTGGCCGAGGGCTGCCGCCAGCACCATGCCCATCCACACCGGCTGCTCGCCATGCTCGGCGCGCTGCAGCGAATGGGAGACGGTGACGAGCGCGCGCTTTCCCGCAAGGCGCCGCGCCAGCTTGCGGATCGTATCCGCCTCGACACCACAGATCGCGCTGGCCCATTCGGCGTGCTTGGCTTGGCCGTCGCTCTCGCCGGTGAGATAGCGCAGGAAGACCGGCCAGCCTTCGGTGTAGCGATCGAGAAAGGCCTGATCGTACAGGTTCTCGCTGACCAGCGTGTGCACGATGCCGAGCATCAGCGCCGTATCGGTCCCGGGGATACAGGTCATCCATTCGGCGCCGGCCTCCACCGGGAGATCGTCGCGCAGCGGACTGACCAGGACGAACTCGCAGCCGCGGCCGCGCGCAGCTGCCATGGCGCCGCGCTCGACATGCTTGCTGATCGAGCCGCCGGCCACCATGGAGTTCTTCAGCGCCATGCCGCCGAACGCCAGCACGATGTCCGTCTCGGCCGCGATCTGTTCCCAGGTGACGTTGCGCCTGGTGATGTCCTCGTAGCCGGCCAGGATTTGCGGCAGCAGCACCGAGGACGCGCCCGAGGAATAGGAGTTGACGGAGCGCACATAGCCGCCCATCGCGATGTTGAGGAAGCGATGCACCTGGCTCTGGGCGTGATGAAAGCGCCCGGCGCTGGACCAGCCATAGGAGCCGCCGAACACGGCGCCGGGGCCGCGCGTGTCGCGGATGCGGCCAAGCTCGTCGCCGAGCAGATCAAGGGCCTTCTCCCAGCTGACCGGGACGAACTCGTCGCGGCCACGGCGATTGTCGGGGCCCGGCCCGCGCTCGAGCCAGCCGCGGCGGACCGCCGGCTGGGCGATGCGGGCCTGGTGGCGGAGGGCGCCCGGGAAATTGTCGATGATGCCGTTCGGATTGGGGTCGCCCGCATAGGCCCTGACCTCGAGGCCGGCCGCGCCCTGGCGCGCGGAAAAGACGCCCCAATGCGACGTGTGCGGCTTGAAGCCGTCCGACAGGTCGAGACCCCCGTCGGGGAAGCCAATCGTATCGTCCATCATCTGATCCTTGTTCCGGCGCAGGTCATCGAGGGTGGTAATATACCGATCCGCTCCGGCCGTCGTCGAGATCAGCGTTGAGGGAAACGCTTGCCTGCTCCGCGTAAACCAGCCTGAGGGCCGCTGGATACAGCCGACTTCGCGGACGTCCGGCAAGGCTCGAACATCACCCGCGTGCGCAGCAATCGACCAGAAGATTCCAGATCCGCTGCTGCTCTTCTCTTTTGCGGGTCTCCAGCCCCTTCTCCGGGATCGACCGATCATACCCGACGGTGTGCGCCGGGCGCGGCACGATCCACCGCTCCGAAATCGGATCGTACCATCTTCCGATGTTCATATCTGTCACGCTCACATAGTTGAACAGCGCTCGGCGATGCGCCTCCCGCGGCTCTCATTGAAGCCTGTGCGGCACGCCACCCAATTCACCAATCAGGAGCCCGCACGATCGTTCCTGCCCGCCTGTGTCATCCCGGGCGAACCGGATGCAGCGTGCGCGGGTGCCGATCGTGCAGCAGCCGCGCAAGCTCCTCACGTTCCGTTTCGCGGCCCTTCATCGCGGTCTCGAACAGCGCTTCCTGAATGTCGCGGGGCATGTCACCCCACACGTCCATCGCGGCGCGTCCAAGCAGGCCCGCAAGATGCTCCACTCCATCGCTCATTCGGCTCTCCTGATCTCCACATGGGAATGGAACAGCCGCAGCCGCACGGCGTTCCACTGCCATCATTGTGAAAAGGAGGCGTCTTTTATGGGTTTCTTCACCAAGGACATCAAAACGATGGAAGACCTGCTGCTGCACGGGCTGCAGGACATCTACTACGCGGAGCAGCAGATCCTGAAGGCGCTGCCGAAGATGATCGAGAAGGCGACCAACAAGGATCTCGTCACCGGGCTGAAGGCGCATTTGGAGGAGACCAACAAGCAGGTCGAGCGCCTCGAGAAGGTGTTCGCGAAGCTCGGCAAGGAGCCGAGCGGCACCAATTGCCCGGCCATCGACGGCCTGATCAAGGAAGCTGACGAGACCGCCGGGGAGATCGAGGACAAGGCGGTGCTGGACGCCGCGATCGTCGCCAACGCGCAGGCGGTTGAGCACTACGAAATGTGCCGTTACGGGACGCTGATCGCTTGGGCCGAAGAGCTCGGCCATGACGACATCGTGCGCTTCCTCACGACCAATCTGAACGAAGAGAAGGCGGCCAACACCAAGCTGAACACGGTGGCGCTTCGCAAGGGCGTCAACGCCAAGGCGTCGAACGCCGCGTGATCGAGGCGGACTGACCACTACTGATCAGGACGATGGCGACGTCGAGCGTCGCCATCGTCCTTGCACACACGATCAGATGAACGGCTTGCCACCGGTGACGGCCAGCGTCGCCCCGGAAGTGTAGCTCGAGAGCGGATCGGCCAGCATGACATAAGCGGTTGCGAGCTCCGCCGGCTGGCCGGCGCGCTGCATCGGGACCTGCTTGCCGAAGTTCTTGACCCTTTCCTCCGACATCGTCGAAGGGATCAGCGGCGTCCAGATCGGCCCAGGGGCCACCGCGTTGACCCGGATGCCCTTCGCGGCCAGCATCTGGGCGAGCCCGCCCGTGAAATTCTGGATCGCCCCCTTGGTCGTGGCGTAAGCCAGCAGCGTAGGGTTCGGCATGTCCGAATTCACCGACGCCGTGTTGATGATCGCCGCTCCCGGCGGCATGTGGGGGACGGCGGCCTTGGCCAGATAGAACATGGCGTGGATGTTGGTCTCGAACGTGCGCTGCCACTCCTCGTCGCTGATCTCAGCGATGTCCTCGAAGGTGGCCTGATGAGCGGCGTTGTTAACGAGGATGTCGATGCCGCCGAGTTCCTCGACGGTGCGACGCACGATGGCGCGGCAATGCTCGGGATTGCTGATATCGCCGGAGATGAGGACCACTTTACGTCCCTCCCGCTCCACCAGCGCCTTCACCTCCGCGGCATCCTCGTCCTCGTTCAGATAGGATATGACGATATCGGCGCCTTCACGCGCATAGGCGATCGCGACCGCGCGGCCGATACCGCTGTCTCCGCCCGTGATGACGGCCTTCTTTCCCGCAAGACGCCCGGCGCCCTTGTAACTCTCCTCACCGTGATCCGGCCGGGGTTGCATCGCCCGCGTCGAGCCGGGCATCGGTTGCTGCTGCGCAGGATAAGGCGGCTTTGGATAATCGGTCATGGACAACTCCGGACGGTTGCTGCGCTAACGGAGCGTCGCCGGAAGTGTTCCTGGGCGTTGCTTCCGTCATCGTACAGCGTGGCCGTCCCCCCAGCGATCCGATCCCAGCGGCCTGCGGAACTCTCGGCTGGAAAAACTCCTGGGGATCGCTCACCATGGAGGACCATGTCGCGGAGAGCATCTGGAGTTCGCAGGTGTATTGAGTGCGCTCAGATATCTCAAGCAATCGGACACCGGCTTGTCTCTAGCAACCCCATCGAACGAGCGGATTCTCGCACTCCTGAGCGCAGCCGGCGTATTCTGTATCTGGTCCGGCTTTCTCGTCTTCTCCAGGGCCGGCATGCAATCCGGCCTGACGCCCTTCGATTTGACGGCGCTTCGATTCATGGTCACCGGCGCCCTGGTTCTTCCGTTCGCCAAGGCCTGGTGGCCGCGTCACCTGCCGCTGCGCGCAATTCTGTCGATGTCGATTTTCGGCCCCGGCGCGGTGTACAGCATCTTGATGTACTTCGGGTTGAAGGGGGCCTCGGCAGCGTATGGGGGAGCGTTCGCCAACGGCTCGCTACCGATCTTCACCATTCTGCTGGGATTGCTTTTCGCGCGGCGCGTGCCGTCCTGGCAGCAACTCGTCGCAGTTTTCATCCTGCTCGTGGGCGCAGTGCTCGTTGCCATTCCGGGCATGCGTGCCGGCGGCAACAACGTGGCATCGGCCATCGGGTTCTTCCTCGCGGCGTCAGCTGTGCTTTCGATATACTTCGTGGGCGTGAAGCACTGGCAGGTCGAGGCGCGCCAGGCGCTTGTCCTGGTCAGCGTGCCGAACGCGCTACTTTTCCTGCCGGTCTGGTTTTTCTTTCTCCCTTCCACCATGCAGGATGCGCCATGGCCGACGATCATGCTTCAGGCCGCTTTCCAGGGCTTAGGCCCCGGTTTCCTGGCGGTCATCCTGTTCTCAATTTCCGTGAGGAGTCTCGGGCCTACGCCCTCGGCCGGTCTGGCTGCGGCGGTACCGGCAAGTGCGACGCTGTTGGCGATTCCGATACTTGGCGAGATTCCAACAACCATCGAGTGGATCGGCATCGCGATTGTCACTGCCGGGCTCGTTCTGCTCCTCGGAGGAGGCCAACCCGAAACCAGGAGCCTGTCCAAATAGCGATGGCGACTCGGAGAGAGGCGGTTCCTGCTAAGTCGGCAACGCAACCGCTGCATCCCCTCTTTGACTGAGCCGCGCACGGCGCCTGCCGTCGTCGGCTGCCGCAATCTGCACCTGCACGTCCCTGGGCTTTGCGAGATAGGGCGCGGAGGTGACCAGGATATCGGCGCCGGCCTGCGCATAGGCCGCGGCATTTGCCGCGTTGACGCCGCCGGCGGCGGCGATGATCGGACGAGCGCGCGTATAGGCCATCGATGCGATGCGCTTGACCAAGGCAGAGATCTCGGCCGGCGAGAACTTCTCGGCCTGAATCACGTCGAAACCGGCGACTGCCGCGGCAAGTGCGGCATCGGCGGTCTTCACCTCGATCACGAGCTTCTTCTCCGGCGCGGCCCGTCGCAGGCGCTCGACCGCCTGAAACAGCGGCAGTTCGCCGAGGAATGCGCGATGCTCGGGGAACACCAGCACGGTTTCCGACAGGCCGAGCCGGTGCATCACGGCACCGCCCGCCTTCACGGCCGCCACCGCAAAGCGCTTGGTGCCCGGCACGTTCTTGCGCGTGCAGGCGACGGGGATGTGAGGCGCCACCGCCCGCGCCGCATCGACGATGGCGCGGGTTTCGCTCGCCACACCCGACCAGATCTCGATTAAGGTCTGCGCCACCTTCCAGCTCCGCAACAGGCCCGCGGCCGGACCCCGCGCCTGAAGGATCGGGGCGCCCTGCTCCAGCGCTGCACCGGATACGGCGAACAGCTCCACCTCGCAGCCGGCGAGCGTGATGATCTCGGCCGCATCCTCGGCGAGCGCCAGAACCATCGGCGTGCGCGCGGCAAACTGCATGACTCCGTCGGCTCCGCCGATCCCAAGCGCCTCCGTGGTGAGATCGCCGTACGGGACGTCGTCCTCCAGCAGGCGTTCGAGCTCGGCGCGCGATGCAACAATTGCCATGTCGTGCGCCCCTTCAGTGGTGTCGGCTTGCCGACGGCATTGTCGGAGATCCGACACGGATCATCAGTCCCGCCGCCGGTTAAAGGCGGGAAGCCCCCGCTCCCGACCTATTCCTGCAAGGCGCACACCAGACTTCGGCCGCTCATTCGGCATGCCGATTGCTGGGAGCCTTCCAGGCGGCGCATCGCAGCAATCGGGCTGCGTGGAAGCAATGCCGTCCGCTGGAGTTCATCATGAAGCTGCTTCGCTCGATCGCCATCGTCGCAGGACTCTTGCTCGCATGCGCCGAGGCACAGGCCGCGCAGACCAACGTCGCCGTGGCCGCCAACTTCACCGATGCCGCCAAGAAGATCGCCTTCGTCTTTAAGCAGAAGACCGGACACGAAGCGGTGTTGAGCTTCGGAGCGAGCGGGCAGTTCTACACCCAGATCACGCAGGGCGCGCCGTTCCAGGTGTTCCTGTCCGCTGACGAGTCACGGCCGAAGAAGCTCGTCGAGGATGGCCTTGCGGTGGCAGACAGCCGTTTCACCTACGCGATCGGCAAGCTCGTGCTGTGGAGCAAGTCGCGCGGGGCCGTGACCGGCGAGGAGACGTTGAAGGCCGCGACGTTTGGAAAGCTCTCGATCTGCAATCCGGCCGCTGCGCCTTACGGTCTCGCCGCCGTGGAAACGATGCAGTCATTGGGCCTCTACGATACGCTGAAGCCGAAGCTGGTCGAGGGTGCGACCATCACCCAGGCCTATCAGTTCGTCGAGACGGGCAATGCCGAGGTCGGGTTCGTGGCGCTCTCGCAACTGAGCGGCAGCGAAGCCGGTTCACGCTGGGTGGTGCCGCAGACGCTCTATAATCCGATCCGGCAGGACGCGGTGCTGCTGAAGACCGGCGCCGGCAACGAGGCTGCGCGTGCGTTCATCGGCTTCCTCAGGGGACCGGAGGCGCGCGCCATCATCGAGAAGTACGGCTACGTGCTGGACGGCCAGAGCTGACGCGCATGGAGATTTGGTCGGCGGAGATTGGCCAGTCGATTCTGCTGACGGTCGAGCTGGCCGCGATCTCGACCGCGATCCTGCTGGTGCTGGCGACGCCGCTGGCCTGGTGGCTGGCGCGCGCCAAGGGCTGGTGGACCGAAATCATCGCGAGCGTCGTTGCGCTGCCGCTGGTGCTGCCGCCGACCGTGCTCGGCTTCTATCTGCTGGTGCTGCTCGGCCCCGACGGCCCGGGCGGGTGGATCGCAAGCCTGTGGGGCGGGCGCACGCTCGCCTTCACGTTCGAAGGCCTGGTCATCGGCTCGGTGGTGTATTCGATGCCGTTCGTGGTGCAGCCGATCCGCAACGCCTTCGCCGCGATGGGCGAGCGGCCGCTCGAGGTCGCCGCGACCTTGCGCGCATCACCCCTGCGCACGTTCTGGACCGTCGCCGTGCCGCTGGCACGGCCGGGCTTCCTGACCGGCGCGGTGCTCGGCTTCGCCCACACCGTCGGCGAGTTCGGCCTCGTGCTGATGATCGGCGGCAACATTCCCGGGCATACCAAGGTGCTGTCAGTCGCGCTTTTCGACTATGTCGAGACCTCGCGCTGGCGCGAGGCGAGCATGCTCGCGGGCCTCATGGTGATCTTCGCCTTCGCTGTGATCCTCACCATGACGCTCGTCGACAAGCGCGCCGCGAGGGCTGCGGCATGAGAAAGCCCGAATCCGGCCGCATCAACGCAGCCTTTCGCGGAAGTCTCGGCAATTTCACGCTCGACGTCGAGCTCAGCCTCCCCGCGACCGGCGTCACCGCAATCTTCGGTCCTTCGGGTTGCGGCAAGACCAGTGTCGCACGCTGTATCGCCGGCCTGCAACGCATGGCCGAGGGCTTTTGCGCCGTGGACGGCGACATCTGGCAGGACAGCTCGTCTTTCCGGCCCGTGCACCGGCGGCCGATCGGCTACGTCTTCCAGGAAACCAGCCTGTTCCCGCATCTGCCCGTACGCGGCAATCTGCTGTTCGGTGCGCCGAAGACGTCCCGTGCGCAGATCGCGTTCGACGAGGTCGTGGAGCTGCTCGGCCTTGCCGCGCTGCTCGACCGCTCGCCCCGCCGCCTCTCCGGCGGCGAGCGGCAGCGCGTCGCGATCGGCCGTGCGCTGCTGTCCCAGCCCAAGCTCCTTCTGATGGACGAGCCGCTGGCTGCGCTCGACCGCACCACCAAGGACGAGATATTGCCGTTCCTCGAGCGGCTGCACGACCGTCTGTCGCTTCCGGTGCTCTATATCAGCCACGACATGAGCGAGATCGAGCGCTTCGCTGATCATCTGGTGCTGATGGAGCAAGGCCGCGTCGTCGGCTCCGGCCCGCTGCACAGCCTCCACCCGATACCGCTGGCCGGGAGCCGCGACCGGCTTGGAGATTGCTCGCGACGACGGAAGAGCGTAGGAAACCCGATGAGGATGACTTCCATGCCGATCGACTTCCACGACATCGACCCGAACCGCGTCGCCGCGATCCTCTACCGTCCCCAGGACGACGTCGACGGCCTGCTCGCCGACTTCGCCCAGAACCTCGCGCGATCGGGCGAGCGGATCGGCGGCGTGGTCCAGCGCAACGTCAAGGACGGCGCGGGCTGCCAGATCGGCATGGCGGCGATCGACCTCATGACCAGCGCGGAGATCTCGATCTGCCAACCGCTCGGCTCGGGCGCCATGGCCTGCAAGCTCGACGCCGCGGGCTTGGCCGAAGCGGCCGTTGCCGTCGCGCATGCGATCGCGGCCGATGTCGATCTCGTCGTGATCAACAAATTCTCCAAGCAGGAGGCCGCCGGCGGCGGTCTGCGCGACGAGCTGGCCGCCGCCATCGCCGCCGGCATCCCCGTGCTCACGGCGGTGCCGGAGAAATGCCTGGACGCCTGGAATGATTTTACCGGCGGGATCGGCACCACGCTCTTATGCGAGCGCGGGGCGATCGAGGGCTGGTGGCAGGAGCTGTCGGCACGGATGAAGCGGGCCCGCGCCGCGCGCGCGCCCGCCGAGGCGCCTGCGGCGCTACTTGCCGATCATCACGTCGGATGACTTGATCACGGCCGAGACGGCATCGCCGACTTGCAACGCGAGATCGTCCACCGCCTCGTTGGTGATCGCGGAGAATACCACCAGCCCCGGCGCGAGCTCGATCTTCACATGGGCCGTCGTCATGCCCTTGGTGACCGCGATCACCCGTCCGGGCAGAACGTTGCGCGCGCTGAGCTTCATCGATTAGCCGAACTTGAACAGCACGCCGTAGCCACCGCGCGGATAGCTCCACTCGATGTCGCCGCTTCCCTCGCAGATCACGCGGCAAGTCCCGCATTCGATGCAGCCGTCGACGGTGATCTCGACCTGGCCCTTGTCGTTGAGCTCGTAGCAACGCGCCGGGCAGGCCTTGAGCATGCTGAGCAGCTCCGGGGACGGGGTGGTGTGGGGCCTCACCTTGATGTGGGCTCGTCCGGCATCGACCAGATATCGGTTGTAGAATAGCTTGTCCTCGACACGCACGGATGGTTCGATCGACATGGCCTTAAGTCTCCATCGCCAGTGTTGCGCTTCCTTTGAAATCACCGCCAGGCGCGTGCGAGGCGGAAGGCATCGCCGAACAGTCCGCTCCACGACCGCGCCTTGATGAACGATTTGAAGGTCGTCTTCTCCTTCTCGACCTTCGGTGTGCCGTCGACGCGCAGGAAGTTCTGCATCGCCTTGGAGACGAGCTCGGGATAGGTCAGGAAGAAGTTCTGCGACTGAGTGTGCATCAGCGCCGGCATGTCCTTGTACTTCTTGAGATCCTTGATGACGAAGGACTCGTCCAGCATCTTCTTGTAGAGCGACAGGTTCTCCGCCGTCATCGGATCCTTGCGCGACTTGACCTGGAAGATCGCTTCCGCCGCGATCCGGCCCGAGGTCATCGCGAGGTTCGAGCCCTCGCGGTGGATGGCGTTGTTGAGCTGGGCGGCGTCGCCGACCACGACCCAGCCCTCGCCATAGAGCTGCGGGATGGCCTTGAAGCCGCCTTCGGGAATGAGGTGCGCGGCATATTCCTTCACCTCGGATCCCTCGATCAGCGGCGCCACAGAGGGATGGCGCTTGAAGCGGTCGAGCAGGCCGTACGGCGTCTCTCCGGTGCGCTGGAAGTCCGCAACGAGGCAGCCGATGCCGAGCGAGATGCACTCCTTGTTGGCGTAGATGAAGCCCATGCCGGTCATGCCGCGCGAGATGGTGCCGGCGGCCTCGATCACCATGCCCTCGTCACCCCGGAGGTTGAAGCGGGCTTCGATGGTCTCGCGCGGCAGAAAATGCATCTCCTTCACGGCCAGCGCGACCTTGTCCGCCGTCGGCCGTTTGCGCAGGCCGGCGCGGGTGCCGAGCAGGCCGTTGACTCCTTCCGCCAGCACCACGACGTCGGCGTGGATCTCGCCATCGGCGCGGTCGGTGCGCACGCCGATCACCTTGCCATAGGCGTCCTGCGCCAGTTCAGTCACGGTGGTCTCACACAGCACCGTAGCGCCGGCTTCGCGGACCTTCTGGGAGAACCATCTGTCGAACTGGGCGCGGATGATGGTGTAGCGGTTCGGTCGCTCCTCGTTGAAATCATCGGAGCGATAATGCAGACCGGTGTGCGAGCGGTCGTCCATCATCCAGAACCGCTGCTCGACCAGATGCCGCTCCAGCGGCGCGTCCTCGCGGAAATCCGGGATCAGCTTCTCCAACATGTCGGCATAGAGGATCGCGCCTTGCACGTTCTTCGAACCGGAATACTCGCCGCGCTCCAGTTGAAGCACCTTGAGGCCGCGCTGGGCCAGCGTGAGCGCCGCCGCATTGCCGGCCATGCCGGCCCCGACGACGATCGCATCGAACTTCTCCTCGATCATGGCGCCTCTCCTTTCTAGCTCGCGATCCGGTCGCGTGAATGCGGCGACAGCCGGGCCTGAAAAGCCGCGGTCAGAGCCGGAAGCAACCGGATGGCGTCGGTGACGATGCCCATATGGGCAAAATCGAAGATCGGCGCATTCCGATCGGTGTTGATGGCGACGATGAGGTCGGCGCCCTCGACGCCGACGCGATGCTGGATCGCACCGGAGATGCCGGCTGCGATATAGAGCTTTGGCCGGATGGTCTTGCCGGTCTGGCCGATCTGCCGGTCGGAGGTGACCCAGCCTTTCTGCACCAGCGGCCGCGAGCAGCCGTATTCGGCGCCGATCACCGTGGCGAGCTGGCGCACCAGCTGGAAATTCTCCGGCGATCCGAGCCCCAGGCCGCCGGCGACGACGACGTCGGCATAGGCGAGATTGGACTTTGCGGAGTCGCGATCGGGCAGGAACGACAGGACCTTGGTCACGATGTCGTCCTCGACGAGGCCGAGCGGATGGCTGACGATGCGGCCGACCGGACGCGTAAGGCGCTCCGGCATCGGCATCACGCGCGGCCGCACGGTCGCCATCTGCGGCCGGTAGTTCAGCGTGTAGATCGTGCAGAGCAGCGACCCGCCGAAGGTCGGCCGCGTCGCGGCGAGCGAGCCGTCGGCATCGACGTCGAGCTCGGTGCAGTCCGCCGTCAGCCCAGTAAGCAGCGTCGTTGCCACCGAACCTGCAAGGTCGCGGCCGAGCGTGGTGGCGCCAAGCAGCAGGATCTCGGGCTTGTAGGTGTTGACGACGTCGGTCAGCGCCTTGGTATAGGACTCGTTGCGGTAGTCGGCGAGCAGATCGTCGGCGACCACGTAGACGAGATCGGCGCCGTAGCAGAAGGACTCCGCGGCGGCGCTCTGCGTCGCCTCGCCTTCCGGCCCGATCACGACCGCGGCGAGATCGACCTTGAGCTTGTCGGCGAGCTTGCGACCGGCACCCATCAGCTCCCAGGAGACCGGGTGAACCTGGCCACGCTCCTGCTCGATGAAGACCCAGACGTGCTTGTAGGCCTTGAAGTGCTCGGGCAGCTCCTTCTTGGTCGCAGCGCGGCCTGCAGCGGGTGCGGCGGTTTTTGGTGCAGTGCTCATGTGCTCGTTCCCCCTCGCCTCAATAGCCGCGCGCCAGCGCCGCGAGCTCGGTCTCGAGCGCCGGCTGGCGCTTGAAGATGGCGTCGATCAGCGCCTCCGCCGGCTGCTCGCCGACCTCGATCAGCGCAGCCTTCTCGCTGCGCGCGGCCGGGGCGAACACCCGCTTGACGATGGTGGGCGAGCCGCGCAGGCCGCATTTCGAGATGTCCTCGACTCCGGCTTCCTGCGCGCTCCACTTCACGATCGGCGCACGTGCGGCGCGCAGGGCATCGGCCATCGCGCCGCGGCGGATCTGGTTGGTCGCCTCCAGCATGGTGACGAGGCAGGGCAGCCTGGTGCGCAGCATCTGCACGCCGCCTTCGGAGCGGCGCTCCGCATCGATGGTGCGGGCCTGCAGGTCCAGCGCGCTGATCCTGGCGACATAGGTGAGCTGCAACAGGCCGAGCCGCTTGGCGATGCCGGGCCCGACCTGTGCGGTGTCGCCGTCGATGGTCTGCTTACCCGTAAAGACGATATCCGGGGCGCCGAATTCGGTCGAGATATTGCGGATCGCGGTTGCGAGCGCATAGGTGGTGGCCAGCGTATCGGCACCGGCAAAGAAGCGGTCGGTCAGCAGCACGGCGCGGTCGGCGCCGAAGGTCAGCGCCTTGCGAAGGCTGTCTTCCGCCGAAGGGGGCCCCATGGTCAACACCGTGACCTCGCCGCCGAACTGATCGCGCAGCTCCAGGGCCGCTTCCAGCGCGAACAGATCATAGGGATTGATGATGGTCGGCACGCCCTGGCGCATGATGGTGTTGGTCACGGGATGCACGCGAATCTGCGCGGAATCGGGGACCTGCTTGATGCAGACGACGATGTGCATGTGCGCCTCCGGGACTCGTCTTCAGAAACCTCGTTCAGAGGAAGAACAGCAAGTGTCGTACCAACTCCGCGAACGACGAAAATCAGGCGGTGGCGCAACGACTTGAAGGCGCGACGGTATCGCTTGCATCCGCTTCCGGCCGGGAGCCGACAACGCCGCTGCGACACGCGTCGCAAATACGACAGGGCGCGGGGTCACTTCAGCACACCGATCTGCACCAACGCCGGCGCCTGCTTCGGCTGCGGCGCGACGGCGTCCTTCAGGACCTTGAAGACCCGCTGGTCGATCGGCGAGGACGCGACGAAGTCCGCATAGGCCCGCTCCAGCACGGTCTTGCACCGCTCCGCCACGACCTCGTCCGCAACGCCGGAGAAATCCTCCCCGGCAAGGTACTGGCCCATGCGCCGGAGAATATGCAGCCGCGCCACGTTGACGATCTTGGGATCGTAGTCGACGCCGAGCAGCGTGAAGAACTCCTCGGCTGCCGAGGCCTTGTTGAGCTGTGCGAGAATTCCATCAGCCATTGTCGGTCTCCATCTGGCTCTGCGAGGTGGATGCGCCAGTGTCCCTGGCGCGCCTCTGCATGTGGCTCAGCCGCGCTTCCAGGAACTCGACGCGGTCGAGCAATACGGCAATGGCGTCGCCGACCGGATCCGGCATCAGATGATGGTCGAGATCGATCCGGCCGACGACGCGGCGATGGCTGAGTTGCGGGCGTACGACGCGCGCGGGAATGCCGACCACGGTGACGTCGGGCGGCGTGCTGTCGATCACCACCGAATTGGCGCCGACGCGCGAGCCGGCGCCGACCGTAATCGGCCCGAGGATCTTCGCGCCCGCTCCCACTACGACGCGGTCCTCCAGCGTCGGATGGCGCTTGCCGGGAGACCAAGACGTGCCGCCCAGGGTGACGCCGTGATAGAGCGTGACGTCGTCGCCGATCTCGGCGGTCTCGCCGATGACGACACAGGCGCCATGATCGATGAAGAAGCGCCGGCCGATGCGCGCACCGGGATGAATGTCGACATTGCTGGCGAAGCGACCGAACCAGGACAGAAGCCGGGCGGGAAAGCGCCAGCCCGACGTCCACAGCCGGTTCGCGAGCCGGTACCAGATCACGGCATGAATGCCGGGATAAGTCAGGAGCGTCTCGACCTGGCCGCGCGCGGCGGGATCGCGCTGGCGCACGCAGCCGATGTCCTCACGGATCAACTTGAGCAGAGATGGCTTCACCGCTTCCGGTGGAGACGGTTCGGCGAGCGGAACATCGACGACGCATGCCATGGGACCCTCACGCGCAATTGAGAAGCGAGCGCTCGCGCACCTCGCGCCAGATCGCCCTCACCGTCTCGTGGGCAACCGCACCCTTGTGCTCGACGGCATGCCGGCGGACGCGGGCGAGAACGGATCTGGCTTCCTCGGCGCTGACGGACAGCTTCAGCTCGGCGAGCAGCGCCGTGATCGCCGCAAGCCCGGAATGCTTGCCGATCACGATGCGGTTCGAGCGGCCGAGCAGCCGCGGGTCCAGCGCCTGATAGGTGCGCTGATCCTTCAACAGACCGTCGACGTGAATGCCGGATTCGTGGGTAAAGACGTGCTCACCGACGATCGCCTTGTTGAGCGGAATGGCGCGTGCGGCCGCGGCCGCGACGACGGATGCAACCTTCTCCAGCTCTGGGAGAACAATGCCGGTCTCGCAGCCGTAGAGCTGCTTGAGCGCCACGGCGACCTCCTCCAGCGGTGCATTGCCCGCCCGCTCGCCGAGGCCGATCACGGTGACCGAGGCGTGCGTCGCACCGGCCTTGATCGCGGCCAGCGTGTTGGCCGTCGCAAGGCCGAGATCGTCATGGCCGTGGAATTCGAGCTCGAGGTCGGTCGTCGCGCGGAGCGCCGCCAGCAACGCGAAAGAGGCGTCGGGATCGAGCACGCTCAAGGTGTCCGCGATACGGAAGCGCCGGGCGCCTGCTGCCTTCGCGGTCGCGATCAGCTCGGCCAGGAAATCCACATCGGCGCGCGAGGAATCCTCGCCGCCGACCGCAACGTCGAGGTCTCTGTCGCGGGCATAGCCGACCACCCGGCTCACCTGCTCCAGCGCCGCCGGTCGTCCGCCACTAAGCTTGGCGGCGATCTGCACGTCGGAGGCCGGGATCGAGACGTTCACCATGGACACGCCGGCCTCGATCGCCGCGTCGACGTCGGCCGTGCGCATGCGGCACCAGCCGATCGCGGTCGCCGACAAGCCGGCTTCCACGATGGCGCGGATCGCACTCACCTCGTCATGGCCCATGGCAGGCGTGCCGGCTTCGATCTCGGTGACGCCGGCAGAGGCCAGCGCGCGGGCGATCGAGAGTTTCTCCGCGGTGGTGAAGGCGACGCCCGGCGCCTGTTCGCCGTCGCGCAAGGTGGTGTCGTTGAGAACGACGGGCCGGTGCTGAACTCCGTCCGATCGGGTCGTTGGGCCGGGAAACGCCATCCGCGTCCTCCAATCATTCATTCCGATCAGGAGTTCAGCAACCCTCGTGCCAGTGTCAGAACCACCGTCAAACACCTGAAATTGATGGGCTTCTCGGCACCACCCGGTTTGTCGCAAATGCGACAGGGGCAGACAGGGGTGTCAGATGTCGGAGGCCTTGCGACGGATGTGAATGATGATGTCGAGCCGCGAGATTTCATGGCCCGGCAAAGGCTCGGGCACCTGCGCGAGGACGAGCGTCTCGGGCACGTCGATCAGGACATCCTCGCCGTGAAGGTAGAAATGCGGATGCACCGTCGTGTTGGTATCGAAGAACGAGCGCGAGCCATCCAGTCCGATCCGGCGCAGCAGGCCGGCCTGGGTGAACTGGTTCAGCGTGTTGTAGACGGTCGCCAGCGACAACTGGATGTTGGCTTCGGCTGCTTCGGCAAAGAGCATCTCCGCCGTGACATGCCGATCGCCTCGACCGTACAGCAGCTCCCCCAGCAAGATGCGCTGGCGCGTCGGCCGCAGGCCCGCGCCGCGCAACCGCTGCGACAGCGGGCATTCTTCCTCCTGGAACTGCGCGGGCGCCCCTGCATCCATCACGTCGACCGAGAGAGCTCCGGGATAAGCGTACATGATCACCTCACGCGGGTCGGGCGGCATCGCCCCGTTCGCCGTCGCCGCGCAAGATTTCGCGCCGACGCTCCGCCATCCGGCTCTCGCCGCTCTCCTCGCCGAAACAGAGATCGAAATCGTTACACTCCGTGCAGACGGGTGTCGTGCACATGACGAAGCCGTCGTCCTCACACAGCATGCGGTAGAAGAAACGCTTCCAGCGCATGTTCGCCGTGTTTCGCTGTGCCAGCGGGGCAAAATGGCGCGCCAGCAGGCGCGACAGCTCGGAGCGCTCACGCAACCCGAGATCTTCCCAGAGGTGGTTCGGCTCGATCGCGCGCCGCGCGACCATGGCCGCGAGCCAGTGCCCGACATCGCCTGCGGTCGAACGCTGCGCCAGCAGGAGATCACGCACCATGATGGTCTCGTCCTCGCTCCCGGAAGCGGATCTTGGCAACCATGCGAACGCGCGGACCATGGCGGAGGGGAAATTGCGGGCAAGCAGGTCGTTGAGGTCCTGCTCCGACAGCCCCACACGTTCGGCGAGAGGGCCGCCATCCATCACCGCTGCGGCCAGGATCGAGGCCAGCACGTGACGGTCGAAATCATCGTCGGCGCGGATATCGGCTTCTGCCGGGTCGCAGCCGGTCAGCAGACGGTAGAACGCTATTCCAGCATGCGGCCCAAGGGGCCATGCTGGTCGGTTCGCCGCCGCTTCGCTCGTCCTCGCCTGCGCCGCAATCACGGAAGACTCCGCCGGTTATGCCGCTCGAGTTGTCGAGAGAGGCCGGCCTTCCCGGATGGGAAGGCCGGCAGGATCGTCAGGCGATCGCGAGCTCGGCCGCGGACTTGCCGATCTGGCTTTCGTCCACCGCCTTCATGATGCCGTGCTCCATCAGCATGTCCTCGAGCTCGTCCATGCTGATCGGGGTCGGGATGATGCCCTTGCCGCCGTTGTTATGGATCTTGGTCGCGAGCTTGCGATAATGATCCGCCTGCTGGGAATCCGGCGCGTATTCCAGCACCGTCATGCGGCGCAGCTCCGCATGCTGCACGATGTTGTCGCGCGGCACGAAATAGATGAGCTGGGTGCCGAGCTTCTTGGCCAGCGCTTCCGCCAGTTCCAGCTCCTTGTCGGTCTGACGCTCGTTGCAGACCAGGCCGCCGAGACGAACGCCGCCGGAATTGGCGTACTTCAGAATGCCCTTGGAGATGTTGTTGGCGGCGTACATCGCCATCATCTCGCCGGACATCACGATGTAGATTTCCTGCGCCTTGTTCTCGCGGATCGGCATCGCGAAGCCGCCGCAGACGACGTCGCCGAGCACGTCGTAGGACACATAGTCGATGTCCTCATAGGCGCCGTTCTCTTCCAGGAAGTTGATCGAGGTGATGACGCCGCGGCCGGCGCAGCCGACGCCGGGCTCCGGTCCGCCGGACTCGACGCAGCGAATGTCCCGGTAGCCGACCTTCATGACGTCCTCGATCTCGAGATCCTCGACGCTGCCCGCGTTGGCCGCGAGGCTCAGAATGGTGTCCTGCGCCTTGGCGTGCAGGATCAGGCGGGTCGAGTCCGCCTTGGGATCGCAGCCGACGATCAGGATCTTGTGACCCATCTCGGCAAGCGCCGCGAGCGTGTTCTGCGACGTCGTCGATTTGCCGATGCCACCCTTGCCGTAAAACGCGATTTGCCTCAGTGAAGACATGTTGCTCTCCATCAACCGATTGCCAAATGACTCCGCGCTGCTCGCGCGAGATTTGCTTCTCTCTCAGAAGCGTGGGCCCGCGGGGTTCGGGAAGGAGAACATCGCTCGCCAGCGGCGTCGGCGTGTTCTCAGCCCTCACTCGTTGTTGCGGCATCCAAATAGCAACTGGCGTGCCATTCGCTGCGCGCGCTCTAAGACGCTGACTGCGCTTGCGAAATATTTCGAGGGCCGCCGCCGACAGGAGCTGTGCCGAACCCTACAGAGGTACGGTCTCTGTCAGAAACCGGACAAGAATCGGCGTGCTTGCGGTGCCAATGCACCGTGATTGCCGTGCGCAGATGCGGAACGGAAATTGCTACCTCTTCTCGCGAAGCCATAGAGGAGAACGACTGATGCAGATCGGTGTCGAGACGGCCAAGGCGGTCGACCAGCGGCGCGTGTTCGTTGTCGACGAGGACGAGATCACCCGCGCAGCACTGCAGTTTATGCTGCATGACGAGATCGAGACCCACGAGCTCGCCACGCCGGAAGAGGCCTATGAGAAGGGCGTGGACTGGCTGAGGCCGGACTTGGTGCTGCTCGGCGTCTCGTTCCTGAAGGCGCGGGGCGCCGGCCTGGTCGGCGATCTCGGCGCGAAATTTCCAGGCGTCCGCATCCTCATCGTCACCGACAAGTCCGACGAGGCCACCGCGGTTGAAGCCATGAAGGCCGGCGCCCATGGGGCGGTGGTGAAGCCGCTGACGCTCGAAGGTGTCCGCAAGAAGGTCGACACCATCCTCGGCCGCGGCGGCGCCGCGCCGCTGGTGCAGCTCAGCATGATGAAATAGGACCAGCGGCGTGGCCACGATCCTGTTCTACCAGAAGCCCGGTTGCGGAACCAACGCCCGGCAAATCCGCGCGCTGGAGGCGGCAGGCCATCAGGTGATTGCGAGGAATCTCCTGACCGAGCCGTGGACTGCAGAGCGTCTGCTCACGTTCTTCGGTACGAGCCCCGTCACGTCCTGGTTCAACCCCGCCGCGCCTCGCGTCAAATCCGGCGAGGTGAACCCGGCAGAGATCGACGCGGCGGACGCCATCGCGCTGATGCGCGACGATCCCCTGCTGATCCGGCGTCCGCTGATCGAAGCCGGCGACGCCAGATGCGCCGGCTTCGACCGCGAGCCGGTCCCGTCGCTGCTCGGCGCTGAGCGAAACGACTTTCAGGGCTGCACGCGGCCGGAGACGATGCCGCGCTCGGCGCAACGGTAGCACTCAGCTCCGCGCCAGCACCATCACCAGACGATCGACGCGCCGGCCTTGTCTCAGGTGTTCATCGACGATCTCGTCGATATCCTCGGGCGTCGTCGGCCGGTACCAGACGCCGTCTGGGTAAACGACCATCAGCGGGCCGGCGGCGCAGAAGCCGAGACAACCCGATGCGGTGAAGCCGACATCGGTGAGTCCTTTCGCCTCGATGGCCTTTCCGAGCCGCTCCCACAGCGGCCCGCCGCCGGACGCACCGCAGCTACTGCGCGGATGGGCGGGCGGCCGCTGGGTGTGGCAGGCGAAGACGTGATGGCGGTAGAGCTGCGGCAGCTCGAACTCCTCGGTCATCCCGTCGCTCATGACGCCGCCACCGCAACACCCTTGTCGTTCAGCACGGCTGCCAGCTCACCCAGCTTGAACATCTCGCGCACGATGTCGCAGCCGCCGAGAAACTCGCCCTTGACGTAAAGCTGGGGAATGGTCGGCCAGTTCGAGAATGACTTGATACCTTCGCGGATGTCGGGATCGGCGAGCACGTTGATGCCGGTGAAGGGCACGCCGAGACCATTCAGGATCTGCACGACGCTGCCGGAGAAGCCGCATTGCGGCGCGGCCGGAACGCCCTTCATGAACAGCACGACATCGCTGCCTGAGATGATGTCCCTGATCCGTTGTTCGGTCGATTCGCTCATTCGTCTATCCTTCCATAGTCATGTCGGCACCGCGGTCTCGAGCGCCAGCGCATGCAGCGCCTCGCCCATTTTCCCTTTCAAGGCGGCATAGACCATCTGATGCTGCTGGATCCGGCTCTTGCCGGCAAACGCCTGCGAGACGACGCGCGCGCCGTAATGGTCGCCGTCGCCGGCCAGATCGGTGACGATCACATGAGCGTCCGGAAACGCGTCCCTGATCAATTGCTCGATGTCCGGTCCCGCCATAGCCATGTCGTACACTCCTGCTCTGCGTCCGAACCATGCAAGCGCCAAACCAGTTTCGGAACATGTGTGTTCAGAGGGACTTGCGTGCCGGGCATCACAGCGATGTCCGGCTTGCGACAACACTTCGTGCGTGCATGTCGATGACGTGACGAATGCCGACGGACCTCGCTCCGGACACTGCGACGAACCCTCGCAATGGCAGGAAACAACGCGCTTTTCGCCGCAATCTCGTCCGGCCCGGCTTTTGCTTTGTGAGGACTGCATCCGCATAGCGCCATGCCAGAGGAGGAACTCGAATTGTCTCACACAGGCTCCAGCAGATTGGACGAGCGGCGCCCGATCGCGATGCCGGCGAGCGCATCATGACGGCCGTGCTCGTCGACTCCGACGGCATCAATTTCGGCGAGCTTGCACCGGAGATCGACTCGCTGCTCCAGCAGGGCGTGGTGAGCTATCGGCGGAACCCGATCGAGGCCGATCGGATCTTTCGCAAGGCTCTCGATGCGGCCCCGACCGAGCTCGCGGTCTATTTCTGCCTTTACAAGACCCATACCTATCGCGGCCGTCTCGACGAGGCTCAGAGCATCGCCGAGCGCGGGCTGCGCGAGGCCGCCCACCAGGCCGGCCTGGATCCCGATTGGCGAAGTTGGCAGCCACAGGCCGAGCTGCCGGAAGGCGCCGGCCGCTTCGCGCTCTACACGTTGAAAGCGCTCGCCTTCATCCATCTGCGCAAGGACGAGCGTAGGCAGGCACACGAGCTGCTCGCGGCCCTGCGTAGGCTCGACCCTGCAGGCGCGGTGGGCTGGCCAGTCGTTGCGGCGCTCGCCGAGGGACTTCAATGAGGGAGCGATGACGAGCACAGAGCTTGCCGACAACGAGACGCTGATCGTGGGCATCGTCGCCGCGCTGCGCACGGTTCACGACCCTGAGATTCCCGTGAACATCTACGACCTCGGCCTGATCTACCGGATCGCGCCGAAGGACGGCGGCCTTATCGAGATCGACATGACGCTGACCGCGCCGGGCTGTCCGGTCGCCGGCGAGATGCTGTCCTGGGTGGAGAAGGCGGTCATCGAAGTCAATGGCGTCACTGAGGTCGCGGTGCAGCTGGTGTTTGATCCGCCATGGGACTCCTCGCGGATGAGCGACGACGTCAAGCTCGAGCTCGGCTTGCTCTAGAACAACCACAAGCCCCACCGGAGAGGAGAGGATGCCATGATCGATCTGACCGCCAGCGACGGAGCAAGTTTCACCGCCTATCGAGCCGAGCCTGCGGAGACGCCCAAGGGAGCCGTCGTGGTCCTTCAGGATGTCTTCGGCGTCACGACCGAGATCCGTGAGGTTGCCGACGCTTTTGCGGCCAAGGGCTATGTCGCGATCGCACCGTCCCTGTTCGACCGCGTGAAGCCGGGCATCAGTCTCGGTCACGACGACGGCGGCAAGGCCGAAGGCACCGCCATCAGCGTGCAGATCGACAGGGCGCAGGCGATCTCGGACATCCAGGCGGCCGTCGATTCGGTGAAGCACGCCGGCAAGGTTGCGGTCGTCGGCTATTGCTGGGGCGGCGACCTCGCCTACACCGCGGCCAACAAGGTCAACGGCATTGCCTGCGTGATCGGCTATGACGGCAGCGAGACCGTTGCCGACTATCGCGAGAAGCGCAAGGTGCCGACGCTGCTGCATTTCGGCGAGAGCGACCCGGAGCTGCCGCTCGAGGCCATCACGCAATTTCGCGCCTGGCGTCCCGATGTCAGCGCCTTCACTTATCCCGAGTCCATCAAGGGTTTCGGCTGCGGCGAGCGCGGCAGCTATCGCGAGGACGCGGCGGCGACGGCACTGGAACGGACTCTGTTCTGGATCTCGCAATATGTCGAGGGACAGAAGCCGATCCTGTTGAAGAATGCCGGCGCCTATGCCCAGGCCAAGACCGAGAAGAAGAAAAAGAAGAAGGGCGACGACGATCTCGGGCCGCCGACTGATTGAGGGAGCCCCGCGCGATGCTTCCGACCACCATCCTCATCGACGATGCGCCGCGCTGCGTGGTGCGGCCGACCGACACCAAAGACCTCAACCGCTTCATTCGCAACGGCAGGACCTTCCTGCTGGCCGAGAAGCCCGATGGCAAGATCACTCATCGCACCGCCAATGAGTCCGAGCTGGGCCGGTGGCAGAGCGGCCTTGCCTTGCACAAGGCCTGGGGCGGCTCCGAGGAGGAATTCTTCGGATTGCCGTTGTCGGGGTGAGAGTGGTCCCTCTCCCCTTGTGGGAGAGGGTGGCATAGGCGGCCTTCGGCCGCCGTTCTCAAGAACGCCGATGCTTCGCATCGGCTATGGCGTAGCGGCGAGACGGGTGAGAGGTTCTCTCCGCGAGAGAAACTCTTGTTCGAGGGCGCGGAGCGAAACCCTCATCCGGCGCTTCGCTCCACCTTCTCCCACAAGGGGAGAAGGAAAGATCTTGTCCAGACCGGATAGATAGGTAACACAGTAGACCGGATGGATGGGTGACAGTTCTCTGTCGGCTGGGAGGAACAGCCGATGCCTTGGCGAGAGAGCTGCACAATGGACGAACGGGTTAGCTTCATTTCGGAACATCGAACCGGCTTGTGGACGATGACGGAGCTTTGCGAGCGCTACGAGATCAGCCGCAAGACCGGTTACAAATGGTTGGAGCGCTACCGGCTGGAAGGACCTGGAGGGCTTGCGGATCGGTCGCATGCAGCGCGGGTGCATGGGCGAGCGACGCCACAGCACATCGTGGATGCGATTGTGGGGCTGCGGCTTGAGCGGCCGAGTTGGGGACCGCGCAAGATCGTGAGCAAGCTTGAGGCTCGTCAAGGGGATGTCGATTGGCCGTCTGCCTCGACGGCAGGCGAGATTCTCAAACGGGCGGGACTGGTTGACGACCGCAGGGTCCGGCGACGTGCGCCGCCGCGGATGAGGCAACTGACGGTGCCTCAGCATGCCAACCATGTATGGGCCCTCGACCACAAGGGCTGGATCCGGTTGGGCGACGGATATCGCGTTGAACCGTTCACGGCGACCGATGGCTTCAGCCGCTATTTGATTAGCCTGGCGGCGACGGGTAGCACGCAATATGCCGAGTGCCAGCCTCTGCTGGAGCGGGCATTTCGCGAGTACGGCTTGCCGCAGATAATCCGCTCTGACAACGGCTCGCCGTTCGCCTCGACCGGGATCACCGGTCTGACCGCGCTGTCGGTATGGTGGATCAAGCTTGGCATCCGCCATGAACGGATTGACCCTGGCCATCCGCAGCAGAATGGCCGGCACGAGCGTTTCCACCTCACGCTTCTGGAAGCCATGCGGCCAACGCCGCCGACCCAGGCTGTGCAGGCCCGTCGCTTTGCGGCATTCATGCGCGACTACAACGAGGAGCGGCCGCACGAGTCGCTTGGCCAACGCCCACCTGCCAGCGTCTATCAGCCCTCGCCACGTGCAATGCCGAGGCGGCTTCCCGAGCCGGATTACCCGGCCGAAGCTGCGGTGCGCCAGGTCCGCTCCAACGGCGAGATCAAATGGCGAGGCGAGTTCATCCACATTTGCAGCGCTCTCGGTGGTGAAGCCGTTGCCGTCGAGGAAACCGAGGAGGGCTCCTGGCAAGTGCGCTTCTTCGACGTACCGATCGGCATCATCGACCAGAAAACACGCAAGCTGGGGCGCAGCTCTAGCGCTGCGCCCCAGCCGACCAAATCATGAACGACTGTTACCCATCCATCCGGTCTGTTTTGTTACCTATCCATCCGCTGGACAATCTCTCAAGCCCCTCAGTGAGGCCCACCGCGCGCATCGTGCGGATTGCCGGCCTGGTTGCGCATCCAGTCGGCGAGCTTGGTGAGCGCCGCGTCGAGCTCGGCTCGCGCTACTTCGTCGACGACAGTCTCCCCCAGCGCGCCGCGCATGCACAACAGCCAAGCGTCGCGCTCGGCGCTGCCGATCGGAAAGCCCATGTGGCGCTGGCGCAGCCGGGGGTGGCCCTTCTCGGGCGAATAGAGCTTTGGCCCTCCGGTCCATTCGGTGAGGTATCGCTTCAGCACCTGCTTGGTCGACGTCAGGTCGTCCGCGTGCATGGCGCGAATGCCGGCGGCCTCGGGCAGTGCGTCCATCCGGCGATAGAAGCCCTCCACCAGGCGGTCGATCACGACCGGCCCGCCGATCCGTTCGTACATCGAGACAGTGACCACCGTATCGCTCATGCCGAAGCCTCTCGTTGTGCCTACTCGTCCATGCTGGGCGACAGGATAACCTCCGCCGGCGCGCCGGGGCCTTGATCGGCGACAAACTCCACCGTCGAGACGCGCGAGAGCCCGCCGCCGCTGTCCATCAGCACGACGGCGTCCTCCGGCAGCCTCTTCAGGCGATCAAGCAGCTGGGCGACGGTCACGACCCCTTCTCCGCTAATCCGGATGAATCATGATATCCATGGTCTCGTCATGGTCGTCGAACGCGTTGAACGGACGGTCGTCCTCGACCAGCCGCTCCCCGCAGAGGCAGACCTCGCCGTCGACGACGGTGAGCGCGATGGGTTGGAGGCTCTTGCCGCTGCAGGGCCCGTCGATGCAGATCCCGCTGTCGATCTCGAAGGTGGCACCGTGGCGGCCGCATTTCAGGAAGGCGCGGTCCTGCGTGAAGAAATCCCCGCTGCCGATATTGAGCCAGACCCCGTCATGCGGGCAGGCATTGACGTAACCGACATAGTCGTTGCCATGGGTTCGGATCACGACGATCGGGAACGGCCGGCTCTCGCCGGACGCATCGAAGCGCGACAGGCTGAACGCCCGCGCGCCGCCGCGCTCGATCTCGTCGCTCGCACAGATGACGAACACGTCGATCTCTTCGCTCGCCATCCGCGCTCTCCCGGGCTAGGCCGCCGCCGGCGCGGCCGCCTGCTTCAGCGCCGTCAGTTCCTCGCGCGTCAGGCGGAACACGCCGCGGCCGCCGGCAAGCGCCTGGTAGACGTCGCCGGCCTTGTCGCTGAGAAAGTCGAACCAGGCCTGCGGGGTGAGGCCCTCTGGCCGTTCGCTGATCTCGACCACGGTGCCGTTCGGCGCAAAGCGCGCGTGGAGAATGAGCTTCTGCGTATCCATCGTGCCACTCCCCCGCTCAGAAACCCGACGAGAAGCCGAGCAGCTCGATCTTGACGTCCTCGGTGCCAAGCACGGTGGCCTGGCAGGCGAGGCGCGACTTCGACCCGACCCCGACGATGCTGTCGAGCTTCTCGTTCTCGAGCCGCGCGATCTTGGACAAGCCCTTGCGTCCTTCCTGCACGAAGATGTGGCAGGAGCCGCATTTGGCCTGACCTTCGCATTTGTGCGGAATCGCGATCTCGGCGCCGAGCAGAGCGGCAAGAATTGTCGTTCCCTCGGAAACCTCAATGGTCTTGCCGGCGGGCATCACGGTCAGCGTGGTCATGATCGTCATCCTCTTCGTTGGTGATGGGCTCTTTCAGTAGATCGCCGCACCCGCGCCCACGTTGATCGAGGCGTCCTTCATGGTCTCGACGATGAATTCGATCTGGCTGTCCGTCAGATGGGTGTGGAACGGCAGCGCGACCGCGCGATCGGCGATCTTCTCGGTCACCAGAAGGTCGCCGCGCCGGTAGCCGAGATCGAAGTAATGCCGCTGTAAATGCAGCGGATGGCTGTAGGCGACGGCCTCGACCTGCTCGACCCGGAGATCCTCGGCAATGGCGTCGCGACTGGAACGGGTGAAGCGCGTGCCCAGATGCACGAGATAGAGGAACCAGTTCACCTCCGTCACGTCGGGGGCGATATAGGGGGGCTTGATGCCCTCGAAGGACTGCACATGCGTCGCATAGAGCTGCTCGACCAGCCGGCGGCGTTCGATGATCTCGTCGATACGTTTGAGCTGGGCGAGGCCAAGCGCTGCCGCGAGATCGCTGATCCCGGCTTGATAGGCAGCCGTCGAGCTCACCACGACCGAGGAGCGCTCGCTCAGCCGGTGTGAGCGGTGACGGCGCAAGGTCACCGCGAGGTCGATGTCGTCGGTGACGACCATTCCGCCCTCGCCGCAGGTCAGCAGCGAGGGTTGCGCGAAATCGAACACGGCGACATCGCCAAAACTGCCGACCAGCCTGTCCTTGTAGCGCGAACCGATCGCCTCGGTTGAATCCTCCAGCAGCAGGACGCCGCACCGGTCCGCGATGTCGCGCAGCTCCGACCAGGGCGCGGGATGGCCGTTGGTATTGGCCGCGAGAATGGCGCGCGTCCTGGGCGTGATCCGCTCCTCCACCTTCTGCGCCGCCAGCGTTCCGGACCAATAATCGATATCGGCGAACACCGGCCGCGCGCCGGCGAGGCTGATCGCATGCGCGGTCTCGCGGAAGGAATAGGACGACGCCACGACCTCATCGCCAGCACCGATGCCATACGCCTTCAGCGCCAGCAGAAGGCCGATGGTGCCGCTCGGCACTGCAATCGCATAGGCTCGGCCGACATAGGCGGCAAACGCCGCCTCAAATTCCTCCGCCATCGGCCCGCTGGAAAGCCGCGGCGCGCGCAGGACGGCATCCACCGCCCCGATCTCCGCCAGCGTGATGTCGGGGTCGGAGAGCGGAATGAAGTCGTGGCCCGACGCGGCGGGCGCCTCGCCCACTTCCGCAACGTCGTCGTAAGCGAGAGCAGGCTCGGTCATGACGCGGCCCCCCGGCTCGCCAGCACGATGCCGGTCGCACGTGCGGGATCGTTCGTGATCTGCGCGCAATGATCGGCGCTGTCGAGCAAATGCAGGTCGAACGCGCCAAAGCTGCGGTACGGGGTCTCCGCTACGTCCGAGGCATCGCAGCGGATCCAGGCGAGGTGGGGAAATTTCCGGCGCAGCTCGAGATAGAGCTGGGCCGCCGCTTCGGGCGATGCGAGCATCCGCTCGATCTCGGTCAGTTCGGTTGCCGCAAGCGCCATCTTCCCAACCTCCTGCTATTGCCAGAACACGCGCTCGGGATCGGCGTTCAATATCTCCGTCACCGACGCCAGCCGCTGGTGCACGCCGTGCAGCTCCCAGGCGCCGGTCTTGTGGTCCTTTCGGAAGAGCTTCCAGCTCGCGCCCGCCGCATCGTGATGCAGCAGCGCGACGTCGATGACACCGCCCTCGGCGTCGATGTTGCGCGAGCAGCAGGGGCTCTCGACGAGATACCCGCCGGTCACGCCCCTGACGATCGGCGACACGTAGCGATAGCGCTTGCGCGATCCGAGTGCGCGCTCGATCCGCCTGCGATCGAGCTCGTTGGGGTGCGCGGGCAAGCCTGCGTCCGGCTGTCTGAGGACCGCGGCGTTCATCGTGACATCATCCCTAGAGCGGACTGATTTCTTCCTCGAGGCAACCGACCACCAGCCGCTCGCCGAACTCGACGAGATAGATCGGCAGATTGGCGTCGGTATGCCGGCCGACCTGAACGATCTCGCCGGTGCCGCCGACGCCGACGAGGAGGCCTTCGGCGGGCGCGTCCGGGAACGAGCCGTCATTGAGCAGGTCCACCGCGGCCTTCACCCGCTGGCCCCATTGATATTTCGGCAGTCTCGGCTCGATCATCATGACACGGTCTCCGGCAATGGAATGTCCTCGACCGCGTCGCGCGGGGTGACGGGGTCGAGCTCCTTGCGCTTCATCCCGACGCGATTGCCGCTATCGAGGAATTCAACGCCATAGATGTAGAATTGCTGGAGGAAGGTGCCGATCGAGACCACGTAGCCGATCTCGCCCTTCTTGGCGAGAATGTCGCCGATCTCCTTGCCGGCATAGGTGCCGTCGTTGCGAATGGTGCGCTTGGCTCGCACCTTCTCGCCGAAGCTGAAGAATGGCGGAGCGCTCAGCTCGACGACGTCGCTGTCGCGGACGATGTTGCTCATAGGGAGGCTCCCGTTCCTCGCTCCAGCCGCACGGCGACCCGCGACCGTGCGACTTCCCGCACCAGGCCATCCTGGTCCTCGGCGAGACTCATGAGCTCACCGACGGCGGCACGGCTCGCAACCTCGTAGCGGACGCGCCAATCCAGATCGCCGCGCATCAGTGCCAGCAGTTCCGGCGACAGGCGCTGCGCGACCTCGAGCCGCACGGCGGCGTCATGGTCGTTGATCATGCCGAGCAGCCAATCCTCCGGAATGCGCCGGGCCACCACGCGGCGAACCTCCGGTTCTCCGTCGTCGATCAGCCGGCCGAGCAGCGGCGGCGCCAAGCGGCGCGCGACGACGAGGCGGACGTAATAGTCCGCATCGGACGCCATCGGCAGCAGATCATCGCCGTCGATCAGGGTGGCAACCCGCATCCTCACCTCACGATGCGGGTCCTCGCGCAATTGCAGCGCATAGCGCCTGGGCAGGCGGCGAACGGCGTTCCAGCGCACCGTCTCGTCGGCATCCCCGAGCAGCGGCGGCAGCAGGAACAGATTGGCAGATTTCGCGGCGATTGCGCGCACCTCGAAATGCGGATGGCCGACATAACCGTCGGCAAGCCTCGGATTCCAGTTGAAGAAGCGGTCGATGCGGCGCGCATAGCGATCGTGGACACAGGCATGCCCGATCCGGCAGCCGCCGGCGCCGCTCAGCGCCAGATGCGGGCAGGCCTCGCAATCGACCTGACGGCCTTGCCAATCGAGGGTCTCGTCGATGTCGTCACTCATCGTCCTGCCCCATCCGATCGAGCACGCCGAGGAGAACCTTGGCGCCGATCTTGTCGGTGGGATCGAGCTCCAGCAGCTTCTGGACTGCGAACCGCCCCTCTTCCGTCTGGCCGAGGCGCATCTGCAGATAGGCGTAGCCCTTCAGTGAGAACAGGAAGAAGCGCGGCAGGATGTTCTCGTAACGGCCGAACTCGGCGTCGCCCGCTTGCACCTGTCGCCAATCGGCCGGAAGATTGCTTTCCTCGGCGGCCTTCGCGAGACAGCGGCGCGCGACGTCCAGCGCCTCGGCCAGACGCCCCTTGTAAAAGTAGAAGCGATAGAGGCCGATCAGCACCGCCGCGTGACCGGGCGCGAGCGTCTCGGCTTCCCGCAGATGGCGCTCCGCGATGTCGTCCAGATGATAGGAACGACCCGCTTCCCAGAGATGATGCTCCGCCTCGCTCGGCAGCCCGCGGCCGAGCAAGGCGCCGGTGACGAGCGCCTCGTTGATCTCGACCTGCGGGCTGACGAAACTGTCGGGCATCATCGGCGCCTGTTCAATGATGTCCGCAGGAGACCTGTTTCGGATCGTGGAACACGAGCCCGGTCTGGGTTGCCGTATCAGCGAAATCGATGGTCACGCCGTCGAGCAGCAGGCGGCTTTCGGCCGGCAGGAACATCTTGACGCCGTCCCGCTCGACCACCGCGTCGCCGGCCTGCGGCTCAGCACGAACGCTGATGTCTGCGGCAAGGCCGGAGCAGCCGCCCGGGCTGACTGCAAGACGAAACCCGCTGCCGGCGCCGCCATCGACGCGGAGCATCATGCGCATGAACTTCTGCGCCGCCGGTGTAATCGTGAAGTTCATTCCATCCCCCTCAAGCAGGCGCCTGGTAGCGCGGCAGTGACGTATCGATGACGCAGGTGTTGTCGACCGGGCACACCGCCACGCATTGCGGCTCGTCGAAATGGCCGAGGCATTCGGTGCACTTCTTGGGGTCGATCACGAACGTCCCGCCCTTTTCCCGGATGGCGACGTTCGGGCATTCCGGCTCGCAGGCCGAGCAGCTCGTGCACTGCGAGGCGATGATCTTGAACGGCATCGGTCTCTCCTCAAGCAGCCGAAATCAGAGCGCCCTGGCGGATGGCGGCATCACCGCGCTCCACATGCTCGACCTCGCCGCTGTTGACCTTGTCGAGATAGGCCTTGAACCAGGCGATCGCGGATTTCTCGATGAACTCGTGGGCGTATTGGTCGACCGGCTCGATGCCGGCCTTGATCAGGTCGCCCTTCGGGCAGCCGCCGATCTTGGCGACAAAGACCGCATGGCAATCGTTGATGGCCCGGATGATGGTCTCCAGGCTGTCCTCCTCGCCATAGCCGCTCTGGCAGTAAAGATCGACGCGGCGATGGCCGACGAACTTGGCGCCCGCCGTGGAGAGCTCGTAGACCTGGAACTCCTTGGCGTGGCCGAAATGCTCGTTGATCAGGCCGGAACCCTTGGTCGCGACCGCAGCGAGCACCTTGATGTCGCTGGAGTTGCCAGCGAGCTCGGCAAGCTCCTCCTGCTTGGCGGCGACCTTGGCGATGCGTTCTTCCTCGACCTTCTCCTGATAGGCCTTGCGGGTGTCGGCGTCGTACTTCACTTCCATCGCCATGATCTTCTCGGTGGTGAACTCGGCGCTGCGGTCCTCGCCGAGCAGACCGACCGCGTCGGCGCGGCACTGCCGGCAGTGCCGCATCATGTTCATCTCGCCTTCGCAGGAATCCTGCAGCGCCTTCAACTCCTGCGCGCTCGGGCCACGCTGGCCGTTCAGGCCGAACACGGTGCCGTGCTCCGGCGCGGAGATCAGCGGCATGATGTTGTGCAGGAAGGCGCCGCGCGACTTCACAGCCTTGTTGACCTCGACCAGGTGCTGGTCGTTGATGCCGGGGATCATCACCGAGTTGACCTTGCAGAGGATGCCGCGCTCGGTAAGCATCTCCAGGCCCTGGAGCTGCCGGTCGGTCAGGATCTTGGCGGCTTCGTAGCCGGTGTAGCGCTTGTGCTTGTAGAAGATCCAGGGATAGATCTTCGCGCCGATCTCGGGATCGACCATGTTGATGGTGATGGTGACGTGGTCGACATTGTATTTTGCGATGGTGTCGACATGATCAGGCAGCATCAGGCCGTTGGTCGACAGGCAGAGCTTGATGTCCGGCGCCGTGTTGTAGATCAGCTCGAAGGTCTTGAACGTCTTTTCCGGGTTCGCCAGGGGATCGCCGGGGCCGGCGATGCCGAGCACGGTCATCTGCGGGATGGTGGAGGCGACGGCCAGCACCTTCTTGGCCGCCTGCTCGGGCGTCAGCTTCTCGCTGACCACGCCCGGGCGCGATTCGTTCGCGCAGTCGTATTTGCGATTGCAGTAGTTGCACTGGATGTTGCAGGCCGGCGCGACCGCGACGTGCATGCGTGCGTAATGATGATGCGCCTCTTCGCTGTAGCAGGGATGATTCTTCACCTTCTCCCAGATCTCGGTCGGCAGGTCGCCCTGTCCGGCCTGCGATCCGCAACTCGCCTTGCCGCTGCCCCCCGTCGTGCCGCAGCCCTTGTGCTCTGCGATGGCCTGCATGATCTCGCCGACATTGCCGCCGTTGCCGCTCGCGTCGTGTTGCGCTGAAACGTCCATGTGCTCAGTTCTCCTTGCAGGCCGAACAGATTTGCGGCTCGAATTTCGAGAAGCGTCCTAAGAGCCGTTCTAGAAAGGTATTAGCAACCCGCATGCCACCGTCGGGCCCTGCGACTTTCTTCGCTTGCTTCAAGGAGTTAGCGCGATCGCGCGGGAATGTCGGGTTGCGAACGCATGTTGCAAAGGTGACAGACACGACGTCGCCGCAGGGGGACTTGACCGCCGACCAAACGCGCGCCGCGCGAACAAGGTCCGCGCGGCGTGGTCAGATCGACAATGCGACGAAAGGTCAGCCCGCCAAGACGACCTCGATCGCGCGCGGAAGCGGGATGGCGAGCGGGGTCAGACCCTGGCTCACCAGGAAGCGCAGCTCGTTCTTCGAGAGCGCATCGGGCTCGACCACGACATAATGGGTGTCGGTCGAACGCTTTGACACTTGCCGCGCATAGGTGCGCAACAGCTGGTCGTTGAAGCGGCAGCCGAGGAACAGGAAGCTCCGGCCGGTGCGGCGTGCCTTCACCTCGTCCGGGATCGGCGTCTGGATGTCGATCTCGGTCAGCACCTCGACGTAGTCGGCATCGGAGATCAGGAAGTTCTTGGCCGGCGCGACGCTGCCGTGCGGCTTGTAGAGGATCGTGGTCCAGGCCTTGGCCAGCGCTCGATCGACCTCCTGGCCTGCGGCGTCATAGAATCGATACCAGCGGTCCTCGCCAATGCCGGCGCGCGTGATGCCCTGGATCTCGCCCCAATCTTGTCGTCCGGCGAGCGCGCTGCGCATCGCGCCGTCGTACCAGCTGTCGACGATCAACGGCAGCGGCATGGTGGCGAGATGGCGATGGAGCGCGGTCGGTGCGACCGGGGTGGCGAAGGCTTCCGCCATCAGCGCGGTCACGGTGGCACGGTGCCTGGTGCTCTCGATGTGCTGCGCCGACGCCCAGGCATTGCCGCGGGCGCGGCGCGGCAGTGCTACCCTGGTGCCGAAGAAGGCCGCCAGCGCCTCCGGGTTCATCGGCACGGCCGGCTCGCCGAGCTCGGCGACGCCTGGCCCGAGATAGGGAATGACGTCGCCGCGGCGCAGCCGCGAGACAACCTCGCTGAGGATGGCTTCGGCGTCCGCGGGCGCGGCGAAATCGATCTGCGGGACCGGAGCGTTCATCACTCGTCTCCCTCGCCGCCGCGCTTCTTGGCGTTGATGGTGATCGGCAGGTTGGTATCGGCGGCCATCTGCGGCAGGTCCAGCACCCAACCATTGGCGATCTTGATCCAGCCGCCCCAGAGCGTCTCGTGCTCGGAATCCACGATCGGCTCCTCGAGATCCTTCTTCGGCACGTAGATCGACAGGCCGGTCTCCGGCGAGCGGCGAATCATGACTTTCATAGGCTCATCTCCGCAGGACGAGAGGTGTCGCTCGCGCGCTCTTGCCACGAAGGAGACAATGCTCTCAGTTTCGAAAGGATCTCAGGCAGGGCCAGCAGCACCCGGTCGATTTCTTCGGCCGTGGTCTCGCGGGACAGGGAGAAACGGATCGCTCCGCGCAGCGAGGCGGCCGGCACATGCATCGCCCGCAGCACGTGTGACGGCTCCATCGAGCCGGAGGCGCAGGCCGATCCCAGCGATGCGGCAATGCCGGCGCGGTTCAGATGATGGATGATCGCTTCTCCTTCGACATGCTCGAAGGCGATGTTCGAGGTGTTCGGCAGCCGGCTCTTGAGGTCGCCCAGCACCATGCACTGACCGAGCCGCAGGATGCCCTTCTCCATCCGGTCGCGAAGGGCGGCGATCTCCGCCCATTCCCGTTCGAGCTGCGCCGCCGCAAGCTCGGCGGCCTTGCCGAGACCAACGATGCCGGGAACGTTTTCGGTGCCGGCGCGGCGGCGACGCTCCTGCGGACCGCCCAGGATCAGCGGCTTGAACTTCGTTCCCTTGCGCACATAAAGCGCGCCGATGCCCTTGGGACCGTGCAGCTTGTGGCCGGACAGCGAGAGCATGTCGATCTCGCTCGCCTTAAGATCGATCGGAAGCCGGCCGACGGCCTGCACCGCATCGGTGTGAAACAGCGCGCCGGCGGAACGCGCCATCTTGGCCAGGAACTCGACCGGAAAGACCGTTCCGGTCTCGTTGTTTGCCCACATCACGGACGCGATCGCGGTACGCGGGCCGAGCGCGCGCCTGTATGCCTCGATGTCGAGGCGTCCACGCGTATCCACGGCAATGAGATGGCTCTTGATGCCGCGCCGGTCGAGCTCCTCGACCAGCGACAGCACGGCGGAATGCTCCACCGCGGTGGTGACGATCTCGTCCCGCCCGTCCTGCACGGCCAGCGCCGACAGGATCGCCGCATTGTCCGACTCGGTACCGCCCGAGGTGAAGACGATTTCGTGGTCGAAGGCGGCGCCGATCAGCGCCTGCACGCTGCGTCGCGCCTCCTTCACCGCCCCGGCGACGTCGCTGCCGAAGGCGTGAGCCGAAGATGCGTTGCCGAACTGTTCGGAGAAGAACGGAAGCATCGCCGCGACGACGGAAGGGTCCGTGCGGGTCGTCGCATTGTTGTCGAGGTAGATCGGCCGCACGGAGCCCCCCTCTTCTCAATGGCGAGCTTTGGCCGCTCCGGCGACGGGGATCAGGCGGACGAACTCGCCGAGACGCTCGATCAGCCGGGCCTGGATGCCTTCGAGCGTCGCGCTCGCCAGCTTGCAGAACACGCAGGCGCCGGTCAGCCTGACCATGATCTTGTTGCCGTCGATCTCGAGCAACTCGCAATCGCCCCCATCGCGCTTGAGATTGGGCCTGACCTCGTCGAGCACGGCACGAACGATGCGTTCGCGCTCGCTGGGTTCAGCTGCCGGCAACTGCTTATGGTGTTCGGATTCGACGAGCATTTCACATTCTCTCTCTTGCTTTTTCCTGCAGATCGACGACGAGCGCCGATCAGCTGAACGACTTGCCGCAGGAGCAGCTCGATTTGGCGTTGGGGTTGTCGAAGGTGAAGCCGGATCCCTCCAGCGCCACGACGAAGTCGATCGTGGTGCCGTTGAGATGCTCGTGGCTCTGATTGTCGACGAAAACCTTGACGCCGCCACGCTCGATGACGGTGTCGTCGGGCTTGGCTTCCTCGGCGATGCCCATCATGTATTTGAAGCCGGCACAGCCTCCGGTCTCGACCATGATGCGCAGGCCGCTCGCCGGCTGTGCTGCCGAGGAGATCGCGGTCTTCACCGCATTCACCGCGCTGTCCGTCAGGTTGATCATCGCTCGCCCTCGCTGTTTGGGTCTGTTGGATCAGGGGGATCGCAAGTCCCGTGCCAGAGCGCACGCGCCTGAAATTGCTGCATTTTCGTTCCGCGACCCGGCTGTTGCCTTTGCGACGCTTGTCGGGTTTGCGACAGGCGGCGTCAGCAGCGCGTGGCACGCGGAATGGCAAGGCGATACCGGAGCGGCGCGCCGCGCCGTCCGGATCGCCGCTGCATCTACACTTTCGGCGCATAAGCAGGCAGGCGGCAAACTCCTTGCATAAGGGCGATCGAACCCTTCGCAGCGGCCAGACGGACGCGCGGCAGATGAGACAGGAGAGATCCATGACGTCGATCGACAACACCGCCCTTGGCCGCCTGGACAAGGAGGGCCGGCTGCTGAACGCGGTGCTGAAGGGCGACACCACCAAGCCCGGCCGCTTCGGCTTTCGCGGCGACATCGCGCTGAAATTCCAGACCCAGGTCGCCGATGAAAAGCGCCCGCCGGATTACTCGATCGAGCAGGTGCTGACCGTCGCGCAGGAGGGCGAAGAGACCATCCCGGTGCTCGCCGGCTACCTGCATTCCTACGCCTATCTCGCCGACCTCGCAAAAGTGCTGGATGGCGCGTTGAGCCCGAAGGGCAGCTACTTCATCTTCTGCAACAACATCGATCTTCTCGCCAAATACCGCACACGGATCGGCGACATCGAATTCCGCATCCTGCCATGCGACGAATCGACGGTGTGGAAGGAGATGATGGATCTCGCCGGCGTGGACAAGAACGACATCAAGAAGCTCGACACCGCCGGGAAGCTCGACTATCTGCTCGATGCCGCGATGGAGCTCGATGGCTCCTATGCCGAGATCTCGTTCGAAGACGGCGTTGCGAAGATGGAGCCGGTGAAGAACCGCAACGAGAACCGCCCGGTCTGACGCATCGTCGTCAGACCTCTTCCTCGCAAGCCGTCTCGTCGTCCTCCACGAGCGAGACGCCGGTCACGCAGATGTCGCCGTCGAGCACGGCGAGCGCGATCGGCGTCAGGCTCTCGCCCTTGCACGGCCCGTCCACGCAAATGCCGGTGCTGAGCTCGAATGTGGCTCCGTGCTTGCCGCACATGAGCCTTGTGTCCTTGCCGTCCAGGAATTGGTTGCGCTCCCAATCCAGGTTCACCCCATTGTGCGGGCAGCGGTTGAGATAGCCGAAGACCTGCTTGCCCCAGCGCACGATCACGATGGACCAGGGCCGCGGCGCGCCGTCCTCGCCGACGATTTGAAGATGAAACCCAATCGCCCGCTGGCTTGGAATGTCGTTGAAGGCGCAGATCGCATAGGCGGTATTCTGGTCCATGCTGTCCTCGTTGGCGTCCGGATCGTCCGAACGTTGCAAGAATCGCGCTAGGCCGGAGACCTGACTTGGCGACCGCGTCAGGTCAGGAATCCGACATGCGACAGCGTTGTCACCCGCCGGTTCGGCATGTGGGGCCGATTGCGCGCCGATTCTCTCCAAATTCTGCGGCGTCGTAGCTGTCGACGCACTCGCGCGAGCTGGCATGGAAATTGATGCTATTCAGCCAGGCCCCTTCGGCATGGAGAAAAAGATGAACGTCGCGTCTGAATTCGCCGCCTGCTCGGAAGACGAGATCAAGGCGTTGCTCGATGGCGGCACGCTGACCGTCTATTCGGTCGCGCGCCCGGTCACTGCCGATCGCCCCGTCGATCGCAGCGGCGTGCTCGCCACGTTCAAGTTTGCAAGCCCCGCTTTCAGTGCTGAAGCCGGCGGCGTGACCCTCGCGGCCAATCCGGTGCCGGCAAGCAGCGTCGGCACGCCGGGCTTTGCGCGGGCCTGCAAGGCCGACGGGACCGTCGTGGCGGACTTCTCCGCCGGACCGGGCCCGCGCGAGATCAAATTCGCCGAGGTCTCCTGCTCGCAAGGTGCGCCGGTGAAGATCACCGCCTTCAAGTTCATCGCCGAAGGCGGATGGCCGGAACGCCCGGACTATTACGACGCCCATCCGCGTCCCGGTTTTGCCATGCCGCTGGTGCCGTGATGGCGATCCTGGTCAAGACCACGCAGGACGGCCGCAAGCTCGAGGTGGTCGGGCTTGCGATCACGCTGGGCGGCAAGCTCGAGGCGAACGAGCTGATCGAGGTGAAGGATCACCCTTATCGTCGCGCGATCCGTGCCGCCGCGCCGGAGGCGACTCACATGGCCGGCCGCGTGCCCCTGACGCAGGCTGAGGCGGAGGTCGTTCTCGCCGCGTTCAAGCAGGCGGAGGCCGGCATGCTCGCCAATCCGGTCGCGATCCACGAACGTTTCCGCATCGCCGCGATGATGAAGGCGCGCGAACAGGGGATCGAGTAGACTGGCGTCGCCACGCACCTCGCGCGTCAGTTCATCACGTGCCTGCGCCGGCGATAGCCACCTGCTTCGCCGACCTCGAACATCGTCCCGATCCCGGGATGACTGACCGGCTCGCCGGAATCATCGGGCTCCAGGTCATTCTCGGCAATACAGGCCACATAGGGAATTTCGTCGTCTTCGGCGAAAAGCCGATAGACCAGCCTCGTTGCTATCCCGTCGGATGCCGATTCGCCATCGGTGCCGGCAAACGACGTATCCACGTCGAAAATGACGCCGCGCATCGCATAAAGTCGGTGGCGGATCACTTGGCCGATATTGTACCTGGCGAACTGGATTTTGCCCATCGCTGGTCCTGCGCGCGCCTCAGGCGGCTGCGGGGGCGTGGGTCTGGCAGTTGGTCGGGCAGACCCGCGCGCAGGCGCCGCAGCCGATGCAGGCGCCGTCGTCGTTCATCACCATGACCTTCTTTTCGACCTCGTCATCGTCGTCATCGAGGTCGATCATCTCGCCGTCCTCGTTGATGCCTTTGAGCGTCATGACCTCGCGGCCGCAGACCTTGTAGCAGCGGCCGCAGCCGATGCACTTCTTGGCATCGATCGAGACCAGATAGTCCGGCTTCCAGTCGCGGCCGTCGCGGGTTGCGTAGGACATGGTCGGGATCCGGTTATGCCTTTTCCAGCGTCTTGAGATCCTCGCGCTTGCGCTCGAGCTCGGCGAAGGCATCGTGCGCCTTCTGGGCGACGGTCAGAATCGAGGTCCAGTTGATCGGCAGCTCCTCCGACAGGTCGTGGAGATCCATCTTGGCCTGCGTGGCCTTGGCCGACAGCTTCTTGATCTCGGCCTTCAGTGTTTCAAGGTCGCTCATGCTCTAACCTCAGTAATTCGCGACATCGGGAAACTTGCGGATCATCTCGACCCCGCCTGCGACGTACTTGTCGCCCTCGGCCGCAAGCTTGGCGAGATTGTCGAAACCAAAGCGGTGCACGTCGCGCAGTTGCTTGTTGACGACGATAAGCCGCCCGCCGATCAGGACCAGGCGACCGAAGCCTTCATGGTGCATCTTGAGCATCGGCGAGATCATCACGCCGGTTTCCTTCTCGATCAAGAGCGAGACGGCGTTGAAGAACAGCTCCATGCGCCAGATCGTGTCCGGATCGGGATCGCCGACGATCGGCAGCGCACGGCGCTTCTCCTTGTCGAGGATATAGGGCTCGAGCAGATCGAGGTCCTTCTTGCCCTCCCAGGCGCCATGGGTGTCCTGGGCCCGCCAGATCTTGACGAGCTCCTTGACGAACGGCGCCTCGGCCGCGGTGTCGGGTTGAACCAGTTCAGCCGCCTCTGACATGAGTGTTTCCTTCAGTCTTCGAAATCAAAGCTGCGATCCTGTCCCTTGGCGAGCACCTTGCGCAGCCAGGGCGGCGGCGAGCCTTTCAGCACGTCTTCGAGCTTGACGCAGAGGTCGTCGATGGCCTCGGGCTGAGTCACCTTCATCGGATGGATGTTGTTGGCGACGACCCGGGCCGCGCCCGAGCCGCCGATCGCGGCGACATAGAGGATCACGCAATCCTTGATTGCCTCGATCTTCGGCGCCAGTTTGTCCTCGTTGCCGTCCTCCTTGAGGTCGCCGTCGAACTGAATGGCCTCGACGAAGCGATGGCCGTCCGGATTGACGTCGTAGATGGCGATGTTCTTGGCCCAGCCGAAATGCGCATCGACGCGCTTGAGGTCCTGGGTGGCAAAGGCGACTTTCATCGGTCTGGTCCCTCTTCTTGCGTCAATGCAGTTGCGGCGGGACGACCTGGAGGCCACTGTCCGTGCTCCGCCAGGTCTCGGGCGTCGGCTGGTGGTTGGTCTCGCGGTCGGCGATGACGAGATTGGCGAGGTCGAAGATCAGATCGCGCGTGCCGCGGTAACCGACCGACAGCTGATGGCCGGCGCCGAGCCGGTCGAACATCGGGAAGCCTGCACGGTAGAACGGAATCTTCAGGCGCGAGGCCGCCTGCCGGCCGTGCGAATGCGTGATGAGAAGATCACAGTCGTGCGCCTTGGCGCGCTCTTCCAGATCCTCGAGATCGCCGATCAGGACCTCCTGGGTCCTGATGCGCTCGAGCACCGGCGAGACCGTGGTGGTCACCGCGACCGCGACTTCGGCACCCATCTCGTGCAGCATGCTGGAGAGATCGAATAGCAGGTCCGGCTCGGCCCCGATCGCGAGCTTGCGTCCGCCGATGTGGAAATGGCTGTCGAGCATTGCGTCTGCGAGCTGGCCGCGCTGCCGGCGGTATTTCGCCGGCACGGGCCTTCCGCTGATCTCGCTGAGGAATGCGATGAACTCGTCGTTTGGGGCGAGGCCGCAAAGCCGCTCGAACAGGCGGAACGGCACCCCCGCCTTCTGCTGCATGGCTTCCGCCGCGCGCCTCATCTGCGCACCGACCGCGATGGTCCAGCCCGCCTGCCCCATGGTCGCGATCTCGTCGACCCCTATGCCGCCAATCGTGGTGGGCGTGAATTCGTCGGGGATATGACCATCGAGCGAGCCGGCAAGGTCCGGCAGGAAGGACGGCTTGAGGCCGAAATCCTCGATGATGGTGCGCAGCTCGTCGAGATCGCCGGGCGTGAGATGGCAGCCCGGCAGGACGTTCACGCGCGCCGCATCGCGCGCAGCCCCGGCCTCGACCGGATCGACCAACACCTCGACCATGCGCGCGACGGTCTTTTCCCAGCCGTCCTGGAAGGCGTCCTTGAAATCAGGCGTTGCGACATAGACCAGCGGAAATTTTTCGAGCTGCGGATGCTTTTGCCGGATCAGGCGGATGAAGCCTTCGACGTCGTCGCCCTTGGTCTCGGTGACGCCGGTCGAATTGATGCCGATGATCTCCGGCTTGGTTCGATTGTAGATGTTGAGGATGGCCTGCTCGACGTTCTCATAGCCGCCGAGCACGGTTGCGACCTCGCTCATCGCGGTGGTCTGCATCGGCACGGCTTCCTTGAAATGCCGCACGAACAGCGTCAGCCCAAACGAGGTGCAGCCCTGCGAGCCATGCAGCAGCGGCATCGCCCCGCGCAGGCCCATGAAGGCAAAGGAGCCGCCGATCGGCTGGCTCATCTTGAGCGGATTGACCGAGCAGGCCTTCTTGGAGGTGGTGACGATGGCCATCTGGGCGCCCTACTCCGCCGCCTCGAGGATCGGCGTCGGCTGTACCGCGAGGATGTCCTCGATCCGTCCCTTGCAGGCGCCGCAGCCGCCCGAGGCGTTGGTATGCTCCTTCACCCCGTCGACGGTGGAGAGGCCGTGGGCGGCGATCGCATCCTCGATGGTGCCGAGATCGACCGTCTTGCAGTGGCAGATCTTCTTGGCGCGCCGGGCCTCCTCGGCGCGGACCGGATCGGCCGCAATCTCTGCCGCCTGCGCATCCATCTGCGCCATCGCTTTGGTCTGCCAGTTGACGCCGGCCTCGTCCCATGGCGCCGGCTTGCGGAGCTGCGCCCACATCGGATTGTAGAGCGCCTTCTCGATCTGCTCCATCAGCGTGACCATGCCGATATAGCCCATATAGGCGTGGCTCCGCTCCTGGTTGATGTCGAGCCAGGGCATCGCCGCCTTCAGCGCGACGAACTGCGACTTGCCGCCGGAGAGCATGATGTCGGCGCGCGCGTCCTTCAGCATCTTGTACATTTCGCGCGGCGTCATGTCCTCGATCATGTGGGCGTCCTGCCCCATCAGCTCCTTGATCCGCTCCTTGTCCTCCTTGGTGGACTTCTTCACGGAGGTGCCGACGATCTCGAGACCCGCCTCCTGGAGCGCCGCAACCACCGACCACGACTTCACTCCGCCGGTGATCAGAAGCACCTTCTTGTCCTTGAATCGCGGCTTGAAGCGCTCGATGGCCGCCCAGGCCTTGGCTTCCTCCCGCGCGATCACCGCTTCGGTGCGGTCCATCAGCTCCGCCGGCGCGCCGCGCTCGATCAGCAGCCGCGCGATCTCGCGCAGGGAATCGCTGGAATCCTGGATCCCGTAGAACGAGCCCTCGAAGTAGGGAATGCCGTAGCGCTCCTCCATCTTGCGGGCGACGTTGATCATCGCCTTGGAGCACACCATCATGGCGGCCTTGGCCCGATGCGAGTAGGCCAGCTCGCGGTATTTTCCGTCACCGGAGATGCAGGAGAGGATGCGGATGCCAAGCTCGTCCAGCAGCGGCTTGATCTGCCAGAATTCGCCTGACAGGTTGTACTCGCCGATGATGTTGATGTCGTAGGGCGTGGTGTAGTCGGGCTCCTCGGTGCCGATGACGTGCTCGAGCAGCGCCTCGCCGGCCAGCTTGTTGCCGAGATTCTTCGGGCCGACGAAGCCGGGCGAATTGACGGGGATGACCGGCTTGCCGAATTTCGTGGCCGCCGCCTTGCAGACCGCGTTGATGTCGTCGCCGATCATGGCGGGAACGCAGGTCTGGTAGACGAAGATCGCCGGCGGATCGTACTTCTCGATGACCTCCTTGATCGCCTTGTAGAGCCGCTTCTCGCCGCCAAACACGATGTCGGTCTCGTTCATGTCCGTGGTGAAGCTGCGCCGCCAGAGGTCGGAGCCGGACGACGCGCTGCCGCGGTTGTCCCAGGAATTTCCTTCGCAGGCGATCGGGCCATGGACCAGATGCGCGACGTCGGTGAACGGCTGCAGCGCGATCTTGGCACCGTCGAAGGCGCAGCCGCCGGCGGCCCCGCCCGGCTGCAGCTGCTTGGTGCAGCCCTTCTTGCGTTCGGCCTCCGTCTTGTTGGCGTTCTTGCCGCAACCCGGCTCGTTGAAGACGTCCTGGATGGTGGCCGACAGCGAGCTCATGCGTCTCTCCTATTCCCTGACCCGCTGCGCGAGCATCTCGCCCCGCAGTCTCGATCACTTGGCTAGACAGGTCGTCTGCCGCCGCCCGGCGAGGCGGCGGCAGGTCTCGTCGACATCAACGGATGATGTCGAAGCTGTAGTCGGTCTTGGCAGGCACGTTGGTGTTCTTGTCGATCTCGTCGAAGATCTTGTCGAGGATCTTGACCAAGACGTTCATGCCGCCCTGATAACCCCACACCGGATAACGGTGATGATGGTGGCGATCGAACACCGGAAAGCCGATGCGGATCAGCGGCGTGCCGGTGTCGCGCTCCAGATATTTGCCGTAGGTGTTGCCGATCAGGAAGTCGACCGGCTCTGTGAACAGCAGCGAGCGCATGTGCCAGAGATCCTTGCCCGGATAGGCATGGCAGTTCTTGCCGAACGGCGAGCTGGCGAACAGCCCTTCCATCTTCTCGGCCCAGGCCTTGTTGCCGTTGGTGGCGAGCACATGGGTCGGCTCGGCGCCGAGCTCGAGCAGGAAAGCCGCCAGGCCGTAGCAGAGGTCCGGATCGCCGTAGATCGCGAACTTCTTGCCGTGGATATGCGCGCTGGAATCAGCCATCGCATCGACCAGGCGGCCGCGCTCCTGCTCCAGAGTCTTCGCGATCGGCTTGCCGCTGATGCGCGACAGCGTCATCAGGAAGTCGTCGGTGGCGCTGACGCCAACCGGGTGGTTGAAGGCCGCAACCTCGTGTCCATGTCCCTGGATGAAGGGCAGCGTCTTCTCCGTGCAATATTGCTGCATGGAGATGGTCGCCTTGGCATGAATCGCGTTGGCGGCGTCCTGCAGCGTGGTGCCGCCGTCATACATGCGGAACTCGCCGTCGGTAGGAGTGTCGAACACGTCGCTGTTGTCGGCCAGGATCGTGTACTCGATCCCCATCAGCTCGAAGATACGCTTGATCTCGCGGATGTTGCCGACGGTGTAGCCGTCGAAGCCGCCGATGAAGTTGATCTTGTCGTTCTCCTTGCGCTCGAGCTTCGGCGCGGTGCCGGCCTTGCCGTCCCAGAAGTGCTCCAGAATGCCCTTGAGAGCATTGTCGTAGCCAGTGACGTGGCTGCCGACAAAGGCCGGCGTATGGGCGAAGGGCACGTCGTATTCGGCCGGAACCGAGCCCTTCTCCTTCGCCGTCTTGATGAAGGCGTTGAGGTCGTCGCCAATCACCTCCGCCATGCAGGTGGTCGAGACGGCGATCATCTTCGGCTTGTACATGTTGTAGGTGTTGGCGAGGCCGTCGATCATGTTGTTGAGGCCGCCGAACACGGCCGCATCCTCCGTCATCGAGGAGGAGACGCAGGAGCTCGGCTCCTTGAAGTGGCGAGACAGGTGGCTGCGGTAGTAGGCGACGCAGCCTTGCGAGCCGTGCACGAAGGGCAGCGTGCCCTCGAAGCCGACTGCGACGAACACCGCGCCGAGCGGCTGGCAGGCCTTGGCGGGATTGACGGTCAAGGCTTCACGCGCGAAGTTCTTCTCGCGATATTCGGGCGTCTTGGCCCATTCGCGGATGCGCTCGACTTCCGCCGGATCGTGCGGGTTCTCGAACAGCGCTTTTTTGTTGGCCAGCATCTGCTGGTATTCCGGACCTCGGAACAGCTCGAAGTGATCGAGCACGTGTTCGGCATTCTGTGTCATCTTGGCACCTTGGTTGGATTCGTGTTCGATCGCCTGTCCCGGCTCCTCCCTGAACGGGAGGAGCCGGCGCTTACCGTCATTCCGCCGCCATCAGGCTCGGCCGCGGGGCATCCTTCCAGGGTGCCTTGGTCTTCTTCCAGATCGGGGAGTTGATCGCCATGTCCATGTCGCGGGCGAAGATCGCGAAGCCGTCATAGCCGTGATAGGGACCGGAATAGTCCCAGGAGTGCATCTGCCGGAACGGCACGCCCATCTTCTGGAAGACGTACTTCTCCTTGATGCCGGAACCGACGAGATCGGGCTGGATCTTCTCGACGAAGCGCTCGAACTCGTAACCGGTGACGTCGTCATAGATCAGCGTGCCGTCCTTGACGTAATGCTGGGCGGTGCGCTGGTAGTCGTCGTTGTGGCCGAACTCGTAACCGGTGCCGACCACCTCCATGCCGAGGTCCTCGTAGGCGCCGATGACGTGGCGGGGACGCAGTCCGCCGACGAACAGCATCACCGTCTTGCCTTCGAGGCGCGGGCGGTACTTTGCGATCACCGCGTCCATCAGCGGCTGGTACTTGGCGATGACGCGCTCGGCGCCTTCCTTGATCTTGTCGTCGAAGAAGCTGGCGATCTTGCGCAGCGATTCCGCGATCTTGGAGGGACCGAAGAAATTGTACTCGCACCAGGGAATGCCGAACTTCTCTTCCATGTGGCGGGAGATGTAGTTCATCGAGCGGTAGCAATGCAGGACGTTGAGCTTCGCCTTGGGCGTCGCTTCGAGCTCGGCGAGGCTGCCGTCACCCGACCATTGCGCGATCACGCGCAGGCCCATCTCCTCGAGCAGGATGCGCGAGGACCAGGCGTCGCCGCCGATGTTGTAGTCGCCGATGATGGCGACGTCGTAGGGCGTCGCTTCGAACGCCGGCTTGGCCTCCGGCGAGATCTTGTCGAAGATCCAGTCGCGCACCGCGTCGTTGGCGATGTGATGACCGAGCGATTGCGAGACGCCGCGGAAGCCCTCGCAGCGCACCGGGACGATGGTCTTGCCGTCATACTCCTTGGACTTCACCTTCGACACCGCCTCGATGTCGTCACCGATCAGGCCGATCGGGCATTCCGACTGGATGGTGATGCCGTGGTTGAGCGGGAACAGCTCCTGGATCTCGTCGATGATCTTGGCGAGCTTCTTGTCGCCGCCGAACACGATGTCCTTTTCCTGGAAGTCGGAGGTGAACTGCATCGTGACGAAGGTGTCGATGCCGGTCGTGCCGATATAGTAGTTGCGCCGGGCCGCCCAGGAGTACTGCCCGCAGCCGACCGGGCCGTGGCTGATGTGGATCATGTCCTTGATGGGGCCCCACACCACGCCCTTGGAGCCGGCATAGGCGCAGCCGCGAATGGTCATCACGCCGGGGATGGATTTCAGGTTCGACTTGACGCCGCAATCGGACTTGCCGGCCTCGTGCACGTTGAGGTGCTTGGCGCGACGCTTTGCGGTCTTCTCCGGATAGACCTTCAAGACCTCGTCGATCAGTTGCTTGTTGCGGGCCTTGATCTCGGCAACGCTCTGTGTGGTTGCTAGGCTCATACGAATATCCCTCGGTTATCCCTGTGTGAACGATTGGACGCCTGAACCGGCGCGCCGCTCTCGCGATCTGTTTCCGCGAGGTCGCCTTGCACAAGGACTTTTGCAACGAGTGTGCCAGCGCTTGCCGGGGACAAAAATTAGAGCGATTTTAGACAGATAGCGGCGAGCCTCCCGATTGTTGCAAACCCGACATCGCATCATGTCGACATGTGCGTGCACCGAGGGCTGTTCGAAACAAAACAATGCATCCGTCGGCGAGGGACGCCGAACAAGCATTTCCCTGCACGGAAGCATCGATCCGCGCCGCGGTATGGAGCTTGCTTGATGCATCGCACCAACGCATCGAGGCGCTCATGCAGCTTGAAACGGGATCTCGGCCAACGCCGATCGAGGACATCATCGAGAATTTCTCGCTCCTCGACGAGTGGGACGACCGCTACCGCTACGTCATCGAGCTCGGTCGCAAGCTGACGCCCTATCCTGACGAGCTGCGAACGGGCGCCAACAAGGTGCAGGGCTGCGCCAGCCAGGTCTGGCTTGCGACGACAGTCGAGCACCGGGATGGATACCCCTTCCTCACCTTTGCGGGCGACAGCGATGCTCACATCGTCCGCGGCCTGGTCGCGATCCTAATTGCGCTCTTGTCGGGACGGCCGGCCGCGGAGATTTCGCGCGAGGACCCCATCGCTCTGTTCGAGCGGCTCGGGCTCGGCGAGCACCTGACACCCCAACGCTCCAACGGATTCCGGTCGATGGTGGCGCGGACCCGTGCCGATGCAGCGGCCGCACTGGGGGAGGCCGTCTGAAGCCGACCGTCAGGCGAGGTCGAACGCCGTGCCCATCCGCATCATTTCGCGGCCGCGCATGATGACGAAGACCGACCGGGCCGTGAACTCGACCGTGTAGTACAGCTCGCCGAGAAAGCGCCAGCTCTCGCGCACGATGCCGGCATCGCCCGGATGCACCAACGGCTCGCCAATGTCCTTGTGCGGATACATGCCGTCATTCCTGATCAGGGCCGCGGCGCGAACCGGCTCGCCAGGCGAAAACTCTCCGGTGAATCGCCGCTCTATGTTCCGCACCGCGCGGCGCCTGTGGGCATCGCAGACGATGCGGGCAACGGGTCGTGGCTTCGCAGCCGTTTGTCCCCTCATGAGAACATCTCCTGGGCCTTGACCAGCGCCTCGGCCAGCGCGTCGACCTCGTCCATGGTGTTGTAGAGGGCGAACGAGGCCCGGCAGGTCGCAGTCACCCCGAAGCGCTCGAGCAGCGGCATCGCGCAATGGGTTCCCGCCCGCACCGCGACGCCGGCCCGATCGATGACGGTCGCATAATCGTGGGCGTGGGCGTTCTTCATCTCGAACGACACGACCGGCCCTTTGTCGGCAGCCGTCCCGATGAGCCGCAGCGAGTTGATTCCACGCAGTCGTTCCTGGGCATACGCCAGCAAGCCGTTCTCGTGCCTGCGAATCCGCTCCTTGCCGATCGATTCGACGTAGTCGATGGCAGCCCCGAATCCGATCGCCTGCACGATCGGCGGCGTGCCGGCCTCGAAGCGGTGTGGCGGCTCGCCATAGGTGACGGTGTCGCGCGAGACTTCGCGGATCATCTCGCCGCCGCCGTTGAACGGCGGCATGGTCGCGAGATGCTCGTACTTGCCGTAGAGTGCGCCGATGCCGGTCGGTCCATACAGCTTGTGCCCGGTGATGACATAGAAGTCGCAATCGATGTCGCGAACGTCCACGTCCATGTGCACCGCGCCTTGCGAGCCGTCGACCAGGACGGGTATCCCGCGCGCATGCGCCAGCCGCACGATTTCCTTGACCGGAGCCACAGAGCCGAGCACGTTCGACATCTGAGTGATTGCGACCAGCTTGGTCTTCGCATTCAACAGCTTCTCGAACTCGTTAAGCAGGAAGTTGCCGTCGTCGTCGACCGGCGCCCATCTGATCACGGCGCCCTGCCGCTCCCGCAGGAAGTGCCACGGCACGATGTTGGCGTGATGCTCCATGATCGAGAGGACGATCTCGTCGCCCTCGCCAATCCGCTCGCGGCCGAACGTTTGCGCCACGAGATTGATCGCTTCCGTCGCCCCGCGGGTGAAGATAATCTCCTCGCGCCGCTTCGCGTTGAGGAATCTGGCGACTCTGTCGCGTGCACCCTCATAGGCCTCCGTGGCGGCATTGGCGAGGTAATGCAGGCCGCGATGCACGTTGGCGTATTCGCTGGTATAGGCCTCTGTCAGCCGATCGAGTACCATCTTCGGCTTCTGCGCCGAGGCGGCATTGTCGAGATAGACCAGCGGCTTTCCGTGCACCTGCATCGACAGGATGGGGAAGTCCCGACGGACGCGGGCGACGTCATAGCTTCCGTTGCTCACCGCGGCGTGCATGGCGTCATTCCCGTCCCTTGAGCCAGGCGAGCATCGTCCGCGACAGCGCATCGCGCAGATCCTCGCGCGCGACGGCGTCGATCACCTCGCCCACGAAGGCCTGGATCAGCAGCGCCTCGGCCTCCTTCGCGGGTATGCCGCGCGCCATCAGATAGAATTTCAGCTGGTCATCCAGCGCGCCTGTCGTGGTGCCGTGTCCGCACTGAACGTCGTCGGCGAAGATTTCGAGCTCCGGCTTGCAGTTGGCCACGGCTTCATCCGACAGGAGCAGTGCGCGCGCCATCATCCTGGCGTCGGTCTGCTGCGCACCCGGTTGCACCGTGATCTTGCCCTGGAACACTGCCCGCGCCTCCTCGTCGACGACGGCCTTGAAGACCTCCCGGCTCTGCGAGCCGACGGCAGCATGTTCGGCAACGAGCGTCGTATCGGCGTGCTGACGGCCAGACAACAGGCTCGCCTGGTGCACATTGGCAATGGCCCCCTCGCCCGCCAGCTTCAGGAACAACTGGTTGCGCACCACGGCACCGCCCGTGGTCAAGCCAAAATCGCGGTAGGTCGCGCTCGCGCCGATCGTGGCCTCCAGCGTGGCGATGTGCAGCGCAGCTGCGCCTTCACCCGTGATCTTGACGCGGTCCAGACAGGCTCCGTCCGCGACGTCCACCTGCAGGGCCGCATTGACCTGATAGTCCGACTGATCCGGACCCTCGTACGTCTCGACCAGCGTGAGGACCGCACCGCTGCCGACCTCCACGCGCGACCGCGTGAACGTCGCGGCGGGAGCGCCGCCCGTGGTTACGAAGACGAGATGGATCGGCCGCTCCACGACGACACCGGGGGCGACCGCGATCAAGACGCCGTCGGCAGCGAACGCGGTGTTGAGCTCAGCGGCCGGATCGGATCCGGCCATGTCGAGCGGAAGAGGCAGTTCGCCCGCCCCGAGAGCTTCGATCGTCGCGCGGATGACGACGCCCGTCTCGAGACTGGCGAGATCGGAGAGCTCCGGCGCGAAGGCCCCATCGACGATCACGAGGCGCCGGAGGCCGAGACCGGCGAAGACCGCGCCCGCCTCGCGGCCGAGGCTCCTGGCATGTGCATCGGGTCTCTGCGCCAGCGGCTTGGCATCGCGCACCAGGCGCCGAAGGTCGGTATATTTCCAGGCCTCGATCCGGGAATGCGGCAGGCCGTGCGCTGCGAAGCGATCGAAAGCATCGCTCCGGATCACACCTGTGTCGCGCCCCCCGGGCAGGCTCTCGCGCACGGAAGCGAACAGATCGGCGAGTCCGATCTCGGCGGCGGTGCTGGCGGGACGGATCTCGGCATTCATGGGATCACGCGGCCTCGCTCTGATATTGCGCGTAGCCGGTCGCTTCCAGCTCCAGCGCGAGCTCCTTGCCGCCGGTCTTGACGATGCGTCCTGCCGCCAGCACATGCACGACGTCGGGTACGATATAGTCGAGCAGCCGCTGATAGTGGGTGATCACGATCATGCCGCGATCCGCTGCGCGCAGGCGGTTGACGCCGTCGGCGACGATGCGCAGCGCATCGATGTCGAGGCCCGAATCCGTCTCGTCCAGCACGCACAGTTTCGGTTCCAACAGCGCCATCTGGAGCGTCTCGTTTCGCTTCTTCTCGCCGCCGGAGAAGCCGACATTGAGCGGCCGCTTCAGCATCTCGGGGTCGATGCTCAGCTGCTTGGCCAGTTCACGCACCCGCTTCAGCACGTCCGGCGAGGACAGCTCCTCTTCGCCGCGCTTCTTGCGCTGGGCGTTGAGCGCCGTGCGCAGGAAGGTGAGCGTGGCAACGCCGGGGATTTCGAGCGGATACTGAAAGGCCAGGAACAGCCCCTTGGCGGCGCGCTCGTCGGGATCCATGGCAAGAAGATCCTCGCCGTTGAAGAACACTTCACCACCGGTGATCTCGTAGCCCGGCTTGCCCGAGAGCACATAGGACAGCGTCGACTTGCCGGCGCCGTTCGGACCCATGATCGCATGGATCTCGCCCTTGTTCACGGAGAGGTCGAGCCCGTTGAGAATCTGGCGGCCGTCGATCTCGGCCTTGAGCCCGCGGATTTCCAGCAGCGCCGTCATCACACTTCTCCTTTCGTGTTGGTCATCCGACGCTCCCTTCGAGCGAGATCGAGATCAGCTTCTGCGCTTCCACCGCGAATTCCATCGGCAACTGCTGCAGTACGTCCTTGACGAAGCCGTTGACGACGAGGCCGACCGCCTCTTCTTGCGAAAGCCCGCGCTGGATGCAGTAGAACAGCACGTCCTCGGAGATCTTCGAGGTCGTCGCTTCGTGCTCGAACGTAGCCGAGGAGTTCTTGGCCTCGATGTAGGGCACGGTGTGCGCGCCGCATTTGTCGCCGATCAGCAGCGAATCACAGGCCGTGAAGTTGCGGGCGCCGGTCGCCTTGCGGTGCGCCGTGACGAGGCCGCGATAGGTGTTCTGCGACTTGCCGGCGGCGATGCCCTTCGAGATGATCCGGCTCGTCGTGTTCTTGCCGAGATGGATCATCTTGGTGCCGCTATCGACCTGCTGATAGCCGTTCGAGATCGCGATCGAGTAAAACTCGCCGCGGGAATTGTCGCCGCGCAGAATGCAGCTCGGATATTTCCAGGTAATGGCCGATCCCGTCTCGACCTGGGTCCATGATATCTTGGAGTTGGCGCCGCGGCAGTCGCCGCGCTTGGTGACGAAATTGTAGATGCCGCCTTTGCCTTCCGAATTGCCGGGATACCAGTTCTGCACCGTCGAGTACTTGATCTCGGCATCGTCATGCGCGACGAGCTCGACCACGGCGGCGTGCAGCTGGTTCTCGTCGCGCTGCGGCGCGGTGCAGCCTTCGAGATAGGAGACGTAGGCGCCTTTGTCCGCGATGATCAGCGTGCGCTCGAACTGGCCGGTGTTGCGCTCGTTGATGCGGAAATAGGTCGACAGTTCCATCGGGCAGCGCACACCGGGCGGCACGTGGACGAACGAGCCGTCGGAGAACACCGCCGAGTTCAAGGTCGCGTAGAAATTGTCCGACGTCGGAACCACCGAGCCCAGATATTTCTGCACCAGCTCGGGGTGCTCGCGGATCGCTTCCGAGATCGGCATGAAGATCACGCCGGCCTTCTTCAGCTCGGCCTTGAACGTCGTCGCAACGGAGACCGAATCGAAGACGGCATCGACCGCGATCTTGCGGCGCGCAGGGTCTTCCTCGCCGGGCTTCGGCTCGACGCCTTCGAGCATGGCGACCTCCCGCAAGGGAATACCGAGCTTCTCGTAGGTCTTGAGGATCTCCGGATCGATCTCGTCCAATGACGAGACCGTCTTCTTCGGCTTCGGCGCCGCGTAGTAATAGAGGTCCTGGAAGTCGATCCTGGGATAGTCGACGCGAGCCCAGGCCGGCTCGGTCATGGTCAGCCAGCGGCGATAGGCCTCCAGCCGCCATTGCAGCATCCAGGCTGGTTCGTTCTTCTTCGCGGAGATGAACTTGACGATCTCCTCCGACAGCCCCTTCGGGGCCTTCTCGGAGTCGATCAGGGTCTCAAACCCATAACGATACTGGTCGACGTCGATGCCGCGAACCCGTTCGATGGTTTCCTGAACCGCCGCCATCTATCGCTCCATCCGGAAGAGAGGTTTCGCAGCCTGCGTCATCGATCTGCGCTCAAGCCGGGATGCAGGTGTCGGGTACCGGACAGACGGCCGCACATTGCGGCGTGTCGAAGCTTCCTTCGCACTCCGTGCACTTCTTGGGATCGATGACGTACATGTCGCGCTTGAGACTGATCGCGGCATTCGGGCATTCGAACTCACATGCGCCGCAAACCGTGCATTGCGAGGCGACAATCTTGTAGGCCATGTGTTCCGACTCCTTGAGCAGAGGATGCCTTCAGACATCCTCTTTCAAGCGTCGTGCCAACCGTGAAATATTTGAAATTCAAGCAAAATTCCGGACCATGCCGGTTGTCGCGGCCCCGACAGCATGTCGCATCTGCGACACGCGGTCAGAGCCGTTTGACCTCGATGCCGTGCTTCTTCAACGCATAGCCAATCTGCCGCGGCGTCAGGCCGAGCAGGCGCGCAGCCTTGGCCTGGACCCAACCGGACTTCTCCATGGCGGCGATGACACGATCACGGTCGGCCATGCTGCCGCTCGAGGACGCATTGGCAGAGTCCGGCGTCGACGCTCCCGGATCGAACGCTGCCGGCGCACCAACACTCGCCTCACGCGGAGCCCTGGCCGGCAGGACGGAGAGCGGCACGATCGGCAGCGATCGCTGCGGCGCAGCCTCGGATCCACCGTTCCACAACATCGCGGACAGACACTGGCTGTGGCAGCAGGCGAAATCGTTCCTGACGATCTCCGGTCCCGGCGCAAGCGTCGCCGTGCGCTGCACGCAGTTTTCCAGCTCCCGAACGTTGCCTGGGAAGCCGCAGCTCATCAGGACCTCGATCGCGTTCCGATCGAAGGACAACGTGCGGCCGTTCTCGGTGTTGAAGTTCTTCAGGAATTCGTTGGCCAGCAGCGGAATGTCGCTGCGCCGCTCGCGCAGCGGAGGCAACATCATCGGCACGACGCTAATGCGATAGTAGAGATCGGCGCGAAACTCGTTGCGCGCGACCGCTTCTTCCAGGTTGCGGTTGGTCGCAGCGATGACGCGCACGTCGACCTTGATGGTCTGGTTGCCGCCGACGCGCTCGAACTCCTGCTCCTGTAGCACGCGCAGGAGCTTGGCCTGAAACGACGCCGAGATCTCGCCGATTTCGTCCAGGAACAGCGTACCCTTGTCAGCCAGCTCGAACCTGCCCTTCCGCGAATTGAGCGCACCGGTAAAGGCGCCCTTCTCATGGCCGAACAGTTCGGATTCCAGCACCGATTCCGGCAGGGCGGCGCAATTGATCTTGATGAACGGACGCTTGGCGCGCGGCGAAAGCTCGTGAATGGCCTTTGCAATCAGCTCCTTGCCGGTACCGGACTCCCCGCGCAGCAGGACGGTCGAGTTCGACTTCGCCACCACCGCGATCTTTTCCAGCAGCCCTCGCAGCGCCGGGCTGTCGCCGATGATGCCTTCGACCTGAACCTTGCGGCGATCGCGCGCCGGCTTGAGCTCGGATAGCTCCTTCTGAAGGCGGTAGCTCTCATGCATCAATCGTTCGCGATCCTGCGCAACGACCCGGTGCAGCTTCACCGTCTGGCCGACCAGGTTGGCGACCATCGTCAGCAGGCGCACGTCGGAATCGAGCCGGTACATCGACCGCTCGTCCCAGATCCGATCGACCGTCAGGGTGCCGACGACCTTGGCGTCGATGCGGATCGGAACGCCGATGAAGGACACCCGGACCGCCTCCGAAGCGCCCAGCGTCTCCACGTCGGCCGGACCAAAGGCGGGATGGCTGGCGATGTTCTCCGCCACCAGCGGCATCGCGGTCGCGACAATCTGATCGACAGCCTTCTGCGGCAACCGCCCGCGATAACGCTCGTCACTGCCCTCGCTCCATCCGGCTCCGACGGTGAGATCGGGAATGCCGTCGTCCGCGAGCAGCGCGACCACGCCGTGGCGCATCTGGAGAAACGATTGCAGGAGGTTGACGACGTTGGCAAGCGTCGCCTCCAGCCGCGTCGGTGCCGTCAATATTTTCGAGATTTCGAAGATTCCGGTCAGCGCGATCTCATTGAGCGGCACGATTGGCGCCGTCTGATCGGCCCGGTGTCCTTCAACCGAGGGAGCAGCATTCAGCATCACGGAATCTCCGTTGCCCGTTACATCCTCCCGGCCGCTTTCTTTGGAATTTGTCTTATTCTGATTCATGTCGTGTCCAGAGTCGCGCTCAAGTTGTCGGCATTGCTGCAAAAAGATTCCATCCGCCTTGCACGCTTTATCATCCACTGTGCGGAATTACCGCCGGGACGGGCGACACGCTCAAGATCGACATCGGCGCATTGATCCAGCGCAAACCCTGCGAAATTTTTTCCAGGACGGCCGCGACCGCCCGATCATACGTGCTGCCCTCCGTTGATCGGTACTTCCGCACCGGTGACGTAGCTGGCCGCGTCCGAGCACAGGAAGAAGATCACCTTCGCGACCTCGTCGGGCGTACCGACGCGATGCAGCGGGATGATCGGCGCAAGTTGGGCCTCGGTCTCCGGCGACAGGATGTCGGTCTTGATCTCGCCGGGAGCGATCGCATTGACACGAATTCCGAACGGCGCGTAGTCGTGCGCCATCTCGCGGGTCAGGCACGCGAGCGCAGCTTTCGACGTCGCGTAGGCGGTGCCGGCAAAGGGATGCACGCGGGAGCCCACGATCGAGGTCACATTGACGATCGCGCCGGCGGCCCGTTTCAGCTCGTCGACCAGGCCCTGCGCGAACAAGACCGGCGCGAGCAGGTTGACGTGGAATACGCTCATCCAGGTTTCGACGGGCGTCGTCAGGGAGTTCAGCCGGCTGCCGTCCGCGGCCTTGGGCGAAATGCCGGCGTTGTTGATCAGCGCGTGCAGCGGCCCGCCGTTGAGCCGCTCCTTGATCTCGGCGAGCGCACGCGGCAGCGCGCGATGGTCGCTCAGCTCGACCTGCACATGGTTGTCGGCCCCGGAGTCCCAAGGACATCGCCCGGTGTCGAATGGCTGCCGGGAGCAGGTGATGATCCGCCAGCCGGCTTCGGAGAACAGCCTCCCCGTCGCATGACCGATGCCCCGGGACGCGCCGGTCAGCACGAGCGTTTTCTGCGCGCGGCTTTGTGCACGTGCCTTGTCGCCGTGAAACGGGCACGACGCGATGTCGGGTGCCGGCGCGCCACCCGGCGCGCCGTCGCGATCCAAGAGGTCGAGCGTCACCAGAACTCCTCACCGCGTCCGACCGGACGCCAGACAATGACGATGAAGGCAACTTTGCAGGAATTGGACCACACGCTATCGCCCGATCGCAGCAAATTCCGCGACCGAATGTCGAGTTCGCGACACGCTGCAAGGTTTGCAACACGCGCCCGTGCGCTTTCGGACCAAGCGGCGCCGTCACGCTGCGTTTCTCCTTTCTGAGTGCTGACCGGCAGTTGAGGGCTGTTTTTCAACCGTTCCAAATGGCCCGGCTCTTGCTCTTCCTGTTCCGAGCTTGATCGCGCCTTGCTGCATCTCCTCCGCAAACGTGGTTTCAAATGCCCCAGCCGCACGACCATCGACTCTTTGCCGTGATCCTCGGCACCAACGAGATCGCATCTGCGATCGGCCTCCAGCTGGTGCGCGCCGGATATTGTGTCGTGCTGTCACACGATCCGGATCCGCCGGTGATCCGGCGCAAGATGGCGTTTCATGACGCGCTATTCACCGACACAGTGCAGCTCGAAGATGTCGTCGCCGAGCGCGTCGACGACGGCATGCAGGTCTATCAGGCGCTTGGCCGGCCGGCACGAATCATGGTCACTTGGCTCGGCCTGCTCGACTTGCTTCCGGTCCGCCACATCGACCTTCTGGTCGATGCGCGACTGCAGAAGCGGCGGATCACGCCCGACCTCAGGCGGCTCGCCCACCTTGCTATCGGACTGGGCCCGGGCTTCTCGTCGAACTCCAATTGCGACGTCGCGGTCGAGACCCGCCCGGGCAAAATCGGGCTGGTCACCGACGCGCGCTGGACCGATGCCGCCGATGGCGTCGCGAGTTCACTGGGTGATGTCGGCGCGGAACGCTTCGTCTATTCGCGGTTCGCGGGACGCTGGCACACGCCGGTTGAGATCGGCACCCGCGTCTACCGCGACCTCGTGCTCGGTCACCTCTCCGGCGTACCCGTGCTCGCGCCGCGCGACGGAATCCTGCGCGGCATCGTCCGCGACGGCAGCGAAGTTCCGGCTGGGGTCAAGTTGCTGGAGATCGATCCGCGCGGTCGGGACGCCCAGTGGACCGGCGCGGATCAGCGGGGACGCGCCATTGCCAACGCAACAGCCGCGGCGGTCAGATTCCGCGCCGCGCGTCGCATCACGCAACGGAATCCAGCATGATCGTCTGCTCCTGCAACGTCATCAGCGACCACGACATCAGAGACGTGGCGTCGTCCGGCGACGAGCTTTGCTCCGCCGCGCAGATCTACGGCTGCCTCGGCTGCACGGTCAGGTGCGGGCTGTGCTCCCATTCCGTGAGGCGCATTCTCGAGGAACGGCAGCCCCGCCGCGAACGGTATTCGCGGGAGCATGGCGCGCTTCGTTCTGAAGCTTGAAATGAAAGCTCCCCGCATCAAGGGGCCTGCGCAGTGCGGGAGAGGAGTGCTGTCACCCGCTCTATTGCCGCGCTCCGGGTCACGTGGCCGTCATGGTTTCCCCCCCCCCGCAGATCACAACAATGGCCACGACATTGGTGCTTGCCGATGCCTCTGCGGATGTCGTTGGGGGGATCCGGTTCATGCAGGTCCCGAATGCCTAAAAAGGGTGATTTCCCGGGTTCTCGCCGGTCGACCCCTCCGGCGAAGTCACTGCGAAGTCGGGCAATTCAGTGCCTTTTCGATCTGGTTGGCTATTCCTTTCAAAAAAACCTGTTGTACGCCTCCAGTCCAGGGTGAAGTATGGTCCCCTAGAATTGGTGGTTGGGGGCCTGCAGCTCCACCATGAATGCGGGCGGTTGGACTCAATGCGGGAGAAAGAGCCGAACCCTGGGGCGGCGGGCGACCTGAAGGGCTGGCTGGCAGGCATTGGTCTCGGCCAATATTCCGATCTTTTCACCGAGCATCGGCTCGATCTGGACGTCATGTCCGATCTGACGGAGGCCGATCTGGCGGCGCTCGGGCTGCCGCTCGGAGATCGCAAGCGCCTGCAACGGGCGATATCATCCCTCTCTGCTTCCGATTCGACAGAAGCGCCGGCCAAAGCGGTTCGCAGTCCTCCTAGAACGGAGATCGGTGCCGAGCGGCGCCAGCTCACCACCATGTTCTGTGACATGGTGGATTCCACTTCGCTCTCCTCGCAGTTCGATCCCGAGGACGTGCGCGATATGATCGCGAGCTTTCGCGAAACCTGCGTGCGCGTGGTGAAGCACTATGAAGGATTTGCCGCCCGCTTTGTCGGCGACGGCATCCTTGTCTATTTCGGCTATCCGAACGCGCACGAGGACGATGCTGAGCGAGCGGTGCGGGCTGGCCTCGAGATCGTCCGGATGTTGTCGACGACACGTGCGATCGAGCCCCGGGGTGCGCCCAGTCATGCGCCGGCCGTTCGAATTGGCATCGCGACGGGACTGGTCGTGGTCGGCGACCTGGTCGGCCAGGGGGTGGAGGAGCGCGATTCCGCAGTCGGTGAAACCGTCAACCTCGCGGCGCGGCTGCAGGGCCTGGCGCCGTCCAACGGTGTGGTCATCTCCTCGTCGACGCGCTCGCTGCTGAAGGGGAAGTTCGACTACCGCAATCTCGGAGACCATGAGCTCAAGGGCATACCCGGAAGAACCGAGGTGTGGCATGTGGTTCGGCCGTCGCGCGTGGAGACCCGCTTTGCCGCGGCCATGGGCTCTCGGTTGACCCCGCTCGTCAATCGCAACGACGAAATCTCGCTTCTGCTCGGCCGCTGGCAGCAGGCCAAGGCAGGCGACGGCCAGGTCGTGGTGCTGTTCGGCGAGCCGGGCATCGGCAAGTCGCGCATCGTCCAGGAGATCTTCGAGCGGATCGCAGGCGACCGGCACGGGCACGTCTCCTTCCAGTGTTCGCCCTACTACAGCTCGACGGCATTCCATCCCTTCATCGAACAGCTCAAGTTTGCCCTCGGTCTGGACCGCGACGACGCGTCCGCCTCTTCTCTGACGAGTCTGGAACGGGCGATAGCGGCCGCACGTGGTGAAGTCGAGCAGGTAACGCCGCTCTTCGCCGCGCTGCTGTCGATTCCGACCGGAGATCGTTATCCGCCGCTCGATCTGTCGCCGCAACAGCAGAAGGATGCCATCGTTTCCGCCCTCGTCAATCATCTGCTGGGCCTTGCGCGCGAGCGGCCGCTGGTGATCGCATTCGAAGACGCACATTGGATCGATCCGACATCCCGGGAGGTCGTCGACCTCCTGATGGAGAAGGTCGAGAATACGCCCATCCTCGTCGCAATGACCTGCCGCTCGGAATTCCAGCCGAGCTGGAGCGCTCGCTCCCACATCACGACGCTGGTGCTGAACAGGCTGAGCCGGCAGCTGCGGACGACGCTGGTCGAGCGGGTCGCCGGCAGCCGCGAAATGCCGAAGGAAGTCGTCGAGGACATCATCGTCAAGACCGACGGCGTGCCGCTGTTCGTCGAGGAGTTGACCAAAGCCGTCCTCGAAAGCGACCTTCTGACCGAGCGCCACGGGCGCTATGTGCTCTCCGGTTCGTGGCGACAACTGGCGATCCCGGCGACGCTGATGGACTCGCTGATGGCGCGCCTGGATCGAATGGGTCCGTTCAAGAGGGTCGCACAGATCGGCGCGACCATCGGCCGGCAGTTCTCCTACGAGATGCTGAACGCGGTCGCTTCCCTACCAGCCGAGCAGATCGAGGCGGCGCTCGATCGTCTGGAGGAGGCAGGCTTGATCGTCCGGCTGGGCCAGCCGCCGGATGCGCTCTACTCCTTCAAACACGTGCTGATCCAGGATGCAGCGCATGCGAGCCTGTTGCGCAGCGAGAGGAGACGGCTACATGCTCGGATCGCCTCGGTGCTGGCCAGGAAGTATCCGGAAAGGACCGAGCGTGAACCGGAGCTTCTGGCCTATCATCTGACCGAATCCGATCAAAGCGAGCCGGCGGCAAGCTCCTGGCTCAAGGCCGGCAAGCAAGCCGCAATGCTGGGCGCCTATCTGGAGGCCATCGGCCATCTGCGGCGGGGATTGGCGGTCGTTCAAGCCAGTCTCGAGATGCCCAATCGCGATCAAATGGAGCTGGAGCTTCGCGTCGCGCTGGGTAATGCGCTGATCGCTGCCAAGGGTTACGGTACACAGGAGGTCGAAGACAATTTTACCCGAGCCCTCGAGTTCGGCCGGCAGCTGGATGATGAAGACAAGGTGCTTGCGGCGATAAGGGGCCTTTGGATGCGCCACTTCATTCGGGCCGACTTGGCCAAGGCCCATAGTCTGAGCGCCGAACTCCTGAAGTTTGCCAGGCGGGAACGCCCGAGCGGACTGCTCTCCAAGCAAACCCTGTACCTCGTCGAGGCCCACAGGTCGATCGGGCAGACCATGCTATACCGGGGCCGGTTTCTGGCGGCGCAGCATCATCTTCAACGCTCCATCCGCCTCGATGATCCGGCCCTGCATCGCGGTTCGGGCGAGAGGCTCATCAATCCTGGTGTCATGTCGTCATCATACCTCGCCTATCTGCTATGGTTCCTGGGACGGCCCGACACCGCGCGGCAGCACAGCGAGCAGGCGATTACCGACGCGGAAGAGAGGCGCCATCCCTTCACGGTAGCGTTCGCCCTGGTATTTGGTGCTTACCTTTGTCAGCATATGCACGACGTCGTGGGGACCAGGGATTACGCCAGCCGGGCGATGACCATCTCGTCGGAACACGGCTTCCTGCACTGGAAACAGCAGGCGACAATTCTCCATGGATGGTCGCTGACTGAGCTCGGTGCGATGGATGAAGGGCTGAGCGAAATGCGGGCGGGCGTGGAAGGCTACGAGGCGCAGGATTCCTGGCTTGCCAGTTGCTGGTTCAGAAGCCTGCTCGCGCAGGGCTATGCGAGAGCCGGTGTGCCGGAGGCGGCCTGGCACGCGCTTGATGGTGCCTTGGCAATCGCAAAGAGGACGGGCGATCACTTCTGTCTCGCGGAGATCTACCGCCTGCAAGGCGAATTGAAGCTGGCCCATGCCGGGTCGGCAGTGATCGCGGAGGCCGAGCATTTGTTCGCACGTTCGCTGGAGGTCGCGCGCACGCAGAACGCCCGATCGTGGGAACTGCGAACCGCCATCAGCCTGGCGCGCCTGTGGCGGGATGCGGGTCGGTCTGACCAGGCGACCGAGCTCCTTGTGCCGATCATCGGGAAGTTCAGCGAAGGGCTCTTCACACCGGATCTGCAGCAGGCGCTGGAATTGGTGAAGGAGCTTTGCGAAGACGACACCAGAGACCGTCAACGAGCCGCAGCCGGGGATGACAGCGAGAGGACAACGGCCGCTGTTGATGCGGATGCGCGCGGCAAGCCAGGTGCCAGGCTTTGACGGAAGCCGGAACGAAATCAACGAGGATCATCGTCGCGTTCAAGGCGCTTCTGTCCCGCCGCCAAACACGGCATGTTTCAGCACTCAGAAGCAAGTCTTTTTCACCGGCTACGTCGAGCACTCGGGCCCGATCAGCCTTCACCTCAGCATCCCGGCGGCAGGATTGGCGATACGCCCGGCGTCGGCGCCGCGCCTGAGGCGTTCGCCGGCAACACAGTCGCAGGCGAAGCGAGGTTCATCGAGACGCCTTCCATGCAAGCCGAGCTGTTCGGGCTGGGCACGACGGCAGCGTTCGGGTTCATGCCCGTGCCACCGGCAGCACTGGCGCCCGCCTGGATCGTACCAGGTGCGGGGTTTGTAGCCACTTGCGGGATTGATAACGGCAAGGAGGCAGCGCTCGTCACCTCTTCCCCCGGCGCCGAACTACATCCGACCGTCGTACCTGTTCCAGAGGACGCAACTGAGGAGATCGTCCCGATGGCGCTGCTATTCTGCCCTGTAACCGGCAGCAACGGCGTCGCGATGCCCGGTGGTGCAAGGCCTGTCGGCGATACCGTTGGCGTCGCCGGCACCGGCGTCGACGATGACGACGGCGGCGCGCAGACCACCACCGTCCCCGGCGTCGTCGGATCCGACGCGCGCGGAACCGGTGCCAGCGTCGTGTCCGGGGCACATGACACGGTCGTTGCGGAAAACGGCCCGGGACTGTTGAGCGGTGAAATCACGATCGCGCCGGGCACCGTCGGCAGACCCATCGCGGTTGTACCGGTCGTTGCGACCTGTGCCTCGACTGGATAGCCGCCCAGCTGCAAAGTCAACATCGTTGCGAGTGCCGACCACGACATGGAGGCCGTTCTGGTCGAAGACGAGCGCATCGGACGGGATCGTCGTCGATGCCGTCCGACGCGGGATCGATAGTTCGACCGTGCAATAGATGCCCGGACTGAGCAGCCCTGCCGGATTGGGCACGTCGATCTCGGTCGGCAGCGTCCTGCTTCCCGGTTGCAACCCGGTTGCGATCCGCGTGACCTTGCCGGCAAACGTCCGCCCCGGAATCTCGCGGACGCGGATATCCGCAGACGCCCGGACCAACGCCGAACGCTTCGTCCTGCGGCACGAACACCTGGGTTCGGATCACGTCGGAATGCATCAGCGTGAACATGAAGGTGGACCCAGCTGATACCAGGCTGCCGTTGTCCACGTTACGCTGCGTGACCACGCCGTCGAATGGCGCCACCACACGCTGGTGGGACTTCTCCTGCTGGAGAACTCGGATCTGCGCTTCTTGCGCCGTGATGTTCGACTGGGCGACACCCACCGCGCCCTGCTGCACTCGCCATCATGTCCGACCGCTTCGGCCGCGATATGTCGGCCTACGATCTCGATGCCCTATCCCCGACATCGCACCGTCGGACAGCTATCACAGCTTTGCCAGCGTCATGCTCGCCAAGGGCCGCCGCGAGAACATGACGCTGCGTGATCTCTACAATCTCACTGCCGCCGCTCGCGGCCATTGGGTGCTGTGCGGCTCGGCCGAACGCATCGCCGATACGCTCCAGCTCTGGTTCGAGGAGCGTGCCGCCGATGGTTTCAACGTGATGCCGCCCTACTTCCATGAGGGTTTCGACGACTTCGTCGAGCTGGTCGTACCGATCCTGCAGGAACGCGGACTGTTCCGCCGCGACTATGAGGGGACGACATTGCGAGACCATCTCGGCCTCGCGAGACCGGCCAATCCGTTCTTCGCTGCTTAGACCAGCTCAGCTCGCTCCCGGAGAAGCAGCGGCTCGCCTAAGAATGCGAGCCCCTTCCAAGGGCAGGTGTTCTGACAAGATCGGTCTGTTCTGGGATGACTGCCGACCCGCGCATTGCGAAGCGGAGAGGATGCCGCGATAGATCACTCTCACGGCCTCAAACGCTTGACGAATGCACCTCAGCTCCAAGGCCGCGAGACGGATCCCGATCCCTCCCTTCGCGGGCAGAGCGCTCGCCGCACCATAGAGTCCGTTGATCCGCTCTAGCACCGTGGTCAACTCACTTTGGATATCCGCCGGATCATGGCCGGAGGGCAGCACCAAAAATGCTGACCCAAAGGCGGCGTAGCCACGGAAAAGGCTGTGGTCTGGATGGTAGACCCGGGTGCGTTCGATGAGCAGCGGCTCGCCACCCGATCTTCTCAAGCAGAAGGTCGATTCCAGCTCCCGGAAGTAGCGGCCTTCGCCCAGGGCGTCGTGCATCGTGAACGCATCAAGGATCAACGCGTAAGCGTCGGCCGCGCAGTCAAGCTCGATGGTCTGTGACAACGCCGCCTCGGGAAACATGACGCGCGGCTCGGGCAGATATTCGAGACTGGCGTTGCTTGCGACATCGAGCCTCACCGTCTCGGTAGCGCACGTCGTGGGTTCGGCGCGATGAACAGCAGTCGCGCCCTGATTGGTCAGGCAAACGGCCGTCCCAGGGCCAAGCGTGAAGCGCTGTGCGAGGCTGTCCTCTCCGTGGACCGCCCCGCTCGCCGTCTGCACGATCACGCTGAGACAATCCGGCCGGTCCGGATCGACGTGAAAGCTGCGCGTGAGCACGAAGGGCCAAGCGAACATGCGTCTGTCGATCACGGTGCGGCCGGCCCGCCGGACGAAGCTAAGGTCGAGCCGCGCTGCTTCGCTCGGCGTTTCGCGACTCATGTCCTGAACAACACGTCGCGCTCGAGGAGATCGACGATCGACTCGATACCGTCGCCGCGGCGACAATTGGTAAGCAGGACCGGACGGTCTCCGCGGACGTTCAATGCGTCCCGGTGCATGCGCTCCAGATCCACGCCCACATGAGGCGCCAGATCGACCTTGTTGATGACGAGAAGATCGGCGCGAATGACACCCGGACCGCGCTTGCGCGGAATATCGTCGCCTCCGGCCACATCGATCACAAACATCCAGAAGTCGGTCAGATCGCGCGAGAACGTCGAGGCGAGATTGTCGCCGCCGCTTTCCAGCAGGATCAGCTCGACACCCGGGAAGCGGCGTTCGAGCTCATCTGCGGCCTCAATGTTCAGCGTGGGGTCCTCGCGAATGACGGTGTGAGGACACGCGCCTGCCTCGACCGCCGACACCCTCGCCGGATCGATGAGACCGGAGCGCCTGATCCGCTCGGCGTCCTCGGCCGTGACCAGATCGTTGGTGATGACGGCGATATCGATGCCCCGCGCAGCGAGTGCCGGGATCAGGCACTCCACCAAGGCAGTCTTACCCGAACCGACCGGTCCCCCGATTCCAACCCGTGCGGCCGCGATCCGCGGCTGCGCCAGTCCAGTGTTGAGCGAGAGCCGGCTCATCGGAGCATGTACCGTCTTGCCAACGGCACCTTCGTCGCGGGCGGACACATCAGAAGCTTTCCATCAGCCCGGACCTCGAACGTTTGAGGGTCGACCTCGACATGGGGTGTCGCGGCGTTGCGCAACATGTCTGCCTTCCGCAGTTTCCGGACATTCTTGATCTGGATGGCGGCGCGCTCGAGGCCGAGCTTATGGGTCACATCGGCATCCATGGCGAGCTTCGACATGAAATTGAAGCCCAGCCTCTGCGGTGCGGCACCGAGCGCTCCCCACATCCGTTTCTGAATCATCGGTTCCGACAGACCGAGGCTGCCGTTGCCGTCGCCCATGGCTGCCCAGACGACAAAGCCGTTCTTGATCACCATATACGGCTTGATGCCGAAGGAAGCGCGCGGCCAGAGAACGAGATCGGCCATCTTGCCCGGCTCGATCGAACCGACGGTGTGGTCGATGCCCACCGCAATGGCGGGATTGATGGTCAGCTTGGCAATGTAGCGTTTGATGCGCTCATTGTCCGCACGTGCCGTCTTTTCCTCGGGCAGGCGGCCGATCCGATCCTTCATGACGCTCGCGAGCTGCCAGCACTTCGCGACGTTCTCGGCGAGGCGTCCCATGCCTTGCGTATCCGTGCCGAAGATCGAGATCGCTCCCATGTCGTGCAGAAAGTCTTCCGCGGCCATCGATTGGGCGCGCACGCGCGCCTCGCCGAACATCACGTCCTCGGGTGCGTTGTAGTTGAGCTGATGACAGATCATCGTCATCGGCACGCCCTCTTCCATGCCGTAGGACGTGTAGGGATTGGTCGGATTGGTCGACGAGGGAATAACGTTGTCCCACGACACGACCTTGAGCAGGTCAGGGGCGTGACCGCCGCCGGCACCTTCCACGTGATACATATGGATGGTGCGTCCCTCGACCGCCGCCATCGTATCCTCGCAGAAGCCGTATTCGTTGATCGAGTCGGTGTGCAAATGGACAGCGAAATCATTGCGATCCGCCGCAATGAGGCTCTGATCAATGACCGCGGGGGCGGCGCCGAAATCCTCGTGAATCTTGACCGACATGCCGCCGGCCGCAACGGCTTCCTCGATCGCCTCGGGGTTGGAGCCCGCACGCCCGAACAAGGCAAAGTTGAGCGGCGAGAACTCGATCGCCTGCAGGAAGCGCGCGAAGGTCGAAGCGGCCCCGCTGCCGACGTCAAAAACCGGCCCCGATCCGTTTCCGACCAGGGTGGTCGTCCCGCCGGAAAGCGCATGGTCGGATTGCTCGGGCGAGATCAGGTGCGCGTGCGACTCAATGGCGCCGGCGGTCACGATGAAAGGACCACCGGCAATCGGCGCCGTTGTGTGACCCACCACCATGTCGGGATGTACATCGGGCATCACGTCGGGATTGCCGGCCTTGCCGATACCGACGATGCGCCCGTCACGGATGCCGATGTCGGCCTTCACGATGCCGGCGACTGCGTCGACGATGGTGGCGTTCTTAATGACGACGTCGAGAATATTGTGGGAGGCCGTCCTGTAAGCGTTGACGCCCTCGCCATCGCGCAGGTTCTTTCCCGCACCGACCAGCAGTTCGTGCCCGTAGGTGGTGTAGTCGTGCTCGATCTCGGCGAGCAGACTGGTGTCAGCCAATCGCACGAGGTCGCCCTTGGTGGGCCCGTAGAGTTCGCCGTAGGCTCTGCGCGACAGTGTGGCCATGGTCAGGCTCCCAGATAGCCGCGGGCGCGGGCAAGCTGAAGCGCATTATCCCTCGCCGACGGCGCATCCAATGAACCGTTGACGAGGCCCGCCTGCCCATGCACGGCGCGATCACCCGAGATCGGGACCAGCCGCACGGACTTGGTGACCCCCGGCTCGAAACGGATACCGGCCCCTGCGGGACGGTCGATTTTCCTGCCCCAAGCTGCCGCGCGATCGAAGAGCAACGCGCGATTGACCTCGAAGAAGTGAGTGTGGCTGCGAACCTGAACGTCACGGTCGCCGGTATTCGTGACATCGATGGTGATCGCCTCCAAGGTTGCGAAGCTCTCAATGTCTCCGTCGCCTGCGATGATCTCACCGGGCACGATATCGTCCACGACCGATGTGTCACTGGGGCCGACCGGTTCGAAGAGCGCCATCACCTTGGTTCCTTCCGCGAACATGCATTCGATATAGAGCATCGGGATCATCTGCCCGACGCCGGGCTCGACATCGTCCCATGTCAACAATCGGCCTGCCATGTCGCGGATCTCTGCGTAAGGCATGTTGCGCCGCGCCGCGGTCATGACTTCGTCCGTGATGTAGGCGACCGCCTCCGGATGGCTCAGCCGAATTCCCAGCGACCGATTGCGGCGCGCCATTTGCGCGGCATTGAAGATGACGAGGCGATCCATCTCGGTCGGCGAAAGGTTCATCATGGAAGAGCATCCTCTCTCAAGTGGTGAACATGCGGACTTGTCGCAGCGGTCCACGCGAAACCGCGATGTCGATGAACGGCGTGAAGCTCGCAGGCAGCGCGTTGGGCGGCGGAGCCACCTCGAGCAGTTCCGCTAGCAACATCCGTGCGGCTTCCTGGCTGCGCTGCGCCTCGATGTGGCCGATGATCCCGAGCCTGACGGCTGCGCTGACGAGGCCGGTTACGAGCGTCCAGCCCGAGACCAGTTCTGCGGCCTCCAGGCTGAGCCCCGCGTCCCGGCCGACGACGGCCTGCACAACGGCCAGATGGCCGAGCCTCGTGTCCGACGACACCAGGCCACGGTAGGCGACCGATAGCGGCCCATCGAGCCTGAACCATACCCCGAGTAGCGCCCTGCCCGCCCGCCGCGATCCCTCCCGCATTTCGGCTGAAGGTGTCGCCGCCTCGGCCAGGCGATCCACGCGCGCGATGGCCACGCAATCTTCTGCCCGAAAGGACTGGCGCAGCAGAACACGGTCCATGCTCGCCCAGCGCCGCTGGAGCTGGTCCGCGACAATCCGATCGAGTTCGCTGCGACTGCCAAGCATGCCGTCCGCAGCAAGGCCTTCCAGCCCCCAGGAGAATGCAAAGCCGCCGGCCGGGTAGGCACTGTCCCCGAGCTGCAACAAGGCCAGCGTCTGCAATCTGTCAAACAGCGTCGCTCTCCACCACTTCGCCGGCTTCGAGCAGCGGCTTGATACGCGCGCGGTAGGTGTCCAGCGGACCGTCCAGCAGGACAACGAGAATCTCGTGCTCGAAGCGGACCCGCCAATGTAGATTACCGGCATTCCAGCCGAGCTTGAGCGCCGCCGCCTGGTCGACCGGCTTCAATCGCCAACATTCCTGCTCGCCGAAGCGCACGATGATGGCGCGATCATGTGCGAGAAACAGCAGTGCGCCGTCGACCAGGACCTCGTCCCGGTCCAGGCTGACGGCGCAATCGGTTCCCCGATCGGTGGTCAAGCGAAAGCGCTTGCGGCCGACATCCGACGGCGGCACGAACAGGAGTTCGATCCCGCCGTGATGTTCGACGTGGTGAAGACGATCTGCATAGGCTGCGTCGTCGGATCGTCCGATGATGCCATGAAGCCGTAACGTCACGATCTTCTCCTGCAATACGCGGGCGCCGGCTCAGCGGATCGTCGCCGACACCTCCGTCGAGGTCACCAATATGACTTCTCCGTCCAGGATGGGCTTGGCGATCCCGAAGAAGGTCGCAACAACCGCCGAGCTGTTGTGGCGATCCATAGCGGCCTTGTCGGCAAATCGCTCGTACGTCGTGAACACACAGGGGTCGTCCTCGCTCTGCGAGATGAAGAATCCGATCGTGCCAGGCTCGTTGGCCGCAACATTTGCGGCGACGGCCATCAGCGCGTCACGCATCGTGCCCTCGTGGCCGGACTTTGCCTTGATGACGGCGGTGATGGTGATCATCAGAACTTCTTCCAATCGCCGTCGGCTTCGAAGGCGCTGGCCGCCTGGTAGATGGTCGCCTCGTCATAATCCTTGGCGATCAGCATCAGGCCGACCGGCAGGCCGTCCGACAGACCGCAGGGAATGGTCATCGCGGGATGACCGGTCACGTCGAACGGACTGGTCGTCGCCGTCATTTCAAAAGCACGCTGGACAATCTCGGCGAGCGGCGCGTCCTTGGCCGGGATCGGCGTGGCGACACAGGGCAAGGTCGGCATCAGCAGCAGGTCGTAGGAACCGAACACCGCATCATAGGCCGCCTTGGCAGCTATCGCGATGTTGCGCGATTTCGCATAGTAACGACCGCGATAATGGCTGACGCCCCACTGCCCGACCAGCATGGTCAGCTTGAGCGTCTCCGACAGGTCGTCGGCGCGGCTGCGCCAACCCGAGTGGGCGTCGAGCAAGCCGACGTCATAGAGCCCCTTCCAGTTGAAGCCCATGCCGTTGCCGATCATCATCTGGACCAGGAAGCCTTCCAGCGTGATCGGGTTCCAGGCCGCGAGTGCATGAAGATGTTCGGGAATCGAAACTTCCGACACGCTGGCGCCGAGCTTTGCGAAACGCTCTGCGCCGGCCTTCACCTTGGACGCAACGCCTTCCTGCATGTTCGCAACGGCAAATCCTTCCTTCAGGATGCCGATCTTCATGCCCTTGACGCCCTTGCGGAGCATCTCGGTGTAGCTCGTGACTTTCGGCGCGTATTGGCGCGGATCGAGCCCGTCGGGACCGGCGAGCACCTCCAGCAATAACGCGTTGTCGGCGACATTGGCCGTCATCGGCCCGGTGTGGTCGATCGTCGATTCAATCGGCATGACGCCGGTATACGGCACGAGCCCGTGTGTCGCCTTCATGCCGTAGATGCCGCAATACGACGCCGGGATACGGATCGAGCCACCCTGATCGCCGCCGATCGACATGTCGACCTCGCCCGCTGCGACCAGCGCGGCGCTGCCCGATGATGAACCGCCGGCCGAATACCCCATCTTGAGGGGGTTATGGACCGGTGCCGGATTGGAGGTGTGGCTGCCGCCCGACAGGCAGAAATGCTCGCAAACGGCCTTGCCGACGATGGTGCCGCCTGCATCGAGAATCCGGGTCACGATCGTCGCATCGGCCGCGGGAATGAAGCCTTCGAGCGTGGTCGAGCCGTTCATCATGGGGACGCCGGCCAGGGCGACGTTGTCCTTCAGCACGATGGTACGACCCGCGAGCTTGCCGCTCGCCGCACCCTTGACCTCGGTCTTGATCGCCCACGCGCCGTACTTGTTGTCCTTCGGCATCGGCTTGGAGCCCGGCATGCGCGGATATTTGACCGGCGGCAGCGGATTCGGCAGCTCGTCGATCACGTCGTAGGCGTCGAACATCCCGCCCATGAGGGCAAGATAGCTTCCGGCTTCTTCGACCGTCATGTTCATGTGGAGGCTCGCGGCGAGCTCGGCGACATCTTCGGCGGTCGGGCGTTTGATAGACATGAGTCATCCTTTCTTGTGAGGACAAGCCGGCAGCAAGAGAACCAGCGATCGGAACGACCGGCGCAGCCACGCCGGGGATTGAACTTAGTTTGGATGCATCGCGCCGTCCCGAGCCAGAAGGTCTTCGCGGTCAAGCTCTCCGGTGATGCGCCCCTTTTGGATATTGAGGATCCGGTCCGACAGCGAGGTGATGAACTCGAGGTTCTGCTCGACGACGATCAGCGACATGTTCCACCGCTTCTTCAGTGCGAGCAGCGTCTCGACGATCTCCTCGATGATCGACGGCTGGATACCCTCGGTCGGCTCGTCCAGCAGGATCAGCCGAGGCTTCGTGCAGAGGCAGCGCGCCAGCGCCAACAATTGCTGCTCACCGCCCGACAGGGCCCCACCGCGTCGGTCGAGCAGTCGCACCAGGCGCGGAAAGTCCTGAAGCACCGCGTCGATGACCGATCGGTCCTCCTTCGGCGCCGCCGCCAGGCCCATTCGCAGGTTCTCGAGGACGCTCAGGTCGGGAAATATCTCTCGTCCTTGCGGCACAAGCCCAATACCAAGCCTGGACCGTTCGTGCGGCTTGAGATGGGTGATCGGCTTGCCGGCGAAGGTGACGGAGCCACCTGTCGTCGGCAAATGCCCCATCAGCGCACGCAGCGTCGTGGTCTTGCCCATGCCGTTGTGGCCGAGAATGCCGAGATACTCGCCATCCTGAATGGTCATGTCGAGACCAAACAGGATTGGAATGCGGCCGTAGCCCGACCGTAGATCCCGGACCTCGAGAAGCGCGCTCATGCCGCCACCTTCTTGCCGAGATAGACGTCGCGCACGCGCTGATCGGCCAGGACCTTGTCCACGGTGTCTTCGACCAGCACCCGCCCCTGATGAAACACCGTCACCTTCTTCGCGATCTGCTTGATGAACTCCATGTCGTGCTCGACGACGATGATGGCCCGGGTCTGGTTGATCTCGCGGATGATGGCCGCCGTGTGCAGTGTCTCCTCGTCGGTCATTCCGGCGGCCGGCTCATCGAGCAGGATCAATTCCGGCTCGGCCGCAAGCACCATGCCGATTTCGACCCATTGTCGTTGGCCGTGCGAGAGAGTCGCCACGATGCGATCGGCTTGATCCGTCAACCGGATCATCTGCAATACCGCATCCACCGCCGGCCCCTGGGCGCGCGGCGTCGCTTTCCGCCGAACGGCGAGCCAGATGTTCTCTCGCACCGAGAGACCGTTGAAGACGTTCGGCACCTGGGTCTTGATGCCGATTCCCATGCGAGCGATTTCGTGCGACAGCTTTCCGGCGATCGGCTGACCGCGAAACGCAATCGCACCCGACGTCGGTACGAGCTGTCCAGTCAGCGTCTTGAAGAAGGTGCTCTTGCCGGCGCCGTTGGGCCCGATCAGGCAGCGCAGCTCCATCTCTTCCAATGTGAAGGTGATGTCGTCATTGGCGACGACACCGCCAAAACGCATCGTGAGGTGCTCTGCCTTGAGAAGGGGTACGAGGTCCGCCACGGTCATTCGGCTCCGGCCATGTGAGACGCCCCCACCGGCGGCGGCAACTGCTCGTCTGCGAGTTGCGCCTTCGGCTTCGGTGCGGGCACTAGCCGCATCAAGAGATCGCGCGCCGTGGGCACCAGTCCCTTCGGAAGCAGCAGCACGAAGACGACCAGCACGGCGCCCAGCACGAGGTTGGAGTTCAGGGCCTGTTGCGAGCCGATATAGGCGACGATGTACTCGATGAGCACACAGCCAACGATGGGGCCAAGCAAGGTACCGAGCCCTCCCACCGTGATCCAGATGATGATCTCCGCCGACAATGACAGGCTGAAGATGGTCGGCCCGACGAACGCGCCCCAATTGACGTAGAGCGCACCCGCGAGCCCCGCGATCGCGCCGCTCAGAATGAAAGTGAGCAGCTTGACCTTCCGCGGGTCGTAACCGAGCAGCGAGGCACGAACCTCGTTCTCACGCACGGCAACGATGACGTGTCCAGCGGGTAAAGACAGGAGCAAGCGGAGAAGCAGGAATGTCCCGAGCAACGTCCCACCCGTCACCCACCAGGATTGTTCGGGCGACAGGATCTGGTCCGGATAGAACGGAACGTTGAAGGTCGGCACGGCCGGCATGCCGTTGAAGCCGCCGAGCAGCGCCTTGCCGATCCTGTACTCGTCACCCGAGGTCGAGTTGACGCAGTTGAACAGGATCAGAGTCACGGTGAGCGTGATCACGCCGAGATAGACGTCAGAGATACGGCCGAAGAAGATGAAGTAGCCGAGGATCGCGGCGAACAACGAGGGAATGATAATGGCAAGCAGGATCGACGGCGTAGAATCCTGGAAATTGATCGCTGATATCGCGTAAGCATAGCCGCCGAGGCCGAAGAAGGCCGTCTGTCCGAAGGACAAGATGCCGCCATAGCCCCAGATGAAGGCGAGGCTGAGCGCCAGCACCGCCATTGCCGCGAACAACGTCAGCTGCATCATTGCGAACAGCTCGATGACGCTCGGGATCAGCGCGATCGCGATGATCGCGATGACGACGGCAACCGCCTGGGCCACAAGGCGAAAGCGGATGGTCATTACAGATTCCCCTTGAAGAAGCGGCCGGAAATTCCCTGCGGCAGGAGGCGGATCAGCACGATCGCCGCCGTGAACACCAGAACCTCGCCATAGACCGGCGTGGTGAAGAAGGCGCCGACCTGATTGACGGCACCGAACAGGCTCGCCGCCGACATCGTCCCCGACAGAATGGCGGCGCCTCCCCCGACGACCGTCATGAAGGCCTTGGCGACGTAGGCGCCGCCCATGCCGGGCGTGATGCCCGAAACCGGAGCCAGCAGACCTCCGGCGAGACCTGTGATGGCCGCTCCGACCGCGAACGTGCTCATGTAGACCCGCGCCGGATTGACGCCCAGCGTCGCCGCCATTGCCGGGTTCTGCATCGTCGCGCGGGCGATCAGCCCGAAGCGGGTGTAGCTCATCACGCCGTAGACCACGGCCATCATCACCACCGCCAATCCGGCCAGGAACAGGGTGTAGTAGCTCGACTGATACGAACCAATGGAGAAGCCGCCGAGAGGAGTGGGCACGCCCTGCTGCGTGTTGCCGTAGATTGTCGTGACGATCCCGATGATGAGGAGGCTCAGCCCCCAGGTTGCGAGCATCGAATCGACCAAGCGCCCATAAAGAAAGCGAATGAGGCACCGCTCGATGACGAGACCGACGAGACCTACGAAGAGCGGAGCAACGACCAGCATCGCAATCCAGATATTGACGCCGGCATTAGCCGATATAACGGTCGCATAGGCGCCGAGCATGATGAACTCGCCATGGGCGAGATTGATGATCTTCATCATGCCAAAGATGATCGCCAGTCCGAGGCACAACAGGAACAGCGACGATATCCCGTTCAGGACGTCGAGCGCGACGATGAGGTAGATCGCCATTCTTGGATTCTTTCGGTCCCTCGATGTGGCGGGCCCCGCCCATGGGCGAGGCCCGGCTGCGTCAGAGATTGATGATGTACTGCTTGGTGTCGTTCGGGTTCTTGACGAGGTCGCACACGCTGGCCGTATCGGCCGGCTTGACGTCGGAGTAGCTCTCCAGCACCGACCATTTGCGGTCCTTCACCTCCGCAAGAAACGCATTGCGGGTGGTGTGATGGGTCGGCTTGTCCAACGTCACCTTGCCGCTCGGGCCATCGAAAGCGATCCCGTCCTCCAGCGCGGCAATCACCTTCATCCGATCGATGCTGGCGGCTTTCTTCACGCCGGCGGCCCAAAGCATGACACCCTCATAGGTGCAGGCAGCCAGCTCGCTGACATAGGGTGAGTCGGGATGGGCCTTCTTGATCTTCTCGACGAAGCTCTTCGAGGCCGGCGTGGTAAGCTCCTCGAAGTAGCCGTAGGCGCCGAGAATGGAATCGCTTTCGGCGGCATCGAGTGTGGTCGGCTCGTTGACGAGACCGAAAGTGGTCGACGCGATCGGAATCTTGCCCTTCATGCCGGCCGAGGTCCATTGCCGGTAGAAAGCCGTATGGTTGCCGCCGACCAGTGCAGACAGGATGAGGTCGGGCTTTGCCGCCTGAATCTTCGAGATCGTCGTCCCGAAATTGGTGACGTCGAGCGGGAAGAAGTCGGTCGCCAGCACCTCGCCGCCATTGTCCTTGACGTACTTGGTCATCCACTTCGCAGTGATCTGACCGTAATTGTAGTCGGCGGCAATGATGTAGGCCTTCTTGCCCGCCTTCTTCATCGCGCTCGGCACCAGCTTTTCAACGGTCTGCGCGGGCGTGGTACCGGTGCAGAAGGTGTTACGATCGCAGACGCCCCCCTCGTAGAGAACGTTGTAGAAGTACAGCACCTTGAAGCGATCGAAGGTCGGACGCACCGCCTCGCGCGAGGCGGAGGTGATGCCGCCATGGACGACATCGACCTTGTCCTTCACCGCAAGCTGTTGCGCGAACTGCGAGTACATCTGGATATTCGACTGCGTGTCGTAGTGGATCACCTTCAACGGCCGCCCCAACAATCCGCCGCCGGCATTGATCTCGTCCACGGCGAGCTGAAGCGCGTAGACCATGGGCGTGCCGGACGCCGCGATCGGACCGGACTGGTCGTGAAGGCTGCCGACGACGATCGGCTTTTCGGCGCCAAAAGCGCCGGAGCGGAAGATTGCAGGTGCAGCAATCAACGTCGTCGTTGCAATTGCTGAGCGCTGCAGGAAGCGGCGGCGGGAGAAAGGCATAAATGTCCCCATCAGTTCTTTGATACGGCAAATATTAGGAATACAATATTTGAAAAGGCAAGCGATTTTATTGGCGCGCAATGATGGAGAAATCGTACCCATCGAGCCGAGCCAGATAGATCGGATGGCGACCGCCGACCACCGATTGCGCCAGATCGCCTCGTGCCGTGCGCCGCTGGTACGTCCTTCCGTAAAGGCGCTCCAATTTGCGTGCATCGAGGCTGGCGGCTTCCTCGATCAGGGACGCGAGCGAGTAAATGCCTTCGTAGCAGGACTGACCAAAGGCATTCACGGGAGGCGGACTATCGCCAAACGCGGTATGATAACGTTCCAGAAACGCGCCATTGTTTCGTGAGCGGATCGACCCGTAGTAGCTCGAAGCGGCGTAAAGATTCTCGGTTTCATCTACATTGAGGCCGTATGCCACGGTCTCGTCGATCGCCGAGGAAAACCGCAGCGCGCGAATACTCAGCCCCGCCGCACAGAAGGCACGATTGAATGCGATGCAATCAGAGCCCAGGAAATACGGAAGAACGACGTCCGAGCGCGTTCCCTTGATCCGGTCCAGCATCTCGTCGAAGTCATGCCGGCCGACCGGCAGATAGTATTCACCTGTCACCGTTCCGCCAAAGCGGGCGATCAACCTGCGCGCAATCTGAAGGGACGAGCGAGGCCATACGTAGTCATTGCCGCAGAGAAAGTATCGGCGCGCACGTCTCGTTTCCGAAAGCCATTGAATCGCGGGAGAAAGCAGCTCTTCTGCGGTCTCACCGGTGGCCATGACGTCCAGCGTCGATGAACGGCCCTCGAACTGCGGCGTATATATGAACGGAACGCGACCACCGGCAGCGCGCGCCACGAAGTCGCGTGCGAAGCTCGGCAACATCCCGACGATGCCGTGAACACCATCGATTTCGATTGCGTCGCGCGCGGCCCGGCCCGCGCTTGGACCGGTTTCTCCGGCGTTCACGACATGCAGTTCAACTGGACGTCGCAGGACACCGGACATTCCGTTGATCTCGTCGACCGCCAGGCGTCCGCACGCGTCGGCTGACGGGGCCCAAAGCCCCGCAGCGCCGCTTTGCGGGATAAGCAGACATATCCGGACGCTACGCAACGGTGGTGTCTCCGCACTTCGTGCAAAGAACACTCACGAATCGTGCCAACCCAATCCAGTACCGCTTAGGTCCATTTCACTAAGAGAACGCTCGATGCCGACGGGAACATGCCCTTTTTCAGGGCGCCGGCCGATGCATTCGCCCCTTCCCTAGGCAGTTGTGCCCAAACCTGCTTTTCGCTTGCTCCTCGTTGCGTTCCAAGGCAAATATTGAAAGATGAAGTAATTCGCCGAGGGTGCGACGTGGACCTCCCTGAACTCATCCGAGGCGTGAATCGCCGGCTTGAGCAGATGCTGGAAGCTGAGCTCAAGCCGCGAAACCTGTCTCTTCACCAGTACCGCGTGCTCGAGGCGCTCACCGAAGCAGACGGGCTGGCGATGGGCGACCTGGCAACCCGCCTCTTTGTCGATGGCCCGACGCTCACGAAGATCATCGACAAAATGGTCGAGTCGGCACAGGTCTATCGTGCGCCCGATCCACATGACCGGCGCCGGGTCCTGATTTTCATCTCGCAGCGAGGCGCAGCGCAATTCAGGGATATTGGCCCGCTCATCAAGTCCGTTCAGCAGGACGTTCTGGACAGGCTGGGCGCATCGGATGCGGCAGCTTTGACGGGCCTGCTCTCGGAGCTGCTCAGCGACCGCGTCGGTCCGCGTTCCTACCCTGTTCGCGGGCGTGAAGCACTGAGCTACGAATGACGGCTCTCACCCACAGGCAGCTTTGCGGCCGCGGCATGCAATCCGACCCCGCTAACTCCGGGCTTTAACATCGTGCTCACCAGGGCCACAATAGCGTCGGCCGCGTCCGCAATGGCGAGCCGCCTTGCCTGATATTTGATATGCAATTGCGCCGCGAGTCGGGAGTTCCCGTTTCCGGTCGATAGGTCACATATGCGCCGAGGCTGTCCGCCGCAGATAGACCGGGGCGTTCGCCGATCAGCATGATCGAGACGCGGGCCTTGAGACGTTCTCCAACAGGATCGGCCAACGCCACGCGGGCCTGAGCGGCGAGGATCACCGATCCAACCGAGATCTTGGCTGCGTCAAGCCGTTTCACGACGGCTCGCGTGAGGGACGCCCCGTTGACGGCGACCGCGCTGGCCGACAGGCCGTCCGCAAGCACAATCACGGCATCGGCCTGCTGCGGCAGGGCGTCGAGGCGCTGCATGACCTCGGGCGGCACTCTCCGCCCAAGGTCCGGTCGCCGCACGAACACCCCAGGGGCGCATTCTGCACCTGCCGCCAAGTCCGTACCGCAGCGCGGGTCCTATGGCCCGTTCAATGGATGATCTTTCGCTGCTGTTCGACGTACTCTCGCGGCCCGACGGGCGCGACTACGGTTCATTGCCTGCTTCAAGTCCGGACGACAGACGTTCTGCACCGCATGGCTTGAAGGGCTGGCGCATCGGCATCCTGCAAACGACGGGCTTTGGTCCTCGCGTGGCCCATCTCTCCATTGAGGAGCGCCATCAAATCCATCCTGCGCTTCACAGATTGATCGCCGGTGGCGCGAAGGTCGATGCCGAGCAACTGCTGAAGGCGGGCGACGAACTGGAACGTGCAAAAGCCGCTGTAATCGAGCGGACTCTTCCATTCGATTTGATCGTCGCCCCCACGACTCACGTCGTGGGTTCCCGGCGGATCAAGCCGCCCCTGACGAAGGCCGGCTCCTGGACATCACGACATACACTGCCATGTTCAATCAGACGGGACAGCCCGCCGCAGTCATTTGCGGAGGCTTCGCCGAAAACGGCCTTCCCGTGGGCATCCAGTTCATCGGTCGGCGTCATGAAGATTTCAGAGTTCTGAATGCGGCCGCTCTATGCGAAGGCGCGTTGGCGGCGTCAATCGCTTCGCCAATCTAACCCGAAGAATAGCGCTCGTGGCCTTGTCTGCAGCACTGACGATCGCACCTCGGTATGGCATGCGCAAGTCGCCACTCAGTAGAGCCTCGTACGATACCCTTCTTCCAACGTCCTCTCAGCGACTTCGGTCTCGATGGCTGCAGTCTGCTCGGCGATGATCCGGCCGAGTGTCGGGAAGCTGCTGCGCTCGACCTGGGCCCCCGGACTCCACAGCTTCGAGCGCATGAGCGCCTTGCCGCAGTGAAAGTAGGCCTCCTCGACATGGATCTTGATCCCGATGACCGGGACGACGTTCTGCACCGCGAGCGGCGCCAATAGCGCGGCATCCTGCGAGATCTCCGCGCGCCCGTTGACCCGCAGGGTCTCGTTGATTCCAGGCACCATGAAGATCAGGCCGATCCCGGGCGAGGCAATGATGTTGCCGAACGTGTCCACGCGGTTATTGCCGCGGCGGTCGGGAATCAGCAGCGTGTTGTCGTCGAGCACGGCGACGAAACCCGGCGCGTCGCCGCGAGGGCTTGCGTCGGCGTGGCCATTGCCGTCGCTCGTCGCGAGGACGAGGAAGGGGGACAACGCGATGAAGTCGCGGCAGAACTTGTCGAGATGATGGAGAACCTTCTTCTCGGCGATGAAGTTCACCTGCCCGAAATGCGCGCGCAGATCCTCTTGGGTCTTGACCAGCGGCTTGCCGCCTGCACCCTCGCTGTCCATTGCGAACCTCCCTGTTTGGCGAGCTTGCCTCGGTTCTGATCGTGCATGATCTTTGGAGGACTGCTGCACATCTTCCCGAACATGCTCGAGCTACTTCACCTCGATTCCGCACCAGCTCGCGACGAACAGCGCAAGCGCCTTGGTGACTCGCTTCACCGAGGCGAGGTCGACGCGCTCGTTGAAGCCATGCGCGCCTTCCATTCTTGCACCGAAGCAGAATGCCGGAACGCCGAAATCGAGGCCATAGAAGCGTGCGTCCGTCAGCGCGGTAGACGAAAAATCCGTCAGCTTGCGACCGAACACATGCTCGTAGATCGGAGCCAAGACGGCTTCGCTTTCCTGGATCTCCGTTGCTTCATAGCCCGGCGACAGGAAGCCGGACCAGACGATCTCGGGCGGGTTGTTGGCGAGGAAAGGATGCGAGCGCGCCGCCTTGCTGACAAAATCCACGATCTCGGCCTGGGCGTCGGCAATCTTCCAGCCGGGCAGAACGCCGATGCGGCAATCAACGTCGCACCAGGCGGGAACGCTGGAGGCCCAGTCCCCGCCCTTGATGATGCCGGGATTGAAATTGAGCGGGTGATCGACGGACTTGAAGGATGGGTGCGTCTTGGCGCGCTCGTTCCATTCGGCTTCGAGGCTTTCGAGCTTCTGGATCAGATGGATGGCAGCCTTGATCGCATTCGAGCCGGTACCGGCGCGTGCGACATGGACGGGTATTCCGCGCACTTTCAACCGGAACCAGATCACGCCGACCTGGGCGCGCATCAACTTTTCGTCGGTCGGCTCGGGCAGGATGCAGGCATCGGCGCGGTAGCCGCGCTGAAGAGTTGAAAGCGCGCCGAGGCCGGTGCTCTCCTCTTCGATCACCGACTGGAGGTGAATGCGGCCCTTGGGCCTGTAGCCTGCTGCCTTGATCGCATCGAGAGCGTAGAGCGCCGAGATGGTGCCGGACTTCATGTCGCCGGCGCCGCGGCCATAGAGCCAGCCGTCCTCGACCACCGGCTGAAACGGCGGCCGCTCCCACATGTCGAGAGGACCTGCCGGCACGACGTCGCAATGGCCCTGGAGAATCAGGGAACGACCCTCCTCCTTCGCCGGCCGGTAAGTGCCGACGACGGAGCGCGCGCGAGAGAAATCGGTCTCGACGGGGCCGTAACCGGGCAGTGTCTTGAGATCGTCCTGATTGATGACCCAATCGTCGACCTCATAGCCGCGCTCGCGCAGCAACTTTGCGAACATGTCCTGACAGGGGGCTTCGGCCGCGCGCGTACTCGGAATCGCGGTGAACGCGATGGTGGTGTCGATCTGCTTGTCGAAGGCGGCATCCACGGCGGCCTCGATGCGTTCGCGCGCGGCGGCTGGAAGGGAAACGCTATCGGTCATGAACTCATCCTTGCTGTCGGAATCTTGCCGGTCTCGTTGGCAAAACCCGGCTGGTCGAAGAAGTTGCGGCCCGGAATCGCATCGAGCAGGTCGCGCGTATAGGTCGCTTGAGGCGCGATGAAAACGTCGGCGGTGGCGCCCTCCTCGACGATGCGGCCCTTCTGGAGCACGATGACGCGGTCGGCGATCTCCGCGGCGATGCGCAAATCGTGTGTGATGAAGACCATGGCGAGCTTCATCTCTTGTCGCAGCTCGGCGAGCAGCGCCAGCACCTGTGCCTGCACGGAGACGTCGAGCGCCGACACCGCTTCGTCCGCGATCAGCACGCGCGGTTTCAGAGCGAGCGCCCGGGCGATGCAGATGCGCTGGCGCTGGCCGCCGGAAAATTCATGGGGGTAGCGATCGGCGGCGACCGCGCTGAGGCCGACCCGCATCAGCAGCTTCTTGGCCTGCTCCATCGCTTCAGCGCGCGAGGTGCCAAAGGCCATTGGGCCACGGGCGATGGCGTCGCCGATCTTCTGGCGCGGATCGAGGCTGGCGAAGGGGTCCTGGAAAACGATCTGAAGCTGCTTGCGCGCCTGGCGGAGCGCCTCGCCACGCAGCCGGCGCAGATCCTGACCGTTGAAGCGAATGGCTCCATCGTCGGGCTCGGTCAGCCGAAGGATCATGCGACCGAGGGTGGACTTGCCGGAACCCGACTCGCCGACCACCGCAAGCGTCTCGCCTTCATGCAGCGTCAACGAGATGCCGTCGGCGGCGACAACCTCGCGCGGCGGCTGAAGGAAGCCGCGCTTAACCCGGAACGTCTTCTGGAGACCGATCACCTCTAGCAGAGGCTCCGAGTGAACGTCCTTCCGGTTGATTTGGTCGAGGCGGGCCTTTGGCACCGCGTCGATCAGCTCGCGCGTATAGTCGGCCTTGGGATGGCGGAGAACTTCCTCGACGGTCCCCTGCTCCACCACCTTGCCGTGACGCAGCACCACGACACGATCCGCGACGTCAGCGACGACGCCGAAATCATGCGTGATGAGCAGCACGCCCATCCCCCGGTCACGCCTGAGATCGTCGATCAGACCTAGGATCTGACGCTGGGTGGTGACGTCGAGCGCAGTGGTCGGCTCGTCCGCGATCAGCAGCGCCGGCCGGTTGGCCATCGCCATCGCGATCATGACCCGCTGACGCTGGCCACCGGACAGCTCGAACGGATAGCTCTTTTCGAGCAGCTTGGGGTTGGGCAAGCCCACCTGCGTCAGAAGCTGCTGCACGCGGTCGTAAACTTCACTTGCGGACGGCGTCGGCTCCTGATGTGTGAGGATCATCTCCTCGATCTGCTTACCGACACGCTTGAGCGGATTCAGCGAGGACAGCGGCTCTTGAAAGATCATCGCTGCGTCGCCGCCGCGCAGGCGACTCAGCGCTTGTCGATCGAGCTGTACAGGGTTCTTACCTGCGACCATCACCGTGCCAGAGGCGACGGCGACTCTCTTCGGCAGCAACGACAGCAGTGCATGCGCGATCATGGACTTGCCCGAACCGGACTCGCCGACGAGGCAGACGACCTCGTTCGGCTTCACCTCGAACGAAACATTCTCGACGGCGAAGGGGCGATCACCGCCATCAGGCAGCGCGATCGAGAGATTTTCGACCGAGAGCACGGGGGCCATGGCTTGCACGGTGCCCCTCATGATCGGCGCCTCGACACACGGGGATTGAGGACATCGGAGAGGCCTTCGCCGAACAGGTTGATCGCAAGCACGGTGATGAGGATGGCAAGCCCGGGGAACACGCTCATCCACCAGGCATTGCGAATGACGGTGCGCCCCGCACCAATCATGAACCCCCAGGACATCAGGTTGGGGTCGCCTAGGCCCATGAACGAAAGGGCGCTCTCCAACAGAATGGCGGTCGCGACCGTCAGCGAGGTCACGACCAGGATCGGGGAGATCGCATTGGGCAGGATGTGACCGAGCACGATGCGCAGGGTGCCCTCGCCCTGGCACAGCGCCGCCTCGACGAATTCGCGGTTGCGCAGGCGCAGGAATTCTGCGCGCGTGAGGCGCGCCAGCGGCGGCCAGCTCACTGCACCGATGGTCAGGATGATCGTAAGCAGCGACGGGTTGAAGGTCGCAACCAGGAGAATGGCCAGCACAAAGGCGGGGATGGTCTGGAAGAGCTCGGTCATCCGCATCAGGACGAGATCAACCTTGCCGCCGAAATAGCCTGAGATCGCTCCGATCGTGACGCCAATCACCATGGCGGCCATGGCCGAGGCGATTCCGATTACGAGCGACACGCGCGCACCATAGGCAACGCCGGCCGCGACATCACGGCCGAGCGTGTCGCCGCCGAGCAGAAGTCCGTCCTCACCGGGCGGCGTGAAGGGCGCACTGACCATCTCCCAGGGCGAGACCGGAAAGGCGACCGGTGCCACGATCGCGACGATCACGACGATGAGCAGCACGACGAGGCCGACCATGCCCGAGGGATGACGCAGGAAGGAGCGGACCGCATCCATCACGCCGCTCCCGTGGTCATGCGGGGGTCGATCAGCTTGTAGATCAGGTCGGTCAGGAGATTGAGCACGATGACGACGATCGACAGGATCAGGAAGATGCCGAGCAGCACGGGATAATCGCGCTGCAGCAGGGCATCGAACGTCAGCCGCCCGAGCCCCGGCCAGGCGAACACGGTCTCGATGACGACGGCGCCGCCGACCAGCGCGCCCGCCTGCATGCCGGCGACGGTGACGACGGGCACCAGGGCGTTGCGCAGCATATGGCCGACGACGATGCTGGGGCCGGTCAGGCCCTTGGCGCGCGCGGTCTTGATGAAGTCCTGCTGGGCGACCTCGATGATCGAAGATCGCATCAGACGAGCGTAGATCGCCAAGTAGATCGCCGCCAGCGAGGTCACCGGCATGATCAAGTGCTTGGCGACATCGAGTGCACGTTCGATCGGCGAGAGCTTGACGTTGATGGTCTCGTAACCAAACGGCGGCAACCAGCCGAGCGTTACCGAGAAGACCAGGACCAGCATCAGCCCGAGCCAGAATACGGGTGTCGCATAGAGCACCAGCGACAGCACGGTGAAGACCGTGTCGAGCACCGTACCTGCCGCAAGCCCCGCCAGTGCGCCGAGCGTCGTACCGATCAGGAGCGCCAGACAGAACGCGGTGACCGTCAGCAGCAATGTCGCCGGCAGTCGTTCGAGGACGAGATCGGCCACGGGGCGGCGCTGGCGGTAGGAGTAACCGAGATCGAGCTTGACCACGCGGCCAAGATAGCTCGCGAGCTGCACGACGTAAGGCTTATCCAGCCCGTATTCCCGACGCAGATCCTCCAGCAATTTCGGATCGGACGCGCCCGACTGCCCCGCCATGACTTGGGCCGGATCGCCGGGGGCCGCACGCACCAGAACAAAGTTGAAGGTGGCGATGAGGAGGATGACCGCGATGAGCTGGGCGATCCGGCTCAGCGCCATCAGCCCGATCGTCGCTGCGTTGCCGAGTCGGATCACGATTTGTAGACCGCCCCGAAAGTCTCGTGCGATCCGATGCCGGTCGATACGACGTTCTTGAACGCCTTGTCGTAGATGATGGGATATTCGAGTTCGAGCGTCCAGGCGACCGGCACGTCTTCGACCAGGATCTGCTGCACCTTGGAATACAACTCCTGGCGCTTGGCCTCGTCGAGCGTGACCGCAGCTTCGTCGAACAGCTTGTCCACCTCGGGGTTGGAGTAGCCCTGCGTATTCGAGAACAGGATGCCCTTCTTGATATTCGACGACACATAGGTGCGAGCGACACCGAGGGCGGGATCCCCGAGCTGATAGAGCAGGTTCTGGGTCATCTCGTAGTCCCAATTGCCCACCTTCTCGGCCCAGCCCGCCATATCGGTACCGACGAGGACGAGATCGATGCCGACGCGAGCAAAGCTCTGGCGGAAGAATTCGCCGGCGCGCTGGTAGGATTCACCGTAGGGCGGCACGACATATTTGATCTCGGCACGCTTGCCGTTGGCGTCGGGCTTCAGCCCCATCTCGTCGAGCAGCGCCTTGGCCTTCTCGATTGAATAATCGTACCGCTTGACCTTGCCGTCATAGAATTTCGTCTTGGACGAGATCGGGCCTGTCGCAACCTTGGCGCTGCCGAAATAGACGCGCTTGGCGAGCGCGTCACGATCGATCAGATGCATCACCGCCTGGCGGAAGCGCTTGTCGTTCATCGGCGCGATGCGGTTGTTCATCTCGAGCCACTGGTGCGGCGCAAAATATTCGTAGCCCTTGGTCGTGACCTCGAGATTCTTCTGCGCCTTGAAGCGCTGCACGTCGAAGAACTCGATGTCCGCCCACTGCACGAGCTGCACGGTGCCGTTCTCCAGGGCCAGAGCGCGCGAGGCCGAGTCCGGAATGATGCGATAGATGATCTCGTCGAGATAGGGCTGGTCCTTCAGATAATAGCCCTCGTGCCGCACCAGATGGACATGTGAGCCGCGCACCCACTCCTTCAGCTTGAACGGGCCGGTGCCGATCGCCTTGTCGTTCAGCGGGTTCTTGCGGAAGTCGGTCCCTTCATAGATGTGCTTGGGTACGATTGGCGCCGACGTACAGTCGAAGCAGCCGAGGAACGGCGCGAAGGGCTGCTTCAGCTTGAACACGACGGTGAGCGGATCCGGCGCTTCGGCGGAGGCGACGCGGGCGAAGTTCTGCCGTGCGCGCGGATGGGTCTCGGTCAGCACCTTCATGCAGCTGAACACGACATCTTCGGACGTCATTGGCTTGCCGTCATGGAAGGTGATGTTCGGAAACAGCTTGAACGTATAGGTCAGGCCGTCAGGCGAAATCTCCCAGGACTGCGCCATGCCGGGCATCGGCTTGAGGTCGGCGCCGTATTTGAGCAGGCTCTCGTAGATCTTGCCGCCAAGCGTCAGCGTCGGCTGCTGCTGGTTGAAGGCGGTGACCAGAAGTGGCGGCTCGGGCTGGATGATGGTGTTGAGCGTTCCGCCGCGGGTCTGGCCGGCTGCGCGGGTGATGCCCAACGGAAGGGCGGCGCCAGCGGCCAGCATGGCCTGGGTGAATTCGCGTCTGTTCATCGAGCTCTCCGTAGTCGCATATCGACTGGCCCAGCCTCGCATTCGGTTCGAGCGAACGTCGTGGGCGCCCGTATTGTTGCCAAACACGTTGTCCCGCGCTACCTGATGGAGGACAATAACCGTCGCGACCGGGCCATATCTGGCCCGGAAGATGCATAAGAGCCTTGCGAAAAGGACCTCATCAGGGAGTTCACGACACGTGAGAGTCGTAGCGAGGCGGGACGTCACTGGCGAATTGCGGGCCTGCAACAAGCAGGCGGGCCCGGCGGCGGCCGCAAACTATGCCGGACATCTTCAGACGATCGCGCGGCCGGTCGCCGCGATGACCGCGACCTATCCGAACGAGAGCACCAGCACGCGGCATTCGCATCGACGTGATCAGTTCATACTGCAGATCACCGGCGTCACGGCGATGATGACCGAGCGCGGTCATTTCGTGGTTCCACCGGGGCATGGTCTGTGGATTCCGGCCGGCGTCGTCCATCAGTCGCGGGCCTGGGGCGAAGTCGAGGCCCAAACGATCTATGTCACGCCTGATCGCCTGCGGAAGACGTCGGAGACATGCCGCCTGATTCGCGCTTCCTCGCTCGTCGAAGCCCTGATGGAGGAGGCGGTGCGGATGCCGCAGACCTACGACCAGGATGGGCGCGACGGCAAGCTGCTCGAACTTCTGCTCACCGAAATCGCAGGCATGCCGGAAGTGACGCTGCACGTGGAGGTGCCTCCGGATCCCCGACTTGCGGCGATCTGCAAGGCAGTGCTCGGCGACCCCTCCTCCGACCTCACGCTCGATGATTGGGCCGACAGGTGTCGCCTCAGCCGGCGAACGCTGACGCGGCTGTTTCGCCGAGAGACGGGCCAAAGCTTCTCCGTCTGGCGCCAGCGCGTACGGCTTCTGGAAGCCCTGGCTCGCCTCGGCGCGGGCGAACCCGTGACTTGCGTGGCACTTGACGTCGGCTATGACAGCCCGAGCGCCTTCGCCGCGATGTTCAAGCGTGAGCTCGGCGCAGCGCCGCGACACTATCTCCGTTGGACCGATCAGAAGGTCGTGTTGCGCTAGGCCGCCGGCGAATTCCAATGAGCACCGCGCCGGCGGCGGCAGCTCAATTCACCTGGGCCCCCGAATTCTTCACGATCGGAGTCCACTTCTGGACCTCGCTCGCGACAAAGGCCTTGAAGGCCTCGGGAGTCGAGCCCTGGACGATGAAGCCCTGCGCCGCGAAGTAGTCCCTGATGTCGGGAGACTGCATGGCCTTGTTCACTTCTGCGCTCAGCTTCTCGACCACCTCGGGCGGCGTGCCGGCCGGCGCGAACAGGCCTTGCCATGACAGCGCCTCGAAACCCTTCAGCCCCGATTCATCGAGCGTCGGCACGTTCGGCAACAGCGGGTGCCTGGTTTTCGAGGTGACGGCCAGCGCGCGAATCTTTCCGGCCTGGATCTGCGGCATCAGCACCAGGACGTCGCCGAACGTGACCTGGATTTGACCGCCCATGAGGTCAGTGAGCATGGCCGCGCTCCCACGATAGGGAACGTGCACCATCGAAACATCGGTCGCCTGCTTGTACATCTCGCCGGTGAGATGCATCGACGTGCCGTTGCCGGCCGAACCGTAACTCAGCTCGCCCGGTTTCGACTTGGCCAGGGCGAGAAACTCGGCCGGCGTGTTCGCCTTGACGTCGGGATTGACGGCCAGCACCAGCGGCGAGTTCACCATCATCGACACGGGCGCGAAGTCGTTGATCACGTTATAGGGCAACTTCGGATACAGCGCCTGCGCGATGGCGTTGCTGCCGGTCACCCCCGCCAACAGGTTGTAGCCGTCGGGTGCGGACTTGGCCACGAAGTCGGCGCCCAGGGCGCCGCCGGCACCGGGACGGTTGTCGACCACCACCGGCTGTCCCCAGGCCGCGGCGAGTTTTTCTCCCACACGCCGTGCCAGCACGTCGGTGCTGCCGCCAGGCGCGAACGGCACCACGATGTGGATCGGCTTGTTCGGGTAGGTTGATTGCGCATGGGCCAGTGCAGGCATGAGCATCGCGAAGCTGGCCAACGCCAGCGTCGCACAGCGCGACATCGGGAAACGGATCATGGGCAACTCCTTGCGGGTGGATTGGCGGATTCAATTGGAGCGAGACGACCCCAGCCGCCGCCGCCAGCGGTTTCGATGATCAGCAGGTCGCCGGCGGACCACGCGATGCGGGCGCGCGCAGGCAAGAGCTCGATCGCTCCGTCCACACGCAAGACCCGGGCCATCGACGTTGCGCCGGCCCCGCCGCCTCGAGCACCGCGCGCACGGCCGACATGGCGCTCGCCGCGATAGGCGACCCACCCCTGGCCTTCGAGCAGCCGATAGGCGCGCCGCACGCCGTCGCCGCCACATTGCAGACCGGCGCCGCCGCTGCCGCGGCGGATCTCGTAGCATTCCACACGCAGCGGCGCTTCGGTCTCAATCACCTCCACGGGGGTATTGCGTGCATTGCCGACGTCGGTGGAGACGCCGGCGCGGCCGGGCGCGTGGACGCTGGCGCCGGCGCCGCTGGCAATGATTTCGGTGAGCATCCAGCGTCGCCCGTCGGCCCGCGTGCCGCTGAGCGCGAGCACGGTGGCCACCCCGGCGTGCGGCGCCACGCCCACCCCATTCTCCGATTGAGACCAGGCTCCGAGAATCGCGTTGCACGCCAGCTTCACGGTCGCCGTGCGCGCATTGACCGCCGCCGGCAGCACCGGATTGACCAGACTGCCGGGTGGAAGCTTCAGCGTCAGTGGCGCAAGGCAGCCGGCATTGTTGGGTGCGTCCGGTGCCAGCGTGCGCATGAAGAACAGAGCCGCCGACAGCATCGCCGCCGGCGATGCATTGAGCGGGCCCCTCACCTGTGGCGCGGTCCCCTCGAAGTCGACGACCAGTGTATCATCCTGCTTTCGCAAGCTCACCACGATGGAAACCGGGTCGGTGTCGATGCCGTCGCCGTCGAGTTGATCGCGCCAGGTCCATTCGCCGTCGGGCGCGGCAGCAAGAGCGGCGCGGGTCATGCATTCGGTTTGCGCAATCAGGGCATCGCAGACGTCGGCAAAACGAGGTCCGGTGTGACGCGCGATCTGTTTCAGTTCGCGCGCGCCTTGCGTCAGCGCGGTCCACTGCGCTTCCAGGTCGCCACGCAGATTGCCAGGCGTGCGTGAGTTGGCGGCCAGGATGGCGTCGATATCGGGCAGCACGCCTTCGGCACTGCGCCAGAGCACCGGCGGCAGGCGCAGGCCCTCCTGGTACACTTCGGTTGCGTCGGGCGGAATGGAGCCGGCGGCCATGCCCCCGACATCCTGATGGTGCAGATTGGCGGCGGCGAAGGCGATCACCTCGCCATCGTGGAAGACCGGATGGACCAGAGCCAGGTCCGGCAGATGCGTGCCGCCGGACCAGGGGTCGTTGAGCAGATAGGCGTCGCCCTCGGACATCGTTGCGAGCGGAAAGCGTGCGAGCACACCGGCAACGGCCGGAATCAGCGATCCCAGCAACAGCGGCAGGGAGCGCGCCTGGGCGAGCAAGCGCCCGTCCGGCAGGAACAGCGCCGCGGCACAGTCACCGCTCTCGCGGGCGATCGACGACACGGCGGCGCGCATCATGCCATGCTGCATGCGGTCGGCCGTGCCTTGCAGCGCCAGACGGAGCGGCTCCATGCGCAGCGCAATGACCGGATCAGGTGCGGCGTCGCGCGCGCGCGGCATCATGCCTTCGCCTCCAGCACCAGCGTCTGATCCGGCGTCAGCCGCCAGGACCAGCCCGCCGGCACAAAGGCGGTGGTCATCGGCGTGAAAAACGAATGCGGCCCTGCTCCTTCCGGCGGCAACGAAGCCCACGGACTATTGCTCACCGTCAGGCGGACGTCGCCCTCTTCCGGACCGCAGAGCATGCCCAGCGCCGACATCACGCTGGCGTTCGGCATCACCAGCACGCGGCGGATGCCCACAAGTTCGGCGATCTCGGCCGCATGCTGCGCGCCGCCACCGCCGATAGCGACGAGCACCGCATCCGCCGGATCCAGGTTGCGCTGAAAGGCGTGGGTCTTGAGCGCCTCCGCCATCCCGGCGGCGGCCGCGCCCACGACGGCTTCAGCGGTTCGAAGCACCGACAGGCCGAGCGCGCCGGCCACGCTGCCGAGCGCGGCCTCCGCGGCGGCGCGGTCCAGCACGATGCCGCCGGCCAGCCGGGGCGGCAGGCGGTCCAGGACGCACAGCGCATCGCTCAGCGTCGGCAAATCACCGCCGAGGCCAAAGGCGGCCGGTCCTGGCCAAGCTCCTTGCGAGCGCGGCCCCAGGCGAAGCGCGCCACCCGGCAACACCGACACCACGCTGCCGCCCCCAATGCCAATGGAAGCGATGTCTGCGCAGCGCTGACGGATGGGCAAGCCGCCGCATTCCAGCACATCGGTAAAAGTCGGCCTGCCGTCGAGCAGAATGCTGATGTCGGCGCTGGTGCCTCCGATATCCAGAACGATCGCAGGGCCAGAGGCCGCGAGGCCGGCGGCCACGCCCTGCAGCGCCGCGCAGGGACCGGACATGGCAAGGCCGATCGGCTGCTTGGCGAGATCATGCCAGGGCGCAGTGCCGCCGGCCGATCGCATCAGGCGCAGCGGCGGCAAGCCACGTATCTTCAATGCGTCGGCCAGCGCGTGCAGATAATTCGCTGCCAGCGGTTTGGCATAGGCGTCCAGGGCCGTCGTCAGCCAGCGCTCGAATTCCCGCACTTGCGGATCGACTTCGCTGGACAGTGAAATGTGCAAGCTCGGAAGACGCGCATGCAGCGCCGCACGCAGTGCGCGCTCATGGGTCGGATTACGGTGCGAGAACAACAGACCGACCGCCAGCGCGTGTACGCCGGCAGCGCTCACTGCATCCGCGATGGCGTCAACGGCCGACAGGTCGAGTGGCTCCACCTCACGCCCCTCGGCATCGATGCGCCCGCCGATCTCGAAACGCAGCGGCTCCGGAAATAGCTTTGCTTCAGGCACGGACGGCATGATCACCGGTTCATACAGCTCCTTGCGGTCCTGGCGTGCCAGGACCGGCACGTCGCGCATGCCGCGCGTCAGGACAAGGGCCACCGGCGGCTCGTTCAGCTCTAGCAGCAGATTGGTGATGACCGTCGAGCCGTGCACGACGCGGCCGACGTCACCTGCCCCGATCCCCTCCTGCGCGCACAACCGATCGAGTGCCTCGACGACCGGCTCGGCCAGCCGGCGTCCGGCGCGTGGATGTTTGAGCGATGCAACGCGTCCGTCGCTCCGCAAGGCCACCGCATCGATGAAGGTGCCACCCATGTCCACGGCGAGTGACCAGGACGCGCTCAACGGAAGCGCTCCGGCGAAAACGGAGTCAGGTCCACCTGCGTCGGTCGTCCGGCCACCAGATGCGCGATCTCGCGGCCGGTCGCCGCGCCCATGCACATGCCCATATGGCCATGGCCGAAGGCGAGCCAGGCGTTGTCGGCCGCGCGGACCGGACCCACCACGGGAAGACTGTCGGGTAGACAGGGACGATGACCCATCCAGCGCGTGAAGGACGATGTGTCCAGGTGCGGGAACAATTGCTGTCCCTGACGAAGCAGGGCATCGGCACGGGCCATGTTGGGTGGCGCCTTCAAGCCGGCGAATTCCACCGTACCGGCCAGCCGCAGACCCATGGCCATCGGGTTGACCATCAGATTGTGCTCCACCGCCATCACGGTGTGGCGCAGGGCCAGGTTCGAGCTCTGCACCGTGACGTGGTAACCGCGCTGCGTCTCCAGCATCACCGGGCTGTCGAGCTGTGTCGCCAACGCGCCCGACCAGGCCCCGGCTGCCACCACCACGCCGTCCGCTGCCAGCGGCTCGCCCTGCTCCAACAACACGGCCGTGACGCGCCGGCCCTGCCGCTCGAAACCATGGACGCGGTCGCGAACGTGACGCGCGCCGTCGCCGATGCAGCGGTTGTAGATCGCCTTGACGAGGGCAGATGGATCGGACGTGGAGCCGTTATCGGGCGCCAGAATGCCGAACCGGAAACGCCCCTTCAGGTCGGGCTCGAGGCTTTCCAGCTCGTCCTGTTCCACGTCCTGCATCCGTACGCCCAGCGATCGCCGCAGGTTCATGCCCCAGGCCCACTGCGCCGCCGTCTCGCGAGAAGAAAAGACGTACAGGCAGCCGCTCCGCCGCACCAACTCCCTTGCATCGGCATGGGCGAGCAGCGGATCATAGCAGTCGAAGATCGGCGCCAGCAGCGAACGCAGCGCGGTGGCGATGCGTGTCACCTCTTCGCGTGACGAATGATGCAGCATGCGCAGCAGCCATGGCGCCACAAGCGGGGCATAGGGCCAACGCACCGTCAGCGGTCCCAATGGGTCCAGCAGCCAGCGCGGGACTTTCTTCCACATGCCAGGCATGCCGACCGGCAGGCAGGCGCTGGGCGAAAGCGAGCCGGCATTGCCGAAGGAGCAGGCCTCGCCCGCGTCGAGCGGGTCGACGAAGGTCACCGCGTGTCCGTCGCGCTGCAGCCACGCCGCAGTGCAAGCGCCGACGATTCCCGTTCCGATGACGACAATGTGCATGCGGGAATTCTGAAAAATAATTCCCCTATCACACAAGCCAATTCTTTTAATATCATCATCAGGTTTCCTGATATTCGATCCGTTCGAGCGAGGATAAGTGATGCGGCCCGCCGTTCTCTCCACTCTCAGCCTGCGCCAGATGCGCGCCTTTGCCGCGGTCGCCCGGGCGGGCAGCTTCACGGCGGCGGCGAGACAGATCAACCTGACGCAGTCGGCGGTCAGCATGCTGGTTCAGCAACTCGAGGAGACGCTGGGGCTGAAACTGTTCGACCGCGGCGCGGTCGTATTGTTGACGGCGGCCGGCCAGCAACTGCTCCCCCTGGCGCGCCGCATCCTGGATGACGTGCAACAGATCGCGGAGGGCGCTTCGGACCTTCGCTCCCTTCGCACCGGCTTATTGCGCGTGGTAGCGCCGCAGATGCTGGCATGCACATGGGTCGCGGCAGTGCTGGGCGAGTTCGAGCAAGCCCATCCGGATGTCGGCCTCCGCGTGACCGACGCGATGGCGGACGAGGTGGTGGGCACTGTGCGCCGTGGCGAGGCGGAATTAGGCGTTGGCCCGGAGCGCGCCACCGGCGAGGATGTCACCAGCACGTTCCTGATGGATGTTCCGATCCGAGTGGTCTGCTCAGCGCAGCACCCGCTGGCGCAGCAACGCGCCGTCTCGTGGAAGAAGCTCCGCGACGAGCGCTGGGTCATTTATTCCAGTGAGTTCAACCGGCACCTGGAGAGCCTATTGCATGCGCACGACAGCTCGCTCTCCATGCAGACCGCCGTGGAGGTCAAATATCTGACCACCGCTTTGGCGTTGGTGGGCGTCGGTACCGGCCTGGCGGCCGTTCCCGACTACGGACGGCTGTTCGCGCCGAATTTCGACGTGCGTTTCATCAAGCTGCGCGCTCCGGAAATTCGCCGCCGCTACTATATATATCAACGGCGCGGGCTCGTGCTCTCACCGCCCGCGGAGGCGTTCGCCAGGCTGCTGCGCCAACGCGCGGCACGCAGTGGTGGGTGAACTTGCGAGCGCAACGCGGGTACATCCAACGACAAGCGCTTCGAATAACTTGATAAGAGCTTGCCCATTGTCTCGATGACAACCAAGGCCGCAAGCCTCAGTGCACCCCAACACCGAGCAGGCGGTCGACCATCTCAGGGGCGTCGCGTAGCTGCGAGCATTCGCCACTCCAGACCGCCTTGCCCCGTTCGACCACAATGACATGATCCGCAAAGCGCAGCGCTCGTTCGATCTGTTGCTCGACCAAAACGATGGTCATCTCGCCAGAACTCGCCAGCGCCGTGATGATCTCCATGATCTGATCGCAGATCACCGGCGCAAGCCCCTCGAGCGGCTCATCCAAGAGGAGAACTGAAGGCCTCCCCAGCAGCGTCCTGGCGAGCGAGAGCATCTGCTGTTCTCCGCCCGATAATTGCGTCCCGAAGTGGCGCCGGCGCTCGGCCAGCCTCGGGAACATCACGTAGACCTCTTCGAGCGCCTCTCGGCCTCGATCCTTGAGACCTGCGACCAGGTTTTCTTCCACCGTCAGCGACCGAAAAATGTCACGTGTCTGCGGTACGTAGCCGAGACCTCGTCGAGCACGTGTCGATGCCTTGGAATCCGTGAGATCTGCTTCGCCCAGGAATACTCTTCCACCATGATGGGTCGTCAGCCCCATCAGCGATGCGAGCAAGGTCGTCTTGCCGACTCCGTTTCGACCAAGGATGCTGAGACGACCTCCGGGCAAGACCTCGAAAGACATGTGATCGATGACGCGGGTGGGGCCATACCCGGCACTGAGGCCTTTGACTTCAAGACGCGTGGCGGGCATCGGCGTAGCTACCTAGATAAGCTCGACGGACTTCCTGATGGTGCGTGACTTCTGCCGGACTACCCTGGAAGATCAGCTTTCCGTTGGCGAGAACGAGCACACGGCGGGCAAATTTGAAGACGAGGTCCATGTCATGCTCGATCATCAAGACCGCGATATCAGATGGCAATTTGTCGATCGCCTCGATGATCTTTGAGGACTCCTCTGACGGCACCCCTGCCGCGGGCTCGTCCAGGAGCAGAACCTTCGGCTCGAGAGCAAGCCCGATTGCCAGGTCAAGCAGGCGCTGCTGACCGTATGCCAGTTGCGAGACCTGCCTGTCGGCCAGATGGCCGATACCGAGCGTTCCAAGGGCCCGTTCCCACTCCCGGCGAACGTCCGGTCGATCCATCGGGGAGGAAAACATGTTTCTCGTGAGCCCCTTTCGTTGCATCACGGCAAGCGCGACGTTCTGCGCGACTGTCAGGCTCTTGAACAGCCTCGTAATCTGAAATGTCCGGATCAAGCCGGCATCGACGCGATCGGAGATCGATAGCGCGGTCACATCAACCCCGGCGAGGTGCACGGCGCCCTGTGAAGGGGTCAAGTCACCGGAGATGACGTTGACGAGCGTGGTCTTGCCCGCCCCGTTGGGGCCAATCAACGCGACCCTCTCTCCCTTCCCGATCCTGAAGGAAATATCGTCGTTGACCCGCATTCCTCCGAAGGACATCGAAACGCTTCGCAGCTCGAGCAGCGGCTGGCTCACGGGCGCCTCCTCAGCACCGAGGCGGTGCGACCGGCAAGCATGCCGCCTAGGGATACCAGGCCTTTCGGGGCGAACAGCACGACTGCGATCAGCAACGCACCGACCATGGTCATCCAATGGAATGGATTCGCAGCCGAGACATAGTGCTCGAACACCTGGAAGACGATGGATCCGATCAGCGCGCCCCACAGACTGCCTGCACCACCCAGGACGAGCATGACGAGAGCCTCAGCCGACCGCTCAAATCCGACGCTATCCAGTCCCACGACGCCTGTATTGATGGCATTGAGAGCACCGCCGATCCCGCCAACGACCCCCGATACGCCATACATCAGCACGAGTCGGGGGTACACGCGGGCACCGATCATCCGAGCGCGAAGACTGTCATCCTTGATTGCCTGACAAAGCAGACCGAAGGGGGAGTGCACAATTCGAAGCAGTACCACGAACACGACCATGAGCACCGCAACGGAGAACACGTAGCCGGTGCGACCGTACATATCGAACGCATAGACCCCGAAGAGTCGTCCAGGCGAAATGCCGGACAAGCCGTCGCTTCCGCCCGTCAGGCTCGACAGTTTGTTGGCCAGCGCCGCGATGAGCTGTCCGACGGCAATGGATAGCACGAGCTGGGGAAGCCCCTTGAATCTCGTGACGAGGACGCCTGAGACCAGCCCCATGACGGCACCGGCCATCGCCCCCACGAGCAACAACAGCAGCGGGTCGGAATGTCCGGCAAGGCAGGCGTTACCCACGACGTAGGCGCTCACACCGTAGATCGCCGCATGCCCCAGGGTCGCGACACCGCAATATCCCGTGACCAGATCGAGCGACAGCACCAGAAGCGTGATGCTGATCAGTCGCGTCAGAAACGCGAGGTCCTCCGGAAAAAGCGTGTAGCCGATCGCCCCGAGCGCCAATGTGATTGCGACAGCGCGCAGCTCGAGCGGCACGGAAAAACGGGGTGGGCTCATGCCATCGACGATGGCTCGATCGGTCACGTCAATGCCTCCTGCCCAAAAGGCCGTTCGGGAACAGAAACACGACCAGGATGACCGCTAGATAGAAGAAGAACTCACCATATTCCGGTGCAAGATACTTGCCGGTCGTGTCGGCAAGGCCAAGCAATATCGATGCCGCCACGGCGCCCGGGATCGATCCCGCCCCGCCGACCGAGACGACGACGAGGAAAGTCACCATATATCTGAGCGCGTAAAAGGGTTCGACGGGCAACAGTTCGGCGCCCACCACGCCCCCGAACGCCGCCAGGCCGACCGCAAGCGCGAACGTCGCAGAAAATAGGATCTGCGTTTTGATTCCGAGCGACTCGGCCATGTCACCGTTGTCGACGGCGGCACGCAGCCGGATCCCGAACTCGGTGCGGTCAATCAGTAGCCAGAGCAAGCCCGCGGTGCACACCCCGCAAATCATCACGAAAATCCGATGAGCTGGGATCATTCGGAAGCCGAGATCGACGGGACCGCTCAGCAGCGGAGGCAGCGGAATGGATTTGGTCGTCGGGCCAAGAATGTAGTTGGCAACGCCGATGATGACGAACGCAATGCCGATCGTGAGCAAAATCTGGGTCAGCTCATCGGACTTGCGATAAATCCGGCGGTAGAGAAGAAACTCAAGCGGAAAGGCGATCGCGATGGTGCCGAAGACCGCCAGGACAATCGCGAGCGGATATCCAACTCCTGCGTTCTTGAGCGCAAAGGACGCGAGATATCCCCCGATCATCGCAAATGCGCCATGAGCAAGGTTCACGACCCTCATCAGGCCCATCATGATGGAAAGCCCGATGGAGATGATGAAAAGCACCATGCCGTACGAGAGGGCATCCAGCCCGATGCTGAGACCCGTCCACGCCATTAGTTGAATACTTCCGCGGCTTTGAAATGGTGCGACCCCAACACGTCATGCCGAATAGTCTCGCGGACCACCGTCATCAAGGTCCTGATCGGCCCCTGGTCGACGGACAGGTCGAACGGGTCCTGCTCCAAGGCGAGCAGGTCCGCGACGCTGCCGCCGCGGAGAGTAATCCGGTCGCTGGCATCACGATAGATGCGACCATTGACGAAGCGAATAGACTGCAACCGACCACTCATTCCGGGCCCCTCTCCGACGCGTTGAAGCGATCGCTCGCGAGGTTCTACTTCGCGAGCGATTCGCTCTAGTTCTTCGCCAGGCCCCAGTCCGGCTGCGCGTCGAACGTTTGCAATTCCTTGTTGAGGAACTTGCCGTCCTGCTTCACGACTTCGCGCAGATATACGTTCTGACGAATATGCCGGGTATCCGGGTCGATCGACACGGGTCCGCGCGGGCTGACCCATTTCATGCCCTTCACGGCCGCAAGGGCTTTGTCCGGATCCTTCTGGCCGTTCGTGGCCTCAACCATCTTGTAAATGAGCCGAGCACCGTCATAGGCCGCGACCGACGCCATGGTGATGTCGTCGGGCTTGGCGCCAGCCTTGATCATATCGGCGAGGAAGGCCTTGTTCTCTGGCGAGTCGTGCGAGACCGCGTAGTGGTAGGTCGACAGGATGCCTTCGCCGCTGTCGCCAATGTTCGGAAGATCGGGCTCGGTTACGACATCACCGGTGGACAGCAACTTCACGCCGGACGCTTTCAGTCCGTTGTCGATATAGGCCTTGACGAACCCCAGGGTCGGCGGACCGGCCGGCAAGAACGTGAAGATCATGTCAGCGCCGGAATCCTTGATCCTTTGCATGATTGGGCCGAAATCGGTCGTATTGAGCGGCATCCTGATCGATTGGACGATGGTGCCTCCATCTGCCTCGAACGTCTTTTTGAAGGCTGCTTCGGCATCGACGCCCGGGCCGTAATCGCTGACGGCGATCGCCACCTTCTTGGCCGCTCTCGCCTTGGCCACCTTCGCGGCGGGGACCGTGTTCTGCCACATCGTAAAGGACGTCCGCACGATGTAGGGGCTCTTCTCAACGATCGCGGACGTCGCCGCGTTCATCACGATCATGGGCACCTTCGCTTCCTCGAGAAGCGGAGCGACGGCCAGCGCGTCCGGAGTGAAGTACAGTCCCGCAATGTATTGGACCTTCTCCTTGACGATCAACTCCTGAGCCAATGATTTCGACTTGGCCGGGTTCGGCGATTCTTCGTCGCGATAGACGAACTCGATCTGATGATCGCCGACTTTCGATCCATTCTTGGCCACCCAGGCGTCAATGCCGTACTTGAAGTTCTGTCCGAACAAGGCATACGGACCGGACATGGTGCCAATGATCCCCACCTTGATCGTGTCGCACTGCGCCGGCGACATCCAGGCGGTGGCGATCGCGACGGCCCCAACAAGTCCAAACCTCAAGCTCATGTCTCTCTTCTCCTGCTTCGGTGATGCCATTTCAGAACATCTCGAAATATTCTCGCTGCTCCCACTCGGTGACCGTCGATTGGAAGCGCTCGATTTCCGCGTTCTTGATGAAAACGTAGTAGTCGACGAATTTCTCTCCCAGGGCCTCGCGGAAGAAGGGGTCATCGCGCAACGCGAACACCGCCTCGCGCAACGAGGTCGGTAGGAGATTCGCCTTGGTCTCGTAGGGGGTGTCCGCCGACGGACCGGGATCGAGCTGGCGATCAATGCCGTTGAGGCCTGCCAGAATCTGCGACGCCATGTACAGATACGGGTTTGCGGCCGGCTCGCCGATCCTGTTTTCGAGCCGGGTGGCTTTATCGTCGGGACCGCCCAGCATGCGGATCATGACGCCCCTGTTGTCGCGCCCCCAGATTGCCCGATCCGGAGCCAGAGAATAGGAACGGTAGCGCTTGTAGCCATTGATCGTCGGCGTCGAGAAGACCGCGGATGCCCTGGCATGCTCCAGCAGCCCGGCCATGTAGTGCCTGCCGAGTTTCGACAGACCGGCCGGTTCGCTCGTCATGAACGCGTTGGCGCCGTCCTTCCGGGAGACCAGCGATTGATGAAGGTGCCATCCCGATGACATCACGTTCGGTATCCGCGGCCGGCACATGAAGGTCGCGTGATAGCCGTGGCGGTTGCAGATCTGCTTCACGGCCGTACGAAACAGCACCATGGTGTCCGCCGGCTCGATGCCGACGGTGGGCTGAAACACGAACTCGCACTGACTCGGCCCGTACTCCACCTCGATCGACCGAAGCGGCAAGCCAAGCGCCACGATGTTTTGCCTGATCAGCTCGAGCGCGGGCTCCATCTGGTCATAGCGTTGCTCCGTCAGGTACTGATAGCCCTGCGACAGCAGGCTGACCTCCGGAGGCTCACCCGGTTGGCCGGGACTGCCGGCGTCCCCCGGAGTCAGTCGAGCATTCTCGACTTTGAAGATGTGGCATTCGACCTCAAGGCCCGCTTTGAAGTCATAGCCCCGGTTTTTCAGCTGCCCCAGCACGGATTGGTAGAGGCCCCTGGAAGCGAAGGGCACCGGTCGCCCGTCCGAGAAGTAGAGGTCGCAAAGTACCCACCCGGTTTTTGGCGCCCAGGGGAGAACCTTGAAGGTGGTGGGATCGGCGACCATCATGATGTCGCCTCCTCCCTGCATCTCGTGCATTCCGAACCCGCCGCCGGCGGTGAAGACAGGAAACACCGTGCGATGAGAGGTATCTTTCGCGAGCAATGTCGTCGTTATCGAGCAACCGCTCTCGATCGACGAGAGCGCCTCGGAAGCGACCAGGGCCTTGCCGCGCAAGATGCCGTGCTGGTCCGGAAAGGAGAGCCGGATCGTATGCAGCTCCTGCTCCTCCGCCATCCGCCGCATGCGGATGGCAGCCTCCTTCTGTTCGGCCGACCAGAGACCGTGCTTTTCGACGAAACTCAACGACATCTCCTTTGCTGAGCTGGGCCGGCTTGCATTATTCGGCGGCGGTCAGGTGAGGCACCTTCCTGGCGAGCTCGGCGGGCACCGGCGCGGCCCAAGGAGCGCCCCGACGGCGCTTGACGTCCACTTCCATCCAGTAGGTTTCCCACCCCTTCGTCGGACCGATGCCGTCCATTGTGGCCGGCCCCTGGATGCTGCGCGCGCTGGCAGCGTCGAGGAACAACAGCGGCTTGCCCCCGGAGGCCACCTTCTCGATCTCCTGGCGAAGCAGCCGGCGGTACTGAATGATCGCCTTGTCGGATTGCCCGAGATGCTCACGCGTCCGGTCCTGAATGGCGCCCATGGACTCGACGGCCCACTGGTCGTGGACGTTGATGTCCGCGCCCATGCCGGTGTAAGTCTCGGTCGCCTGCTCGTGCGGATCGAAGCCGTAATCGTTCGACTTGTTCTTCCGCGAGCGGTATTCCGGCAACTCGTAAAGCTCGAGGCGCTGCGCTCGCATCTTCGCCTTGTCGACGGGCGCGGCATAGCTGGTGAAAATCGCATACCAATAGCAATTCACGTCGTCGACGGGCACATGCCATTGGGTAATCGTCATCTCCGTGCTCATCGGAATGACGAACGCATGCGGAAACAGCTGGTTGGTGACGCGGACGTGGGTGCGCTGCTCGTCGATCTCGCGCAAGGCGATGAGCCGCAGGCCGTATTCGGTGTGCTCGACGTTGATGATCGGCCGGTCGTACTCGCGCAGGACCTTCGTCATGGGCATCTCCGAGTCGGCCGACGCACCGCGAAACTGCTTGCCGTAGGCCGCCGATGTATCCTCATCCTCGAAGAACCGGTGGAGGAACGAGGCGTGAGCCGGGTCGATGCCGACTTCCAGGGCCTGCAGCCAATTGCATTCGATCAAGCCCTTGAAGGCGAAGGTGTATTCGCCCGGTGCCGCGAAGCAGTCGATCTCCGGAAACGCGGGCGGCTCGCCTTCACCCAAATACGCCCACAGAATTCCACCCTTCTCCAGCACAGGGTAGGACCGCTGCTTGATGTTTTTGCAAAGCGAGGAGTTTGCAGGCTCGGCGGGCGTCTCGAGACACTGCCCCGTGGCGTCGAACAGCCAACCGTGAAAGGCGCAGCGCAAGCCGCCGTTCTCGAGCCGGCCGAAGGCAAGGTCGGCGCCCCGATGCGGGCAGTCGCGATCGAGCAGGCCATAGCGGCCCGTTTCGTCCTTGAACAGAACGAAGTTCTCACCGAGAAGCTTGACGGCCTTGATGGGGCGCCCCTCTGCGAGTTCGTCGACGAGTGCAGCAGGCTGCCAATACATCCGCATCAGCTTTCCCGCAGGCGCCTTCGGTCCGACGCGGGTAATGAGGTCGTTCTGCTCTTGGCTCATCATGACTTGGGTCTCCTCTCTCCGGCTTCGAGATGCGTCCTCTTGGTATCGGGACGCAGACTAACGCTGAAACACGATTTTGCCGCCGACAATCGTCAGGTCGGCTTTGATGTCCTTGATCTGCTCCTCGGGGACCGTCATGAGATCTGCCGACAACGCGGTTAGGTCCGCCAGTTTTCCGGCCTCGATCGTCCCCTTCTTTTTCTCTTCGAACATATAATGCGATGCCGCGCTGGTGTAGAGGCGCAGCGCCTGCTCGCGGCTGATGGCTTCGTTCGCACCATAAACGCCTCCGGCGCGATCCTTGCGGGTCACCATGACATACATGTTGATGAAGGGATTGATCGTGTTCACCGGGAAGTCGGTGCCGGCGCCGAGGCTGTTCAGCCCCACCTTCTCGATGAGAGTCTTCGTAGGCACGGCCCGATTGGCGACCGCCGCACCCAGGAAACGCTCGACGGTGGCCGCCTTGTCCCACATGAACACGTTCTGTAAGTCGACCCTGACACCGAGGCGCTTCGCGCGCTCCATTTGCTCGGGCACGATCAAGCTTCCGTGGATCAGGACGAAACGACGATCCTTGATCGACTTTTCCTTGTCGGCTGCTTCGAATGCATCAAGAACCTGGTCGATGCCCTTGTCGCCGACGGCATGGACACCCACGCGCCAATCGTAGCGATTGCAAATGGACACCAGCTCCTTCAGACGTTCCGGCGATTGCTGGGCAATGCCGTGGTAGTCGTTATGCGAGTCCGGATAGGCCTCGCGCATGAGCGCCGTCTTGAGCGTCATGCCGCCATCGTAGAGGATCTTGATTCCGCCAAACTTCAGCCAGTCATCGCCAAAGCCGGACGAGGCGCCGTTGCCGCGCATGATGTCCTCCCAGGCCGCGTTCTCGCCGGGGGGCTCGGGGCGCCACATGAGACCGACCCGTAGCGTTGCTTCACCGGCCTGGGCCACGCGCTGCAGGGCCGCGATGTCCCTGGGCGAGGTGGCCCCTTCTACGACGCTGGTGATCCCGAACGAGTTCAGCACACCTTCCGCGAGCTTGAATTGGCGAAACTCGTCGTCCGCTGTCCACTCCGGAACGGCCTTTTCGACCTTGTCGATCGCCGCCTCGACCAGAACGCCGGTCAGGTCGCCAGCACTGTCGCGCTCAAACGATCCGCCGCTTGGGTTTGGCGTGGTCTTGGTTACGCCGGCTTTCTCGAGCGCCATCGAATTGGCCATCGAGAAATGGCCAACGGTCCGGAGATAGACCGGATTGTTCGGCGCGACGCCATCAATTTCCTGCCGTGTCAGGTAACGCTTTTCCGCAAGTTGCGACGGGGGATGCCAGGCGCTTCCGATGATCCACTCGCCGGGCTTTTTCTTCGCCACGAACTGCCTGATGCTTGCGAGAGCATCCGCAACAGTCTTGGCGCCGCTCATGTTCACGACGTAGTCGGATAGGCCGGCGGCCTTGAAATGCGCGTGTGTGTCGATCAACCCGGGAACGACAGTCTTGCCCTGCAAGTCGATCGTGCGGGTGCGATCGCCAGCCACCGCCTTGATCGTCGCCGTGTCTCCGACGACCAGGATTTTTCCGTCGCGAATGGCGAGTGCCTCCGCAACCTTTGACTGATTGTCCATGGTGAGAATCTTGCCGTTGATCAAGGCAAGCGAGGGAGCGTTGGCCTCCTGCTGCTGGGCAAACGCCGCACTGGATGTCAGCACCACGCCCATGATCGCCGTTGTCAGCTTCATTGCGCCACCTTCAAATGTTCGGTAGACGAACAGTCGTTCGATATATTTCAGAATGACTCCAGTGTGTTGAGCAGGCAAGCAAAATATTTCCGCAAAACCTGCCCAATGTAGCCGCAGCGAAGGCAATCGAGCCGAGATCGCAGGAGTGCCGAAATTGCTATAACCGATTAACGAACTTATGTTCTTATACCGAACGATCGTAAGGGCGGATGCCGATGCCAGAGGTGAGATTTGTCCAGCAGGACGATAACGAAAAATCCGTCTTGCTCGACCACGACATGAGCGGTGATGCTCGCGGCCGTTCGCAACGGTACTTCCGGTGTTGAGGGCGAATGCGGCGGCGGCTGCCCCGATCGCGCGCCCCGTCGCGTCAGCGTCACAAGCTCTGTCCCTCAGCCGACCGAAGAAGAGCTCGAGTTGCTAGCCGCCGTTGCTTGTCAGAGACCGCCACTATCCAGAGAACCCTGGTGACGGCCGGAGACAAGGCTGGCGCCTCGCCCGCGTATTTGTGATGGTTCTCACTGCCACCGAGAGGGACCGCCCAATAGAATGCCGAGACTGAAGCGCACCGAAGAAGAGGAAAAGGCGCGGGAGGGAAGCGAGTTCATCGAGACCCTGGATCGGGGTCTTCGCGTGATCCAGTCCTTCGGCATCGATCGCCGTCCAATGACACTCAGCGACCTGTCCAAGAGCGTGAATCTCCCGCGGGCGACAGTGCGACGGATCCTGATGACCCTTGTCAGATCCGGATTTGTCGTGGGCGACGAGCGGTTGTTTTCGCTGACGCCCAGGGTGCTGCTTTTGGCTTCGGCCTATCTGACGTCGAACCAGATCAACACCGTGATGCAGCCGTTGATGGACGAGGTCGCCAGCAAGGCCAAAGAGGTCTGCTCCCTTGCGATCCTGCATGGCGAAGAGGTCGTTTTTATCGCCCGCTCGAGTCCGGCGCGGGTATTTTCGACCGGACTGGACATAGGATATCGGCTGCCGGCTTTCTGCACGTCAGTGGGACGCGTTCTGCTGGGCAGATTGGCGAACGACGAGCTGACGAGAACGGTCGACGGCATGAAATTGCTGCCTCAGACCCAATCGACGCTGGTCGACAAATCGGCAGTGATTGCCACGATCATTGCCGACCGCACCAAAGGGTATAGCCTTGTCGATCAGGAAGCCGAAGAGGGCTTTCGGTCTATATCGGTGCCAATTCGCCGCTACGATGGCGTCGTCATTGCGGCCGCAAATATTGGCGCTCATGTTGATCGCATCACGACCGGTGAGATGATCGATCGCTTCCTGCCTCTGCTCAAGGAGATGTCCCTCACCGCGCAGCCCCTGCTCGTCTGAGAAGCTGCCGCCTTTTGGCAAGCACCCGTTACTTTAGCCGTTTCTTGTAGGCGACCGGGTCCATGTCACGGATATCCACGCTGATGCTGACCACATCCGGGCATCGCTCTGCCATCGTCCGCCGAAGGCTCGTGCTCAGCGCGACCTTCTGGTCGGGCGACCGACCTTCGAGCAAGTAGACCGACAGGTGGACGAAGCTGTCACGCTTCCCGGCGACCAGAAAATCGTCGTAAACACGCGCCCGCACCTTGACGTCTTCCGCCTTCATGACCCCCGTTCGCCAAGCGGCTTCAAAGAGGGCTTCCATCAAGCCTGTTACGTCGTCGCGAGCGAGCGCCCCTTCCGAATATTCGATCACCAAGTGCGGCATGAGGTCGTTCTCGTCTTTAGGCCGCGTTCATGTGATGACCTCACCGTCGTAGACCGTTCGCCCCTCGACGATGGTCTGGACAACGGTGATGTCCTTGATGCTTTCCTCCGGAATCGTCATGATATCGTCGGACAGAACGACCATATCGGCATACTTGCCCGGTTCTATTGATCCGACTTTGTCCTCCGAAAACGAATATCGAGATGCGGCGCTCGTATAGAGCTGGATAGCTTCCTTCCGGCTGATCCGTTCGCCTTCTCCATACACATCGCCGTTCTTGTCGCGGCGGGTCACCATGACATACATGTTGACGAATGGGTTCAGGAGGTTGATCGGATAGTCGGTACCTTGCCCAATCGACTTCAAGCCCATGACGTCGATCATGGTTCGCATGGGGAAGGCCCGGTCGGCGGTATCTTTACCGAGAAACTTCGCCACGACAGCCGCCTTGTCCCAGAGGAACGAGGTCTGCGCGTCGACGCGCACATCCAATTTCCTGGCACGCAGCATTTGATCTGGTCGCATAAGGCTGCCATGGATGACGATGAAGCGCCTCCCCTCGATCGATCTCTCGGCATCCGCGAGCTCGTAGGCGTCCAAAACACGGTCGATGGCGGCGTCCCCAACGGCGTGAACCCCGACGCGCCAGCCGTAGCGATTGGCCGCTGCAACCAGGGCATTGAACCTGGACGGCTCGATGACGATGGTCCCCTTGTATTGGCGATCGTCGGGGTAACCGTCCCGCATCGCGGCTGTTCGCAATGTCATTCCGCCGTCGATTTGAAGCTTGACGCCGGAATAGCTCAACCAATCGTCGCCGAAGTCTGAGGCTGCGCCGATGCGAGAGAAGAACAGCTCCCATTCTTCGATCGTCATGCTGGGATTGAGGCCGCCCGTCGGCGCGTACATGGCGCTGATGCGCAAAGACGCCTGTCCGGCTTGCCGGACGCGCTGATGGGCGCGGAAAGTTGCGGGATCGACTGCCGCGCTGATTGCGGAGGTCAGCCCAAATTCATTGAAGTATCGCATCGCGAACTTCACCTGCTCATCGCGATCCTCATCCGACCATTCGGGCAGAAGGTCGTGAACAAGGTCCTCCGCGGCCTCCTCCAATGTACCGTTCGGCTCGCCGGTGGATTTGTCGCGATGGATGATCCCGCCATCCGGATCAGGGGTGTCCTTCGTTATTTTTGCAAGGGCCAATGCTTCCGAGTTGACGAGAGTGAAGTGGCCAATCGGCAAACACACTGGGTTGTGGGGAGCAGCCCGATCGAGCTCCTCGCGCGTCAAGAAGCGCTTTTCGGCCAATTGCGAGACCGGGTGCCATTGTGCACCGCGCACCCATTTCCCCCTAGGCAATCTACCGGCGTGTTCCCCGATACGGGCCAGTGCCTGCTCGACCGTGGTGACGTCGTTCAGCTGCACCGTGTACTTGATCAATCCCGCCTGCTCGACATGAGCATGGGTATCTATCAGGCCCGGAAGGACGGTTCGACCGTCCAAATCAATAACGACGGTGTTCGGGCCCGCGAGCGCAGATATTTCATCGACCTTTCCAACCGCGACGAAGCGGCCGTCTCGCACGGCGACCGCGCTTGCCACGCCGAACATCGGGTCAACCTTGAGGAACTTGCCATTGGTGTAGATCGTGTCGGGCGCGCCGATGGACTCACTTCGGTTCGCGCCGCGCACACTTTGGCCACGTGAAACCATCATCCATCCGCCCTTGTTCGCCTAACGAACAATTGTTCGTCATACGTTTTTAGGCGTCTGGTTCGCAATTGTCAAAGATTAGACTTGGCGATCTCAAAGGGATGGCAGATTGCACCTGCAGCACGTGACTTGCGCAGAGCGGGGCACCCGACAAGCAGATGGGTCGTGTCCCCGGGAGTGGTGAAGCTCGGTGGCTCACCGAATCATTCAGATCGCCTCGTCGCGCGCGTGGTACCAGCGATACAACATACGCTGGCCGATGCGTCGAAATGGCGTGAAGGGATGCGTCGGCAGCGGCGAGGTGAAGATCGGCAGATCCTGTCCCTTAAAGGCGCGACCGCCGATCATCTCGGCCATGCGACGGCCAGCCTGCGCCGAATAGGACACACCGTTGCCACCATAGCCCAGCGCGTAGAACAGCGACCGTGCGGGATCGGGACGAAAGATGCGCGGCATCATGTCATGGCTGACATCGACCCAGCCCCACCAGGAATAGTCGATGTCGATGCCGGTCAGCGCTGGAAACTTGCGGTGCAACCCGTCGATCAGCAATTGCAGGTGGCGGGGATGCGCGGCGTCGGCGCCGGTGATCGCACTGCGGCTGCCGATCTGGATACGATTGTCGGGCAGGCGCCGGTAATAATAGCGCAGGGTTCGTGTGTCGGTGATCACCTGGGTGGTGCGGAAGCCCGTTGCCTTGAGTTCCGCATCGGTGAGCGGTCGCGTCACGATCGAGTTGGACATGATCGGCATGCAACGCCCGCGCAGCACAGGGGTCAAGCCGAGCGACGTGTAAGCACCGGTCGCGATGCCCACCGAGCGCGCGCGGACGGTGCCGCCAGCTGTGCGCAGATAGTGAATGCCGTTGCGCGTCGTGATCTCCAGCACGGGGCTGCCGGGGTGCACTTTGGCGCCGAGCTCACGCGCCATGCGCAGATAGCCGAACGCAAGCTTTGCCGGATGGACGCCAGTGCCCAGCGGTTCATGCACCGCGCCGACGCATTCGGCTTCATTCACATAGTCGCGGCGCACGTCCTCCGCGGACAGCACGCGCGTCTTGTAGCCGAACACCTCGTTCTGGACTTGCGACTCGGCTGCGATCTCGTCGAACATGCGCCGCCGGTGCGCCAGATAGAGATGGCCTCCACGCTGCGGTTCGCAATCGATATTTCCGGTCTTGATCAGGTCTTCGAAGGTCTCGAATCCGTCCTGGATTTCCGCATGCAGCCGCAGGGCTACATCGCGGCCCCAGCGCGCGATCCACTGAGAACGTGACAGCCGGCCTGACGCGTTCTGGCCCTGACCGCCATTGCGCGTGCTGCAGCCCCACGCAACGCGATTGGCTTCCAGCACCACGGCCTTGATGCCGAATTCGCGCGCCAGGAAGATTGCACAGGCAAGCCCCGTGTAGCCCGAGCCGACGATCGCGACGTCAGCGTCGATGTCGCCCGAGATCGGACCATCGTCATCTGGCGGCGTGCCCGCCGTCGCGGCCCAATAGGTCGGCGCGTAGTCGCGATTGGTGCCAGGACCCGGCGAGATCAGGGGATCGTAGTGCTGGTCATAGGGAGCGATGGGCATGACGCTTCGGCCCGTCATGACGCCGCCTTGGCCGGAAGTGCGGGACGATCCTTACGGAAGGCGCTCTTGCGCGACAGCTTGTCGCCGCTGAACGTGAAGAGGTCGCAGCCCTCGGCCTCGATACGCGTGCCGTTTGCGGCAGTCCCGCGGAAGATCCACTCCGACAGCCCGCGATCGCCGAACACATTGTGCGACGTGCAGGTCCAGCTGACGTCGGGCATGCCGGCCCAGACCTTCTCGAACGCCGCCTTCACATCGGCGGCACCAACGATGCGATTGCCGTACATCTCGGCGCCGGCGGCGGTATCGAACACCACGTCATCGGTCATGCAGGCCATCACCCCGGAAGAGTCATGACGATTGAATGCCTCGAACAGCGCGAGGAGAAGCTGATGGCGCCTGGCCTGCTGATCGGACATGGACAACTCTCTTTGATCTATGGCGCATGACGTCGGCAGGGGAGCCGAACGATGGCGGCAAGCATGCCAGCGCCCGGCTCGCGGGATTAGGGCCAGTTTCCGCCAACCACCCGGCCAGACGATCTGGCCCAAGCATTGCTCTGCGCTGGCCCCTCCCTACGCTGGTAAATGCCGCCATGGTCGTTCCATGGCAGCGCGACGGGCCCGACGACATGCATGATCTGTTGAGCGCCATCGGCGATCTCGGCGCGACGCTGACGCCCCGCCTGGTCCTGCTGTCCATCACGGCGATCTTTGCAGCGGCGATCCTGCGCGGCTTCACCGGATTCGGCTTCTCGCTAGCGGCCGTGCCTTTGCTCAGCCTGTTCATGTCGCCGGCACAGGCTGTATCGATCGCCGTCGGTCTGCAGCTTCTGGGCAGCCTGCTGGATTTCCGCAGCGCCTCGAAGCAATGCGACTGGCATTCCCTGCGCTGGCTCATGCTCGGAGCGCTCGTCGGATCGCCCCTGGGAACCCTGATCCTGAGTGAAATTCCGGCGGCGGTGGCGCGGCTGGTGATCAGCTCGATTACGCTGCTCGCCGTGCTGGCGCTCGGCAGGGGATTTGCCCTGCCGGCAATACCACCGCGTCCCCTCACGGCGACTACCGGCTTCATATCCGGACTGTTCAACGGCCTCGCCGCGATGCCCGGACCGCCAGCCGTGGCTTATTACATGTCGGTCCCTCTGCCGCGCGCGACGACACGCGCCTCGCTGCTGGTCTTCTTCCTGATGACGTCGATAGCCGCGGCAATCGCAGCCATTGCGGTTGGCCTCATCACGGTCCGGACCATCAGCCTGTCACTGCTCGGCCTGCCGGCGATGTGGATCGGTACACAGTTTGGCGAGATGGCCTTCAGGCGAGGCACGGATGCCATACATCGTCACGTCTCGATCACCAGCCTCGGTGTGATCGCACTCGTCAGCGCAATCCGGGGGATCAGCGAACTGATCTGATAGTGTTGCTTACGACATACGGAGGATCAGGCGCCCGAGGCGTTCGATCCCCGGCTCGATGCGGTCGGTCCGGATCGACGAGAAGCCGAGCCGAAAACACCCGACGTGGGTGCCGCCGGTCATCGAGAACACATCGCCCGGTTCGATCACCACGCCTTCCGCACGAGCGGCTTCCGCCAGTGCCGTCGCATCGCAGCCTTCGGGGCAGGTCACCCAATAGCTGGTGCTGCCGGCGCCGCGCACGAAAGTGCAATTGACGAAATGTTCCGGCAGCAGCCGGTCGAGGACGCGCGCCCGTTCCAGCAGAACACGCGACACCCGCTGCAAATGCGAGCGGTAGTGGCCGAGGCCGATAAACAAAGCAGCAACACGCTGGTTGTTCAACGGCGGATGCCGCACCATCAGCCGTCGCAGCGCGCGCAGTTCGCGAATCACCGGCGCCGGTGCAACCACGTAGCCCAGCCGCAGACCAGGCGCGAGAACCTTGGACAGGCTGCCAACATAGAGCACCCGATCGTTGCGATCGAGACTCATCAAAGGCGGCAATGCATCGCCCTCGGAGACCAGCTCGCTCTCGTAATCATCTTCGATGAGCAGGATATCGCTTTCCTGCGCTTTCCGGAGCAGCTCGATACGGCGCCGCTGCGGCATCGCCACCGTCGTCGGGCATTGATGACCGGCAGTGACATAAGCGAGGTCGCAGCCTTCGAAATCCGCGCCCGGCACCAGACCCTCGCCGTCGACAGCGAGAGGCACGATGTTGTCGGTCAGCATACCGAAGATATTGCGCGCATCGGGATAGCCGGGATTTTCCATGCCGACGCGCGTACCCGGCTTGGTGAAGAGCCTGGCGATCAGATACAGCGCGTGCTGCGCGCCGATGGTCATCATGATCTCGTCGGGACGTGCACGCACACCGCGGCGCGGCAGCACCTGCAGACGCAATTGCTCGATCAGCGCAGGATCGTCCTCGTCGATGGCGTCACGCGCCCAGTTGTTGATCTCGGGAACGCTGAGCGCCGCGCGCGCGCTTTCGCGCCAGTCATTGGTGGGAAACAGGCTGGGGTCAAACTGACCGAAGATGAACGGATAGGGAAAATCCAGCCAGTTGAGGGGCTTGACAATGTTGCGATGGCTGGACGGCCGGACGGCATAGCGGGCGGTCCACCTGGTCTCGTCGGACCTGTCGGGAGCAGGCCGCACGCCTGTGCCGGCACCAAGATGCTTCGGCAAGCCGGCCACGAAGTAACCGCTGCGCTCGCGAGACACCAGGAAGTTCTGGTCCACCAGCTGTTCATAGGCAATGACGACCGTATTGCGCGACACTTCCAGCAGGGCCGCCAATTCACGGCTCGACGGCATGCGCACCCCGAGCGACAAGCGGCCTTCCTCGATGGCGGTGCAGATCAGTTGGCGTATCTGCAGTTGCAGGAATGGCCCGCGCCTGTCCAATCCCTGGAACAGCGACCCCCAGAACAGCGCATCGCTGATCCCCGACCACGCCGGCCGGCCTTCGGCAGGTGTCGTTTTGACCGTCTCTGCTGGACCACTCATGTCTTGCTCCACTCGTGTCACAGGATTGGAGCCACTTTTCCTGCCCGATCCACCGGAATTATAAAGCAAAAGCCGCGCCAGCGTGGGTAACCCGCCGGCCGCACTGGCCCCATTCGTGCTCCTGATCTGGCGCTGGTCTGGCGCGGCGTGAGGCCTCACGCTTCGGTGACAGACTCTTGAGGGTGGTCCAGTGAGCCAGGATACGGTTGTTTTTTCGGCCCGAAGGATCGTGACAATGAACCCGTCGCGGCCGGAGGCAACGCATGTTGCAGTGCGCGAGGGCCGGATCGTCGCTGTCGGAAGTCTCGAAGAAGTCGGCAGCCACGCTGGCAGGATCGACGACCGTTTCAAGGACAAGGTGCTGCTGCCGGGCTTCGTCGAGGGCCACAGCCACATCATGGAGGGAATCGTCTGGTCGATGCCCTATGTGGGGGCATTCGATCGCCGTGCGCCGAGCGGGGCGATCGTCGCTGGGGCGAACGGAATCGATGCGATCATCGCACGCCTTCAGGCTGCCGATGCCGAACTGACCGATCCAGAGACGCCCCTGTTTGCCTGGGGCTTCGACCCGCTGCATATCGGTGGCAATAAGCTGAGCCGGCATGACCTCGACAAGGTTTCGAAGACCCGGCCTGTCCTCGTCATGCATGCCAGCTTCCACATCACCAACGTCAACTCGCTGATGGTCGAATGCGCCGGCTTCTCGCGCAACACCAATGTGTCCGGCGTACCGCTTGGCCAGGACGGCGAGCCGACCGGCGAACTTCAGGGCATTGCTGCATTGTTCAGGACGTTTCGCGTTCTGAAGTCGAATCCCTTCAAGCAGGATTTCTCGGCGGCAGACCTTGCCCGCTATCAAGCTTCGGCCTGCAACCAGGGCGTCACGACCGTTACCGATCTGCACAGCGATCTGTCCGAAGAAACGATTGAACTGTATCGCGCCGCTGCGCGCCAGCCGGACTTCTCGATCCGGCTGGTCCCGGCCCTGGCGTCCGCCTCCCACACACCGGAGGAAGCCATCGCCAAGATGGCCAGGCTTCGCCCGACCGGCAATGACAAGCTGCACTACGGCATCGTCAAGATCATCGTGGACGGCTCGATTCAGGGATTTACCGCACGGCTGCGATGGCCGGGCTACCACAACGGGGCGCCCAACGGGCTGTGGTACATCGCTCCGGACGATTTGCGCGTCGCGGTCGAGAAGTATCACCGCGCCGGCCTCCACCTGCAGATCCACACCAATGGCGACGAGGCGACCGAACAGGCGCTCGACGCCATCGAAGCCGCGCAGATCGCCGCCCCCCGCCCCGACCATCGTCATACGCTGCAGCATTGCCAAATGGCCGACACGGCGCAATTCAAGCGGATGAAGGCGCTCGGCGTATGCGTCAATCTGTTTTCCAACCATCTGTACTATTGGGGCGATGCCCATTACGAGCAGACCATGGGCCCGGAACGCGCCCACAGGCTCGATGCGACCGGGACCGCGCAACGTCTTGGCATTCCCTACGGAATTCACACCGACGCCCCGATTACGCCACTCAATCCCCTGTTTACGGCATGGTGCGCAGTCAACCGTATCTCATCGGGCGGGCGTGAACTTGGAAAGGCCACCGAAGCGATCACCGTGCAGCAGGCGCTCGCCGCCATCACGATCGGATCGGCCTATACGCTCAAGCTCGACCATCTCGTCGGCAGCATCGAAACTGGCAAATATGCCGATTTTGCCGTGCTGGAAGACGACCCATTCGAAGTCGCTCCGGAAGAGCTGAAGGACATCACGGTATGGGGCACCGTGGTCGGCGGACGCGTGCGCGAGGCGCCGCACGCATGACAGGAACTCCGCGCGAGGGAATCCCGGTCACCGTCGTTGGCGGCTTCCTCGGCGCGGGCAAGACCACGTTCCTCAACCATCTCCTGCGCACCGGGGGAACACGCTATGCGGTCCTCGTCAACGATTTCGGCGCCGTGAATATCGATGCCGATCTGATCGCACATCATGACGGCACCACGATGACCCTGACCAACGGCTGCGTCTGCTGCAGCGTCGGCAGCGGCTTCATCGACATGCTCGGCAAGATCCTGGACGACAGGATTCCGTTCGACCATATCGTCATCGAGGCCAGCGGCGTCGGCGATCCCTGGCGCATCGCCGAGATCGCGCTTGTCGAACCGGGCCTGCGGCTCAATGCGGTCGTCGTGCTGGCCGACGCAACGCGCATCGCGACGTTGCTGGCAGATCCGCGCGTCGGCGATACCGTTCGGAGCCAGTTCGAACGCGCAGATCTCGTCTTGCTCAACAAGATCGATCTGCTGGACCGCGCCGGTGCCCGCGCCGCACATAAGGCCGTCGCCGCACTGCGCGACGGGCTGCGCATCATCGAAACGTCCGAACATACGATGCCAGATCTTCCGGCCGGCGCGCAGAAAACCATCTCCCGCTTCAGGGCAACCGAAGCTCTGGATGCCGCCGATCACGAGCGCCAGTTTCGGCGATGGTCCTACAGCCGCAGCGGCACCTTCGATCGACGCAGGCTCGAAACCATGCTGCAGCAGTTGCCGCCCCAGCTTCTCCGTCTCAAAGGTCACTGCCGTCTGGCAGGCGAGCCACGTGCCTCGCTGCTGCAAATGGTCGGGCAGGACTGGTCGCTGACACCAGCGGATTCCGGCGGAATGTCCGGACAAGGCGGCATCCAACTCGTCGGTATCGGAACCGATGACCTGCCGGACACGCCCGACCTAGACGCCGTGCTCGACCTCGCCATCGCATCCGCGAGCGACGCGCCATCGATCCTCGTCACGAACGACAACGGCGGACGTCAATCGCCGCACAATCTCACTCAATGAAGGAAGGACAAAGCCGATGTCTCCGATTTGGTCTTCGCGAACGTGGTCTTTCAGGACGCCCGTCCAGAAATGCGTTCTTGGACTTGCCGTCGCCCTTTCAGTGTCAGGCGCGCATCTGGCACCGGCCTCAGCCGATGGCACCGTGGTGATCGGCTCCTCGCAGGTGCCGCGGCATTTCAACGGCGCCGTTCAATCCGGCGTCGCCACGGCGGTGCCTAGCACGCAGATCTTCGCAAGCCCGCTACGCTATGACGAGAACTGGAAGCCGCAGCCCTATCTGGCGGAATCGTGGGAGATTTCGGCAGACGGCAAGTCGGTCACGCTGAAACTGGTGAAGAACGCCGTCTTTCACGACGGCAAGCCGGTCACATCGGAAGACGTCGCCTTCTCGATCATGACCATCAAGGCGAACCATCCGTTCCAGACGATGCTTGCCGCCGTCGACAAGGTGGACACGCCGGATCCGTATACTGCCGTGATCCAGCTCAAGCATCCGCATCCCGCCCTATTGCTGGCGATGTCGCCGGCGCTGATGCCGATCCTGCCCAAGCACATCTATGGCGACGGCCAGGACGTGAAGAGCCATCCGGCGAATCTCAAGCCGATCGGCTCCGGACCTTTCCGCCTGACAGAATACAAGCAGGGTGAGTTCTACACGCTGGAGAAATTCGACAAGTTCTTCATTCCCGGCCGGCCGAAACTCGACAAGATCGTGGTCAAGCTGATCTCCGACCCCAACGCCATGCTGGTCTCATTGGAGCGCGGCGACGTGAACGCCCTGCCCTTGATCTCCGCCGTCCGCGATATCGAACGCCTCGAGAAAATGCCGAATGTCCTCGTCACCGAGAAAGGCTTCGCAGGCATCGGCCCGATCAACTGGCTGGCCTTCAACACCAAGAAGAAGCCGCTCGACGACGTTCGTGTCCGTCAGGCGATCGCCTTCGCCACCAACCGCGACTTCATCATCAGCAAGCTGATGGGCGGCAAGGCGGCAGCGGCGACCAGCCCGATCGCACCGGGCTCGCCGCTGGATGAGCCCGGCGTCGAAATGTACAAGCTCGACCTCGCCAAATCGCAGAAGCTGCTCGACGACGCCGGCTATCCGAAGAAGGCGGACGGATCGCGGATGGCGCTCACCATCGACTACATCCCGGGCAATGACGAACAACAGCGCAATATCGCGGAATATCTGCGTTCGCAGCTCAAGAAAGTCGGCATCAATCTCGACGTTCGCGCGGCCTCGGACTTTCCGACCTGGGCGCAGCGCGTATCGAGCTTCGACTTCGACCTGACCATGGACACCGTTTTCAACTGGGGCGACCCGGTGATCGGCGTCGACCGTACCTATTTGACCAGCAATATCCGCAAAGGCATCATCTGGTCGAACACGCAGCAATACAGCAATCCGAGGGTCGACGAACTGCTGGCCGCTGCAGGGCAAGAAACCTCCGCAGAGAAGCGCAAGGCGCTCTATTCTGAGTTCCAGAAGATTGTGGTCTCCGATGCGCCGATCCACTTCATCAACTCGACGCCCTACCGCAACGTCTTCTCCAGGGGACTGGGCGGCCTGCCGACCACGATCTGGGGCATCATGTCGCCGCTTGACGAACTGTATTGGGCAACCCCGCCGCGGACCTGATCGGCCCGTGTCTCCGCCTCGGGCAGCTCAATCATGAACCTTCTCCTGCACATCGTGCGACAGCTGGCCAATGCGATTGGCCTGCTGTTTGCCGTGCTGGTTCTCAACTTCTGCCTGATCCATGCCGCGCCAGGCGATCCCGCAATGGTAATCGCCGGCGAGATGGGCGGCGCATCAGCCGACGTGATCGCTGCCCTGCGCCTCAAATACGGCCTCGACAAGAGCCTGTTCGAGCAGTTGTTCACCTACATGTCGAAAGTCGTCACCGGCGACTTCGGCTATTCCTACTATTTCAACGAACCCGTCGTCAGCCTGATCTTGCAGCGTATCCCTGCGACGCTGTACCTGGTGATCGCCGCACTGGTGATGTCCGTCGTCATCGGCACGCTGCTTGGCGTCGTCAGCGCACGCAAGCCGAACGGGCTGTTCAGCCAGGGCGTGACGGTCATTGCGCTGGCGGGCTATGCTGCCCCGGTGTTCTGGACCGGATTGATGCTGCTGCTGCTGTTCGGCTCGGTCTGGCCGATCCTCCCGGTGTCGGGCATGATCGATGTCGTCCGTCCCAAGACCGGCTTCGCGCATGTGCTGGACATCATCCAGCACCTCATTTTGCCATCGACCACCCTCGCGCTCGTCTTCATCGCCCAATACAGCCGCCTGGCGCGCGTCAACATGATCGATGCGCTGACTGCAGACTATGTCCGCACTGCCCGTGCCAAGGGCCTGCCGGAAACCATCGTCATCGGCAAACACGCGCTGCGTAACACGCTGATCCCGATCGTGACCGTGGCCGGTCTGCAATTCGGCCATCTGTTCGCCGGCGCGGTACTCGTCGAGACGGTATTCAGCTGGCCCGGCATGGGCCGGCTGGTCTTCGATTCCATTCTGCGCCGCGATTATCCGACGCTGCTGGCCGTTTTGTTCTTCTCCGCCGTGCTGGTGATGGCTGCCAATATCGTTACCGATCTGGTCTACCGCCTGATCGACCCGCGCATCCGATCAGGGGCCCGATGACATCGATCGACACGCCCGCCCTCCCGCGCGATGCATCCACACTGCCGTCACGTCCGGCGATCTCCCCGACGCTGGTGGCATTGCGCCAGTTCTGCCGCAGCCCGTCCGGCGTGGCCGGCGCTGCGGTTCTGCTGATCCTCGTCCTGACGACCGTTTTCGGCCCGCATTTCTACGGCATAGATCCGCTTGATCTCGTCGACGCGCCCTTCACGCCACCCGGCGCGGATGCCTGGTTGGGCACCGACTATCTTGGCCGTGATATTCTGGCGGGGTTGATCCATGGCGGCCGCGCGACCCTGACCGTGGGCGGTGTCGCGGCGATCATCACGATCGCGATCGGCGTGACTATCGGCTCTCTGTCGGGATTCTTCGGCGGGGTCATCGATACCGCGCTGGTCAAGGTCACCGAGTTCTTCCAGATTCTTCCGCCGCTGCTTTTCGCCATGGTGTTGGTGACGTTGTTCGGCCAGACGCTGACGACCGTCACCATCGCCATCGGCGTCGTCAGTTGGCCTACCGCGGCACGGCTGACGCGCGCGGAGTTCCTGCGATTGCGCAATCTCGATTTCGTCAAGGCCTCGCGCGCCGCCGGTGCCGGCAACGGCCACCTGATCTTACGCGTCGTTTTGCCCAACGCACTGCCTCCGATCATCGTCTCGGCGACCATGGCCATCGGCGTCGCCATCCTGTTCGAGGGCGGCCTGAGCTTTCTCGGTCTCGGCGACCCCAGCACCATGAGCTGGGGCCTGATGATCGGCCAGAACCGCAACTACGTGCTCGATGGCTGGTGGACGGTAATCTTCCCTGGCGCGGCCATCTTCGTCGCGGTGCTCGCCATCAGCCTGATTGGCGACGGGATCAACGATGCCATCAATCCGCGCCTGCGGAAGCGAGGCTGAGCCATGCCCTCCGTTCTGCCACCTGTCCTCTCCGTGCAAAACCTCAGCGTCTCGATGAGAGGCAGCAACGGTTTCGTGCCCGTGCTGGAGAACCTGTCGTTCGACGTGGCACAGGGCAAGACCATGGCGCTGGTCGGCGAATCCGGTTGCGGCAAGAGCATGACCGCTCTGGCCATCATGCGCCTGCTGCCGGAGGATTTCATCGTGACGTCGGGTAGCATCATGCTGGACGGCGGCGACGTGCTGGCAGCCACGCCCGCGCAATTGCGCGGGCTGCGCGGCAACAAGATGTCGATGATCTTCCAGGAGCCGATGACCGCGCTGAACCCGCTCTACACCGTGGGGGACCAGATCGGCGAAGTGCTGCGGCAGCACCGCAAGCTCGGCCGCCGCGACGCCACCGAGCAGGCGATCAACTTTCTCAAGGCAGTGCAGATTCCCGCGGCCGAGAAGCGCGTGCATGCGTATCCGCATCAGCTTTCCGGCGGCATGCGTCAACGTGTCATGATCGCCATGGCGCTGGCCTGCCGACCGAAGCTTCTGATCGCCGACGAGCCGACCACCGCACTCGATGTCACCGTGCAGGCGCAGATCTTCGATCTGCTGAGCCAGTTGCAGGACGAAACCGAGACCTCCATTGTGCTCATCACCCACGACCTTGGCGCCGTCGCAGAGCTCGCCGACGATGTGGCCGTCCTCTATGCCGGCCGCTGTATCGAGAAGGGCACATCGCATGAGGTGATCTCTCATGCGCGGCATCCCTATACGCGCGGTTTGATGGCCTGCGTGCCGCATCTGCAGCTCGGCCCGGCCACGCGCAACACGCAACTGGAGCTCGAGGAAATTCCCGGCATGGTGCCGCCGCTAGGCGCGCGCGGCCCTGACTGCGCCTTCCTGCCACGGTGCGCCTCTGCCGGTGATGTCTGCCGCACGCAGCCACAGCCGCCGCTCGAGAGCGTCGAAGCCCACGCGGCCGTCTCGTGCTGGCGTCATCGGGAGATCGCGCCATGAGCGGCGGCCTTCCCGCATTTACACGCCCCGCAGAGGATCGGACCGATGTGCTGCTCGATGTCAACGATCTCGTCGTGCATTTCCCGGCTGGGCGCCGCGGCATACTCGGCCCGCCTTCCAAAGTTCATGCGGTCGATGGAGTGAGCTTCCGTGTCCGCCGCGGAACGACGTTCGGCATCGTCGGCGAGAGCGGCTCCGGCAAATCCACCACCGCGCAAGCGGTGATGCGCCTGATCCCTGCGACATCCGGCCAGATCGTATTCGATGGTGAGAATATCGCCGACTTCCGTGGAGAGCGGCTACGGCTGGCGCGCAGCAAATTCCAGATTGTTTTCCAGGATCCGTTCTCGGCACTGGACCCGCGCCGCCGTGCCGGCGAGCTGATCCGCGAACCTCTCGATCTCCTGAACATCGGCTCCCCGAAGGAGCGCGAAGCCCGCGTGCGGAAATTGCTCGAAGAAGTCGGACTGTCGCCGCAGGCTACCGAGCTGTTCCCGCATCAGTTCTCCGGCGGTCAGCGCCAGCGCCTGTGCATCGCACGCGCAATGGCGCCTGAGCCCGATTTGATCGTCTGCGACGAAGCCGTCTCCGCGCTCGACGTCGCGATCCAGGCACAGATCCTGAACCTGCTGAAGAAGCTACAGCGCGAACGCGGCCTCACTTACATCTTCATCTCGCACGATCTTGGCGTCATCCAGCACTTCTGCGACGACATCGCGGTGATGTATCTCGGCAAGATCGTCGAGCAGGCACCGGCTCCGGTGCTATTCTCGGCGCCGCGCCACCCCTATAGCTGGTCACTGATCTCCGCGGCGGCGCCGCCCGGTCCGCTGCGCGACCGGCTCAAACAACGCTATCTCGTCAACGGCGACCCGCCCAGCCCGGTCGATCCGCCGCCAGGGTGTCGTTTTGCCCAGCGTTGCCCGTTCGCGATAGATAAGTGCCGGGATGAACTGCCGCTCCTTGAAATTGCGGGTCCCGATCATTTTGCGGCGTGCTACCGCACCGGTGAGATCGAGGCACCGAACTTTTGAACGAGCACGTCGCGCGAGCTTTCATCGTGGATGTCCGCTGCGCCCCGATGATGCGAGGGTTGGCTCGCCGCATCAGTTTCGCATCTATCTTGAATCCCCGAAGGCGGCGACAAATGTCCGACGCGTTAAACGCGGGGCATCTGTTCGTACTCCAAAGAAGCCGAATTCCCTACGCGCGGCGAGGAATGCTTCTTTATAGTTCTTTTGCTTCGCCAAGACTTTCGCTTAATAAGCCGAGAGTAGCGAGGCTTGCTAACGATCTGCGACAGCACTGGACATTCATACCGAAGCGCGCATACCATCGTGAAGCACTACAGCGCCCGCAACGCGGCTCGCGCCGATTCCGTATCGACAGGCTTGAATTGCAGGTGCGCGGAAGGAAGGCATGAAGACCTGAAACGCAGACCGGTGAGCCTCGTGCTAAAGTGTGGACGAGCTTCGGTCCCCATTATCCGACTCGTCGCACGGCGTGCGACCATTGAAACGTCGCACGAGCCCCGGTTTGTTCTGCCCAGGAATTTAAAAAAGCCCCTTGCGGGCCACTATCCTGGGGTGGTGGGCGCACCAGGGCTCGAACCTGGGACCCGCTGATTAAGAGTCAGCTGCTCTACCAACTGAGCTATGCGCCCGAAAGGCGGTCAAAGCCTTGCGAGGCCGGTCGTTTAGCAAAGCGATCCGGGTCTGGCAAGCGATCGGACGCAAGTTTTCCAAGGCTTCGTCCACGGATCCCGGAAAGCGAAAAGCCGCCGGATTCCAGCGACTTCGCCAGGGTCAATGGCTTGGAAGCCCGGCCCGTTCAGAGCCGGCCGTCCCGGTCTCGGTCGGGACCGCCGTCGCGGTCGAAACGGTCATGGTGGAAGTGGTCCATGCCCCGCTCCATCATGCGATCCATGCGCTCCATGAAACGGTGGTGCCGCGGGCCGTCTTCGCCGCCGCCGAACGGGCCGCGGTGGCGAGTCAGCACGGCGAGGCGCCGTTTCTGGCCCTCGTCCAGGGTCTTGTAGAGCGGATCGGCGGCATCGGCGATCTTCTTCAGGGCCGCGGAGCTGGCGCCCATGTCCTCGGCGCGCTGGCGCAGGCGGGCGATCGGATCCTCAGGCTTGCCGGAATCCCGCGACGTGTCGCCATCCCTGGACCTATCACCTGGCCCGGCATTCATCCGCGCATTGGCGCGGTCGATGCGCAGCTTGGCGAACTCCCGCACGGCGGTCTCGACTTGCGGCCACAGCTTCTCCTGATCGGCGTTCAGCTTCAGTCCGGCGTGGACGGCGGCAATCCGGGCATCGACGAAGGCAGCCCGGTCCTCGGGGTTCATGCGCGTGTGGCGGACGTGCTCCATCCACGGGCGATGATATTGAGCATAGACCGCGCCCGAGCCGGCGATGCTGAGCACGGCGATGGCTGCGATGGTGAACTTCTTCATGCGGACCTCCTCCAGAAGGATGCCCCGGAGGATGAGCGCAGCGCGGCGGACGCGCAACTTACAACTTGGACAGGGAGCACGAGGTTACGAAGATGTAACGGCCGATTTTACCGCCAACCGCACATCGGAAATCATTCGCAACGAAAAGGCTTCCGTGCCGACCGCACGGAAGCCTTCGTTCATCGTTCGTTACGATCAGTTCGTCGTGCTCTTGGCTTCCTTCAGGAACTCGTCGATCAGCCCCTGGCCAATGCGGCCCGCGGCCTCCTTGTAAACCGGCTCCATCGCCTTGCGCATCGCCTCGTCCTGATCGGCCGTGAGCTTAATGATCTCGCTCTTGCCGCTCTTCTTGATCTCGGCCAGCGCGTCGTCGTTCTCCTTCTGCGACTGCGCGTTGCTGAACTCGGTCGCCTCCTTCATCGCCTTCGACAATGGATCACGGATGTCGGCCGGCAGATCGTCCCAGAACTTCTTGTTCACGATCACGACGTAGCCGATATAGCCGTGATTGGTTTCGGTGATGTACTTCTGAACCTCGTGCATCTTCTGGGTGTAGATGTTCGACCAGGTGTTCTCCTGGCCGTCGACAACGCCGGTCTGGAGTGCCTGGTAGACTTCCGAGAACGCCATCACCTGCGGCAGCGAGCCGAGCGACTTGAACTGCGCCTGGATCACGCGCGAGGACTGGATGCGGAACTTGACGCCCTGATAGTCGGCGGGCGTGATCAGCTTCTTGTTCGCGCTCATCTGCTTGAAGCCGTTGTCCCAATAGGCAAGGCCGGTGATGCCCTTGGCATCCAGCAGCTTTAGCAGTTTGGTGCCGAGCGGCCCTTCCGTCACCTTCCGCAGCGTCTTCAGGTCGGGCAGGATGTAGGGCAGGTCGAACACCTCGAACTCGCGGATGCCGAGCGGCCCGAACTTGGAGTTGGACGGCGCCAGCATCTGCACGCTGCCGAGCTGGAGCGCCTCGAGCTCTTCCTTGTCCTTGTAGAGCGTCGAATTCGGATAGACTTCGACCTTGACCTTGCCGCCCGTGTATTTCTCGGCAAGCTCCTTGAATTTCTCCGCGCCCTTGCCTTTCGGCGTGTCGGTGGCGACGACGTGGCTGAACTTGATGATGACAGGCGATTGGGCCAACGCCGGCCCGCTCAGCACCAGCGTGGCTATCGATGCCGCAGCCCAGATGAAATTCCGCATGCTTCCTCCCCTGTTTTGCCGGGCGCGCGCGAGCCCCGGCTTGTTTGGTTGGGAGCAGCTTTTATCCCGAACTCGGCCGGGGCGCTATGGCCCCTTCGCAGGGGCCGCCACCGGGGCCCATGCGACCGGCCAGATTCGCCCACCCGGGTTCCTTGAGGCGGCGGATAGCCGCCACCTCCCGGGGTCAGCCGTGCAGGGCCGGTGCGAGCTGGCTCTGCTGAACCACGCCGGGGTCGCTGATCAGCGTGCCTCCATGACCGTCCGACGACAATGCAAAATCGGCCGCGCTGTACTGGCCGAGCAGGCTCAGCGTCGCGGTTTGCGTGCCGTCCGATACCGTCAGTGTGCCGCCGCTGTTGTCGCCGTTCGCCGCATAGCTGAGCGAGGTCACGCCGTCGTTGAACAGGATGTCAGCGAGAGCGATGCTGTCATGGTCCTGCCAGCCGGAGATGGTGCCGGTGAAGCTCGAGGCCTGAGCGAGCACCAGCGCGGCGTCGGGACCTCCGAAGACGACGTCGTCGATCGTACCACCCGCATGCACAAATGTCAGTGCTCCCGCGCCGATCGTGGTGTCGTCCGCACTGCCGCCCGACTGCACGTGCTGTACGCCCGCCAGAACGGTGGTCCCGATCGCGCTTCCGTACACATATTGCACACCGCCGTTGACGACGGTACCGCTGGCGGTGCCCCAATCGAGTTGATAGCCGCCGGCATTGATCGTAGTCCCGGTCGCAAAGCCGTCCGCATAGACACTCTGCTTGCCGCCCGCATTGACCGTGGTCAGCGAAGCGGTGCCGTGAAGATACTGGATGGCGCCGTTGCCGATGATGGTTTGGGTTGCACCGCCGTAGACCGCCTGGCTGCCGCCGTCCATCGTGGTGTTGATCGCGTTCCCGCCGGAATAGACGTTCTGTTCGCCGCTATGGATCGTCGTGTCGCTCGCTGTCCCGCCGCCCTGAACGGTCTGCACGCCCGAATTGATCGTCGTCAGGCTCGCCGATCCGAACACGAACTGGTAACCACCGCTGATCGTCGTGGTGGTGGTGAAGCCCCAGTCGATCTGGACACCGCCGGCGTTGATGGTGGTCCCGGTGGCGCTGCCCTCGGCATAGACATTCTGGTCGCCGCCGTCATTCACGATGGTCGAGAAGACGTTGTTGTGGACGTGCTGGATGCCGCCGTTCGCGATCGTGGTATCGGTCGCGACACCGAACACGGTCTGCGTGCCGCCGTCGATCGTGGTCTGGCCGGCAAGACCGCCGCCACGGATGTCCTGCTCGCCACCGGCCGCCACCGTTGTGCCATGGGCCGATCCGCCGCTCTGGATATACTGGTTGCCGGAAACCACCGAATCCGTGTCCGAACCGTACACCCACAGGGACGCGCCGGCGGAAACCACCATTCCGGTGGCCGTCCCTTCCAGCGCGACGCCCGCGCCGCTCTCGACCGTGATCTCGGTATAGCCGGCGGCGTCCTCGACGCGCCAGACGCCGCTCCGGATATCGAGCTTCTCGACATCGACCACCGTGCCGAGCAACGAGCCGAAGCCGCTGCCGGACAATTCCAGCGTGTCGATGCCGGCGCCGCCGTCGATGGTGCCTGTGACCACCGAACCCGTGAGGATGTCGATGCTATCGTCCCCCTCCCCCATCATGGCATCGCCGGTGATGATTCCACCGGTGATGAGGGTGTCGTCTCCACCGTCCAGCATGATGTTGCCGAAGATGCTGCCCGTGTTGGTGATGCTGTCGTCCCCCTCCCCCGTCATGGCCTCGCCGATGATGGTTCCACCGTTGACGAGCGTGTCGTCGCCGCCCTCCAGCGCGATGTTGCCGAAGATGCTGCCCGTGTTGGTGATGCTGTCGTCCCCCTCCCCCATCATGGCGTCGCCGATGATGGTTCCACCGTTGACGAGCGTATCGTCGCCGCCGTCGAGTGCGATGCTGCCGAAGATGCTGCCCGTGTTGGTGATGCTGTCGTCGAACGCTCCGACGATCGAGATCGCCTCGCCGTTGTTACCGCGGATCGTGCCGTCGTTGATGATCGTGATGGCGCCGAAGGCGCTGCCGTCATCGCTGTCGTTCACCGTGATCGCGCGCTGGTCGCTGGCGATCAGGCCGCCGACCTGGTTGTGGACGATGCCGCCGCCGATCGCGAGTGCCTCGTTGAGACCGTTCGCGGCTGTGACCAGCCCGACCGCCTGGATCGTGCCGAAATTGTCGATCGACACGAGGCCATCGATGTCGATGCCGTCGGCATCCGCGCCGCCGACTGAGGTTCCGGTAATGGTGCCATGGTTCGTGACGGCGGTGGTCGTAGCCGGCGCGCTGTCCAGGTTGATGCCGGACCCGGCCGCGCCCGTGATCGTCCCGTCATTGTTCACGGTGATCGGCTGATCGCCGGTGATGCCGTGGCGCGCGCCTTCGATGACACCGCCGGCGAAATTGTTGACCACGCCGCCGCTGTTGACCGACTGGAAATCGATCGCGTCGTTGCCCGAGGAGGAGGCCGAGGCGTTGTGGCTGACGATCTGTCCGTGATTGTTGATGGTGGCATTGGCGCCTGGACGCAACGCGTCGGCATCGGCGGCGGAAATCACCCCGGTCGCCGCGTTGTTGATGACGGTATTGACGCCGCTCGAATTGACGTCGTCCAGGTCGAGCGCCTGGCCGGCATCGCTGCCGGTGCCGGTGGAGGAGATCGTGCCGTCGTTGTTGACCGTGAACGTGCCGGAGGTGCCGGACACCAGATTTGAGATCTTGACCGCGTCCTTGGTCGCGGTGATGGTCGCGCCCGCCTCGTTGTTGATGGTGAAGCTGCCGCTCACCGAGCCGCTGGTGTGGACGGCGCGGTTGCTGCCGGTGATGATGCCGAGATTGTCGATCAGCGCGCCGGGCGTCGTGCTGCCGCCGATCCAGGTCACCGGCGTCGACGCGGACAATGTCGCACCGGCGAGGACGGTGAGATGATCGTCGTTGGCAAGTGTGATCGGGGTCGACGAGTTTCCGGAGACGATACTGCCGTCGTCGTTGAGCAAGGTGCCGGTCGCCGTGGCCGTGCCGATCGTGACCGTGGCCGAGGGATTGCTGGCGCCGGTCAGCGTCAGGGTGAAGCTTTCGTCGGGCTCCGCGACCGTGTCCCCGGAGATCGTGATGGTGATCGTGGCCGAGTTCGCGCCGTCGGCAATGCTGCCGGTGAACGTTGGGTTGGGCAGCGTGCCGCCAAAGTCTGCAGCATCGGTCGCGCCGGCGGCAAAACTGCCGGAGAAGCTGATCGCACCGGTCGTACCGCCGCTACGCACGACCGTGAAGGTCAGGACCTTGGTGCCATTATTGCCCTCTGTCACTGACACGCCCGCCGGCGAGAACGAAACCGACTGCACGGAAGGGGGCACCACCGTGAACGCAGTGGTCGGGAACGGCGCGTCCGGCGCGGTGCCGTCGGTGCTCTGATTGCCGCTGCCGTTCTGGGTCTTCCAGTTGGCGGTATTGCCGATTGCGGCAAGGTAATCGGCAAAGCTGGCGAGGCCAGAGCGCGGTCCGTTGTAGCCCATGATGTCGAGGCCGCCGGTGAAACCAATGGCGGTCTGGCCGGCCACGAGACCGGTGCCGGTCAGCGTGCCGTCGGACGTACCGAAGCCGACGTTGGAGATCGCGGCCAGGAAGGTCGGCGCGCTCGCCGACCCGACATAGGCGTAGACCACCTCGCTGTCGTTCGACAGGCCCGTATTGTTCGCGTTGGTAAAGGTGACCGTGCCGGCGCTGGCACCGAACGTGCCGTTGCCGATGTTGTTGATGTCGATGACGGTGCCGGCGGGAATCGCGCTGGTCGCGGTCCAGGCAACGGTGCTTTCCGAATTGCTGCCCGAGGCAAAGTTGGTACCGTTCCAGTTGCTGTCGGTGAAGTTGATCACCGTGCCCTGTGGAATGTCGGTCAGGGCAACGAAGGACAGATTGTCGTTGCCGTCGCCGTTGTAACCGGTGAAAGCGATGGAACCAGCACTCAAGGCCATTTCAAATTCTCCAGCGGCGGGGCAAGGCGCGCGACGCTGAGGTTAATGAAATGTTAACGTGACATGTTAATAACATATTTATTGCGATACAGGTCAGTTGCGCAAATGCAGGCGCAAAAGAAAGGGACGCGGCGCCATGGCGCCGCGTCCCATACCGTCCGGGATTGCGGTCAGCTCGCAGCGGCCGTCGTGACCGTGTCGCGCTGGCGCTTCATGACGATCTTGTTCAGAGCGCCGAGATAGGCCTTGGCCGAGGCCACCAGCGTATCCGGATCCGCCGCACGCGCGGTCATCGAACGGCCCTCCTGCGACAGCCGCACCGAGACTTCGGCCTGCGCGTCGGTGCCTTCGGTCACGGCATGGACCTGGTACAGTTCGAGCTTCGCCTCATGCGGGACCAGGCGCTTGATGCAGTTGAACACCGCATCGACCGGACCGTTGCCCTCGGCTTCCTCGATCTTGATCTGGCCGTCGACGTCGAGCTTCATGGTGGCGCGCTGCGGGCCATGCGTGCCCGCGATCACCGTCAGCGAGGTCAGCTTGATGCGATCGTGGGAGGCCGCCATCTCCTCGTCGACCAGCGCCTCGATGTCCTCGTCGTAGATGTCCTTCTTGCGGTCGGCCAGCGCCTTCATCCGCGTGAACGCGTCTTCCAGCTGGTTCGGGCCGAGCTTGTAGCCCATCTCCTCGAGCTTGTGCACGAAGGCGTGACGGCCGGAATGCTTGCCGAGCACCAGCGAGGACTGCTTCAGGCCGACCATCTCGGGCCGCATGATCTCGTAGGTGGACGCGTCCTTCAGCACGCCGTCCTGGTGGATTCCGCTCTCATGCGCGAAGGCGTTCCGGCCGACGATGGCCTTGTTGTACTGGACAGGAAACGAGGTCGCCGCCGACACCACCTTCGAGGCGCGGGTGAGCTGCGTCGTGTCGATCCTGTTCCAGTACGGGAATTTGTCGTTGCGAACGTTGATCGCCATCACGATCTCTTCGAGCGCGGCGTTGCCGGCGCGTTCGCCGATGCCGTTGATGGTGCATTCGACCTGGCGCGCGCCGCCGACGATGCCGGCCAGCGAGTTCGCGACCGCCATGCCGAGATCGTTATGGCAGTGCACCGAGAACACGGCCTTGTCCGAGTTCGGCACGCGCTCGATCAGCGTCTTCATGAAGTGGGTGTATTCCTCCGGCACCGTGTAGCCGACGGTGTCGGGGATGTTCACGGTGGTGGCACCGGCCTTGATGACGGCTTCCACGATGCGGCAGAGATAATCCATCTCGCTGCGGGTGCCGTCCTCGGCCGACCATTCGACGTCGTCGATCTGGTTGCGGGCACGCGCGACCATGGCGACCGAGGTCTCGATCACCTGCTCCGGGGTCTTGTTCAGCTTCACCCGCATGTGAAGCGGCGAGGTCGCGATCACGGTGTGGACGCGGCCGCGCTTGGCGAATTTCACCGCCTCGGCGCAGCGGTCGATGTCGGCCGGATGGGCGCGGGACAGGCCGGCGATGACGGCGTTCTTGGAACGGCGGGCGATCTCGCTGACCGCTTCGAAGTCACCCTGCGAGGTGATCGGGAAGCCGGCTTCGATGACGTCGACGCCCATATCGTCCAGCAGCTCGGCGACCTCGAGCTTCTCCTCGAAGGTCATAGTGGCGCCGGGGCACTGCTCGCCGTCGCGCAGCGTGGTGTCGAAAATGATGACGCGGTCCTTGTCGGACTTGTTCGCGGGGGCCATTGCAAATTTCCTTTTGAGCTTTCGCGCCGTTCATTTGGCTGGGCGCTGGAGGTGTCCGGTGATCTCGACCAACCCCTGAGCGCCCAGGCGCATGGCGCCCAGCCGGCCCTCAGGGGCAAGTAAGAAGAAGGCCGCCAATAAGGAGGGTGGGCAGCAGCGCGGCCGGGATCGTGGCGGTGGCCAGAGCCACCTCCCCCGAAATCCCCTCGATTTGGCCGCGAATCAGCATTGCCGAACCCTTTTGAGCCCCAAATCCTCGGCCAAAACCGTTGACGGTTGGTTGCCGGGAGGCTCAGTCGGGTCATTTCTAGACGAGAAACGGCCGCATCTGCAACGCCAAAAGATGGTCAGGATAGCTGACCTGGCAGGTCCCGCGTGCCCCGGGCTTCAGGCCTGGAGCAGCGCCCCGCGGGATGATCGCGGGGCGCCGGGTGGTCAGGCATGCGCTACGACGAGCTGGGTCTGCACCTGCCCGCCGGGATCGCTGATCAGGCTGCCGCCTTGGCCGTCATTCGCCAGGGCAAAGTCGGCCGCCGTGTACTGGCCGAGCAGCGCCAGCGACACCGAGTGGGAGCCATCGGAAACCGTCAGCTTTCCGCCAGTGTTTCCGTCGTTGGCGACGTAGGCGATCGTCGTGGTTTCGCCGAACTCGATGTCGCCGAGATCCAGTTGATTGCCGTCCTGCCAACCGGAGAGGAAGCCGCTGAAGCCGGAAGCCTGGTCCAGCACCAGCGTGGCATCCGCCCCCGCAAAGGTCACGTTGTGCACCGAGGCGCCGGCAAAGGCGTGCAGCGTGCCGCTCCCGATCAGGGCACCGTAGCTTGCGCCGCCAACCCCGACATATTGCGTTCCGGACAGGATCACCGTGTCGGCGGCGATGCCATAGACGTACTGGCTGCCGCCCGCGATGGTAGTTGCGATCGTGGTGCCCCAGTCGATCTGAAGGCCGCCCGTGTTCAGCGTCGTGCCGATGGCCGTCGCACCCGCATAGACATTCTGCTCGCCGCCGTCATTGACCACGGTGTCTGTCGCGCTGCCATTGACGTGCTGCAGGCCGGCGGCGCCGACAGTGGTGTCGTCGGCGGTGCCGTAGACGTGCTGCGTGCCGCCCTCGATGGTGGTGCCGTTCGCCGCGGCACCATTGATGACGCGCTGCTCGCCGCCCGCCTCGATCGTCGTGTCAGTGGCAACACCACCGGACTGAACCGCCTGCTCGCCATGCAAGGTCACATTGTCGGCGCGGCCGAAGACCGAGAGCACGGCGCCCCCCTCCACGATCCCCGACGAGATCGCGCCCCGCACGACGAGCGCGGCACCGCTTTGGACCGTGACATCGGCGAAGCTGCCATCGTTGTCGATCGCCCAGGTGCCGCTCTGTACATCGACGTTCTCGATACCGGTACCCCTGCCCAGCGTTCCCTCCCCCATGCCAGACAGGATGAGAGTGTCGCCGCCGGCACCTCCGTCGACGATGCCCGAAACGGTCGAGCCCGCGACGAGGTTGATGGTGTCGTCGCCGGCTCCCAACAACACGTCGCCGGAGACGATGCCGCTGTTGGTAAAGCTATCGTCGCCGCCGCCCAGATCGACTGCCGCGCCACCCTTCGCGACCATCAGACCGCTGTTCATCAGCGTGTCGTCCCCCCCGTCGGCGAAGACGCCGCCGAGGATCGTGCCCTTGTTGGTGATGGTGTCGTCGAAGCTGCCGACGATGTTGATCGCCTCGCGGCCGACGATCTTGGCGATCATCGCGGCCGTGTCACCCTCGGAAACTCCGGTCGGTCCGAAGCCGTCGCCCCAGATGAGGCCCTCATTGTCGATAGTGGTCTCTGCAGAAGCCGGGCCGTTCGCGGAGTTGTCGACCTGGATCGCACGGCCGAAACCGTAGATCGTTGCACCCGCATAGTTGTTGATGATGCCGCCGCCGATCGCAACTCCTTCGGAGACGTTGGCCTCACCATTGTGGTAGCCGTTGGCGCCGAGGCCCCTGACCTGGCCAAAATTGTCGAGCGCCAAAAGGCCGTCGACATCGATTCCATCGCCGTCGCTGTCGGCGGCGTTCGCCGAGCGGCCGTCCATGACACCGTGGTTGGTGACATAGACGGTGTTCGCGACTGAGGCGTTGTTGTCGACGTTCACGGCCGAACCGTTGCGGCCCACCATGGTGGCTCCGGCCGCATTGTCGATCCTGGCGCCGCCCTTGCCGGTGATGGCATGGCGATTGCCTTCGATGTCGCCACCTGCGAGGTTGTTGAACGTGGCGTTCGGATTGCGGTCGTAGCTGAAGCCGTCGAGCCCGCCCTCGATGCGCCCCGCATTGTTCACGGTGTCGATCCAGCCGACCAGTGTCGCCCCCGCGGCGCCGCCGCGAATGACGCCGGTATCGAAGTTGTTCAGGACGAACTCGTCGCCGCCGAAATTATTGGCGTAGATTGCCACGCCACCGCTGGCGATCAGACCGGCATTGTCGATCTGGACATCGGCCGTAGGCGCGATCGCCGGGATGGCGCCGACATTGATCGTACCCGCCTTGCTGCTGCCGGCTCCCGATTGGATGACGCCGCCTTCCGCGTTCCTGAGGGTGACCTTCGTGTCGGGGGATGAGAGTTGCAGCGCGACCGCTGTAACCGCCGTTACGGAGATCTCGCCGGCGTTGTCGAGCGCCAGCATGCTGGTCGTATTGGAGGCATCGTTGGTGAAGTCCAGCCGCGCTGCGAGCTTGCCGCCTTGTTCGATCTGGAGCGTGTCGGTGTTGCTGATCTGGATCGCCGACGCCACTGCGGCGCCGCCCTTGATGACGATATTCGAGAACCCGCGCGCGCTGTCGGCCACCGACCAGGTGCCGCCTTCGACCAGCAGCTTCTCGACATTGGCGACGACCCCGACGCTCCCGAGACCGTCGCCGGACAGGTTGATCGTGTCGGTGCCGTCGCCGCCATCGATCAGGCCTGCGATCGTCGAGCCGGTGACGAGATTGAGGACGTCGTCACCAGCCCCCAACAACACGTCGCCGGAGACGATGCCGCTGTTGGTGGAGGTGTCGTCGCCGTCACCGAGATCGATCGCCGCCCCGCCCCTCGCCACGATCAGACCGCTGTTGTCAAGCAGATCAGCCCCACCATCGGTAAAGATGCCGCCGAGGATCGTGCCCTTGTTGGTGATGGTGTCGGCGAAGCTGCCGAGGATGTCGATGGCCTCGCGGCCCGCGATCCGGGCGTTCATCGCCGCCGCGTCGGCGGGATCGACGCCCTCCGGACCGTGACCTTCGCCCCAGATCAAACCTTCATTGTAGATCGTGGTCGCGCCGAGCGCCGCGCCGTTCGAGGAATCGTCCACCTGGATCGCGCGTCCGTAGCCATAGATGGACCCGTCGGCATAATTGTTGATTTCGCCGCCGCCGATGGCTGCGCCCTCGGAGACGTTGACCTCGCCGTTGTGATAACCGTTGGCGCCCACGCCCGCGACCAGACCGTAATTGTCGAGCTTGACCAACCCGTCGGCGTCGATCGCATCACCATCGCTGTCGTCGTATCCGGCGGACGCGCCGATGATCGTGCCGCGGTTGGTGATATTGACCGTGTTGGCAATGGTCGCGTCGTTGTCGATGTTGACGCCGGAGCCGTTGCGGCCGATCAGGGTCGCGTCGGCATCGTTGATGACGGTGATGCCCTTCTTGTTGGTGACGGCGTGGCGGGACGCCTCGATCAAGCCGCCGGCGAAGTTGTGCACGATCCCGCCGACGCTGCCGGTATAGTCGACCGCATCGCCGCCATAGTAACCGTTGGCAGTGTCGTCCACCGCCGACCGGATGATGCCGGAATTGTTGAGCAGCATGTTGGCGCCGCCGCGCACCACGTCGGAACTGGCCTGACTGTTGGTGATGATGCCGCCGGCGAGATTGTTGACGGTGACCGTGGAATCCTTGCCGACATCGGTGAAGTCCAGCGCGTAACCCACGCCCCCGTTCATCAGGCCGGCATTGTTCACCGTGACGACGGACCCGGAACCAAGGTATCGAAACCCGATGCTGCCCCAGGTCACGCCGGTCGCGGCATTGTTGAACGCGAACGAGCCGGTCACGCCGTTGGCGCTCGTCACGTGGTAGTTCGTACCATCGAGACCGATGCCACCGGCATTGTCGACAATCACTGCGCCGCCCGACCAGACGATCGCGCCGGCGTTGGAGCCATCCTGCGGATCCGGAACGGCGAGCGCCCCGCCCTGGTCGACTGTGAGGTGGTCGCCGTCGGCGAGGGTGAGCGGCGACGTGATGGTCTGACCGGCGCCGACGTGCAGCGGGTCGTCGTTGACGATGACACCGGTCGCGTCGATATAGGTCAGGACGATGGTGGTGTTGGTGCTGGAGCTTGCGTTGGTCAGATGCAGGGCGAAACTGTCGTTGCCTTCCAGCGTGACGTCGCCGCTGGTGGTGACGGTGACGGTGGCGGTGCTCTCGCCGGCCTTGATGACGCCGGAGAACGTCAACGGCGCCGTGCCGCCGAAGTCGGCAGCATCGGCGGAGCCAGACGAGATCACGCCGCTGAACGAAAGATCGCCGTCGGTGCCGTGGGTCCGCTCGACCACGAAGGTGAAGGTCCTGACGTCGCCGGCATCGCCTTCCGTTTGCGAAACCGTCAGCGAATTCTCGGCGAAGCCGAAGAACTGGACTGGGTCGTCGTTGACGATCGTAGTGTCCACAACCGCCTTGTCGCCGATATAGATAAGGCCGCCGGCGCTCGCGACCGCATCGAGCCTGGCGAAGAAATGCTCGTCCGGCTCGTAGGTGGTGTCGCCGCTGATATGGAGCGTCACGGTCGCGGTCGAGGCGCCGTCGGCGAAGCTGCCGCTGAATGTCGGCAAGACGCCGCCGAAATCGTCGGCGTTGGCGTAACCGTACATGCCGGACGCGTTGCCCACCGTGCCGGAGAAGGTCGTGACACCTGCGGTCGAACCGATGCGGGTCAACGTCAGCGTCAGCACCGTGTCGCCGCTATCGCCTTCGGTGACGCTCGCCGTGACGGAGGCGAACTCGATCTTTTGCGCGGTCGGATCGGCGGTGAAGGCCTGGGTCGAAAATGGCAGATCGGGGGTGGTGCCGTCTTGACTTTGGTCGTCATTGCCACCCTGCAGCTGCCAGTTCGCCGTGGCGTAGATGCTCTTCTTGTAGTCCTCGATACTGGCAAGGCTCGACCGGTCGCCGACATAGACGGCGATGTCGGGGCTGGTCGACATTTGCTTGGCGTTGACCCCGTTGGTGAGGCCGGTGCCATTGAGCGTGCCTCGTCCGAGGCTGGCGTTGAAGATGGAATTGGTGATGGCGGTCAGAAATACCGGATTGGAAGCGTCGCCTGTATAGGCATAGATGACTTCGTTGAGGTCGGCGATATCGCGCATGTTGGCGGTGTCAAACGCCACGGTTCCAATATTGGACGAAGCACTGCCGCCGGCGCCAAGACCGCTCATGCTGATAATCGTCCCGGCAGCGACGTCGGTGGTCGCAGTCCAGCTCCAGACGCTCTCGTCGGAGGCGAAGCTCGAGCCGTTCCAGGCGTTGTCGGTGAAATGGATGACGGTACCGGCCTTGATGTCGGAGAACGAGACGAAGGCGAGGCCGTCATCGCCGTCTGCGTTGAAGCCGGTGAATGCGATTGAGCCAGCAGCCAATGCGTCGGTCATGATTGTTTTCCTTGTTGCCGCCCACCAGACGGAGCTTCATGAATGATTGCGGCGAACCCTCCCCGGGAGCAGGCCAAGACGGCGGCGAACGGTCCCGTAACGGAAAACTCACCAAGTATCGTAATTCATGTTGCATAACGATATGTCTGTTACATGAAGGCTAAACAACACTTGGCGCTGGAATGGTCATCGCCGGCAATCGCCGCCGCCGCGGAAGATCCATCTTCTCATCAAGCGCACGCCCGGCAGGCTCATCGCAGGTCCCGCGCGAGCGGATTCCATTCAGATGTGCACGCAGCGAGAGCTTTGCAGCGCTCCTGTCATCTCAGGGTGTGGAATCGGCGTATTCCAGCCTGCCCGGATATCGCTTCGGTTCGAACTGCATCGGTCGCGCTGCGTCCAAACGTCTGCGCCCCTACCCCGCGCGGCGGGCGCGGGCCCTGGTCTCCCAGCGATTCAACATCTGGCCGAGTTCGCCGGCGGCCCCGGGCGTGGCAGTGCCGGCCTTCGCGATCTCGTTGGTGTTGGCCGGCGCATTGGCGGAGAGCCAATCCGGCTCGCTGTACTCGCGCCAGCGGCGTGCCTCCGCCCGCCTTTTCCGGGAGACGTAATCGCGCGTGTAATAGCCGGCCGCAAATGCGATCGCGAGAAGGATGACCAGGACGACGACTTGCACGATGAGCTCCGCCTTATCTTCCTACAGCACCCATCAATCCAAACGCATTCGAAGGTGACGAAATTGCGACCCGCGATCGCGCTGCGGTTTTGATTCCACCCCTCGCAACCGGCGACGGACCGGACTAACCTTCTGCTGCTCGGCCGGATCAACCGGCCAGTGGAACATGATCGGGAGGACGCGATGACACGCCAAGAGGCTCGTGACGAAGGGCTGCGTGCGCAGGATGCTGCGCTTTCACGACGAACGCTGGTCCGGGGATTGGCGCTCGGCGCCGCGGCAACGATGGCCGGCCCCGCGCTGGCTCAGACCGGGCCCGCAGCACCGCCGAGCACGGTCACCACACCGCCCCGCGATTTCGGCCCCCATGGTGCGCCAACCACTTATTTCTGGGACCCCGACATCATCGCGGTCGATCCATCCTTCAACGATCTCGCGCAGCCCAACACTGCGATCAAGCGTCTGTACACCGGCTTGCTGTGGGCCGAAGGCCCGGCCTGGAGCGCGCAGGGCCGCTATCTCCTCTGGAGCGACATTCCCAACAACCGGCAGATGCGCTGGACCGAGGACGACGGCCGCGTCAGCGTGTTCCGCTCGCCCTCCAACAATTCCAACGGCAATTCCTTCGACTTCCAGGGCCGCCAGCTCTCCTGCGAGCACCTGACGCGGCGGGTGACGCGCTACGAGCACGACGGCACAGCGACGGTGCTCGCCGACTCCTATCAGGGCAAGAAGCTGAATTCGCCGAACGACATCGCCGCGCATCCCGACGGCAGCTACTGGTTCACCGATCCGCCCTATGGCGGCCAGCTCTACGAAGGCGAGCCCGATGTGGCGGGCGGTCCGAGCAATGCCGGCGGCAAGCTCAATCCGCGGATCGGCCAGCCGGCCGGCTTCGTGCCGGGCAAGCGCGAGCTGCCGACCAATTGCTATCGCATCGATCCTTCCGGCCGTGTCGATCTCGTGGTCACCGAGGACCAGGTGCCCGATCCGAACGGGCTGTGCTTCTCGCCCGATTACAAGAAGCTCTACATCGCCTCGACCGGCAAAGGACCGGGCGATACCGGTCCAGGCGGCAAGGGCGAGATCTTCGTGTTCGACGTCGGCAGCGACAACAAGCTATCCAACCTGAAGAAGTTCAGCGATTGCGTGATCGATGGCGTGAAGTGCGGACCGGACGGACTACGCTCCGACGTCAACGGCAATCTCTGGGCCTCCAGCAATGCCGGCCGCGCGGTTGGCTACAGCGGCGTGACCGTGTGGTCGCCGGAGGGCAAGCTGCTCGGCCGCATCCGTCTGCCGGAAGTCTGCGGCAACGTCTGCTTCGGCGGCCCCAAGCGCAACCGCCTGTTCATGGCGGCGAGCCAATCGCTCTACGCCGTGTATACGGCGACGCAGGGCGCAGGGCCGGGCTGAGTTTCTTCCTCCATGAGCAAGAGCGCCGGCGTCTTTCGCCGGCGCGGCCTCTGTCGCGCAGCGTCTGCAGGGAAACCGTGCGCCGACACCGCGGCTGGGTGCGTGGAGCCCCAGCCCGCGCCCTGGCAACTCGGGACCCATCCTGCGATCCTGCCGTTGATCCCCCAGGGGAACCGGAGGAAGCGAGATGGACGACCGACCCAGACAACCCGGCCTGATGCAGGACGACGGCTTCGTTCACGTCCGCGGCGCGCGCGAGCACAATCTCAAGAACGTCGACGTCCGCATTCCCCGCAATGCGCTCGTCGTGTTCACGGGCGTGTCCGGGTCGGGGAAATCCTCGCTCGCCTTTGGAACGATCTATGCCGAGGCGCAGCGGCGGTATCTGGAATCGGTATCGCCCTACGCGCGGCGCCTGTTCCACCAGATGCAGATCCCTGAAGTCGACGACATCGAAGGCTTGCCGCCCGCGGTCGCACTCCAACAGCAACGCGGAGCGCCGACGACGCGGTCGTCGGTCGGCAGCGTCACCACCATCTCGAACCTATTGAGGATGCTCTATTCCCGCGCCGGCGACTATCCGCGCGGACAGAAGATGCTCTATGCGGAGTCGTTCTCGCCGAACACACCCGAGGGCGCCTGCCCGACCTGCCACGGCATCGGCCGGATGCTCGACGTCACCGAGAAGTCCATGGTGCCCGACGACACCAAGACGATCCGCGAGCGGGCGGTCGCGGCCTGGCCGAGCGCCTGGCAGGGACAGAACCTCCGGGACATCCTGACGACGCTCGGCTACGACGTCGACAAGCCCTGGCGCGAGCTGCCGAAGAAGGACCGGGACTGGATCCTGTTCACCGAGGAGCAGCCGACCGTCCCTGTTTATGCCGGCTACGACGCGGCCGAGGTCAAGCGGGCGCTGCGCCGCAAGGAGGAGCCGAGCTACCAGGGCACGTTCACCGGCGCCAAGCGCTACGTGATGCAGACCTACGCCAAGTCCGAGAGCGCGATGATGAAGCGTCGCGTCGCTCAGTTCATGATCACGCGGGACTGCCCGACCTGCCACGGCGCGCGGCTGAAGCCCGAGGCGCTCAAGGTCAGGTTCGCCGGCTTGAATATCGCAGAGATGTCGCACCTGCCGCTCAAGCAGTTGCACGAGGTGATGAAGCCGTTCGCAATCGCTTCATCGGACAAATCCGAGAAGACCGTCGTCGCCAGGCGAATCTGCGAGGATCTGTCGGCGCGGCTCGCCGTCCTGCTCGATCTCGGCCTCGGCTATCTCGCCTGCGAGCGCAGCACCCCGACGCTGTCGCCGGGCGAGTTGCAACGGCTGCGCCTCGCGACGCAGGTCCGCTCGAACTTATTCGGCGTCGTCTACGTGCTCGACGAGCCGTCGGCCGGCCTGCATCCCGCCGACACCGAGGCGCTGCTGCGGGCGCTCGACCGGCTGAAGCATGCGGGCAACTCGATCTTCGTGGTCGAGCACGAGATCGAGGTGATCAGGCAGGCGGACTGGCTCGTGGACGTCGGCCCCGACGCCGGCGAAGGCGGCGGCCGCATCCTCTACAGCGGGCCGTCGGCCGGCCTCGGCGAGGTCGAGAACTCGCGAACAGCGCAGTACCTCGCGCACCCGCGAAAGAAGCTGCCGACGATCCGCCGCGAGGCGAAGGGGCATCTCGAGATCAGGGGCGTGACCCGCAACAACCTGCGCGGCCTCGATGTCGACATTCCGCTGGGCGTCATCGCCAGCGTCACCGGCGTGTCCGGCTCCGGCAAGTCGAGCCTGATCAGCCAGTTCCTCGTCGAGACCGTCGCCGCGCATCTCGGCCACACGCTCGCCCCGGACGCCGATGACGACAGCCTGGCTCCGACGGTGGAGACGCTGGGCGGCAGGATCGTTGCCGGGCTCGACCAGATCGGCCGCCTCGTCGTCGTGGACCAGAAGCCGATCGGCCGCACGCCGCGCTCAAACCTCGCGACCTATACCGGCCTGTTCGACCACGTGCGAAAACTGTTCGCCGCGACACCGCAGGCCAAGTCCCGCCGCTACGATGCCGGGCGCTTCTCGTTCAACGTCGCCAAGGGCCGGTGTGCGATCTGCGAAGGCGAGGGCTTCGTCTCCGTCGAGCTGTTGTTCCTGCCCAGCGTCTACGCGCCCTGCCCGACTTGCAAGGGTGCGCGGTACAACGACAAGACGCTGGAGGTGAAGATCCGCGGCAAATCCATCGCGGACGTGCTGGCGATGCGGGTCGACGAAGCGTTCGACTTCTTCGAGGGCGATACAACGCTGAACCGCGCGCTGTCGGTCGTGCGCGAGGTCGGTCTCGGCTATATCCGCCTCGGCCAATCCGCAACCGAGCTGTCCGGTGGCGAGGCCCAGCGCATCAAGCTGGCCACCGAGCTGATGCGTCCGCAACGCGGCCACACGCTCTATGTTCTGGACGAGCCGACCACCGGCCTTCACCCGCGGGACGTCGAGCGGCTGATTGCCCAGCTCGACCGGATCGTGGATTCCGGCAACAGCGTGATCGTGGTCGAGCACGACATGGACGTCGTGGCGCACAGCGACTGGATCATCGATCTCGGCCCCGGTGCCGGTGACGAAGGCGGCCGTGTCGTCGCGTCGGGGACGCCCGAGCAGGTCGGCAAGGCTAGCGGGAAGACCGCGCCCTATCTGGCCCGCCGCCTCAAGCAGTAGCACCGGCCTACTCCACGGAGACGCCAACAACGCCCGCACTCGTCATGCCGAGCGCAGGCGCGGCCGGCACGGGGAGATCGACGATGCAGCCGCGGATGAAGGGACCGCGGGAATCGCATGCGCAAGGATGCGCGGGCTTCGCCTCGAGCCGGGCCCGCTGCATCTCGCCGCAATCGTGCTCATGCATTTAGCATGCATGAGCCTGATCGTGTGGCTGTCGTTTTAGCTACGTAACGCTCACCAGCCGCGGTAATAGTGACGGTGATAGACGCGGTACGGCCGGTGATAAGCCCGGTAAGGCCGGTAATAGCCGTAGCTGTAATACGGACGATACGGCCGGTAGTACCGCGGATAGGCCGGCGCGTAGCCATAGCCACCGTAATAGGCGGGGGCATAACCATAACCATAACCGTAGCCCGGATATCCGTAGCCGTAGCCTCCGTAGCCGTAGCCTCCGTAGTAGGGTCTGCCATAGTAGCCGTAAGGCGCGCCGCCGGCGATGGCGCCGCCGATGATCGCACCAGCTGCGAGACCACCGAGGGCAACGCCCCAGCCGCCGCCGCGCCAATGCACCGGCGTGACATTGTCACCGGCCGCAGCCTTCATCGTCGCAACATTCGTCGGCATCGGGCCCGCCGTGGCCTGCCCGACCTGCGCCGCCATGACCGCGCCGGCCAACGAACAGGCAATTGCCGTCTTCCAGATTCTCATCGTCCTACTCCCTGTCTGACCTTTCGCTTGGAAAGAGGATCGCAGCGTCATGATCGGGCATCCTTGCGCCAAGTCAAAGCCCAGAAAAGCCCTCACTTTTGCGTGCACCGCACAAGACGCTGCCTCCGTTCTGATCAACCGTGCCCGGCGGCGACGACCTCGACGCCCGCGACACCGCACGATGACGGCCGAGGCCTGAGTCACCCGGCAAGGCATTAAGCTTCCGGCCCGATCGCAACCATCAACCATCTTCACGATTTACTATTCGTAACGTTACTATCAGTTCCAATGAGCGCGGCCGGGAGGCTTCTCGCGAGCGCCAGAGTTGTGGGAGAATGACATGAGTGCCGCGAGACCCGAGCCGCTTGCCCGTCAGGCGCTGGCCTTCGTCCTGGCCGGCGGCCGCGGCAGCCGGCTCCTGGAGCTGACCGACCGGCGCGCCAAGCCGGCGGTCTATTTCGGCGGCAAGTCCCGCATCATCGATTTCGCGCTCTCCAATGCTGTGAATTCGGGCATCCGCCGTATCGCGGTCGCAACGCAATATAAGGCGCACAGCCTCATCCGGCACCTTCAGATGGGCTGGAACTTCTTCCGCCCCGAACGCAACGAGAGTTTCGATATCCTGCCCGCCAGCCAGCGCGTCTCCGAGACCATGTGGTACGTGGGCACGGCGGACGCCGTGTACCAGAACATCGACATCATCGAGGCCCATGCCTGCCGCTTCATCGTGGTGCTGGCCGGCGACCACATCTATAAAATGGATTACGAGGTGATGCTGCGCCAGCACGTCGAGAGCGGCGCCGACGTCACCGTCGGCTGCCTCGAAATGCCGCGGTCGGAATCCTCCGGTTTCGGCATCATGCATATCGACGAGAATGGCTGGATCAAGGAGTTCCTGGAGAAGCCGAAGGATCCACCACCGATGCCGGGCAAGCCGGACGTGTCGCTCGCCAGCATGGGTATCTACGTGTTCGACGCCAAGTTCCTGTTCGACCAGCTCAAGCGCGACGCCGAGGATACGAACTCGAACCACGATTTCGGTAAGGACTTCATTCCCTACCTCGTCAAGAACGGCCGGGCGATGGCCCACCAATATTCGACGTCCTGCGTCCGCTCGGGCAGCGACCCCCGCGCCTATTGGCGCGACGTCGGCACAGTGGACGCCTATTGGGCCGCCAATATAGACCTCACCGACGTGGTGCCGGAACTCGACCTGTTCGACCGCGCCTGGCCGATCTGGTCCTATTCCGAGATCACGCCGCCGGCGAAATTCGTTCACGACGAGGAGAGCCGGCGCGGCCAGGCGGTGAGCTCTCTGGTCTCGGGCGGCTGCATCATCTCTGGCGCCTCGCTGCGCCGCTCGCTGCTGTTTACCGGCGTGCGCATCAACTCCTATGCCAATGTCGAGAACGCCGTGATCATGCCCTATGTGAATGTCGGCCGCGGTGCTCGCCTGCGCAACGTCGTGATCGACCGCGGCGTCGAGATTCCGGAGGGCCTCGTGGTCGGCGAGGATCCCGAAGTCGATGCGCAGCGCTTCCGCACGACCGAGCAGGGCATCTCGCTAATCACCCAGCCGATGATCGACAGGCTCAATACATGACGCCTGTTCGCGTCCTCGCGGTCGCCTCTGAAGTCTATCCCCTCGTCAAGACCGGCGGCCTCGCAGATGTCGCCGGTGCACTGCCGGCCGCGCTGAAGGCGCATGGCGTCGAGATGCGCACCCTGATGCCCGGCTATCCCGACGTGCTGCGCCTGCTGTCGAACGCCGAGGAGCTGCGGCGCTGGCCGGATTATTTCGGCGGTCCCGGACGGCTGCTGGCGGCATTGCATCACGGGCTCGATCTGTTCGTGCTGGACGTGCCGCATCTCTATGTGCGGCCGGGCAACCCCTATGTCAGCGCCGAAGGCGTCGACTGGGCGGACAACGGCGTGCGCTTTGCGGCGCTGTCGCGCGTGGCGGCCGATATCGGCCACGGTCTCGTGCCCGCTTTCGTCCCCGATGTCGTGCATTCCCATGATTGGCAGGCGGGACTCGCTCCGGCCTATCTGCATTACGACAACCGGCCGCGGCCCGGCACCGTGATGACCATTCACAACATGGCCTATCAGGGCAAGTTCGCCCCCGAGTTGATCGGATCGGTCGGCCTGCCCTTGCACGCCTTCAACGTCAACGAGCTGGAATATTTTGGCGGCATCAGCTTCCTGAAGGCCGGCCTGCAATTCGCCGATCGCATCACCACGGTGTCGCCGACTTACGCGCGGGAGATCCAGAGCGACGAAGGCGGCATGGGATTCGGAGGGCTGCTGCGCACACGCGCGAACGTGCTCAGCGGCATCCTCAACGGCATCGACGTCGAGGTGTGGAACCCGCAGAGTGATCCGCACATCGCCTATCGCTTCGGCGCGGAGGACCTGACCTTCCGCGCCGCCAACAAGGCGGTGCTGCAGCAGCAGTTCAACCTGGATTCCTCGGACGAGGCGCCATTGCTCGGCGTCATCAGCCGGCTGTCGTGGCAGAAGGGGCTCGATCTCCTGCTCGAGGCCATCCCCACAATCTTGCGCGAAGGCATGCAGCTCGCGCTGCTCGGCAGCGGCGACCGCGACCTGCAGGATCGCTACCAGTCGGCCGCCCGCGCCAATCCCGGCCGGGTTGGCGTCGTGATCGGCTATGACGAGATCCTGGCGCATCTGATCCAGGCCGGCTCGGACGCGCTCGTCGTACCCTCGCGGTTCGAGCCGTGCGGCCTGACCCAGCTCTGCGCGCTGCGTTATGGCGCCGTGCCGATCGTCTCCCGCGTCGGCGGCCTCGAGGACACCATCGTCGACATCGGCGAAGCCGATGTCTCCGGCCACGATGCCACGGGATTCAAGTTTGCCCCGGTGACGGCGGATGCCCTCGCCGGCGCACTGCGCAAGGCCAACATCGCCTTCCACGACAAACTGACCTGGCGCCGGCTGCAACGCAGCGGGCTTGCGACCGACGTCTCCTGGCGTGGCCGCGCCGGCGACTATGCCGCGCTCTATCGCGGGCTGATGGCGGCGCGCGCCTGAGGCGTGAGCGTCATCGAATCCATGCTATAAAGCCGGCCATGGAACCATTCGTGATCAAGCTCATCGGCTTTGCCGCCGCCACCTGCACCACCGTGGCCTACGCCCCGCAGGCCATCAAGGTATGGAAGACCCGCTCCACCGGCGACATCTCGCTCGGCATGTTCCTGGTCATGGTGCTCGGCATCGCGCTCTGGCTCGTCTACGGCCTGCTCTCCGGCGATGCGCCCCTGGTCGCAGCCAACGCCGTGACCATGGTGCTCGCCGGCGGCATCCTTGTGATGAAGCTCAGATACGGCTGAACTTCATCATGCTCCTGATTCTTCGCCGGTCGGGAAACGAAGTCGCTTGTATTGCAGCTTCACCGCGCGATAGCATTCGCAGGTCGCCTTGTTGAGCTCGGCGACGTTGACGATCTCGATGAGACCGCGGCTGAATCGAATGACGTTGGCCTGCTGAAGAGCGTGGGCGACAAACGAAACGCTGTTTCGGCGAACGCCGATCATCTCCGCCATCAATTCCTGCGTGAGCTTGAAGCGATCACGGCCGGATAGATCCCGAACCCTCAGAAGCCATCGCGCCAATCGCGCTTCGACGGTATGCGATGCATTGCAGCCCACGGATTGCTGGGCCTGAACGAAGAGGGCTTGGCTGTGACGCGTCAGGTTGTCTCGAAACGCAGCATTCTCCTGGGCGAGAGCACGCAGGCGGGCAGCCTCGACCAGCAAAGCCGAACCGGGCACCAATACAACAGCGTGAACCAATGCCACGGGCTCGCCCAAGACGCCAAAGGTGCCCAAGATGCTGTCGGAGCCGATCAGCGCCACCTCGATCCGTTCGCCCGCTTCAAGCTCGACAACCAGAGAGACGACGGCCGTGAGCGGAAGATGGGCCCACACGACGGTCTGACCAAGCTCGATCAGCGAAGCCCCTTCCAGAAGCTCGACGGCCTTGAGATGTGGGCGAATGGCCGCGAAGTCGGCCGGACTCAGCGACTTGAGAAACGCGTTCTGAAGAGGATCCGTTGACGGCATCAAATTCTTCGGAAGAATTCACGCGACAACCATAGCGCGACGGCGCACCGAACGAAATCGGTAGAATAGCCTTTATATGCACTGTGGCGTGCGCATGATCGGCGCTCGCCAAAAGCTCTTTGCCACGACTCGACTCCCGCGGGCGACAATCTCGAATTGTCCGCCCGAATTCACTTGCTTTTGCCGTGACATGCGCCCAGGGTTTTTATGTGCGTTACCGCACATAATTCGGCGGACCCGGTTGGACTAACCGATACTCCTCGCGACCGCTCGGAGCCGATCATGCCCCACCATTACTTCCGGATCACCAACTGCGACGGCGGCACGATCGAGCATCTGGCCGAGATCGCGGACATGGAATCGGCGTGGACCGAAACGACCAAAGTGTTCGGAGATCTCGCCCGCGGCTGCGGGCTCAAAAAAAATGCCGAATGGCGGATCGAGCTTCTGGGCCCGGGAAAGCAGCCCCTATATCGGATCCGGCTGCTCGCCGAGACATGTGAAGCCGCCGCCTCCGCTTGTCGTACCGCGGACAAGGGCGAGCCCTACTGACGTTTGCGACCGCAGTCCGGCGTCTCTTATGTCGAAATTTGACACAGTGAAAAAAAGACTCGCTATGTGCGGTAGAGCTCTTACCGTTGACCGATTATCGGATATCCGCATAAGGCACCGATAGCTGAGAGTTCTTTGCGCTCCCGCCTGTCCCCGGGAGTGGCAAAATGAAGAACCTCTTATTGAGGCAGCTGTCCGAGGCCGATCTCAAGATCCTCGAGCCGCATTTGAAGACCGTCGCCTTCGCGCAGCACTCCCTGTTGTTCGAAGCCGATCAGGAGATTCGCTCCGTCTACTTTCCCGCCGGCGCAGTGATCTCGCTGGTTGTGACTCTTTCGAGCGGCGAGATGATCGAGACCGCGATGGTCGGCATCGACGGCGTCGTCGGCGCCGCCGCCGCGCTGGACGGGCGGATGTCTCTCTGCCGCGGCATCGTTCAGCTCGGCGGAAACGTCGTCGTCTGCAATATCGACGCCCTGAAGTCGGCCGCGCTGCAGAGCTCCCGGCTGTTGGCGCTCCTCATGCGGCACGAGCAGGCCGTCTACGCCCAGGCGCAGCAGTCCGCAGCGTGCTTCGCCTCGCACAGCGTCCAGGCCCGGCTCTGTCGCTGGTTGCTGCGCGCGCGCGATCTATCCGGCAGCGACCAGCTTCAGTTCACGCAGGAATATCTCGGGCAGATGCTGGGCGTTCGGCGATCGAGCGTGACCGTGGTGGCGCGCACCCTGCAGGCGGCCGGCCTCATCCGATACGCGCGCGGCAAGATCAGGATCCTGGATGCCGAGGGGCTGGAGGAAGGCGCGTGCGAATGTTACGCCACCGTCCGGGCTCGCTATGAGCAATTGCTGGGAACGGACACGACGAAACGGATCGACGCGATCTCGTCGTAAAGCGCGATCGCCAGCCGGCGAGCGCGCTATTCAGGACCGGCCGCCGAACACATACGATGCCATCGCGACATTTGCCACCTCGTCGACGAAGACGCGTTTGCCCCTGTCGCTGCCGGCAGCGCCGGCCGCCACCATCAGCGGCAGCAGATGGTCCTCGCGCGGATGCGCGAGGCGCGCGCTCGGAGCGCTCTCCCAATCCACCAGCATCGCGTTGCGGCGGGCCGGATCCGGGTTGCTGATCGCCTCGTTGAGATAGGCCTCGAAATCATACGAGACCGGCTTGGACTCCGGCCGGTTGAAGCCGCGCATGTTGTGATAGGTCAGCCCGCTGCCGACGATCAGAATGCCCTCGTCGCGCAACGATGCGATCGCCTTGCCGACCTCGACGTGCTCGGCGGCATCATAGCTGGACTTCAGCGACAGCAGCACGATCGGCATATCGGCATTCGGATACATCAGCCCGAGCGGCACGAAGGTGCCGTGATCGAAACCCTGATCGGCATCCTCGCGGCAATCGACGCCGGCCTGCGCGAGCAGCGCCTTCACTCTTGCCGCGAGCTCGGGCTTGCCGGGCGCCGGATATTTCAGGCGGTAGGTATGCTCGGGGAAACCGTAATAGTCGTACACCATCGGCGGATGGGCTGAGGTGGACACGGTGAAGGCGTCGGCCTCCCAATGGCCGGTGATGACCAGCGCGGCCTTTGGCCTCTCGGGCAGAAGTTGCGGCAGGTTCGCGAACGCCTCGGCAGTCCTGGCATATTGCACCCGCCTGTCCTCCATGAAGGGCCAGGGGCCGCCGCCATGCGACAGGAAAAGGGTCGGAAATCGCGTCATGGGACTCGGCTCGTCGACAGGCGCGTGCGAGCAGTCCGCACGGTCGGCGCCGAGCATAGGCAAAGCCGCATGGTTAGCAAGCCGTTAACGATTTGCCGCTCAGAATCCCCGGCGTGGCCGAAGCAGTCGGCCTGAAGCCAAGTGAGACGTGAGATGAGGAAGTTTGCGCTGGGGGACGTCGTCAACAGTGACAAGGGCCGCCGCGGTGTCGTCCGCGCCGCCTTCAAGTCGCGGGACGGCCAGCAGTTCTACGCCGTCGAGAAGGACGGCGCGATGGATTATCTGGAGGAAGACCGGCTGAGCCCGGCGCCGCGCGTCGAGCTCGCCGCGTAACTCCAGCTCATTTCCCGCCCTCATTTTCGAGCCGGTCGAGACGCTTCGCCAGCGGATCGTCGCCGCTCGCGATGCCGTCGTTCGTGATCAGCAGCAGGCGATCGCTGCCCGCAGCATCCCAGCGCGGCAGCCCGGCGCCGTTGGGATCGCCGCTTCTGGCGAAGTTGATCCAATAGGCGCGGATGCGGCCTGCGACCTCGCGATCACGCCGCGACAGGATGCCCGCACCGGGCACGCCTTCCGCGCCGAAGACAAACTGCAGCTCCCTTCCATGGCCGCCTTCCGGATTCGCGCGCCGCGCCTCCGGCACATAGGCGAAGCGATAGCGAAAGGTTGGCGCGCCGCTTGACGCATGCAGCCGGGCCAACCGCCGCACCGGCTCGGAGAACACCTTGTCGGTGTAGACCCTCGCAGCGAAATCGGAAGGTCCGACGACATCTGCATACAGCTGGCGCATCTCATCGGTGACGATGCCGGACGAAGCAATATCCTTCTCGATATCGGACCAGCCGTCAGAACTTGTCTCGTCGTCGTTCGAGCCGATGATGAGAGGAATGCGGATTTGGTGTCCGGCGGTAAAGCCTGCGACGAGGTCCTCGGTCACGAGACGCCCATCGATCATCGGCGCAAAGCTGCGCGGCGATTGCTCCAGCAATTGGCGTTCGGCGGCGAGCACGCGCCGCAGCTCGGCTGCGCGCCAATCCGTCGTCGGCCCGAGCGCGGCCGCGAACTGCCGGCCCACGGCCTCCGCCTCCTCTGCCGAACGCAGGCGCGCGCGGCCGGGCACCGATTGCAGAATGGCTTTCTGGAAGAGATCGCGCGCCGGCGCGGACAGCATCAGCAGGGCGATCGATGTCGCGCCTGCACCGCTGCCAAACACGGTGACGTTGCCCCGATCGCCGCCGAAAGCCGCGATATTATCCTGCACCCAGTTGAGCGCGGCGATCTGGTCCATCAGGCCGTAATTTCCGCCGCCGTCCGGAAGCGCGGGATGGGCGAGCCAACCGAGAGCACCGAGGCGATAATTCACGGTGACCACGATGAGACCCGCCTGCGCCAGCCTGGCGCCATCGAACAGCGGGTCGTTCGCGGTGCCCCTGACGAAACCGCCGCCATGGATGAACACCATCACCGGCAATGGGCCATCGACCCCGAACGGCCGGAACACATTCAGCGTCAGGCAATCCTCGCCGGCATCGGTCCGTGCGGGCTGAAGGCACGGCGCGCCGAACGCGTAGGCGGTGCGCATCTCGGAACTGCCGGCCGTCGGTTGCGGCGCGCGCCAGCGCAACGCACCGAGCGGCGGAGCCGCGTAGGCCAGTCCCTTGAAGGACGCCACCTCGCCCTCCACGGCGCCGAGCATTTGCCCTTCACGCGTCAGCGCGAAGGGAAACTGTCCGACCGGCTGGGCCATGGCCGAGCCGGTGCAGCACGGAACTGCGGCAGCCACAACGAATGCAAGCAAGGCTCGCATCTTCGAACGATCTCGATGAAGGGTCGGGCAGGTTATGTTCAGAGTCGTCTGCGAAGCAAGCCTCGCGCCTTGCTAATCGCGCTTTGCGAGAATCTCCGCCAGCGCGCGGCGCGCGACGATGCCGAGTTCGCCGAGCGTTGAGTGTCCCGCCTGCGCCGCCTCGATCAGCCGCTCGGCGATGAACCTGCGGCTGTCGTGATCGCCGCCATGCGGCAGCTGCCGGCATGTCTCTTCGAGCACGACATCCATGTTCGCTTTGGTTCGCTCACTCAACTCTGTCATGACGGCCGTACGGTACGCGTGGCTTGTAGGCGCAAGCATACACAGAAGGATGCGCGCTGATTACCCCGGGCTACCACGGCCATTGTGCATCGCGGTGCGTGTGGTGCCGCAATCCTTTGCGCCGTCCGATGCCGCCGCAGATGATCACCCTGGGATTGCACTTGCTGTAATGACAAGCTGAACCTGCGGGGATAGCCTGCCGGCAAAACAAAACATAAGGGAGGAATGCCATGCCTGACGCAATGGTTGCTACACGTGCCTCCGATGAGCGCGGAACCGCTCAGCAGGTCGACGTCGCCGTGGTCGGCGCCGGATTTTCCGGCCTCTATCTTCTCCATCGCCTGCGCAGGGCCGGCTTCTCCGCAGTCGGGCTCGACGAGGCCGGCGACGTCGGCGGCACCTGGTACTGGAACCGCTATCCGGGCGCACGCTGCGACATCCAGACCATCGACTACAGCTACACGTTCGATCCCGAGCTCGATACGGCCTGGACCTGGTCGGAGAAATACGCCACCCAGCCCGAAATTCTGCGCTATCTCGGCTTCGTGGCCGACCGCTATGATCTCAGGCGCGACATCCGCTTCAAGACCAAGGTCACGGCAGCCACCTGGGACGAGACGGCCGAACGCTGGCTCGTCACCACTGACAACGGCGCGCCGGTCTCCTGCCGCCATTACATCATGGCCACCGGTTGCCTCTCCGCGCCGAAGCCGCCGGAAATCGACGGCGTCAAGGATTTCAAGGGCGAGGTCTATTTCACCGGACGCTGGCCGCATGACGGCGTCGATCTGACAGGCAAGCGCGTCGGCGTGATCGGCACGGGCTCCTCGGCGATCCAGTCGATCCCTGTGATCGCCGAGCAGGCTGCGCATCTGACCGTGTTCCAGCGCACGCCGAACTTCGCACTGCCGGCGCATAACGGCCCGGCGCCGGCGGACCGCATGAGCCTGTTCGAGAGCGACCGTGCCGCCTATCGCGAGCAGGCGCGCCAGTCGATGGCGGGCGTGCCCTACCCGCAGCAGACCGTCGTGAGCTGGCAATTGAGCGATGCCGAGCGTCGCGAGCGGTTCGAGCGCGCCTGGGCAGCGGGCGATCTCGTCCACATCCTGAGCCAGCTCTGGGCCGATCAGGCCGTCGATCTCGACGGCAACAAGATCGTCCAGGACCTGATCCGCGAAAAGATCCGCGCGGCCGTGAGGGATCCCGAGACCGCCGCGGCGCTGACGCCGGATGATCATCCGTTCGGCGCAAAGCGTCCCTGCCTCGATACCAACTACTACGCGACCTACAACAGGCCGAACGTCACGCTGGTCAACCTGCGCCAGGAGCCGATCAAGGCGATCACCGCGAGCGGCATCACCACGACCAGGCGTAGCGTCGACCTCGACGTCATCGTGTTCGCGACCGGCTTCGACGCCATGACCGGCGCGATCCGCGCCGTGCACCCGATCGCCGGCCGCGGCGGCAAGTCGCTCACCGACGTCTGGGCCCAGGGGCCGCAGACCTATCTCGGACTCACGGTCAAGGGCTTCCCGAACTTCTTCATGATCACCGGGCCCGGCAGCCCGTCGGTGCTGTCGAACATGGCGGTGTCGATCGAGCAGCATGTCGACTGGGTGGTCGATCGGATCGCCGGCTTACGCGATGCCGGATTCACCACGATGGAGCCGACCGAGACGGCGCAGGCCGGCTGGAACAGGCACATGGCCGACTGCGCGATGCTGACGCTGCACCGGCTCGCCAACACCTGGTACACGGGCGCCAACGTGCCGGGCAAGGTGCAGGGCCTGATGCCCTATACCGGCGGCGTCGGTCCTTATCGCAGCATCTGCGACGAGGTGGTCAGCCGCGGCATGCTGGGCTTCAAGCTCACCGGCCCCGATGGCGCCGTGCAATGCAACGACGGCGAGGTGGTGCGGCTCCAGCCGGACGTGCGGATGGTGATGAACCTGCTGGCGTCGCTGAACCTGCCGCCGATCGAGTCGATGGGCGCGATCGGCGCGCGCGCCTTCGTCAACGAGTTCAACAAGGGCCGGCCTGCGGGGCGGCCGATCGGCGACATCGTCGACGGCACCCTGCCCATCGCCGACAGCACGCTGCCTTACCGCGTCTACAAGCCGGCGACGCCGGGACCGCATCCGGTCGTGGTCTATTTCCACGGCGGCGGCTGGGTGCTCGGCGACGAGCAGTCGGACGAGCCGTTCTGCCGCGACATGGTGCGGCGGACCGGCATGATGTTCGTCAGCGTCGGCTATCGTCATGCGCCGGAGCATCGTTTCCCCACGGCTGCCGAGGACGGCTACGCGGCAGCACGCTGGATCGCCGAGCACGCTGCCGAACTCGGCGGCAAGCCCGGGCCGGTCTCGGTCGCCGGCTGGAGCGCCGGCGGCAACATCGCCGCCGTGACCTGCCAGCTCGCACGCGACCGCGGCGGACCCGACATCGCTGGCCAGCTTCTGGTCTGCCCGGTCACCGACTGCACGTTCGACCGGCCCTCCTACAACGACAACGCAGTCGGCTATTTCCTGACGCGCTCGCTGATGTACTGGTTCTGGGACCTCTACTGCTCGCCGGCCGACCGCACCGACCCACGCGTCTCGCCGCTCCGTGGCAAGGTCGGCGGCCTGCCACCGGCCTTCGTCGTCACCTGCGAGTTCGATCCCCTGCGCGACGAGGGTATCGCCTATGCCGAGGCCATGGCCGCAGCTGGCGTGCCGGTCGAGCAGCTCAAGGCGCGCGGCCATTTCCACTCGTCCTTCGCCATGGTCGATGTGGTGATCACCGGCGTGCCCGGCCGGGTGCAGATGGCGGAAGCCTTGCGGCGCTTCGCCGGGCTCCCGCCCAAGGTCGGCAGCAGTGACGAAAACAACAAGGGCAACGCCAGCCCGGGGCTCCGGATCGCGGCCGCCGCGAGCTGATGCACCGACAAGGCCGCCGGGAACTTGTTCCCGGCGGCTGCGTTGTGTGGTCGTGGCATTGTGATACAGCGACAGGTGTATCGGCCCCGGCACGCGAATCCGTGTGCTGGGGTCGTCTTTTGCGTGAGGACCAGGCATGGGGGACGTAGTCGGGGATTCGAAGGTCGATTTCGGCGCGCTTGCGGTGCTGCATAAGTGGCCGTCGCTGGCAAACCAGCGTCAGCCTGACCGGGAGCCCTATCAGGTCATCGAAGGCACGCTTGACCAGTGCATCTCGGCCTTCATGCAGAAGCCGCCGACGACGCGGCACCTCTATGAGATCCACACGACGGCACAGCCGCCGCTGGTCACGGACATCCTCTCCCCCGAACACGTCATCGAATTATCGCGCCTGAGAGAATTTCTCTGACGGCATCGCAATCTCGCGACAGGAACCTTCTTCCGGATCTCCCCGTTGTCAGGGATCGGAAGCAAGGACGTGAGCGCATCGAGATGCTTGACGCCGGCCTACCATCACCGATCGTTCCTTACGGGGCGGACCAGACCCTATTCGTGGTGATCGATCGCCGCGGTGAGGCTACCGAAGTTCCTGTCGAGCGAAGCGATCTCGAAACCACGATCGGCGAGCTCGTCGCCGGCTGCTTCAACGATCCCGTCAAGGTGCTCTCGTTCAACACGCTCGAACATTGGATGAAGGACATCTCGACCGATGTCGCCGGCGAGATCCGTGCCCGCTGCGAGATCGATGGAATTGAGCTTCCCGACTATCTCAGCGATTTCGTGGAAGGCCATTCCTGAGGAGCTTTAGTTGCGGCAGCGCTTGCCGGCGATGACTTCGATTTCGCGGCGGCGTTCGCCCGCGAAGGTCAGGAGCTTTTCGATCGTCGACGTATCCGTGATCCGCTTGGCGAGCCGCTCGGCGCGCGCGGCCTGATCTTCGAGATACTGGATCGTGTTCAAGCGCTGCCCCCCGAAAGCCCCGAATTGCGTGGGAAGCCATGGTGCTCGAAAAGCCGCTAACAGCCGGTTAAGCGGCTGCGTCGGCCTCGACGCGCTGTGATCTATTGCACGACCTCGAGCCTGACAGTGGTGATGCCCTTGTCGACCATGCCGAGCGCTTCGGCGGCGGAAGGCGAGACGTCGACAACGCGTCCGCGCACGAAAGGTCCGCGATCGTTGACCCTGACGGTGACGAAGCGGCCTGAGGACGTGTCGGTGACGCGCAGCTTGGTGCCGAACGGCAGCGTGGGATGCGCCGCGGTCAATTCGTTCTTGTCGAACTTCTCGCCGCTCGCTGTCACCGTATCCGAATAGAAGCTGGCGACACCGTGCGCCGTCGTTTGCTTTGCCTCACCATTCCCAGCGCGCGCCCGGCTGATCGGGCGCGGATGCAGCGCGGCGACCCTGTGCGGGCGCTCCACTGCGGCCTGCCGGCTGGTGCCGGCAAGATCGGCCTTCTGGCGGCCGACCGGCGCCTGCGCGCAGGCGGCCAGCGATGCTGCGACGACGACGGCGAGCAGCAGCCGGCATGAGGTTGTGAAGGAAATCCGGGCCGTTTCGGTACGTGCAATGCGAGACATGGTACGCCCTCCGAACGGCCCGATTTTCGGTGGGCAATGAGGGCAGAACCTTGTCGGAACAAAAGCGGCTCTAGGACCGCCGTCGTTTCGCGTCAGCTGTGGCGATTTCACCACAGTGACTTGTTCTGAATCGGGACAGAGCGCGTCAGGCTCGCGCCTTATCCCCGCTTTACAGGCAAGGCGATCGCATCTGATTTGTGCAGAGGTCGTCATGCCCGGGCTTGTCCCGGGCATCCACGTTCTTCGTGCCGCCGACAAGACGTGGATGGCCGGGACAAGCCCGGCCATGACGATGTGGAGACGTTAGCGTGAACCGAGCCGTTCTGGCCCGCAGGCCGGTCAGTAGTGCGGCTCGTACATCTGCGACTGAACGAGGGCCTTCACGTCGTTGGGTGCGGGTCCGTCCGCGAGCCCACGTTGGTAGGCGACGTCCGCGACGGCCGCCGCGATGCGGACCGAGACTTCGCGAATGCGCGGCAGTGCCGGATAGAGGCTGCCTTGCGCGAGGTCATCCTCGCCGACGCAATCGGCAAGCGTATGAGCCGCCGCCATGAACATCTCGTCGGTCACGAGGCGCGAGCCGCTGGCGATGACGCCGAGGCCGACGCCGGGGAAGATGTAGGAATTGTTGCCTTGGCGCGGCACGAAGCTCCGGCCGTTGAGCGTTACCGGATCGTACGGGCTGCCGCAGGCGAACAGCGCGCGGCCTCCCGTATAGCGATAGGCATCCTCGGCCGAGCACTCGGCCTTCGAGGTCGGGTTGGAGAGCGCGAACACGATCGGCTGCTCGTTGAGCTCAGCCATCGTCTTGAGCACTTCGGGCGTGAAAGCGCCGCCGACTGCGGCAACGCCGATGATCGCCGTCGGCTTAAGCGTCTTGATCGCGGTGAGAAAGTCGGCGATGGGCGCCTGGCCCTCGTGGGCGTAGCGCAGCTTGTGGCCGGACAGGCCGTCACGGCCGCCGACCACGAGACCGCGGGAATCCACCAGCCAGTTGCGACGCAGCGCGTCCGCCTCGGAAAGTCCCTCCGCCATCATGGCGGAGACCACGAGATCGGCGATGCCGGTGGCCGCCTCGCCCGCGCCGAGGAACAGGATCTTCTGGTCCGTCAGCTTGCCGCCGGAGATGCGCAGAGCCGAGAACAGGCCGGCGAGCGCCACCGCCGCGGTGCCCTGGATGTCGTCGTTGAAGACGCAGGCCTCATCCCGGTACTTGTGCAGCAGCTTGAAGGCCGAATGATTGGCGAAATCCTCGAACTGGATCAGCACGCCCGGGAACGTCTTGCGCGCGGCCTGCATGAACTCGTCGACGAAGCTGTCATAGGCCTCGCCCGTGAGCCGTCGCTGGCGCAGGCCGAGATAATAGGGATCGTTTAGCAACTCCTCGTTGTTGGTGCCGACGTCGAGCACGACAGGCAGGCACGCTTCCGGATGCACGCCGGCACAGGCCGAATAGAGCGAGAGCTTGCCGACCGGAATGCCCATGCCGTTGGCGCCGAGGTCGCCGAGGCCCAGGATGCGCTCACCGTCAGTGACGACGATGAGTTTGGCCTGATACGGCCAGTTCTTCAGGATCTCCGCGATCTGGCCGCGATCGCGCGAGGAGATGAACATGCCGCGCGGCCGCTGGAAGATCAGGCCGTATTTCTGGCAGGCGAGCCCGACGGTCGGCGTGTAGATGATGGGCTGGATCTCGTCGATATGGTCGACGACGACGCGGAAGAACAGCGCCTCGTTGCGGTCATGCAGCGCGTTCAGCGCGACGTATTTTTCGAGGTCCGTCGGCAGCGTGCGCAGATTGGTGAGCACGCGCTGGGCCTGTGTCTCCATCGTCAGCACGCAGGGCGGCAGCAGGCCGCGCAGGCCGAGCGCCGCGCGCTCGGATTCCGTGAAGGCGGTCCCCTTGTTGAGCAGGGGGTCGCGCAGCAGCGCCATGCCGTGCGATTGATCGGATGATGGCGGTTGGGCAGCGACGCGAGCAGGCCTATTCACAAATTCCCCCAGGAAGTCTCATTGAACCGCAGCCATTGTCGGCCAGCGCTCCCATGAGATCAAGGACCGAGAGACCGAGGTCTTGATTGTGATCTCGCACCGCAGCGAGACCGTCGCAAACGACCCGCAGCTGCGCGTCAAAAGGTTAACACGGCAATCCCCTCCTCATGGCGAGGTATTGGGAGCGGCGCGTCTTCTCTCCCTCTCACGTCATTCCGGGGCGCGCGCCAGCGCGAACCCGGAATCCATCGCGCAACGAACTCCGCCGCCGAATGGATTCTTCGCGACCGGTCGCGCCCGGGAAAGGCGATAGCCCTCAAAAGCCTTCAGGGTGAGGGACGTGATGCGGCGCGTCTATCCCGCCGCCCGCCGCGGCGTCAGATGGGTCGCGCTCTCGGCCGGTGGCGCGATGTGCATCAGGATGGTCTGCGTGGCGGACGCGACCTCAATGCCGTTCTGCTGGAAGCGCAGCTTCATGCGCCGGTTGAACTCGCGCTGGACCGGCCAGCGGCCGGCCTCGGTGCAGCGGATCTGGCCGACGATCGACACCATGGCGCCGTCGACCTTGTCGATGCCCCAGAGCTCGAGATCACCGCGGATCAGTGCCCGGAAGTCCGGCTCGCGTCGCATCTCGTCGACGATGTCCTTGAGGATCTGGCCGGCGCGGTCGGTGTCTTCCTTGTAGGCGACGTTGACGCTGACCGAGGCGTTGCCGGCGCCGCGGCTGGCATTGGTGATGGTGGTGACCGCGCTGAACGGTACGATGTGGACGGCGCCGTCGCCGGCGCGCAGGCGGATGGTGCGGATCGAGACGTTCTCGACGACGCCTGACAGCCCCGACACGCTGACGGTGTCACCGACCTGGACCGTGTTCTCCAGCAGCAGGAACAGCCCGGTGATGAGATCCTGCACCAGCTTCTGCGAGCCGAAGCCGATCGCGATGCCGACAATGCCGGCGCCCGCCAGCAGCGGCGCGACGTTGACCCCGATCTCGCTCAGCGCAGTGAGGCCGACGACCGTGGCGATCAGGCAGAGCAGCGCCGTGCGCAGCATCGGCTGGAAGGTACGCAGGCGCGCGGCACGGGCATAGTGGCCGTCCCGGGACAGCGTGTTGATCTGGCGGTCCAGCAGCGCATTGCTGGCTTCCCAGATGGCCGCTGCGATGAACACGGCGAGGCCGATCGTCACCACGGCCGAGATCAGCCGGCTGCCGATCTGGCCGCCATAGAACCAGACGATGGCGTCGACACCCCAGACTTCGAGCACGGCCACGAAGCCGACGAAGGCGATCACGCCAGATACGACCCTGCGGAGCAGCGGCAGATAGCGGTTGGCGCGGATCTCGAGGCCGGGAAAGCGCTGGAGGATCTCCGGCCCGATGCGGAAGCCGCGATCGATCAGGCTCAGCGTCAGCATGATGACCACGCGCGTCACCAGCACCACCGCAAGGGTGCCGACGAAATATTGCAGCAGCAGCGAATAGCCGTTGCGGATGTTGAGCGCCCACACCGCCCACAGCGCCAGGTCGAGCGCGATGGCAAGATAATGCCAGCCGCCGGCGATGCGGTTGCGCAAACGGGCCCCGATGCCCTGCCGCGCGGCCGGCCCCCGGATGGCGTCGGCGACCTGGCGGCGGCATTGCAGGATGATGACGACGATGAAGAGATGCACGACCAGCATCACCATGCGCAGCAACGCGGCGTAGCCGGCGCGATGCAGGCCGAGCAGCAGCGCCACGTTGGCAAAGGCGATGCCGGTCACGCCGACACCGACGATGCGGCGTGCCCAGATCTCGATATAGGCGGCAGTCTCCGCTCGCACCGGAAACAGGCCGAACGGCCCGGCCAGCGCCCGCACCACGCAGATCAGCCCGCGCGAGAACGCGTAGGCGTTGACGACTGCGAGGATGACGAGACGGACGGTCGTGGGCTGGCCGATCTCGGTCCCGAGCAGCGCGGTAGCGACGGCGATGAAGACGACGACGGGAAGCAGCTCGAGGACGATGCGGCCCAGCGCGAAGGGCAGCCGCAGCATGGCCTGCCAGACCCGTGCGAGGCTGCGACGACGCTTGTTCAACTCCGGCTCGGGAGTGACATCCACGACCGACGGCGGCGGATCGGCGATCGGCAGCCCCTGCGCTGGCAGGCGCGCGGTGTGCGGCGCGCGTGCATCCAGGAACGCAACCGGACGCCGGATCAGGCGGAAGATCACCCATTCCGCGCAGAAGGCCAAGCCGAACACCAGCGCCAGCTTCCAGGCGATCTCGATCAGAAGGTGATAGGCCGCGGGATCGTTCGCGGTCCGCATGATCCAATAATAGAACGCCGGGAAGTGCGTGAGCGTCCGCGCCATGCCGGCGATCTCGCGCGAGATTTCGCCGATCTCCTCCGACACGGTGAGCAGGAGCTGCGCACCGAGGCCGTCGGCCGAGAGCGGGATCGGCGATTTCGGCTCGGTCGCGGGCGTCGCGGGCTGCTGCGGACCGGATGCATTGGCGATCGCACGCAGCGTATCGATCATCTGCGCGCGCTTCCTGTCGTCCTGGAGCGTCTCCAGCGCGCGCCTGGCCTCCTCGCCTGACACCGCGGCAGCATTATTCGGCGCCGGCCGAGGCGCCTCGGCGCTGGCGGTAGAGACAAAGGAGATCGCGAGGAAGAGAACGGCGAGAAGCGCGGGGGCAAGCTTGGGCGACACGAAGAGTCCCTGAAAAAATGATGCGCCGGCGGTGTCGAGACCGTCACAGCCAAAGCGCATGCGTCATGTCGGATAGCCGCTATTCGCCCCCGGCCTGTGTCGGAAATGGGCCTCCGAGGCGACATTCTCTTGGCATTTGCCGCGATGCCATGATGGGGGAACTCGCGAGTTCGATTGACGCCGTCGCAGGCCAATTTCGCGCGCGTCGCGATCTTTCGAGACACCCGCTTGCGCGGGCTCCCCCGGAATAGGACCGCGTGCGCGGAAGGAGCTTCAACAAGGTCCATGCCGCTTAGCCTCATCCTGAGGAGGCGCGTCAGCGCCGTCTCGAAGGACGAGGCGCGCGCTCAGGTCGCGCAAAGGCCATCTGGAACCACGGCGCTACTTCGGAGGATCGGCCCGGAATGACGGCCAGGAAAAGGAGGACAAGAGGCAGAATGTCAATGACGGCAGTCGAGGCCAGCTACGTCACGGCCGCCTAACGCGACCGGTGATGCAAGAAACAGCGCCGGGAAGGTAGGGGCTTTGCCTCACTGATGCAGCCCGCTAAACCTTGACCCGGCGTGCCGTTCGCGGTTTCTGCCGCTATGCGATAGTCCGAACGAGCTCCATCGCAATCAACGCGGCTGGATTTGCGGAGGTGGAGTCATAGACCTCCCCTTGCTCATGAGGTGGACGTTGCGCGTCGCCTGTCTGCGACCATTGCGATGGTCCGCCTGAGCCACAAAACTGTCAAGCAGGATCAAAGGATATGACGATCACATTTGGCGCGCGGGTTCCCCGAACGGCTCCAATCGCGAAGCGCTTGCGCACGCAGATGCGGACCTCAAAGGGCGCGGCGAGGCATGGTGACATCATGCCCCTGTTTTGCCCGACGAGTCAAACCAGCTTCGAAAAATCCGCAAGAACATGACCCGATGGGCAAGTCATTGATTTCGCTAACCCCGGCTACTGTGCATGGGGTTGTTTTCGCGTTTTAAAGAAACATGTCCGCGAGGTCGACGGTCGAGGACTTCCCGATCTGGTCGAAGTTTTCCGCCAGCCAGCTTTGCGCCGCCTCGCGGCCCGCATCGCGCAGGCGGCACAACAGGCTCCACTCGGGATGGAATTGCGTGGCCGTACCGAGCTGCGACATCAGCTGGTCGTTGCCAATCCAATGCATGTACATGCGGCTGTGCCTGTCGCTGTCGAGCTCGCCGCCGTCGATCAGCCTCGTGGCGAAGGCGATCGCGCGCATCTCGCGCATCAGGGACGAGTTGAAGCTGATCTCGTTGATGCGGTGGAGGACGTCGGCGGCACTGGTCGGCAGCTCGTCGCGCCGGATCGCCGTGACCTGCACGATGATGACGTCGTGGCTGCCCTTGCGGTAGATCAGCGGATAGATCGCGGGATTGCCGAGATAGCCGCCATCCCAATAATGCTCGCCGTCGATCTCGACGGCCTGGAAATAGGGCGGCAGGCAGGCCGAGGCGAGCACGGTTTCCGCCGTGAGAAGCGGGCTCTGGAACACCTTGATCTTGCCGGTGCGGACGTTGGTGGCGTTGAGGAACAGCTGCGGCGCCTCGGGCGAGGAATTGAGCCGGTCGAAATCGACGACGCGCTGCAGCAGCGTGCGGAGCGGATTGAAATGAAAGGGGTTGAGCAGGCCCGGCGGCAGCGTGTGCGTCAGCGTATGGATGACGGCGTGGACCGGATGATATTCCGGCGGCAGCCTCAAGGCCTGGATCCACTGGTTCAGCGGCGACATCAGATCGTACGCCATGTCCATGCGCGACACCTCGTACCAGAATGCGTGCAGGCTCTCCCGCGCCGCCTCGGCGCCTCCGTTCGCCATGCCCGAAGCCATCGCCACCGCATTCATTGCGCCGGCGCTGGTGGCGCTGATCGCCTCGATCGCGAGCCTGCCGTCCTCGAGCACCTGGTCTAGCACCCCCCAAACGAAGGCGCCGTGCGCGCCTCCACCCTGGAGCGCGAAGTTGACGGTCTTGCGGTCGGAGAGCCGGCTGGCTGTCACGTCGCCCCCTTGCCTCCCTTGTCTGTCTTGCCTCCCTTGCTTCCCTCGCCCTCTTTCTCCAGTGCCTTGCGCACTTCGTCGAACTCGGCCAGCGAGGCCTTGTCGGCGCGCGGGAAACGCAGGTCGAGCTTTTCCAGCGCCGCGTTGATCACCGAGCCGATCACAACGCGGGCGAACCATTTGTGGTCGGCAGGCACGACGTACCATGGCGCGTGCGATGTTGCCGTGTGACGGACGATGTCCTGGTACACCGCCTGGTAGCGCGGCCACAGCGCACGTTCCTTGATATCGTCCATGGAGAACTTCCACTGCTTGGCCGGCTGTTCCAGCCGATCGAGGAAGCGCCGGCGCTGCTCTTCCTTGGACAGGTTCAGAAAGAACTTCAGCACCACGGTGCCGTTGCGGCTGAGATAGCGCTCGAAGGCGGAGATGTCCTCGAACCGCTCCCTCCAGATGTTCTTGGTCACGAGTTTGGGCGGCAGCTTCTCCTTGGCGAGGATCTCCGGATGCACCCGCGTCACCAGGCATTCCTCGTAGTGCGAGCGGTTGAAGATGCCGATATGACCGCGCTCGGGCAGCGCGATCGCGTGGCGCCAGAGAAAGTCGTGGTCGAGTTCCTTGCTGCTCGGCGCCTTGAAGGCATGGACCTCGCAGCCCTGCGGATTGATGCCCTCGAAGATCGCCTTGATCGCACTGTCCTTGCCACCGGCGTCCATGGCCTGGAACACGATCAGCAGCGACCAGCGGTCCTGCGCGTAAAGCTTCTCCTGAAATCCGACCAGCCGCTTCTTGTTGGCCTCGAGGATCGCCTGTGCTCTCTCCTTGTCGAGATCGCCCTTCTCGTCGGTCTTGTGGTCCTTCAGGTGAAACTTGCCGGAGCCATCGTAGCGGAATGGCGTGATGTAGCGGTCAAGCTCCTGGGCGAGCGATTTCGACGGCTTCTTGCTCATGAGCGCGGGTTACCTTGCGTTGCGGCTTCTTCAATCGGTCGAGCAAGCTACCAAGGATGCCCTTGGGAAGGAATATGATGAAGAGCACGAGCAGCAGCCCGTAGACCAGGTTGTCCCAGCCGACCGCCTTGGTGCCGAAGCCGATGCGCAAGGTCTCGGCCAGCATAATGGTGATGATGGCGCCCACGGTCGGGCCGAGCGAGACGAACAGGCCGCCGACGATGGCCGCGAACACCATCTGCAGCGACACCGCGATGCCGCTGACCGTATCAGGCGTGATGAACATCTGGTACTGGCAGTAGATCGCACCGGCGAGCGCCGTCATCAACGCGCTGAGCAGCGTGATCTTCAGCTTTTCGGCGGTGACGTCGACGCCGGCCGCAGCCGCAGCGTCCTCATCTTCCGAGATCGCCTCCAGGGCATAGCGGGCCATGCTGCGGTCGACCCAGTGCCAGACCACGATGCCGAACAGCCATACCGCAAGCGCGATCAGGTACCAGGTGGTCTTGTCGTCGAATTGCAGCGCCAGCAGCCTGTTGCCCGATGCCCGGTCCGGCGTGTAGCCGAGTGAGCCGCCGGTGTAGTCGCGCGTCGCGGTGATGACCTGGAGGACGATGCCGGAAAGCGCCAGCGTCACCAGCACGAAATAGTGCCCGGTGATGCGGAAGCGGAAGCAGGGATAGCCAACGATCAGCGCCAGCGCACCCGCCGCTACCATGCCGATGGGAATGCCGATCCACGGCGTCAGGCCGAGGTGATTCCACGAGAGCGCAGTGACATAAGCGCCGATCCCCATGAAGCCGCCATGTCCGAGCGAGACGAGCCCGAAACGTCCCATCATCGACCAGGACGTGTAGGCGAACGACCAGATCAGGATCAGCACCAGGATGTGCAGATGATAGGGATCGCGATAGAGGAATGGCAGCGCGACCAGCGCCGCCAGTCCGATCCCCCAGGCTGCGAGCCGCCCCTGCCCCGTCATCGGCGCCTCGCAAGCAGGCCCGCGGGCCGGATGAACATCATGACGATGAAGAAGGCGAAGGCGAGCACGTAGCCCCATTCGAGGTCGGAGAACAGGCCGCCGAGCGAGATGATCTCTGCGAACACGAAGGCGGCAATGAAGCCGCCGATGAAGTTGCCGAGGCCCCCGAGCACGCAGATCAGGAAGGTGATCGGTCCGAAGGAAAGGCCGACGAAGGGATGCACGTCATATTGCAGCACCAGCAGGCACGCGGCGAGCCCGGCCAGCGCGCCGCCGAGCGCGGAGGTGATGAGATAGATCCGCCTGGTGTCGACGCCCATCAGCGCCATGATCTGGCGGTCCTGGGAAATGGCGCGGATCGCGGTGCCGGTGAAGGTCCGTGTCATGAACAGGTAGACCGCGACCATGCCGACCAGCGCGGCTCCGAAGGACAGCAACCGGGCGTAGCTGAAATTCATGTCGCCGAAGGCGAGCACCGGCAGGCGGATGCCGAGATTGCGGAAGTCGATGCCGAAGGCGACGGTGGCAAAGCTCTGCAGTACGAACAGCACGCCGCCGGTCGCGAGCAGCTGGTTGATCGGAGGGGCCGTCAGCAGCGGCGCGATCACGAGGTAGTGCAGCGCGGCGCCGAGCACGGCGACCAGCAGGATGGTGAGCGGAGCGGCAACGAAATAGCTGAGGCCGTAATACTGCACCAGGAAATACATACCGTACATGCCGATCATCACGAGCTCGGCATAGCAGATCCAGGTCACGTCGATGACGCCGAAGATCAGGTTGAGTCCGAGCGCCAGCAGCGCCAGCACGCCGCCGAGCAGGATGCCGTTGATCACGGCCTCCAGCAGATAGATGTCGAAGACGTCGAGGAACCCCTGCATGCCCGTCACACCCCGAGATACGCTTCCTTGACCGTGTTGCTCGCCAGCATCTCGGCCGAGGTGCCCGACGCCCTGATCGTGCCCGCCTCGATCAGGTAGGCGCGGTCGACCACTTTCAGCACCTGCTGCACGTTCTGCTCAACGATCAGAACCGTCAGCCCGCTGGCGCGGATTCGCTTCACCAGCTCGAACACCTGCTGCACCACGACCGGCGCCAGACCCGCCGACGGCTCGTCGAGCAGCAGCAGCTTCGGATTGGACATCATCGCGCGGCCGATCGCGCACATCTGCTGCTCGCCGCCGGACATAGTGCCGGCCATCTGGTGCCGGCGCTCCTTCAGGCGCGGGAACAGGTCGAACACGACCTCGAGGCGCTCGACGTAGTGGTCGCGCGCCTCCTTCATGAAGGCGCCCATCTTGAGATTGTCGTCGACCGTGAGCTGCGGGAACAGCCGCCGGTTCTCCGGCACATGCGCAATGCCGAGGCTGACGATCTTGTGCGGCGGCGTCGCGACGACGTCGGTGCCTTCCATCCTGATCGATCCGCGCGAGGGACGGATCAGGCCGGAGATGACGCGCATCAAGGTGGTCTTGCCCGCGCCGTTCGGGCCGATGACGCCGACGGCTTCGCCGGCCCTGACGTCGAGGTCGACATCGAACAGCGCCTGGAAGCTGCCATAGCCGGCATTGACGCCGCGAAGCTCCAGCATCGCCTAGCCCCCTGCGCGGCGGCGCGCTTCGGCGGCCGCGGCCTGCGTGGTCTCGGCATCGGTACCGAGATAGACCTCGATGACGCGCGGATCGCCCGCGACCGCGCTCGGCAAGCCTTCCGAGATCTTCTCGCCGTGATCGAGCACCATGACGCGGTCGACGACGCGCATCAGGACGCCCATGATGTGCTCGACCCAGATGATGGTGATGCCGAGCTCGTCGCGGATGTTGCGCAGCATGTCGGCGGCCTGGTCCATCTCGGCCTCGTCGAGCCCGCCGAGGCTCTCGTCGGCGAGCAACAGCTTCGGCGCAGTGGCGAGCGCCTTGGCGAGCTCAAGCTTCTTCAAGCCCGCCGCGCCGAGCCCGTCGACGCCGGCGTGGCGATCGGTCGGCAGGCCGACCATCGCCAGCGAGCGCTCGGCCGCCTCCTCCGCCCTGGCGCGGCTATGGCGGCCCTGGCCGTAGAAGCCCGCCAGCGCGACGTTCTCAAAGATGGTCAGGCGGCGGAAGGGGCGCGGGATCTGGAAGGTACGGCCGATGCCGCGGTTGATGATGCGGTGCGGTGCAAGGCCGGCAATCTCGGAGCCGGCGAACTGGATCGAGCCGGAGGTCGGGGCCAGCGTGCCGGAGAGCATGTTGAAGATCGTGCTCTTGCCCGAGCCGTTGGGGCCGATCAGGCCGAGGATCTCGCCCTGGTCGACCCGGAACGACACGTTGTTGACGGCGGTGAAGCCGCCGAACCGCTTCACCAGGCCGCTGACTTCCAGCACCAAGGCTCTCCGCCGCTACTGGTTGCTGTAGGTGGTGCCCTTGGGTAGCGGCAGCACGGCCTCGCGCTGCGCCTGACTCTTGGGCCACACCACATAGGACTTGTCGTCGACGTACTGGATCACGACGGGGAACGAGCGTTCGTTCTGACCGGCCATTGGCGAGCCCTCGCCGTGGAATTTGACGCCGAAGCCGAGCATGGTGCCGCCTTCGGGTATGTCGGTGTCGAGTGCTGCCTTGCGCAGGGCGTCGGGGTCGATGCCGCCGTATTTCTTGATCGCTCGCGGCAGCACGTCGTTCAGGAACAAATAGGTGTTGGACGCAGCCATGCCGACATGGGCCGATCGGATGGCGAGGCCCGGCTTGCGCTTGTCGAACTCCTCGCCCACCGCCTTGATGATCGGCGGCAGCTTCGGATCCATGCTCTTCTGGTTGGCGAGCCAGATCGAGATCGGATCGGTGTTGAAGACGTAGTTGACGTCGGCGCCCAGGCCTTCCTTGAGCTTCTCATAGACCCCGTAGCCGGCGCCATGTCCGACCAACGCGCCGAACTTCAGCCCCTGCTCGCGGGCTTGGCGGAGTAGCAGGGTGATGTCGGGATTATAGCCGGTGTGGAAGACCACATCCGGCTTGGCCCGCTTCAGCTTGGTGACCAGCGCGGACAGATCCGGGGCCGTCGCTGAATAGCCTTCCCTTAGCACGATGTTGAAACCAGCCTTCTTGGCGCCGGCCTCGTTGCCCTTGGCGACATCGACACCGTAGGCGCCGTCCTCGTGGATGATCGCGACCCGCAGGTCCTTCGCATCCTTGCCGAGCTTTTCCTTCGTGTTTTGCGCGATGAAGTCCATCGTCATCATGCCGAACTGATCGCCGGAAGCCTGCGGGCGAAACACGTATTTGTAGTTCTTGTTCTCCAGCACCGCCGACGAAATGCAGGTCGTGATCCACATGAATTTCTTCAGCTGCTCGACCCGCGCTGCCACCGGCACGCACTGCGCCGAGGAGAAGAAGCCGAGCAGCATGTCGACCTTTTCCTGCTCGATCAAACGGATCGCTTCATTGATGGCGATGTCCGGCTTGCTCTGGGCATCGGCATAAATCGCCTCGATCTTGTAGCCCTCGACGTCCTTCGCGCTGTACTGATCCAGCATGATCCTGGCGCCGGTATATTGCAGCTCCGAACCGCCGCCGGCGAGCGGCCCGGTCAGATCATAGATGACGCCGATCTTGAGCTTCTTCTCTTGAGCCTCGGCGGACACCGCCAAGCCCGTCGCCGATACGGCGACCAACAACCCACGTACCAAACGGGCAGCCATGCGCAGGCGCATCAAAACCTCCCTGGACGATTGTGCATCGCATTCTTATTGCTTTTGCTTAGTTCCCATCACATGGGCTGCGCGCGACGATGTCAAGCCTCGCGCATCAGCGCGAGGCGAACTGGTGCTCGACGAAGGCCGTGACAAATCGCGGCATGGACGGCCTCAGATCACCCGTCCCGCGCACGAGATGGATGGCCGATAATTCCGGCTCGGCCTCGCGCGCGAGATTGGCTTCGATCCGGGCGCGGGCCACCTCGCCCGGCACATCCAGGTTGATGACCTGCAGCATCGCAATCGTCGGGCCGGAGACGACGCAATGCCAGCCCGGCTCGATCCTGTAGTCGGCCGCGGTCAGGCCGGTCTCCTCCCCGAGCTCGCGGACGACACTGCCGGGAATGTCGAGCACATCATCCTTCACATCGTCGAGGTCCGGCGTGCCCGAAGGGAAATAGATGCGGCCAGCATTGGCGGTGTGGGGCGCCATCTCGCCCATGATGAAAGCGCCGTCGGAGGCGCGCAGCGCGCCCATGCCGAAGCCGTTGAACACGGCTTTGTCCGGAAAGTCCCAGTCCCGCCAGGCGAGGAAGCTCGCGAAATCCGTCTGGAAATAGGTCGCCGTCAGGTGACCATCGTTGAACACGGCGTCGCGCCCGAGCAGGACGCGCCCGTTCCAGATCTTCGGCCGCTCGCGCTGCTTCTCGGCGAAATGCGCCGCGATCTCGGCGCGGCGTTCGTCGGCGAACGGCCACGGGATCGGGCGCACGGCAAGGTCAAGCGTCGTGACGCGATGGATGACCGGTAACGTCATGACGCCTGGCTGCACCTTCGCATCGGCTATTTGGCGCTCCCCGTGGTCTTCCTGGCCTGCTCGACGAATCTGTTGGTAAAGGTCTTGCTGACGTCGATCGTCGCGTTCGCCACTTCGGGCGAGCCGACGCTGAACACCGCAAGCACGGCGTCGGCGCCCTTCGGGTCCATCTTGCCGGTCTCGGAATACATCGGGATCGTGTTCTTCAATGCGGCAAGGTAGAGATCCTTGTTCTTGCCGACCGTCTCCTCCGGCATCTTCGCCATGATCTCCTCGGGGCTGTGCGAATGGATCCAGGCGAGCGTGGCGAGGATGGCATTGGTCAGCGCCTGCGTCTCCTTCTCGTGACCGTTGATCCAGGCCACGGTCGAGTAGAGCGCGCCGCCCGGATACTCGCCGCCGAAGGTCTCGAGCGTGTCCTTCTGGGTGCGGGTGTCCGACAGGATGCGCAGATCCTTGTAGCTGCCCTGGAGCACGGTCACCGAAGGATCGAGCATCACGGCCGCATCGATCTGGCCCTGCTGCATGGCGGCGACCGCAGTGGCGCCAAGGCCGACGCCGATCACGGCAACGCTGGTGGGATCGAGCCCGTTCTTCTTGAGCATGTATTTGAGGAAGAAGTCGGTTGAGGAACCGGGGGCACTCACGCCGACCTTCTTGCCGGCGAGATCCTTGACCGACTTGATATCGTTGGTGCGCGAGGGCGCGACCACCAGCACGAGGCCGGGATAGCGGTCATAGACCACGAAGGATTGAAGCTCCTGCTTCTTGGCGGCGAGATTGACGCAATGGTCGAAATAGCCGGAGACGACGTCGGCGCTGCCGCCGAGCACGGCCTTCAGCGCGTCCGATCCGCCCTTGAGGTCGACCAGTTCGACATTCAGGCCGGCCTTCTCGTATTCGCCGAGCTGCTTGGCCAGCACCGTCGGCAGATAGCACAGGCAGGAGCCGCCGCCGACCGCAATGGTCACCTTGCTTTGCGCCGCCGCAAGCGACGTGGTGAGCATCAGCGCGAGCAGCGCGCCGGCGAGCCTGGCAATCGTGTTCTTCATTGGTTTCCTCCGTTCGGCCGGCGGCACCATAGAGCAGCGGGACCGGATTGAGAAGCACCGCCGGAGTGCGCTGGCCATCGGCCTTTCGGCACAATAGCGTGCCCGGACAAGAGCAATTCCCGATGGGGAAGATCAAGACGCCGCCGCAGGCGCCTGACGACGTCACGCTGCCGGATTGAGCCCTCGCGAATGGGCCCGCGCCGATGCGCGGGCCCGTTTCGTGAATTTCGCCGCTAGATCGCGCGCGCCTGCTTCCGGATCTCGTTCGCGATCGGCTTGAGGGTGTCTGTCGGAAGCTGGCCGACGAGGGTATAGCCAAGGCCGTCATCTATCCAGGCAAAACCTGCGACGTCGCCGGACGACTGCGGCATCATCGGCGCATCCTGATTACGGCTGCTCATCGGACGCGTCAGTACCACGAGACGATCGCCGCGATCGTCGTCGTACATGAACATCGCGGCCGGACCGTGCGAGGTAGCGACCAGGCGCCCGCCCATCAGCCGATAGCCCGAGACGGAGAGGTCCGGTACCTTGACCGGTTGTTTCAGCCGATTGGATATCCATTGCGTGAGCTCTGCCCTGTCTGACGCCCGTATCTCGACCGGTCGCACGCGATCCGGTGCGTAAACGCCATAAGTATAGGCTGCTTCGTGGGCCAACGCGGATAGTCCGTTCGAGCTATCCTGCAGTACGCTGCGCATGGTCCATCCGCCGAGGCCTCCGATACCCAGAAGCAACATCGCAGCGATTGCCCGCCACGCCCGCAGGGGACGGCGCTTCCGGCTCTCGATGATGTGTGTCAGGTTCAATTCCGCGGGCAATGGCTCGTCGGCGATTGACGCGAGCGCGCCACGCAGCAGTTCGCGCTGGTTGGCGAAGCCCGCAACGCGGTTGGCGACATCCGGATGCTCGTCCAGATAGGATGCGACCTCGGCGCGACGCTCGGGCTCGAGCGCCTGGTCCACATAGGCGTGGAGATCATCTTCCGTGATCGGCCGGTGGTTCATTTCAAGCTCCGCAATGCGACGACGTTCCCCGGTCCCACCGCATCCATCTCCTGTTGCAACCGCTCCCGTGCGCGCGACAAGCGCGACATCACGGTGCCCACGGGAACGCCGAGAACTTTCGCAGCATCCGCGTAGGAGAGATCCTCGACCGCGACCAGCAGCAAGACCGCTCGTTGCTCTTCGGGCAGTCGCGCAAGCTTGCTCAGGACGTCCTGGTAGATCAGTCTTTGTTCCTGCGCCGCCGAGCTGACAAGCACTTGCTCATCCGCATCGTCGATCGGCATATGCCTTCCCCGCGCCGTAGCCTGGCGGAATTGCGTGATCGCCAGATTGTGGAGGATGGTGAAGAGCCAGGCGCGGACACTGCCATCGCGCCGCTGATGCCAGCGGCTGACGGCGCGCTCCAGGCAGTCCTGGACAAGATCGTCAGCCGCCGCGCGATCGCGCGTGAGCGCACGCGCATAGCGGCGGAGCGCGGGAATCAGCGGCTCGACCTGAACCAGCATATCCTTCATGACGCGCTCCGCCTCATCTCGGTTGAAGCCCGCCGAACGTCATCGCGCCTCGATTTGAATGACTTCGCCCGGCATGGCCGCGTCGCCGGACGCAATCACCAGATATCGCTTGGCTGCCGCGGCAGACTGGTCGACGATCTGCCGGATCGGACCGGTCGCGTTGACGATGGCCGATCCGGCCGGATTGGTCATGAACGCCGCCAATGGCTGCAGTGGCCCGCTTCCGTCGCCATGGTCCGCCAGCGCCAGCACATATTTCTGCCTGGGCTGAAGTCCCGTCACTGAAGCCTGCAGGACCTGTATCAAGCCCTGATCGAACAGCGACACGCTGGTCGGCGCCTGGCCGCCCCCCGCACCACCCTTCGATACAAGCGCGAGATGAGCAACCTGGCCGGCAAGGCCGAGAGCCTGCAGGTTTTGGCGGTCATCCGGGTTTGGCGCGGCGTTCGGGACATAGGCGATCGCCTGCGGCGCCTGGCCGATCGGAACGTTGGCGATGACCTTGTTGGTTGCCGTATCGATAGCCGCAAGCGCGTCGGCATTCTCCAGCCCGACATAGATGCGGGTCCCGTCGCCGGACGGCCACACACCGTGCGGAAGACTACCGACCGGGATCGTCGCGACCTGCGAGAAGTCGTCGGTGCGGAATACCTTCACTTCGTTCAGGCCACCGACAGTGACATAGGCAAACGTGCCGTTCGGCGTATGCGCGAAGTTGACGTGATTTGTGATCGGGCCGGTTTCGATGGTCTTGATCGCATTGAACGGCGGCCTCGCGTTGAACACCTGGGTCCGGCCCACGTCTTTCAACGTGAACCACACTTGATTGCCATCCGGCGTCGCCGCGATGTTCGGGCAGAATGGGCTCTCCTGCTTCACCCTCGCAATGATCTTGTGCTCGGCAACAGCGACCACGTCGGTCTCGGGATTGAAGGACGAGCAGATGTAGCCATACTTGCCGTCGGGTGAGAAAATCTGCATTCCGGGCCCGTTCGGGGTCGTGATGCGGGTTTTCTCCTTGAAGCTGCTCGGGTCGATGACGGAGATGTAGTTTTCGCCACGGACGGTTACCCACACCTCCTTGCCGTCCGGCGTGTAGAACGCCTCGTGTGGCGACCTCCCGACGTAGGTCACGTGCTTGACGGCGTTGGTCGTGGTGTCGATGAAACTCACGGAGTTCGAACCGATCGAGACCACGGCGAGCGTCTTGTGATCCGGTGAGAAGCCCATGCCGTGCACGAGGACCTGGCCCTTGTAGAGCGGGCTGAAATTCCCAGGTTGCGGGTCGCCCAGCCGGATCACGCCAAGCAGCTTGTTGTCGACGGGGTCGGTGACCGAAACCGTATTCGAGAATTGTTCTGCGGCGTAAACGCGGTCGTGGTGGCTGATCGGAATATCGGGGGCCGACAGCGCGCCCGGTGCCTGCCCCGCCCATGCAGCGGATCCGCCTGCAAGCATCGTGGCGGCCAGGAAAATGCTTCTCACAACCCTGCATTTCGATGCGTTCATGTCTGTAGCTCCTACTTCTTCATTCCAGCAGGCATATCCATCTGCATGCCCGAATGACGATGAACGTTGGCCACCGGAGCGGATGCTGGTTGCGTCGGAGCAGGTGCGGTGTCCGTGGCCGGCTCGCCTATGGCGAGCTTCATCGCCGCGATCTCCTGCATCTGGTCGACAATGATTTCCTGGGCGATGCGCCGCAGCTGCTCGTTCTTGCCATAGCGCAATTCGATGACCGCCATGTCGATCGCGCCCTGATGATGCGGTTTCATCATCGCGACGAAGTCGCGATCGACATCGCCGGTCGGCTTGACCGCCATGTTGTTCATCATCTTGGTCATGGCGGCTTCATTTTCTTCCAGAAAGGCACGTTCCTCCGTGCTCAGCGCAGCTGGCGGGCTGGCCGGATGGGACTCATGCGCGAACGCGAGCGGAGGCACCGCGTACGCGACGAGAATGCGCGCGGCGAGGAACGCCGCGCCGAATCCGGACCTGGGCCATCGACATCTGGCCGAGAGCGCCGCTACGGCGCAGCGAAACTGTGACGGGTACATCAAGAACTCCCATGCGGGTGGTCGCATGGGGGTTTGACGCGCGGCCGCGCGTTCTATTCCGGCCCGCCGATCACATAAATGTCAGCGCGCAACGAGGCGGCCTATCCACGCCCGTCCGACGCGGCCGGCCGCCACACCAGCAGCCTGCGCTCCACCAGCGTGACGCCGTAGTCGATCAGGATCACGAAGGCGGACAGCACGAACATGCCCGCGAACACGCCGCCGACGTCGAACACGCCCTCCGCCTGCTGGATCAGATAGCCTAGGCCCGCGGCCGAACCCAGATACTCGCCGACCACCGCGCCGACCACGGCGAAGCCGACCGAGGTGTGCAGAGAGGAGAACATCCAGGACAGCGCCGAGGGCCAATAGACGTGCCGCATCAATTGCCGCTCGCTCATGCCGAGCATGCGGCCGTTGTCGAGCACGGTGCGGCTGACTTCCTTGACGCCCTGATAGACGTTGAAGAAGACGATGAAGAACACCAAGGTCACGCCGAGAGCGACCTTGGACCAGATGCCGAGCCCGAGCCACAGCGCGAAGATCGGCGCCAGCACCACGCGCGGCAGCGCGTTGACCATCTTGACGTAGGGATCGAACACCGCGGCCACCAGCGGTTGGCGCGCGAACCAGAAGCCGACCAGGACGCCGCCGAACGAACCGATCACGAAGGCGAGAAGCGATTCTGCCAGCGTGATGCCGAGATGCTTCCAGATCACGCCGGAGGCGAACCATTTCACGATCTGGCTGAACACGTCGTACGGATTGGAGAAGAAGAACGGCGGCAGCAGGATCTTGCCGAACACGGGCACGGTCGTCAGCACCTGCCACAGCACGATGCCGACGACGGCGACCAGGATCTGCAGCGCGAACAGCGTCGGGCGCGACATCAGACCGCCTCCGCCGCCTGAGTGGATTGCGCGTAGCTCTTCATCACCTCGTCCTTCAGCACGCCCCAGATCTCGCGATGCAGCTCGTGGAACTCCTTGTCGAGCCTCACCTCGAAGATGTCGCGCGGACGCGGCAGGTTCACGCGCCAGTCGCCGATGATGCGCGAGGACGGCCCGGCCGACATGATCACAACGCGGTCGGCGAGCGCGATCGCCTCTTCGAGGTCGTGGGTGACGAACAGCACCGCCTTGCGGTCGGCGCTCCAGAGGTCGAGCAGCAGATTGCCCATGACCTGGCGGGTTTGCGCATCGAGCGGACCAAACGGCTCGTCCATCAAGAGGATCTTGGGGTCGCGGATCAGCACCTGCGCCAGCGCCACGCGCTTGCGCTGGCCGCCGGAAAGCATGTGAGGATACCGGCCCGCGAACGCACCGAGGCCGACGGAGGTCAGCCATTGCTGCGCCCGGGACAGCGCCGCAGCGCGCGGATTGCCCTTGATCTCGAGCCCGATCGCGACATTGTCGAGCGCGGTTTTCCAGGGGAACAGCGCATCCGCCTGGAACAGATAGCCGGCATCCCGATTGAGCCCCGCGAGCGGCCGGTCGAAAATCCTGACGCTGCCCGCTTCGGGCTTGAGCAGTCCCGCAGCAACGTTGAGCAATGTCGATTTGCCACAGCCTGTCGGCCCGACAATGGCCACGAATTCGCCCGGCACCACCGCGAGATGAGCTTTCTCCACTGCCGTATAGACCCGCCCGTCCCCGAGGCGGAACGCGACCTTGGCATCTTCCAGCGCCACCGCCGTGGGCGTCGACATGTGCTTCCTCCGAATTGCGCCTGCTGCTTAGCCGCTCGCGCTGCCAAGTTCAATCAAGGCGCCAAGCGTGCTAGGCATGAGCCTGCCGCGCTCTTACCCTCCCCTGGAGGGTCGGTGCGCATGAAGCGAAGCGGAATGCGAACCGGGGTGGGGTGACGGTCTCTCCGCGTCGAATACTGCCCGCGTGGAGAGATCACCCCGCCCCGCTCGCGCTGCGCGCGATCGACCCTCCCTCTCCAGGGGGGATAAGAGATAAAGAGAGCTCACCTGCGATGTCTTCCAAGCTGGCGATCAGCTACCAGCACGTCACCAAGCGCTTCGGCTCACTCGCGGCCGTCGACGACGTCTCGCTCGACATTGCGGAGGGCGAGTTTCTGGCGGTGGTCGGCGGCTCGGGCTCCGGCAAGACGACGCTGCTGCGGCTCGCCAACCGGCTGATCGAGGCCGATGGCGGTACCATCACCGTCGAGGGCGAGGACGTGCGACGCGTCGATCCGGTCGCGCTGCGGCGGCGGATCGGCTACGTCTTTCAGAGCGGCGGGTTGTTTCCCCATCTGAGCGTCGCCGACAACATCGGGATCACGCCGAAATTGCTGGGCGAGCCGCCACTTTCGATCGTAGCCCGTGTCGACGAGTTGCTGGAGCTGGTGCAGCTCGACCGCGCAGCCCATCGCGACCGTTTGCCGGAGGCACTCTCCGGCGGTCAGCGCCAGCGCGTCGGCGTGGCGCGGGCGCTCGCGGCAAGGCCTCGCATCGTGCTGATGGACGAGCCGTTCGGCGCGCTCGATCCCCTCACCCGCGACGCACTCGGCGAGGACTATCGCTCGCTGCATCGCAAGCTGGGGCTGACCACCGTGATGATCACCCATGACATGACAGAGGCAATCCTGCTCGCTGACCGCATCGCCGTGATGCGCGGCGGACAGATGCTCGCGCAGGGCACGCCCAATGAGCTCGCCAAGAACGGCGACGACTACGTCCTGGAACTGCTGCGCACGCCGCGGCGTCAGGTCGAGCGGCTCAACGCGCTGCTGCCGCAGGGCGGTGCGGCATGAGCCTCCTCACCGATCCGCGCTGGAGCGAGGCGCTGGCGCATCTGCCCGATTATCTCGGCAATCATGTGCAGGTAAGCCTCGCCGCGCTCGCGCTCGGCCTCGCCTTGAGCCTGCCGCTGGCCATCCTCACGCGCGACCGTCCGGCGCCGCGCAGCATCCTGCTTGCGCTTGCCAGCGTCGTGCAGACAGTCCCGGGACTGGCGCTGCTTGCGCTGTTCTATCCGCTGCTGCTCGCGGCAGCCTCGATCGCGCTGACCTGGTTCGGCGTTTCCTTCTCCGCCTTCGGCTTCCTGCCGGCAATGCTGGCGCTTGCGCTCTACTCGATGCTGCCGGTGCTGCGCAACGGCATCACCGGCCTCAACGGCATCGATCCCGCGCTGATCGAGGCCGCCAAGGGTGTCGGCATGACCGCCCGGCAGTCGCTTCTCATGGTCGAGCTGCCGCTCGCGCTGCCGGTGATGATGGCGGGCATCCGCACCGCCGCGGTGTGGGTGATCGGCACCGCGACGCTGTCGACCCCGATCGGGCAGACCAGCCTCGGCAACTACATTTTCGCCGGGCTGCAGACCCAGAACTGGGTGTTCGTGCTGTTCGGCTGCCTGGCCTCGGCCGTACTCGCGCTCGCCGTCGATCAACTGCTTGGCCTGATCGAGAACGGTCTGCGTCGTCGCAGCCGTGTGCGCGCAGCGCTTGGCGGCGTCGGGATCGCCGCTCTCGTCGCCGCAACATTGGTGCCGACAATGGGCCGCTCCTCGCAGGGCTACCTGGTCGGCGCCAAGACATTTACCGAGCAATACGTGCTGTCCGCGCTGATCAGGGACCGTCTCCAGGCCGCCGGCCTGTCAGCGACGGCACGCTCCGGCCTCGGCTCGAGCGTGATCTTCGAAGCGCTGAAGGCAGGCGACATCGATCTCTATGTCGACTATTCCGGCACGCTCTGGGCCAACCAGCTGCATCGCACCGAAATCAAGCCGCGCACGGAGCTGATTGCGGAACTGAAGACGGCGCTTGCGAAGGAGAACATCACCCTGCTCGGCGAACTCGGCTTCGAGAACGCCTATGCGCTGGTGATGCCGAAGAAGCGCGCCGAGGCGCTTGGCATCCGCACCATCGCCGACCTCGCCGCATACGCATCGAGTCTGTCGATTGCCGGCGACTACGAATTCTTCTCGCGACCCGAATGGGCGGCCCTGCAAAAGGCTTACGGGCTTTCCTTCCGGTCCCAACGCCAGATGCAGCCGGATTTCATGTATGCAGCCGCCGCCAGCGGCGAGGTCGACGTGATCGCCGGCTACACCAGCGACGGATTGATCGCGAAATACGATCTCGTCGCGCTCGACGATCCCAGACACGCCATCCCGCCTTACGACGCCATCCTGCTGCTGGCGCCGAAGCGCGCCGGGGACGAGCAGCTCCAGGCAGCGCTGAGGCCATTGCTCGGCAAGATCGACATCGCCACCATGCGCGAGGCGAACCTGCGCGCCAGCGGCAACGATGCGAACTCATCGCCGGATGCGGTGGCGAAATGGCTTTGGGGAAAGATCAAGCAGTAGGCTTGGAGTGGGCAAAGGCGCACTTGCGCCGTGCCCACGTTCTTTGAGATGCGCGTTCGCAATCCCACCGAGAGACTACAACCCCCGGATCATTCCGGCGTCGATCAGCAACCGGTTCAGCCGCCGCGCTTCGGCGCCGTCCTTGCAGCCGTAGAAGATACCCTTGCAGCGGAGCATGATCTCCTTCTGCTCCGCGAACGAGGGATCCAGTGGGATGCCGGCAGCCTCCTGGATGACCAGCGGCAGATAGGGGCCGTCGATCGTGTCCATCACGGCCTCGCTCTTCACCGGCTCGAAATTGAGGGCGTCGATCGCGTAATAGGTGGCGTAGAGACGCGGATCGTAGGCATCGAGCTTCTTGCCGAGAGCGCCGTCGTCGAGGCCGGGCTCGAGCAGGTTGGGCGCGAATTCCGGCTGGTGATCGCCGTAGCGCACGATCAGGAAGGGCTCGCCGGGGAACTTCTTCTTCAGGCCCGCGATGAAGGCCTTGTACTGCTCCGCGCTCATCGCCTGCCGGCGCAGATATTCGTCGATGGACACCCCATTGCCGGGCGCGCGCCAGTTCGGCAGCAGGTCGGGGCGGAAGCGCGTCTCCCAGGGGAAGTGATTGGCGCCGAGATAGATGAAGGTGAACAGCGGCTTGTTCGGCGGCTGCTGGCCGATCAGCTGGAGCGCCTTGTCGTAGAAGAAGCTATCCGGTTCGACATCCTTGGCGCCGAGGTCCTTCGAGTCCAGGAAGCGCTCTATTCCGGTCGTCATCTGGAAGCTGCGCGCGCCCATGAAGCCGCCGTGGGCGGGATAGAGCGAAAGAGTGTCGTAGCCGCAGCGGCGCAAGCTGAGCGGCAGGCCGCGCTCGACGCGGTTCGAGGCGATGCGCGTCACGAAATAGGCGAAGCGGCCGAACGAGCGCGACGAGAGGCCCGCAAGCACGTTGTATTCGGTGAACCAGCTCGGCCCGCCATTGCTCTCGGCCAGGAACGTGCGCTGCTTGCCGTCCCAGGACTTGAAGTGACTGCCATAGCCTTGCGGCACCTTGATGCCCCGGGCGGCGCGAATGTCGAAGGAGGATTCATCATGGATCATGATGATGTTTGGCCGCCGGCCGGCTGGATGGCAGGAATCGACCAGCGGCACGTTGAGCTGCTCACTGCTCGCGGCGGCCGACTCCATGAAGCCGTATTGCACGAAGTCGGAGACCGAGCTCACGCCGGAGCGGAAAAATTTCGACAGATAGCCGTCGTCGTAATAGCCGCGCCAGGCTTCGTCCGGGTGATAGAGCGAATAGCCTGCGAGGGCTGCGAGACAGGCGAGCTTGCAGGCGAGCGCCGGCAGGCGGCGGATGCGGAACGGATCGAGCCACCACAGCGCATACATCAGCGGCAGGGTGAAGAGGCCAGCCAGGATCACCGACCAGCGCAAATTCGGGAAGATCGTGAACAGGTATGCGACGGTGTCGCGGTCGATCATCATCAGGTCGATGAAGTTGGCCGTCATCTGCACAACGTCGTGCTTGAGCCGCGACAGCAGCATCAGCACCACGACCATGGTCAGGGACAGCGCGCCCGACAGCGCCGGCCGGCGCAGCAGCGTGAGCCAGAAGAAGTTGAGAATGCCCCAGGCGAGCGCGAAGGAGAGGCGCGAGCCGAAATCGTTTTCGGTCTCGTACATCAGGGCGAGGGCGGCAAGGTGCGGCGCAGCAACCGCCAGCAGCCGCCAGATGCCGAGCGCGGCGACGCTCGCCAACACGGCGGTCGCGGCAGAAGGAACTGGATTGGGCGCGGGCGCCATCGACGACACGCAACTCTGTCCGGAGAGGTAATGCCTAGCCGCCTGCCGACCCTCATTCCGGCTAGCGGCGCCCGGCGCAGCCGGAAGCCTGCACCGTGTCATAAAATTGTAACGGAACGGTCAATGACAGGCAATGCGCGCCATGATCCGACCTTCGCCCATTGCGGACGAGAGACGATCGGCTGGCAGACAGGGCGCGCGGAGCGCGTCAGGGCTTGGCGATCCCCGCGATGAACAGGTCGATCACCCCTTCGGCCATCCGCTCGATCTCGCTCGCCTCGACGCTCCAGCGCGGAAAGTGGCCATCGAGATTCATCCGGGCGAAACCGTAGACCAAGGCGCGACCGGCGATCTGGATGCGCTTCAAATCGGCTGGCCGCAGCAGGCCCTGCGCCGCCGCATCGGCCAGCATCTGTTCCGACAGCCCGATCAGCTCGGCGTTGTCGCGCGTCAGCTCCTCGGAGCTACCATGGGCGAAATAGCGGCCGGTCGAGATGATCTCGAAGTGGGCGGGATTGCGCATGGCCCAGCGCAGGTAGGCCAGGCCATAGGCGCGGAATCTGTCGAGCGGCGATGCGGGCGCCTCGCGCAGCGCCGCCTCGATCTCGGCGCGGAAGCGCCGCTGCGCCTCCTCCGCCACTGCGGCCATCAAGGCCTCGCGGTTCGGAAAGTGCCGGAACGGAGCCCCTGGCGAGACCGCCGCCCGGCGGGCCGCCTCACGGACCGAAACCTCGGCACCTTCCGCCGCTAGCTGCAAGGCAGCGTCTATCAACACGCGGCGAAGGTTGCCGTGGTGATATGGCCGGGCTTCGGCGGTTCGGCGGGAACGCGGCTTGGACGTCTGGCGGGTGGGCATAGCGCCTTCTAGCATCACCCGAACGTGAATGTAATCACTGATTACACTGTTGACGATCTGACCGCCGCGAATGTAATCACCGATTACATTAAGAGGGAGGATCGTCATGCCGCAACATCGAAGCTGGCTCGAAGGCTGGCGGCTGCTCGCCGTCCTTGCATGCAGCCTGGTCGCCCTGAGCCTCTGGATCGCCTCGATGCGGCACTTCGAGGTCGAGGGCGTTCGCATGGTGATCCGTTTCACAGCGCGAAGCTCGCTGCTGCTGTTTTGCCTCGCCTTCAGCGCCGCGGCGCTGGCGCGGCTGTGGCCCGGTGCCGGGACGCGATGGCTGCGCCGCAACCGCCGCTATCTGGGCTTGAGCTTTGCGGGCTCCCACGCAATCCATGCAGCCGCCATTGTCGCCTTTGCCAATATGGACCCGGCGAGCTTCGCGGAAGCCACTTCGGCGGCTTCTTATATTTTCGGCGGCATCGGCTATGGATTCATTATCGCCATGAGCGCGACGTCGCTCGACCGCACGGCTGCGCTGATCGGGCCGCGCGCCTGGCGCACGCTGCATCTTGTCGGCGGCTATTATCTTTGGTTCCAGTTCATGGTGTCATTCGGCAAGCGCGTGCCGGCGATGCCGCTCTATGCCGCCTTCCTGCTTCCACTGCTCATCGTGATGGCGCTGCGCATGATTGCGATGGCCCGCCATCCGGGCGGGCAGACCGTCCCGGCGGGCTGAAGCGACGCTACTTGGCAGGAGCCAGGCCGCTCAACTGCTTCAGGTCGCGGAAAGAATGAAAGAGCAATGTCTTGCCGAGATGAAAAGAGCGAGACCGCTGTTTGCGATCTCGCTCGACCATAGTCGCCAAGGCCTAAGATTTGGCTTGGCGAGCGAAGCTTGGATTTCGCTCGTCATTCCGGGGCGCGCGCTAACGCGAACCCGGAAATCTCGATCCGCAACCTCTGGATTCCGGGTTGCGCTTCGCGAACCCGGAATGACGGCGTAGAGGTCAGTTCTTGCTCTTGTCGACCAGCGCGCCCTTCTTGATCCAGGGCATCATGTCGCGCAGCTTGGCGCCGACTTCCTCGATCGGGTGCGCGGCGAGCTTGGCACGGGTCGCCTTGAACGAGGTCTGGTTGACCTTGTTCTCGAGCATCCAGTCGCGCGCGAACTTGCCGCCCTGGATGTCGGCCAGAACCTTGCGCATCTCCTTCTTGGTCTCGTCGGTGATGATGCGCGGGCCGGTGACGTACTCGCCGTACTCGGCGGTGTTGGAGATCGAGTAGTTCATGTTGGCGATGCCGCCTTCATAGATCAGGTCGACGATCAGCTTCACTTCGTGCAGGCACTCGAAATAGGCCATCTCCGGCGCGTAGCCGGCTTCGACCAGGGTCTCGTAGCCGCCCTTGATCAGTTCGACCAGGCCGCCGCAGAGCACCACCTGCTCGCCGAACAGGTCGGTCTCGCACTCTTCCTTGAACGTGGTCTCGATGATGCCGGCTCGGCCGCCGCCGACCGCCGAAGCGTAGGACAGGCCGAGATCATGGGCGTTGCCCGAGACGTCCTTGGCGATCGCGATCAGGCAAGGCACGCCGCCGCCGCGCTGATACTCCGAACGCACGGTGTGGCCGGGGCCCTTCGGCGCGATCATCAGCACGTCGAGGTCGGCGCGCGGATCGAGCAGGTTGAAGTGGACGTTGAGGCCGTGCGCGAACACGAGAGCGGCGCCCTTCTTCATGTTGTCGTGCAGGTGCTCGCGATAGATATCGCCCTGGAGCTCGTCCGGGGTCAGCATCATGACGAGGTCGGCCCATTTGGCGGCTTCGGCGACTTCCATCACCTTGAAGCCGGCGGCCTCCGCTTTCTTCACCGAGCCCGAATCCTTGCGCAGCGCAATGGCAACGTCCTTGACGCCGGAGTCCTTGAGGTTGAGCGCATGGGCATGGCCCTGGCTGCCATAGCCGACGATGGCGACCTTCTTGCCCTTGATCAGGTTCAGGTCGGCGTCGCGATCGTAATAAACACGCATAGGTCGTTTCCTCGTTCAGGGCCGAAATCGGCCAATGGTCAGTGTCCGAAGGGTGAAATTTGCGGATTTCGGGGGCTGTCTAGAGCATTTTCAGCCCTGAGGGAAACCCGTTTCTGCATGGAAATCCGCGACATCATGCATCCATGAAAACGGGGTAGAGGGAAGCCAGCAGCAGGATCGCCATCAGGACATTGAAGGCGCGCACCAGCCGCTCGGAGGTCAGGACCGGCCGCAGTGCAGTGCCGAACAGCGCCCAGACCACAGTCGAGACCGTGCCGACGATGAGGCTGATCACGGTCTGGATGGCGATGTTGAGCGGGAATTGGGCGATTGCCGCATAGGCGGTGATGGTGCCGATCACGATCACCCAGCCCTTGGCGTTGATCCACTGGAACATCGCCGCGCTCCAGAAGGCCATCGGGCCGTGGGCCGTCTCCTCACCCGGCTTGGCCGGACCGGACATCGCGATCACGGCGGCCAGGTAGATCAGATAGGCGGCGCCGGCATATTTCAGGAGAGTCTGCAGGATCGGATAGGCCAGGAAGACGGTGCCGAGCCCGAGGCCGACCGCGGCGACCATGAAGGCGAAGCCGAGCACGATCCCGGCGATATGGGGAATGGTGCGGCGGAAGCCATAGGTCAGGCCAGAGGACAGCAGCATGATGTTGTTCGGCCCTGGCGTGAAGTACATCACGACCATGAAGACGAGGAAGGCGTAGAACAGCGAGTAGGTCAACATCACCTCACGCGGTCTTCGGCAGAACTTGCGGGCGCTTCGCCAGCACCATCACGGCGATCCCAAAGATCACGGTCAGCATGCCGGCGAGGCGCAACGGGCCGAACCGTTCGCCGAATACGATGCTGGACGCCGCCGAGCCGACGAACGGCACCAGCAGCGCGAACGGCACCACTTGCGCGGCGGGATAGTCGCGCAACAGGCGGCCCCAGAGCCAGTAGGCGATGCTGGTGGAGATGCCACCGAGCATCAGCATGCAGAGCGCCGTCGTCGGGGATATCTGCGTCAGCGATGTCCAGGTCGGCGCGGGCCCGTCGGCGATCAGCGCCAGCGCGAACAGCGGCACGGCGGCGCTGAGGCACAGCCAGGCGAAAAGATCGAACATCGGCACGCCGCGTGCCTGGCGCAGCAAGAGATTGCCAATCGCAAAGCTGATCGGCGAGATCATCAGCACCGCGAAGGCGGCGACGCTGAAGTCGTAGCCGACCGTTCCACAGATCATCAGCAACCCGGCAGCGGCGATTACGATACCGAGCGTCTGCACCGGCGTGGGACGTTCGCCGAATAGGGTCGCGGCAAAACCGATCGTGAACAGCGCCTGGCTCTGCACGACGACGGAGGTCAAGCCCACCGGCACGCCGTGAGCGATGCCATAGGCCTGGGACAGGAACTGACCGAGGAACAGCGTGAAGCTGATCGCGATCAGCAGTGACCAGGCGATCTTCGGCTTGGGAATGAACAGGCACGGCACCGCGGCGATGGTAAAGCGCAACGCCGTCATCAGCTCCGGCGAAAGCTCGTCGAGCGCGATCCGGCTTGCCACGAACGCAAGCCCCCAGATGATCGCCACCATCACGGCGATGAAGATGTCCGCCGGCTTCATTGCTGTTTCCGGTTCTGCTTTGTCGTGCAGCCCTGTTGTTGTTCTAGCCTTGCTCGCCGGCCTTCGGTTTACGCAGCAGATACGTACCGTGCATTGGTGCGTGGTAATCGGCCGAGACCAGCTTGAAGCCGACATCGATCAGCATCCGCTCCATCACCCAGCCGAAGGTCGAATATTCATCGCGCATATGCGTCACGACACTCTCTCGCGAGAAGTCGTGGTTCTTGATCTGGAAGTCGGCCCATTGCTCGACGTCGCGTTCGATCGCGTCGGGCATCGCGGTATAGACAATGTCGCGCAAATAGAAGCTCGCGCCCGGCTTCAGTGCACGATAGATCCGCGACATCGCCACCGCTTTCCAGAAATCCGGCAGATGGTGCAGCGTGAACTCGCTGACGATGAGATCATAGGATTCCGGGCGGTAGGCAAAGCTGAGCAGCCCGGCCGATTGCGTGCGCACGGGCGCCTTGCGATCGCGGGCATAGATCTCGGCCAGCGCCAGCATGGCCGGCGAAATGTCGATGGCGTCGACGTCGGCGCCCATCAGCGCCGCTTCGGTCGCGAGCACGCCGTTGCCGCAGCCGATGTCCGCAATGCGCCAGCCGCGCTGGACACCGAGCATTTTCAGAGCGGCGCGCGCCCGCATGTCGGCATCGTCGTGGGCGTCGTAGATCGAGGCCACAGCGGGCTCGATCCCCATCCGGTTCCGCTCGTTGTAGTACCAGTCGCGCGCCAGCATGGCTCACATCCCTTCAGGCCCGCGACCGATCGCGGCAACACCCGTGCGCGACACCTCGACGAGGCCGAGCGGGCGCATCAGGTCGATAAACTGATTGATCTTGTCGGTATTGCCTGTGATCTCGAACACAAAGCTCTCTGTGGTGGCATCGATTACCCGGGCCCGGAACGCATCCGCCAGCCGCAGTGCCTCGACCCGATGCTCGCCCTGCCCGCGCACCTTCACCATCGCCAGTTCGCGCTCGATCGAGCGGCGGGTCTGGGTCATGTCGACGACCTGGTAGACCGGGATCATGCGGTCGAGCTGGTTCTTGATCTGCGCGATCACCATCGGCGTGCCAGTGGTGACGATGGTGATGCGCGACAGATGCTTCTGGGCCTCGGTCTCCGAGACCGTAAGGCTTTCGATGTTGTAGCCGCGGCCCGAGAACAGGCCGATGACGCGGGCGAGCACGCCGGGCTCGTTCTGCACGAGCACGGCAAGCGTATGCGTCTCGTTGGGATCGTGGCGATCCTCGATGAAATAGGCGGATGCGGGCTGGTTCATTGTCGTCCCCTCTTGTCTCTTCGTCACACCATCGCCGGCGCGTCCGTCCCGACCCAACGGCGGAACAGATCGAAATCGATATTGCCCCCGGAAAGCACGAGACCGACGCGCTTGCCCTTCAGCTCGCTCTTTTCCTGCAGCGCCGCGGCCAGCGCGGCTGCGCCGGCGCCTTCGGCGAGATTATGCGTATCGGTCCAGTAGGCGCGGATCGCGGCGGCGACCTCGTCGTCGGTGACCTCTACGATGCGCGAGGCGCCCTTGCGGATCAGCGCGAATGCATCCCGGTCGGGGATGCGCGTCGCCATGCCGTCGGCGCGCGTGTTGCTGGTCTCGGTCGTCACGATGTTTCCGGCCGCGAACGACAGCGCATAGGACGGCGCTTCCGTCGACTGCACGCCGACGATCTCGGTCTTCAGGCCGAGCAGGTCGCGCGCCATGATGCAGCCGCAGATGCCGGAGCCCTGCCCGATCGGCACATAGAGGATATCGAGGTCGGACACTGCGCGGAACAGTTCGAGAGCGTAGGTCGCAACGCCAAGAACGAGATCCGGGTGGAACGAGGGCACCATGTGGAGCCCGGCGAACTGCGCACGGCGTTCGGCTTCCTCGCGCGCCGCCTGAAAGTCCTCGCCGTGTTCGACGAGTTCGGCACCAAAGGCCTTCATCGCGCGGTTCTTCTCGACCGAGTTGCCGCGCGGCACATAGATCACCGCGGGCACGCCGTGCCGGCTCGCGGCAAAGGCAAGGCTCTGACCGTGATTGCCGCGCGTCGCCGAGATGATCCCCGAGATCTTCGGCCGCTCGCGCTTCAGCCTTTCGAGATAGACGAGGCCGCCGCGTACCTTGAAGGCGCCGATCGGCGTGTGGTTCTCGTGCTTGACCACGACCTCGGTGCCGAGCCGACCTGCGAGCAACGGCCAGGCATGCGCCGGCGTTGCCGGCACCGCCTGCCCCACGATCGCATGTGCGCGCTCGAGCTCCCTCAGGTCGAACATGGCCTCACACCAGCGCCTTGCCGCCCGCGAACGCCTTCGCGGTCGCCTCGTCATTCGCCTGTTCCGGCAACAGCATCTCGTTATGCGCCTTGCCGGAGGGGATCATCGGGAAGCAGTTTTCGAGCGCTGCGACGCGGCAGTCGAACAGCACCGGACGCTTGACCGAGATCATCTCCTTGATGGCGCCGTCGAGGTCGGCGGGCTTGTGCACCTGGAGGCCGACCGCGCCATAGGCCTCCGCAAGCTTGACGAAATCCGGCAACGCTTCCGAATAGGAATGCGACAGCCGGTTGCCGTGCAGCAGCTGCTGCCATTGGCGCACCATGCCCATGTACTGGTTGTTCAGGATGAAGATCTTGATCGGCAGCTCGTACTGCACCGCCGTCGACATCTCCTGCATCGTCATCTGCACCGAGGCGTCGCCCGCGATGTCGATGACGAGGCTGTCGGGATGGGCCACCTGCACGCCGACCGCGGCCGGCAGGCCGTAGCCCATGGTGCCGAGACCGCCCGATGTCATCCAGCGATGCGGCTCCTCGAAGCCGTAGAACTGCGCCGCCCACATCTGATGCTGGCCGACCTCGGTCGTGATGTAGGTATCCTTGCCGCGCGTCGCCTCGAACAGGCTCTGGATCGCGTGCTGCGGCAGGATCACGTCGTTGCTCTTCTTGTAGTAGAGCGAGTTGCGGGCGCGCCATTGCGCGATCTGCTGCCACCACGACTTGATGTCGGGCTTCTTCGCCTCGGCCTTGAACACCTGGAGGATGTCGCCGAGGACGTTGCCGCAATCGCCGATGATCGGCACGTCGACCCGGATGTTCTTGTTGATCGAGGACGGATCGATGTCGATATGGATCTTCTTCGAGCCCGGAGAGAACGCATCCACGCGGCCGGTGATGCGGTCGTCGAAGCGCGCGCCGACGCACAGCATGACGTCGCAATCATGCATCGTCATGTTGGCCTCGTAGGTGCCGTGCATGCCGAGCATGCCGAGCCAGTTCTTGCCCGACGCCGGATAGGCGCCGAGGCCCATCAGCGTCGAGGTGATCGGAAAGCCCGTGACCTCGACCAGCTCGCGCAAGAGCCTGGTCGCCTCGGGGCCGGAATTGATGACGCCGCCGCCGCTGTAGATCACCGGACGCTTCGCATTCGCGAGCAGCGAGACCGCCTTGCGGATCTGCGTCGCATCGCCCTTCACGCGCGGCGCGTAGGAACGGTGCACGTCGGACTTGCGCGGCGAATGATATGTGCCGGTCGCGAACTGGACGTCCTTGGGCACGTCGACCAGCACCGGACCCGGACGGCCGGAGGTCGCGACATAGAAGGCTTCGTGCAGCACCTTCGCGAGATCGTTGACGTCCCGCACCAGCCAATTGTGCTTGGTGCAGGGGCGCGTGATGCCGACGGTGTCGCATTCCTGGAAGGCGTCGTTGCCGATCAGATGCGTCGGCACCTGGCCGGAGATGCAGACCAGAGGGATCGAGTCCATCAGGGCATCCGTCAGCGGCGTCACCATGTTGGTGGCGCCGGGACCGGAGGTGACCAGCGCAACGCCCGGCTTGCCGGTCGAGCGCGCATAGCCCTCGGCGGCGTGGCCGGCACCCTGCTCGTGGCGGACCAGGATGTGCTGGACCTCGCTCTGCTGGAAGATCTCGTCATAGATCGGAAGCACCGCGCCGCCGGGATAGCCGAAGATGTCGGTCACGCCGTGGTCGATGAGCGCGCGGACGATCATCGCAGCGCCTGTCATCTGGTTCGGATCGTGGCTCTTGTCGTTCATTGGCTTACTCCGGATGCGCTGTTGTCAGCGGCTTCGTTCGTGTCGGGTTCGGGAAATAAAAAAGGCCCCGAAGAGGGCCCATGCACACCGCCTGTCTTGTGGATGGCAGCTAGCCATCCCCGGCGGTGTGCCTGGGTACGACGGCGATAAGGAGTTTGGTAATAATATTTCGCATGGCGGGCGCTGGGCTTCCCAAAGGTTGCGCGAAACATAGCGGCCAAACCCTGGATGTCAAGGCAATGCGACCGTTTTTGCGCGATTTCGGCAGTGTAGCGATGTTCCCCAGCTTCGGCGAGAGGTAAATTGGAGAACCGGGGCAGAAAAGCGCGTCGGACCCAACTGACCGTCATTCCGGGGCTCGCGAAGCGAGAACCCGGAATCTCGAGATTCCGGGTTTCGCCCTTCGGGCGCCCCCGGAATGACGGTCAGTTGGGCGCCCGCGCCGCGACAGCCGCAAGCCACCCCCTTGCCTCCTCCGGCTTGATCCATTCGAACTCCGGCAATTGGTGCCGGAACCAGGTGAACTGACGTTTCGCGTAATGGCGGGTGTCGGCGCGGCCGATGCTGGCGGCCTCCTCCAGGCTGAGCTCGCCCCGCAAGTGGCGGATCAGGGCCGGCACGCCATGGGCCTTCATCGCCGGCAGCAGCGGATCGAGCTGCCTGGCGGCGAGCCGCTCGACCTCGTTGAGCGCGCCGGCGCTCAGCATGGCCTCGAAACGGGCATCGATGCGGGCGTACAGCTCGTCCCGCTCTGGCGCGAGGAACACCGCGCGAAAACTGTCCTTCGGCAGCAGCGGCGGCTGGCCTTCGCGGTGCCAGTCGAGCAGCGAGCGGCCGGTCGCCTCGATCACCTCGAGAGCGCGCGCGATGCGGGTTCGGTCGCGCAGGTTCAATCGCCCGGCCGCGCGCGGGTCGCGCGCGGCGAGCTCGGCGTGCAGCGCTTCGACGCCGTTCCGTTCCAGCCGCCCGCGCACGTTCTCACGGACCTCGGCGGGGATCGGCGGCACCACGGAGAGACCTGTGGTCAGCGCCTTGAAATAGAGACCGGTGCCGCCGATGAAGACCGGAAGACGTCCTTGGGCCCTCGTTTCTTCGAGCGCCTTCGACGCGTCGGCCACCCAGGCACCAGCCGAGAAATTCACCGACGCATCGACATGCCCATAGAGATGATGCGGCACCAGCGCCTCGTCCGCCCCCGTCGGCCGTGCCGTGATGATGCGCAGGTCGCGGTACACCTGCATGGAATCGGCATTGATGACGACGCCGCCGGTGGCGCGCGCAAGCTCGAGCGCCAGCGCCGACTTGCCGCTGGCGGTCGGGCCTGCGATAAGCACGGCCTTGCTCGAATGCCCCTCGCTCACGAAAACCTCAAATGTCCCTCGTCGCCACGCTGATCTGCAACCCTAATAATCCCGCGCTCGATTCCACCATCGTCGACGGCGCCCGCGCCGTGCTGCCACAGGCGGCACCCGCGCACTGGCTGTTCGACGGGGTTGCGGTCGACATCCCTTTCGGCGCCGACAGTAACCTCGAAGCCGACCGCCACGCCATCGAGCAGCGGCTGCGCGAGCTTCGCGGCGACCTGCCCATCGACATCGTCGTGCAGCCTGTCGGCTTCAGGCGCAAGAAGCTTTTTCTCGCCGACATGGATTCCACCATGATCGGCCAGGAATGCATCGACGAGCTGGCCGATTTCGTCGGGGTGAAGGCGCATGTGGCCGGCATCACCGAGCGCGCGATGCGCGGCGAGATCGAGTTCGAGCCGGCGCTGCGCGAGCGCGTCGCGCTGCTCAAGGGCTTGCCCGCCAGCGCCGTCGACGAGGTGCTGGACAAGCGCATCACGCTGACGCCGGGAGGCCGCGAGCTGGTCGCGACCATGCGCGCAAACGGCGCCTATACCTGCCTCGTCTCCGGCGGCTTCACATTGTTCACGCGCGCGGTCGCCGCCAAGCTTGGCTTCCAGGAGAACCGCGCCAACGAGCTCGTCGTGCGCGACGGCAAGTTCACCGGCGAGGTCAAGGAGCCGATCCTGGGCCGCGCCGCCAAGCTCGCGACGTTGGTGGATCTAATGGAATCGTTCGATCTCGACGACATCGACTCGGTGGTGGTCGGCGACGGCGCCAACGATCTCGCGATGATCCAGGCCGCGGGTCTGGGTGTGGCCTACCATGCCAAGCCGGCGGTGGCCGCCGCGGCCGCCGCGCGAATCGACCACGGTGATCTCACCGCGCTGCTCTATGCGCAGGGCTATCGGCGCGACGAGTTCGTGGAGGGCTGACGCAAACGTCGTTCCGGGATGGTGCGAAGCACCAGACCTCGGGTGCGCAATCGCGCACCGGGGAACCTCGAGATTCCGGGTTCGATGCTTCGCATCGCCCCGGAATGACGGATGAAATTACTGCACGCTCAACGCGACGAAGCGCAGTTCGCCGTCGCCGTTGGAGACCAGCAGCAGCACCGATTTCTTGCCCTCCTTCTTGAGCAGGTCGATACGCTTCTGGATGTCGGCGCCGCTGGAAACGGCCTCCTGCGCCACCTCGACGATGACGTCGCCGGCGGACAGGCGCTTCTCGGCGGCGTCCGACTTGGCATCGACATTGGTGACGACGACGCCCTTGACGCTGTCCTTGATCTTGTAGCGCGTGCGCAGATCCTTGTTCAGCGTCGCGAGATCGAGGCCGAGCGCCTTCTGCGTCACCGGCTTCTCGGGCGCCGGCTCGTCGGTCTTCACCGCGGCCTGCACCTTGTCGGGATCCTGGAGGCGGCCCAGCGTGACCTTCTTGATCTCTTCCTGGCCCTTGCGGATGATGACGACGTCGACCTCCTTGCCGACCGCGGTGTCGGCGACGACGCGGGACAGGTCTTTCGGGTCCTTGACGTCCTTGCCGTCGAACTTGACGACGACGTCGCCGGGCTCGATGCCGGCGGGCTTGGCCGGGCCCTTGTCGTCGACGCCGGCGACCAGAGCACCGCGCGCGGGCTTGATGTTGAGGCTCTCGGCGATCTCGTCGGTGACGCTCTGGATGCGCACCCCTAACCAGCCGCGGCGCAGCTCGCCGAACTGCCGGAGCTGGTCGACGACGCCCACCACCGTCTTCGACGGCACGGCGAAACCGATGCCGATGGAGCCGCCGGAGGGCGAGATGATCAGCGTGTTGACGCCGATGACGTCGCCGTCGAGGTTGAACAGCGGGCCGCCGGAATTGCCGCGGTTGATGGAGGCGTCGGTCTGGATGTAGCTGTCGTACGGCCCCGAAGAGATGTCGCGGTTCTTGGCCGAGACGATGCCGGCCGTCACCGTGCCGCCGAGACTGAAGGGGTTGCCGATCGCGACCACCCAGTCGCCGAGCCGCAGCTTGTCGGAATCGCCGAACTTGACCGCCACCAGCGGCTTCGTCGGCTTGATCTTGAGCACGGCGAGATCGGTCTTCTTGTCGACGCCGACCAGCTCGGCCTTGATCTTGGTGCCGTCGTTGAGGATGACGTGGATCTCGTCGGCGTCGGCAATGACGTGGTTGTTGGTGACGACGACACCCGCGGTGTCGATGATGAAGCCGCTTCCGAGCGAGTTGGTCTTGCGCGGCGCGTTGTTCTCGCCGCCCTTGCTGCCGCCACCGGGGCCCCTGCGGTTCTTGAAGAAATCGTCGAAGAACTCTTCGAAGGGCGAACCGGGCGGCAGCTGCGGCATCGAGTTGCTGCCCCCGCCCTTGGCTTCGACGTTTTGCGAGGTCGAGATGTTGACGACCGCGTCGATCACCTTCTCGGCGACGTCGGCGATGCCGTCGGGTCCGCGCGCATGGGCTGGCGTGCCGAACGCGCCGAGAGCACTGACGGCAAGCGCGGCCAACCCAATTCGCACACCAAATCGCACGCCGCGGCGCGAGCGGGACGGGGCAGTGGTGGCAGCGGTCATTGTGATCTCCAGACAAAGGGATTTGGCGCCAGACTGCGCTCGAACGGGGGCACGGCGCAAGCGCGGAGCTGAGCGGGCCTCAAGAACCCGACAATACGGCGAAAAACCGTCCGGCGCCTTCACTTTGGCGTTGCCCCGGTGCCTAAATCGGGCGCCGAATAACCCAGATCAGGACCAGACCTGCGATGGCCGAGCCGATCCCGACCACCCGCAGGATGTTGTCCGGCGTGGCGATGGCGCTCTTCATCGCTTTGCGCATCCAGTTGGGACTGGCCGCGAACATCAAGCCTTCAAGCACGAACAGAATGCCAAGGCCGATGAGGAAGTCGGCGAACGCAATGGACCTCATCGGAATGGAACCTCCCGCTATGCTGTTCTTGTCTGGACAAAGGGCGGCCAGACCGGCCGCCCTTGTCTAGCTTACGGCTTCGCCGGCGTCTCGCTTGGCGTCCTGCCGGAGGCGCTACCGAAGTACCGGAAGAAATCCGAGTCCGGCCGCAGCAGGAAACGGGTATCGTTCGCGCGCAACCCGTTCTCATAGGCCGCCATCGACCGGTAGAAGGCGAAGAAGTCGGCGTCCTTGCCGTAGGCTTCCGCGAACAGGCGGTTGCGCTCGGCATCGCCCGCACCGCGGGTCTGCTCGGACTGCGAATTGGCTTCCGCGATGATCACGGTCGCCTCGCGGTCGGCCTTGGACTTGATCTCCTGAGCCTTCTGGGCACCCTGCGCCCGGAACTCGGCCGCCTCGCGGTCGCGCTCCGTCTTCATGCGCTGGTAGACCGCCTGGCTGTTCTGCTCCGGCAGGTCGGCGCGGCGGATCCGGACGTCGACGACCTGAATGCCGTAGCCATCGGCTTCGCGGTCGAGCTGCTCGCGGATGCGCTGCATCAGCTTTTCGCGGTCGTCGCGCACCACGTTGATGAAGGTGACCTCGCCGAGCACGCGGCGGAGCGCTGCGTTCAGGAGGGTGGTGAGCTGGATATTGGCGGCCTGGATCGAGCCGACGCTCTGGTAGAAGCGCAATGCATTCTTGATGCGGTAGCGCGCGAAGGCATCCACCACGAGCCGCTTCTGGTCGGACGCGATCGCTTCCTGCGACGGGTTCTCCAGGTCGAGGATCCGCTTGTCGATGTTGATCACCGAATTCCACGGCGCCTTGAAATGCAGGCCGGGCGCGGTGACGACCTCGACGGGCCTGCCGAACTGGAGCACGATCGTCTGCTCGGTCTGCTGCACCGTGAACAGCGACATGTAGCCGACGACCACGACGAACAGGAGCACGAGCAGCGTGACGAAACCTGTGACCGGAGACCTCATCGGTTGCCTCCGCTCGACTGCGCACCGGTGGCAGGCGTCCGCTTGGGCGCCAGTTCGGGAAGCGGCAGATAGGGCACGACGCCCTGTCCCGATGGGCCGCCATCATAAACGAGCTTGTCCGCGCCGCCGAGCACGCGCTCCATCGTCTCCAGGTAGATCCGTTCACGCGTCACGTCGGGCGCCTTCTTGTACTCGTCGTAAACCTTCAGGAAGCGCGCGCTCTGGCCCTTGGCCTCGGCGACCGCCTGCTCCTTGTAACCTTCGGCATCCTGCAGGATCTTGGCCGCGCGTCCGCGCGCCTGCGGGATCACCTGATTGGCGTAGGTCTGCGCCTCGTTCTGCAGCTGCTCCTGGTTGGCGCGGGCCGCCTGGACGTCGCGGAACGCGTCGATCACCTGCGCCGGCGGATCGACCTTCTGCATCTGCACCTGGGTGATGAGGATGCCCGCGCCGTAGCTGTCCAGGGTCCTCTGGATCAGCTCCTGGACGCCCTGCTCGGTCACGTTGCGCGCACCGGTCAGGATCGGCTGGATCTGGGACCGGCCGATCACCTCGCGCATCGCGCTCTCGGAGACCGCCTTCACGGTGCCCTCGGGGTTCTGGATGTTGAAGAGGAAATCGCCGACACCGTCCGGCTTGATGCGCCAGAGCACGGTGAAGTCGACGTCGACGATGTTCTCGTCGCCGGTCAGCATCAGGCTCTCCTCAGGCACGTCCCGAATGGTCCGGCCGCGCCGTGCCGGATCCTCGATCAGCGTCATGCCGATGGAGGTGGTATTGACGCGCAGCGCCTTCGGCAGCAGCACGGTCTCGATCGGATAAGGCAGGTGATAGTTCAGGCCCGGCTGCACGGTGCGGACATGCTTGCCGAAGCGCAGCACGACACCGAGCTCTTCGGACTGCACGCGGAAGAAGCCCGACAGCAGCCAGAATGCGACGATCAGCAGGATGATCAGCGTGATTCCGATGCCCGAGAAGTAACCGCCCGGCATGATCTGCTGGAGGCGGTCCTGGCTGCGGCGCAGAAGGTCTTCCAGATCCGGCGGCCTCGGCCCGACCGGTTGCGGGCCTGAGCCCCATGGTCCCTTTGGACCCGAGCCCCATGGGCCACCGCCCTGATTCTTCCACGGCATTCGACGCTCTCCTCGGCAGGGCAGAATGCCCCCGCCCGCTTTGTCCGGTCCGGCTTTATAGGGGACAGGCAGGTCCCTTACAACGCAACCCGGGCCGTCCTCCGAGCTAAGCTCAGGGGCAGAAAAGTCAATGTTAACATTGGCAAATGCGGTTAATGCCCCGCCCGCCGACGATATGTCACATAGGAGAAGTCGGCGCTGTCGTCAGGTCCTGCAGGATGACGGATGCGCGTCGTCTCGTCCCACCCCGCCTTGTCGATGGCGAAATGCGTGTCGCCTTCCGGCCGCGCATGCACTTCGGTGATTTCGAGGCGATCAGCGCGAGCGAGCCAGTGCCGGTAGATCTCGGCGCCGCCGATCACCGCGATCTCAGTGACCGAACGCCGCAGGGCATCGCCGCGCGCGACCGCCTCCGCATCCGCTGCGGCCGTCGTAACGATGGCGCCGGCGGCACGATAGGCCGCATCGCGCGTGATCACGATGTTGGTGCGGCCCGGCAACGGCCGGCGCAGGGACTCGAAGGTCTTGCGGCCCATGATCACCGGCCTGCCGATCGTGAGCGCCTTGAATCGGGCCATGTCGGATTTCAACCGCCACGGAATGGCGTTGCCCGCGCCGATGACGCCGTTCTCCGCGATGGCAACGACGAAGACGATCTCCATCAGGGCGCGTTCCCGGCGAGGCGCGTCAGCGCAGGCCCGGTGACGCGGCACAGCGTCCAATCATCCATCATGACCGCCCCGAGCGATTTGTAGAATGCGATCGACGGCGCGTTCCAGTCGAGCACCGCCCATTGCAGGCGCGACCAGCCGTTCTCGACGCATTCCCTGGCAAGATAGACCAGCAGCGCCTTGCCGAGACCCCTGCCCCGATGTGATGGCCTTACATAGAGATCTTCGAGATAGATGCCGTGGCGACCGCTGAATGTCGAGAAGTTCGCAAACCACACCGCGAAGCCGGCCGGCTCACCGTTCCACTCCGCGATCGCGCAATAGAGCTGCGGCTTTTCGCCGAACAGTGCGTCGGCGATGTCAGCCTCGGTCGCCTCCACCTCGTGCGACAGTTTCTCGTATTCAGCAAGCTCGCGGATGAAACCCAGAACGAGCCCGGCTTCGCCCGGGCGCACGTGGCGGATGTTGAGCGACATAGACGCTAGACCGCGACTTCCGCCTTGATGTGCGGATGCGGATCATAGCCGACGAGCTCGAAATCCTCGTAGCGGAAGGAGAAGATGTCCTTCACCTCGGGATTGATCCGCATCACCGGCAGCGGCCGCGGCGCCCGGGTGAGCTGGAGCCGCGCCTGCTCCAGATGGTTGGAATAGAGGTGGGCGTCGCCGAACGAATGCACGAAGTCGCCGGGCTTCAGGCCGGTGACCTGCGCCACCATCATGGTGAGCAGCGCGTAGGAGGCGATGTTGAAAGGCACGCCGAGGAATACGTCGGCCGAGCGCTGATAGAGCTGGCACGACAATTTTCCGTTCGCGACATAGAACTGGAACAACAGGTGGCAGGGCGGCAGAGCCATCTTCTCGACGTCGGCGGGATTCCAGGCGGTGACGATCAGCCGGCGGGAATCGGGCGTGCGCTTGATCATGTCGATGACATTGGCGATCTGGTCGATGCTGCGCCCGTCCGCCGTGGGCCATGAGCGCCATTGATGGCCGTACACCGGGCCGAGATCGCCATTGGCGTCCGCCCATTCGTCCCAGATGGTGACGCCGTTGTCGCGGAGATATTTGATGTTGGTGTCGCCCTTCAGGAACCAGAGCAGCTCATGCACGATCGCCTTCAGCGGCAGCCGCTTGGTGGTCAGCATCGGGAAGCCGGCGGACAGGTTGAAGCGCATCTGATGGCCGAATACCGAGAGCGTGCCGGTGCCGGTCCGGTCGGTCTTCTCCGCGCCGTCCGAAAGAATCCGTTCGAGCAGGTCCTGATACTGATGCATGTGTCATGAGCCTTTGGGAGGCGGCGAACTTAACGGTGCCTCCCGTGCGACGACAGCCGCGATTCGCTGCCTCCACCGATTATACCCGGAAAAGTGAGCCTTTCCGGCAAAACGACAAGGGGCGGAACTCAGCGTCCCGCCCCTCGCCTATCGACTTGATGGCTTTGCTTAATTTGCCGGCTTGAGCACCGGGCTCCACTTCGCGATCTCGCTCTTGACGAGGGCCCCCAGCGCCTCCGGCGTGCGGTCCTTAGGCCCCGGGATGACGCTGCCGAGCTCGAGCAGGCGCTTCTTCACGGTCTCGTCGTCGAGCGCCTTGTTGGCGGCGGCGTTCAGGGTCGCCACGATGGCGGGCGAGGTTCCCTTGGGCGCGAACACCGCGTTCCACGCCTGGGCCTGGAAGGCCGGCAGGCCGGCCTCCGCCGTGGTCGGCACGTTCGGCAGCGACGGGTTACGCTCGGCCGTGGCGATCGCGTAGGCCTTGATGGTGCCGGCATTGATCTGCGGCACGGCGTTGACGATCTGGTCGCACATGTAGTCGACCTGTCCGGCCACGAGCGCGTTCATCGCGGGTCCGGTGCCGCTGAAGGGCACGCCGACGGGCTTGATGTCGAGAATGGAGTGAAGGAGCTCGCACGAGACGTGCGAGACCGAGCCGATGCCGGCATGCGCAGCATTGACCTTCTCGGCATTCGCCTTCACGTAGGTGACGAACTCCTTGAGATCCTTCGGCGGAAAATCCTTGCGCGCCAGGATCAGGATCGGCGTGCCCGCCAGCAGCGCGACCGGCTCGAAATCCTTCTCGGGGTGATAGGCCAGCTTCGGATAGAGCGGCACCGAGGCGGCATGCGTACCCATGTGCCCGGTGATCAGCGTGTAGCCGTCATTGGCCGCGCGCGCAGCGCGCGTCGTGGCCGTGGTGCCGCCGGCGCCGACGACGTTCTCGATGACGATGCTCTGCCCCAGCGTCTGCGCCATGTTCCCCGTGACGATGCGCGAGATCACGTCGGTCGGCCCGCCGGCCGCGAACGGCACGATCATGGTGATCGTGCGGGTCGGATAGGTCTGCGCCTCGGCCGGCGCGATGAAGCTGCCCAGCGATGCGAGCGTTGCTGCACATGCGCCCGTGAGCGCGCGAATGAACGTCATGGCGATTCCCCTGTCGGTTCTTTGGGCTACAAACAAAATGCCGGCCCAAAGGCCGGCATCTCCATTTCACGAAGCCGTAACACAAGTCGATTCGACTTCCGAATGCGGCGCGCCGACGCAGGACTGAGCCGACGCAAGCGCACCCAACATCAATTCTCGGACTCGGTGAACACCTCGTCGCGCTTGGCGCGCAACGCCGGTAGCACCGTAAGCACAAGAAGGCCAGCCGCGACCGCCAGCAGCACCGCCGACAACGGACGCGTCAGGAACACGCTCCAGTCGCCGCGCGAGATCAGCAGCGCACGGCGCAGGTTCTCTTCCATCAACGGTCCGAGCACCATGCCGAGCAGCAGCGGCGCCGGCTCGAAATCGTGCTTGATCAACCAGTAGCCGACGAGACCGAAGATACCGGCCAGGATGACGTCGACCGGAGCATTGTTCACCGAATAGATGCCGATCGCGCAGAAGATCACGATCGAGGGGAACATCAGCCGGTACGGCACGCGCAGGAGCCGCACCCAGATGCCGACCAGCGGCAGGTTGATGATGATCAGCATCAGATTGCCGATCCACATCGAGGCGATCATGCCCCAGACGAGATCGGGCTGCTTCTGCATCACCTGCGGGCCCGGCACGATGCCGTGGATCGTCATCGCGCCGACCATCAGGGCCATCACCGCGTTCGGCGGGATGCCGAGCGTGAGCAGCGGGATGAACGAAGTTTGCGCCGCAGCATTGTTGGCACTCTCCGGCCCCGCCACGCCCTCGATCGCGCCGCGGCCGAACCGCGACGGGTTCTTGGCGAGCTTCTTCTCGAGCGTGTAGGCTGCGAACGAGGCGATCACCGCGCCGCCGCCGGGGAGAATACCGAGAATGGAACCGAGCACGGTGCCGCGCAGGATCGGCGGCGTCGCATCGATCAGATCCTTCCTGGTCGGCATCAGGCCCGTGATCTTCTGCTGAACGAGATCGCGGTTCATCTCGGCGCCATGGTCGAGATTGCGGATGATCTCGGCAAAGCCGAACACGCCCATCGCCACCGTCGCAAAGCCGAGGCCGTCGGCAAGCTCCGGAATGTTGAAGGCCATGCGCGAGGCGCCGGTCTCGATGTCCGAGCCGACCATCGAGAGCAGCAGCCCGAACACGATCATCGCGATCGCCTTCAGCACCGAGCCCTTGGCCAGCACCACCGCGAAGATCAGGCCGAGCACCATCAGCGAGAAATATTCGGCCGGACCGAACGCCAGCGCGAGCTTCGTGAGCGGCGCACCGAGGATCGCAATCAGGACAGTGGCCACGCAGCCGGCGAAGAACGAGCCGATCGCCGCGATCGCCAATGCCGGGCCGGCACGGCCCTGCTTCGCCATCTGGTGACCGTCTATGGCTGTCACGACCGATGTCGCTTCACCGGGTATGTTGACCAGGATCGACGTGGTCGAACCGCCATATTGCGCGCCGTAATAGATGCCGGCGAGCATGATCAGCGCGCCGACCGGCGGCAGTCCGAACGTGATCGGCAGCAGCATCGCGACGGTCGCGATGGTGCCGATACCGGGGAGCACGCCGACCAGCGTGCCGACCAGGGCGCCGATCAGACACATCAGAAGGTTGATCGGAGTAAATGCGACGGCGAAGCCGTGAGCGAGGTTCGCAAAAATATCCATCACGCCCTCACTGGATCAGGAAACGCGGATACATCGGCATCGGCAGTCCGAGCACGTACGGAAACAGGATTGCGCAACCGAGAGTCAGGCAGGCGCCGACGATCGCCGCTTCGAGCCAGCGCGTCTCGTGCGAGCCCGCTGCCGCGATCATGAAGCTCCCGAAGGCCGTGACGATGAGACCAAGGGACCGGATCGACAGGGCAAAGAAGACGATCGCGACCACAACGAACAGCGGTCCCCGCCAGGAATAGTGGGCCATCGCCGGCCCATTGGTCAGAAGACCGGTCAGCGCGATCGCGGCAGACAAGGCGACCAGCAGCCCGCCGAACATGCGCGGCGCGGTCCCTGCGCCGAACGAGAAGCCCCGCATGCCCTGCAAATCGCTCGATGCATACAGCGCGAACAGCGCAACGGCCATCAGGACGACGCCGCCGACATAGTCCTGTGCCGATCGGATCGTCATGAACAGCGTAAGGATCGCCACCGCGAACAGCGGGTAGGAATAGATCAGCGCCAGCAGCACCTCGGACGACATCTTCTTGGTGCCGCCGCCGAACGATCCGAACACGGCACTCGGCGCGCCAGCCAGCAGCGCCGTCACATGGCCGGTGATGACCGCCGCCGGACCGCGGCCGGCCCCCCAGCCGAAGATCGTCCCGATCGACCAGATCAATTCGAAGATCTGCGGCGCAATCGCCAGCAGACAAAATCCGAGCGCCATCCGGGTGTTTCGGTTGGCCGTCGCTGAGTGGCCCATCGTGTCGGCCATGCATGTCTCCTCCGCGACCCGTAAGTCACGAGCACTGTTGTTGTAAATCGCCTGGAACTGGATCCCCCGCCCCGGACCACTGCCTAGCGATTTTCGTCACACAATGCCAGCAAAACCCAACATCCCGCCGGCCAGCAGGAGCCAGAGTGGATTGATGCGCGAGACTGATGCGATCACCGCAACCACGACGGTCAGGAGCAGTGCAGCAATCGTGCGATCGGCCGACTGGGCGAGGATCAACGCGCTCGCCGCCATCAGACCGATCGAAAGCGGAACCAGTGCAGCCTGAATCACACCGGGCCAGCGCGATTGGCCGGGGCGGTTCAGAAGCCGGCTGACATAATAGGCAAACAGCGCCGTCGGCAGGCACATCGCCAGCGTCGCCGCCATCGCGCCGGGAATGCCCGCGACGGCATAGCCTATTAACGTCACGATAAGAACGTTCGGACCTGGCGAGAGCTGAGCGATCGCATAGGCATCCGTGAACTGCTTGTCGGTCATCCAGTGATTCACCTCGACCGCGATGCGGTGCATCTCGGGCACTGCTGCCGCGGCCCCGCCGACGGCGAACAGCGACATCAGGCCAAAGGTGGAGATCAGCGACCAGATCGGGCTATGGCTGGTCATGCTGCTACTTTCCGCCGCAGGAAATAGGTGAGGCCGACACTAACGGGGATCGCGACCAGCGGCACCGCCTGGAGCGGCAGGCGAAGCACGCCGATGGCTAGGAACACGCCGAGCATCAGGATCATCGCGGGCGGATCCGCCCGCTTCAGCAGCGGCGTCATCATGCGAAAGACCACCGCTATCAAGAGGCCGACTGCCGCGCAGGAGATGCCGGCGAGGATCCGGCTGAGCACCGCAAGGTCCCCGAAATGGGCATAGGCGATGGCAAGCACCGTCACGATCAGTGTCGGCGGCACCAACAGCCCCGCGAAGGCGGCAAGGCCCCCGGCGACGCCGCGCAGTCGCGATCCGAACACCATGGACAGATTGACGATATTGGGGCCCGGCAGGAAGTGGCAAAGCGCAAAGGTCTCATTGAACTCGTCCGCCGTCATCCAGCGGTGCTGCTCGACGATCGCGCGCCGGGCAAACACCAGGACGCCCCCGAAACCGGCCAGCGACATCCGGGCGAAGGCCAGGAATAGTGCGGCGACGCTCGGCGGGGTGGCAAGAATACCCGGCTGCTGGGCGGCCGGCGCTGAATCCGGGGACATGTCAGGAGCTTAGAACGAGGATTGCGCGGCGGCCAAGACGAGTCCGGAACTTACCCAGAGGGAATAACCCTCCAACCCTCTGTTTTTTGAGAGCTTTGTCCCCTATATTGGTGATGCCGGTTCGCCGGCTATGGAAATAAACGGTCGTCGCAATAAACCATTCGGACCCGGGGGCGGTACCCGGCGCCTCCACCAAAGCCCACGATCAGGGCATCCCGGAAGCGGGCTTTGGCGGGGGCGAAATAGGATCGACGAGGGCGTAAAGGGCGTACTTTTTCCCGGTATTGTTCCGCCGTTATCGGGCTACTGCAATAGTTGCCAACGACAACTTTGCTCCGGTTGCTCAGGCTGCGTAACGCAGTTTGAAAGACCACTCTAAAGTCCTAACGGGTTAAGCTCCGTTAGGCGGGGTTCGGAGGCACCTGGCAACAGAAGCCTCCACTTTACTCTTTTAGATTTCTCCCCGGCGGGACTCCTGCTCAACCGTCAGGCGCGGTACTATCGAGGCTTGACGAGTCGGGGCCGGCAGGGTCCGGCTTCGGGATGCAACAGGACGACCATGGCGACCGATCATATCCGATACGATGTGCTGGCCCGCGACGCGCTGCGCGGCGTGCTGCGGAAGGTGCTGACCGACGCCGCGGCCCATGGCCTGCCGGGCGAGCACCATTTCTTCATCACCTTCGTGTCGAAGGCCGATGGCGTGAAGCTGTCGCCGCGGCTGCTCGCGCAATATCCGGAAGAGATGACGATCATCCTCCAGCACCAGTTCTGGGACCTGACCGTGCTCGAGGATCGCTTCGAGGTCGGCCTGTCCTTTGGCGGCATCCCGGAGCGGCTGGTGGTGCCGTTTGGCGCCATCAAGAGCTTCCTCGACCCGTCCGTGAAGTTCGGCCTCCAGTTCGACACCTCCGACGTCGCCGAGGTCGCGGCCGAGACTTTGCCCGCAGCGCCGGCGCCGTCGGCTGTATCGGTCCCGGCACCTGCGACCGAGACAGCGGAAGCCACCGACGAACCGCCTTCGCCGAGCCAGGGCGGCGCCGAAGTCGTGCGGCTCGATCGTTTCCGCAAGAAATGATCTAGATTGGGCTCCCGCCCGTCGTACGCACCCAAACTGCCTATATAGAGAAGCACATGGAAAAGCCGCGCGGCGTTTCGCGCGGCAGAATGGATGTGCTCATGGCCAAAGCTTCCCGCGCGAAGACGACCCGCCCCTCAAGCGCCGCGACCCGGATCGAAACCGACAGCTTTGGTCCCATCGAGGTCCCAGCCGATCGCTACTGGGGCGCGCAGACCGAACGCTCGCGCCAGAATTTTCGCATCGGCACCGACCGCATGCCGATCTCGCTGGTGCATGCACTCGGGATCGTCAAGCTCGCCGCCGCACAGTCCAATCGCGAGCTCGGCCTGCTCGACGAGCGCCGCGCCAATGCCATCATCCGCGCCGCGCGCGAGGTGATCGAGGGCAAGCTGGACGACCATTTCCCGCTCGTGGTGTGGCAGACCGGCTCGGGCACGCAGAGCAACATGAACCTCAACGAGGTGATCGCCAACCGCGCCAATGAGCTGCTCGGCGGCGAACTCGGCGCCAAGACACCGGTGCACCCGAACGACCACGTCAACATGAGCCAGTCGTCGAACGACTCGTTTCCCACCGCGATGCACATCGCGGCCGCAAGCCGCATCAATGTCGATCTGGTCCCTGCTCTCGGCGAGTTGCTCAGCGCGCTGCGCAAGAAGGAGAAGGAGTTTTCCAGGATCGTCAAGATCGGCCGCACCCATACCCAGGATGCGACGCCCCTGACGCTCGGTCAGGAATTTTCCGGCTATGCCGCGCAGGTCGAAAGCGGCATCGCCCGCCTCAGGAGCGCGGTGAAGGAGCTCTATCCGCTGGCGCAGGGCGGCACCGCCGTCGGCACCGGCCTCAACTCCAAGCCGCGCTTTGCAAAGCTGTTCGCCAAGCACGTCGCTGAGATCACCAAGCTGCCCTTCACCAGCGCCGCCAACAAATTCGAGGCGCTGGCGTCGAACGATGCCTATGTGCTGGTGCACGGTGCCATCAATTCGGTCGCCACCGGCCTGTTCAAGATCGCCAACGACATCCGGCTGCTCGGCTCCGGCCCGCGCTCGGGGCTCGGCGAATTGATCCTGCCGGAGAACGAGCCGGGCTCATCGATCATGCCGGGCAAGGTCAATCCGACCCAATGCGAGGCGATGACCATGGTGTGCTGCCAGGTGTTCGGCAATCACACCGCCATCACCGTCGCCGGCAGCCAAGGCCATTTCGAGCTCAACGTCTACAAGCCCGTGCTCGCCTACAACATGCTGCACTCGATCCGTCTGATGGCGGACGCCGCACGCTCCTTCACCGAACATTGCGTCAGCGGCATCCGCGCCGACGAAAAGCGCATCCAGGAGCTGATGCAGCGCTCGCTGATGCTGGTGACCGCGCTGGCCCCGAAGATCGGCTACGACAACGCCGCCAAGGTGGCCAAGACGGCGCACGCCAACGGTACCACGCTGAAGGAGGAGGCGCTGCGGCTCGGCTTCGTCTCGGCCGACGAGTTTGACCGCCTGGTGCGCCCCGAGAAGATGACCAGCCCGGGCTAGCTTCCGAATTCCGATTGCCATCCGTAGTGATACGGACGCTCGGCGCCCTAAAAAGAAGCGGTTTTGCGGGCGGGATTTGATTACCGTCAATGTTGCCGCGGGGCGGCATGCTACGCAGCCCTACTGCCCCCGACGGGGCGAAATTCATCGTTTGATGGCCTGATGGCCGATTGACGAGGACGAGCGAATGGCGATCAAGTCTTCTGGGGCGCAACGAAGCGCTCTGTATCTGAATATTTCATCCGGCAAGAAGAGGATCGGGTGATGGAGACGCGGCATGGGGAACGTCATCAACCTGAATCGTTTCAGGAAGCGCGTCGAGCGGGAAGCCTCGGCGAAGCAGGCGGACGCCAACCGGGCGAAATTCGGGCGCACGAAGGCGGACCGGTCGGCGGAGGAGAAGCGGGCGGACCAGGCCAAGGAGCATCTGGACCAGCACCGGATCGATCGCGAGGAGCAGCCATGAAGTCGCCGGTCGTGAAACGGTCGATCGTCGTCGCCGGCCACAAGACCAGCGTCAGCCTCGAAGAGGCGTTCTGGAACGGCATGAAAGAGATTTCCGGGCTGCGCAACATGACCCTGTCGGAGCTGGTCGGCGAGATCGACAACAACCGTCAGCAGGGCAATCTGTCGTCTGCAATCCGGCTCTTCGTCCTGGACTACTTCAAGAGCCGCGCCATGGCCGCCCAGCCGGACAAGGTCCCGGCCCAGTAGCCGACCGGAGGCGCCCTCGACGGCGTCTCTCCCCTGCACCTTATAATCGCTCTAAGGTGCGGCTTCGGCGCGCGCGTACGCTTGACCTCCATGCCCGGCGTTGAAAATACAGGGCATGACCGACACTACTGACACGCGTCCCCACATGCCGCTGGGTCTGGCCCAGCGCGGCTATACCGGCGTCATCCAGCGCCTCGCCGCCCAGCAAGCCGGCTCGTCGCTCTCGGACGTCGAGCTCGAGAGCCGTCTGATCGAACTCGGCTTCGTCGAGGGCGCCCGGGTCGAGATCCTGCATGAGGGCTTGGTCGGGCGCGACCCGATCGCCGTCCGGGTCGACAGCATCACCATCGCGGTCCGCCGTCGCGAAGCCATGGCCGTCATCGTCGCCTGACGAGCGACCGAAATCCCGCCCCCAGGCCATCGATCCATGGAAGCACCCCTGCTGCATCTCGCCCTGGTGGGCACGCCCAACAGCGGCAAGACATCGCTGTTCAACGCCCTGACCGGCAGCCGGCAGAAGGTGGCGAACTATCCCGGCGTCACCGTCGAGCGCAAGGAAGGCTTCTTCGTCACCCCCGGGGGACGCCAGGTCTCGGTCGTCGACCTTCCCGGTACCTATTCGCTGCGCGGCCGCAGCCCGGACGAGGAGATCACCCGCGACTTCGTGCTCGGCAAGGCCTCCGGCGAGACCGTGCCCGATCTCGTGCTGTGCGTCGCCGACAGCACCAATCTGCGCCTGACCATCCGCCTGCTGCTCGAGCTCAAGCGCACCGGACGGCCGATGATCCTCGTCCTCAACATGTTCGACATTGCGAGCCGCCGCGGCGTCACCGTGGACGTCGAGCGGCTCGCCAAGGAGCTCGACGTACCCGTGGTCACCTCGATCGCGGTGCGCAAGGGCGGCACCGCCGACCTGCTCAAGCTGACCGACGAGATCTCCGCAAAGCTCGCCGCCGAGCCGGCCGAAAACAGCTGGCGCGCGCTCAGCGTCGGCGAATTGCGCGCAACCCAGCGCGAGGCCGACCGCATCATCGCCGATTGCGTCAGCCTGCCTGCCAGGCCCGACACCTGGACCGCGCGGATTGACGCGGTGGTGCTGCATCCCGTCGGCGGCCTCATCGTGCTGGCGCTGATCCTTTTCGTGATGTTCCAGGCGGTGTTCGCCTGGGCGCAGCCGCTGATGGAGCTGCTCAACTCCGGCTTCGAGGCGCTGGGCGAACTGGTCCAGGCCACCCTGCCCGGCGGCCTGCTGCAGAGCTTCCTCCAGAACGGCGTGATCTCAGGCGTCGGCAGCGTGATCGTGTTCCTGCCGCAGATCATCATCATCTTCCTGTTCATCCTGCTGCTGGAAGATTTCGGCTACATGGCCCGCGCCGCGTTCCTGATGGACCGCATCATGGGCGGCGCCGGGCTGCACGGCCGCGCCTTCATTCCGCTGCTGTCGAGCTTTGCCTGCGCCATCCCCGGCATCATGGCGACCCGCGTCATCGACAACAAGCGCGACCGCCTCACCACGATCCTGATCGCGCCGCTGATGACCTGCTCGGCGCGCATCCCGGTCTACACGCTGATCATCTCCGCCTTCATTCCCGCCAAGGAGGTCTGGGGCTTCATCAACCTGCAAGGGCTCGTGATGTTCGGCCTCTATGCCACCGGCATCGTCAGCGCGCTTGCCGTCTCGTACGTGATCAAGTTCTTCATGATCCGCGACTATGCGCCGGCGCCGTTCATGCTGGAGCTGCCGGACTACAAGATGCCGCGGCTGAAATCGATCGCGATCGGCATCTACACCCGCGCCAAGATGTTCCTCGTGCGCGCCGGCACGACGATCTTCTCGATGATGGTGCTGATCTGGTTCCTGGCCTCGTTCCCGCAGCCGCCGGCAGGCGCCACCGAGCCCGCGATCGACTTCAGCCTGGCGGCGATGATCGGCAAGGCGCTGGAGCCGCTGCTCGCTCCGGTCGGCTTCAACTGGCAGATCGCGGTGGCGCTGATCCCGGGCATGGCGGCCCGCGAGGTCGCGGTCGCAGCCCTCGGCACGGTCTACGCCATCGAAGGCGGCAAGGAAGCGGCCGAGCAGATCGGCCAGGTGCTGGCCACCAAATGGTCGCTTGCGACCGCGCTGTCGATGCTGGCCTGGTACATCTTCGCCCCGCAATGCGCCTCCACGCTTGCCGTGATCCGGCGCGAGACCGGAAGCTGGGCCTGGATGGGCGCGACCTTCACCTACATGCTGGTGCTGGCCTATGCGGCGAGCTTCGTGACGTACAACATCGCGGTCGCGCTGGGCGCGGGATGATCCCCCAAAACAAAACTGCGAAAACAACCCCATGCACAGTAGACCGTGGGTCGTAAAATCAATAACTTACGGATTTTCCTAAGTCTGCTTGCTCCGCCGGGCAAAACAGTGGCATGATGGCAGCGTGGAAAGGATTCGGAGCGCTCCTGCCTTGGCCGACACGGCCCGCTTGCTCGCCAGTCACTATGTGACCGCAAGCGCTGCAGCGATCGGCTCATTGCCACCGACACGCCCGCGGCGCGATGCATCACTGGCAATGAACCATTTCAGCACCCACAGACTGACCGCCGAACGGCTTCGCGAGCACCACCTTGCCGACCTCGTTGCGTTGCATCGCGATGCCGAGGTCTCCCGCTATCTCGGCGGGGTGCGGACGCCCGAGGTCACGAAGGCCTATGTCGCGACCAACATCGACCATTGGAACCAGCACGGCTTCGGCCTCTGGACGCTGCGGACGAAAGACGGGTTCTTCGCGGGACGGGCGGGCCTCCGGCACATCCTGGTGGACGACGTCGACGAGATCGAGATCTTCTACGCGTTCAAGCTCGAATACTGGGGGCGGGGATTTGCCAGCGAGATTGCCACCGCATTGACGGACATCGGCCTGTCGCAGCTGATGCTGCCGTCTCTCATCGGCCTCGTCTATGTGGGGAACGGTGCGTCCCGGCGCGTGCTGGAGAAATCGAACTACCTCCTGGAGCGTAGCGCGAACCGCCACGGCGAGGACCTCGTGATCTACCGCATCCGACGGTGAATGCCACGCGAGGATGGCAACGGAGGTGGAGCTTGTGTTCATTTTTGGACGGAGGCCACCCAGGGATCATCCGCATTGTCTTTCATAGCGGAACCGCTGACCCGATGACGCGTCAGCTTCCCTGATCCGCCCATGCTCCGAAGACGGGAACTGGAGCGCGGCCCGGGAGTTCCCCAAACGGACTCATTTCAACCGATTCGGCTCCCGGCGGGAGCGCATCGAGAGCTTTCTGAACATACGCTTAAGGGGGGTTCATGACCGGTCAATCCGCGGCTGCTCCAGGTAGCGACCTCAAGGATTTGCCGAGAGTTTCGACCGGCAGCGAAGGGCTGGACGACATCCTGGGCGGCGGCTTGGATGCCAACCGGATGTATCTCTACGAAGGGCGGCCGGGCACGGGCAAAACCACGATTGCGCTCCAATTCCTTCTGCGTGGGGTGCGCGAGGGCGAACGCGTTCTCTACATCTCTCTCTCCGAGACCAAGCGCGAGCTTACCGTGGTGGCCCGGCGACACGGATGGTCACTGGACGGTGTCGACATCTTCGAGCTCGTTCCGCCGGAAACAACGCTTGATCCCGAGCGGGAGCTCACGGTTTTTCATCCCGCCGAAATGGAGCTGAGTGAAACCACCGGTTTGATCTTCAAGGAAGTCGAACGGATCAATCCCTCCCGCGTGGTGCTCGACAGCCTGTCCGAACTTCGCCTGCTGGCGCAGAACCCGCTGCGATACCGGCGCCAGGTGCTGGCGCTCAAGCACTTCTTCACCAATCGCAACTGTACCGTCGTGCTACTCGACGATCTCTCGTCGTCTCAGGACGACCTGCAGCTGCACTCTATCGCGCATGGCGTGGTGATGCTCGAACAGCTTGCCATCGACTACGGTTCCGAGCGGCGACGGCTTCGCGTGATCAAGATGCGCGGCATCCGATTTCGGGGCGGCTTCCACGACTTCAAGATCACGCAAGGTGGGGTGCGGATCTTCCCTCGGCTGGTGGCGGCCGAGCATCACAGATTGTTCGAAGGTGAAACGGTGTCCAGCGGCAGCGCCGCCCTCGACCAACTCCTGGGAGGCGGGCTCGAGCGCGGCACCAACGCGCTTCTCCTCGGCTCTGCTGGCGTCGGCAAATCGTCCGTTGCACTGACCTACGCCATCGCAGCAGCGGAACGTGGCGAGCACGCCGTATTCTTCGCCTTCGATGAAGGGCGCGGAACGGTCGAGGCACGTGCCCGGGCGCTTGGCTTGCCCCTGGACAAGCATCTCGCCTCCGGGAAGATCCGGTTTCAACAAATCGATCCCGCCGAATTGTCGCCCGGCGAGTTTGCGGCAAGTATTCGCCGGAGCGTCGAGGTCGACAACGCCCGCGTGATCATCATCGACAGCCTGACTGGCTATCTCAACGCGATGCCGGATGAACGCTTTCTCATTCTGCAGATGCACGAACTGCTCAGCTACCTGGCCCAGCAGGGCGTATTTACAATCCTCATTCTTGCTCAGCATGGGCTTGTTGGCCCCATGGATACGCCAGTCGATCTCAGCTATCTGAGCGATGCAGTCGTAATGCTGCGCTATTTCGAGTTCGCGGGAACGGTTCGGCGCGCCTTGTCGGTCGTCAAGAAGCGCAGCGGCAGCCACGAGCATGGCATCCGCGAATTCCGGCTCGGTAGCAGCGGGATCAAGCTTGGCCCGCCACTTCTCGAGTTCAGCGGCATCTTTTCCGGCAATCCGCGCTATACCGGCACGGTACTCCCGGAAGGGACCGGCGAATGACCGCCGATCGCGATCACCGCGTTCTCGTATTCGCCCCGATCGGCCGCGACGGACAGGCCTCGGCCGAGCTTCTGCGTAGCGCGAATCTCGAGGCGGTCAATTGCCGGGACTTGCCCGAGCTCGTCAGCGAAATGGCGGCAGGTGTCGGCACCGTGTTTCTGGCCGAGGAAGGACTATTCGGCAAAGACACGGCGCCGCTGGCACAATGGATAGCGAGCCAGCCGCCTTGGTCGGACCTGCCTTTCGTCGTCCTCACCAGCCATCGCGAGCAGCCTTCGGTCGTCGCCTGGCGGCGCAGCATCGTCGGGCTTCTTCGCAATGTTTCGTTGCTCGAACGGCCCGTCCAGCCGATCACGCTGACCAGCGCCATTCAATCGGCGATGCGGGCGCGCCGGCGCCAATATGAGATCCGGGCTCTGCTCGAGGCGCGCGAGCAGACCGCGCAGGAGCTCGAAAAGCTGGTGATCGAGCGGACCAAGGCGCTGGAGGAAGCCAACAAGCAGCTTCGCCTCGAAATGGAGGAACGTGCGCGGGTCGAGGAAACGCTTCGCCAGGCTCAGAAGATTGAAGCCATCGGCCAGCTCACCGGCGGCGTGGCCCACGACTTCAACAATCTGTTGATGGTGATTTCCGGCGGCCTCGACATGCTCGACCGCCAGGCCGATCCGAACCGGCGCCGCCGGCTGATGGACGGGATGATCCAGGCGGCGCAGCGCGGGGCCAGCCTGACCAGGCAGCTTCTGGCGTTCTCACGGCGGCAGAAGCTCCGGCCGGAGCCCGTCGACGTCGCTGCGCAGATCGGCGGCATGCGCGAACTGCTCGATCGCAGCCTGAGGGGCGACGTCCATGTCGAGTTCGACTTTCCTGAGCAGCTCTGGCCGGTGGAGGTCGATCCCGGAGAGCTCGAGCTCGTCATTCTCAACCTGGCCGTCAACGCCCGCGACGCCATGCCCAACGGCGGCACCATCGTCGTGCGCGGGGAAAATCTTCCCGACCTAAAGGAGGGGGAGATCGCCGGCGACTATGTCCGCCTGTCCGTCATCGACACCGGCGTCGGCATGCCCCCGGATATCCTGTCGCGCGTGTTCGAGCCGTTCTTCACGACCAAGGACGTCGGCAAGGGGTCGGGACTGGGGCTGGCGCAGGTCCATGGCTTTGCCACGCAATCGCGCGGCACGGTGCGAATCCAGTCGGAAGTCGGCCGGGGCACCAGCATGGAGCTGTACTTGCCGCGATCCTTCGACGTTCCCTCCGGCGAAAGACACCTCATCGACATCACCAGGGTGCGCCCGAAAAAGAGCAATCAGGGGCAGATCCTGCTGGTGGAGGACGATGACGAGGTTGCCGCACTCGTCAGCGAGATGCTCGGCCAACTCGGTTACGACGTCACGCGCGCCGCCAGCGCTGCCGCGGCGCTCGGCGCCCTCGCCGACGGCCGCTCGGTCGATGTCGTCTTCTCGGATATCATGATGCCGGGCGGCATGAATGGCGTCGAGCTTGCGCACGAGATCAAGAAGCGACGAAGCGACATACCGATATTGCTGACCAGCGGATACGCCGAAGCCTCGGTCCGTGAGGCGGAGAGCGCGGGTATCGAGATCTTGCCGAAACCCTATCACATCGACGATCTGGCTGCGGCCCTGTCCGCGGCAAAATCCAGTCTGCAGCGCGATGCGGCATCCCAGCGCTCGAATTCGCGTTGAGAGCAGCTCGGATTTGGCTGGCGCTGTATCTGTGGCCATCCTTCGAGACGCCCGCCATTGGCGTGCCCTCAGGATGAGAGGACCTGGCCTACCTGAAATATCCCAGCACGAGATCGACATCCGCGCTGCGGGCCACCGTGCCGTTCAGCTCGGCGTCGATGACGCGGCGACAGGCTTCGATCGCGGCGTGGTCGCCGAGATCGTTGGCAGCTTCGAGCGCGAGCCAGGCGGCATCCACGGAAGCCTTGTCCGGCGCTGCGCCGCCGAGATCGGCGGCAGCGGCATTGCCGAGATTCTTCTTGCGAACGGCGGTACCGAATTGAGGCAACATTGCAGATACTCCCCTGTCCTTGGTGTACCGGTCAGTGAACTTGGAGCTCGGGCTGACGGCCCGCCGCGTCGGCGCCCGTGCCGGTCTTGCGCGACTGGTAGAACTTCAAGATGCTGCGCGAGGTCTCGATCTTGAGCCGGCCGAATTCGCGCTCGTTGTCCTTGAGATCGCGCGCCGTGATCAGGTGATCCTTGGCGCCGAGGAACAGCAGCGACATCGTCGTGTCCCAGGAGAAGTCGAGCGCCTTGCACAGCACGAGGATCATCTCGCGGTTGCGGTCCATCAGCGCGCGCTCGATCACGTCGACCGGCAGCGACGACAGCAGCGACAGGCCGATCTGCACTTCGTCGAAGCGGTGCTGGCGCGCGTAGTTCGAGATGGAGTCCTGATTGAGGTTGCCCTGACGGTACTGCGTCGTCACCACGCGCTTGGCGACGAAATAACTGCGCGAGGACGGGCCGAACTTGGACTGGAGATCGCCGGTGACGTCGGTCACCGAGCTCTGGATCTGCGCCATCATCTCGGGCCGCTCGGTCTCGAGGCGGCGGCGGACGTCTTCCGAAGCCTTCGCGATCAGCTGCTGGAAGATGTGGCGCGGCACGTCCTTGCGCAGGCCGAGCTGCTCGGCAAGGATCGAATCGCCCTCGGCGCGGCGGACCATGTGCAACAGGCCAGATCCGGAGAAGCGGGCCCCTTCGTTCTTCGCAACCGAGGTCACGACCTCCTGGTTGCCGCGCTTGACCAGCACGTCGGTCACGGCTTCGCCGAGCGACTGGCGCTGGGAAATCGCGAGCAGATGCGCCTGGCCCTTGGTCATGGCGCTCTCGACCAGCATCTTCTCGTCGATACGGGTGGAGTCGCGCAGCACGGGACCGGCGACGTCGATCTCGTCGTCGAGGGCGAGCTTTGCGATGACGTTGAGCGGTGCGTGATCGCAGCCCGACATCATCTCGGATAGCTGCGCGCGTGCGGCAACCTCGATCTCGTCGGCGAGCCGCCCGATGACCTCGCCGAACGTGGAGATCTCGTCGTCGCTGTAGCGGCCGGTGATCAGGATGTCGGTCGCATGCCACAACGCCTTCGCCCGGCTTTCTTCGCTGCCGCGCGCGATCGCGTCGTCCAGATCCTGAAGAAGCGATTTCGCCCCGTTCATCTCGATCACCCCAGTTCTTGGCCGTTGTTCGGTCCGCCGCGGGTGGCGGGACACCGAGTCCTCTGGGAACCAAATCTAGAGGCGAAACGCGAGAATCCAGTAAAATCGACAAATCAGTTTTGCCGGGCAAAATTCATTCAAATGAGAGGGATTGCGTTAGCGGGTGAGCAGTGGTGCCCACCTCTCCCGCAGGGAGAGGTGAACCAAGCCCAGCCGCGAGCGTCGTCCCTCACGGATTCTGCGGCGTCAGCACCAGCGGCGGCTTCGGCCTGGGCTTGGCGGGCGGCGGGCCCGGGGCCGGCTTCACGTCGATCGGCGGCGGGAGCGGTGCGAGTTGCTGACTCGCAAGCGGCGCGCTTGGGAGTTGCGAGCTTGGAAGTTGCGGGCTCGGCGCGGCCGGAGCAGCCTGCGGAGCTTTCGGGGTCGGCGCCGGCCTCGTTTCCACCTTGGGCTTTGCCGGCGCGCGGCGCGGGTCCTGGCCCGGCAGCGGCACGCTGGCGGGCGCAGGCTCGGGCGCAATTTCCGGAGACACCAGCGTCGGCAGCGCGGCGGTGGCCGGCGGAGGCTCGCCGCGCTCGATGGCGTCGAGACGGCGCGTCTCGCGGTCGATGGTCCGCACCGCAAGCCATGACGACAGCGGCGTGAGGTCGATGGTGCGGCTCAGCCTGTCCGGAGGCCCGGCCGCGAACAGCTGGATCTCGGGCGGCGCGCCGGAGAGCCCGGTCATGATCGGCGTCAGGCTGGCGCGGATGTCGGCCTGGTCGGCGGGAATGTCGTAGCCGCCCGAGACGATGGCGCGCGCGTTCTTCGCTTCCAGCGGCGTTGCCCCGACGCGCAGGCGGCCGTCGCGGATCGTGAACGGAATCTGTGCCGAAGGCACGGCGATGCGTCCCGCCGATAGCGCCGGCTCGACGAGTTGCCGCAACCGGTTGTCGTCGCTGACCTGGCCGCCGTCGCTGGCGCGGATGGCGATCTCGAAGGCACGCGGATTGAGGCCGCCGATCTCGGCGGATTCCAGCGTCACCGTGCCGTTGCCGGCGAGCGCACCGGTGAGCGCCGCGACGCTGCGGCCCTGGCTGGTCAGCGCCATCTGCACCGAGGCGCGCCCCTTGGGCAGCGCGAGGTCGCGATAGCGCAGCGCCGCCGCATCGGCATTGCCGAGATCGATGCGAGCGTTCAGCGCAAGGCCAGCCGGGCCATTGCGCGCGTCGAGGCTTGCGGACAATTCGCCGCCGCCGAGGCCGCCCTTGAGCGCATCCAGCGCGAGCGACTGGCCGTCGCTGCGAACCGTGCCGCCGAAGGGACGCAGCTCGATACCGCCGGGCAACGTTGCCCGCAACGCCTGGAACGCGATGCGGCCGCGCCAGCCGCTGACGAGTCCTGGCGTCAGCGGCTCCCCGGACTCCTGCCCGGTCGCGCCGATGGCGATTGCGAGCGCCGGCGCAAGATCGAGCGTATCGAGACCGACCTCGCCGTCGACGGTCCTGTCCTGATCGAGCGTAACCGAAACATGCCCGCGCAGATGCGAGCCGGCTGCATTGCCGTCGAGATCGTCGAAGGTCAGGCGATTGCCCGACAGCGTGAGGCGGGAGGACAGGCTGACATTCCGCGCCGATGTGCCGGCAGGGTTGATGCCGAGCAGCGGCGCCAGATTGGCGTTGCGCACGCGCAGGTTCACGCTGCCCTTCGGCTCCGACAGATCGACGCTGCCTTGCGCGTCCGCATCGAGCCCGCCGCCGCTGAGTCTCGCATTCAACTGCATCGGACGGCGCCAGACGCCGGTGAGCTTGCCCTCGAACTGCGAGGCGCCCTCGCCTGCGGCCACGAGGCGATCGAGCCCGAGCAGCGCCAGCAGCGCGCCGGCCTGCGGCGTCGAGACTTTCGACTCCAAAGTAAAGTCGCTGCTGCGGAGGCGATCGAGGTCGATGCCGCCGATCGCGGCCGCCGGCGTCTGCGCGGCCAGCGTCGCGGTCGCCTTGAGCTGCGGCGCGTCGAGTTCGAGCACGGCGCGGGCGCTGCTGCGATCGGCATGTTCGGCATTCTTGTCCAGGCTGAGGTCGAGCTTGAAGCGCGTGGCGCCGGGCTGTGACGGCATCGCCTCGAAGCGCGTGCGCACAGCGGGCGCAAACGGCTCGATCAACGCGGTGAGCTCGCGCAGCGAATTGGCGGAGGATTTCAGCGTGAGCTTGCCGGTCACCCTGGCGCGGTCGAAGCTGCCGCTCGCCTCGGTGGTGATGCCGCCGGCCTGGCCGAAGCGCAGTTGCTCCAGCGACAGCGATGCCGGGCTGTAGGCTAGCCTGGCGGCGAACGACCGCAGCTCCTGGCCGGCGGAGATCGCCCGGCCGATATCGAGCGAGAGTTTCGCCTCTACCGGCCACTCGCCTTGCGGCCCTGCCATAGCGCGCACGAAGCTTGCCGCGGCGTCGAGGTCGAGACGGTCGGCCTTGAGGTCGGCGTCGATCCGCGAGCCTTTGCTCGCGCCTGTCTGCACGAAGGCGATGCGGCCTTCGACGGCGCCGCCGTCGATGTCGGCCTTCAGCCTGTCGATGGCGAGATGATTGGCGGCGATGGTCACCTCGCCGGCGAGGCGCAGCGGCCGCGTGCTGCGGCGATTGACCTCGCTGCGGCCCTGGAGCCAGGCCACCAGCGTGTCGGGGTCCGAGGACTCGATGCTGAGCCGGCCGCTGAAACTGTCGGCGCCGGGAGCCGCGCCACTGAGCGAGAGCTGAGTCATGCCGGGCGCACGCAGCTCGAGCCGCCGGAAGGTCCAGGACCGGCCGTCGGTCGCGAGCTCGGTCGCGATGTTCTGGAGCGGACGGCCGCCGAGCATGATCTGGTCGGCGTTGAACTCGATCTGCGCCGGGATGGGCGCCTGCGGGATCGCCGCCAGCCCTGCGCGCAGTGCCGGCAGCACGCGCTGCGGATCGGCATCGTCCCTGGCTGCCAGCCTGTCGGCGTCGACCTGCCGCGCCGACAGCACCGCGCGCAGCAGCGGGGAGGCGCCGAACCTGAGATCACCGACGCCGCCGAGCTTCAGTGCGCCGTCCTCGGGGCCGAAGCTCGCGTCGATCTGCTCGAACTTGGCGCCGGCCGGATCGGCCTTGAGCCTGGTCGCGAGCTTCCATGGCATCGGCCCCGCCTCGCCGGTCTTCTTGGCAGCCGGGACAGCAAGCGTCAGCGCGCCGTCGAATTTGGGCTGGCGGTTGTCGAAGGCGAGCACGCCTTCGAGGTCGGCGAGAATGGCCCGCTCGCCGGGATCGATGTTGAGGTGCAGACGCGTGGCCTTGCCGTCGGCACTTGGACCGGAGGATATGCGGAACGGGTAGCGCACCCCATTGGCGCGGAAGCTGCCGTCGCCCCGTACCGAGCCCGCGAGCGAGCGCACGTCGCCGGAGAAGGCGATGTCGTTCAATTCCAGCGTCGAGCGGCTGGCGGCATCGTGCAAGGCGATGCGGCCGGTGAGGTTCAGCCGTTCGATGGCGAGGGACGCCAGATCGAAGGCCCCGCTCGCGATCGACGGCAAATCGACCCGCCCGCGCGAGTCCAGACCGAGATCCAGCGCCATGCCGCCAACCGAAAGCTCGGTGGCGCGCCATTCGCCGCGCATCAGGGAGCCGAGGCTGAACTCGACGTCCAGCTTGTCGGCGCGCAGGCGGCCGAGGTCGTTGTTGCCGCCGAAGGTGACGCCGCGCAGCCGCAGCGTCGGCGCCGGCAACAGCCGTGCATCGAGCTCGCCCGCGACCCGCACCGGCACGCCGATGATCTTGCCAGCCTCCGCCTCGAACTGGGGCCTGAACTGGTTCCAGTCGATGTAGTAAGGCCCGATCAGCGCGGCCAGCAGCGCAATGATGAAGGCAATCGCCAATCCGAGCAGCGTCGTCTGCACGGGTCTCCCCTCGGCCAAACCGGCCCGGGCCGAACCTGAGGGCCTCAGGCGCGCCGGAACAGCTCCCTATATAAAGGGAAGTGTGGCGAAGTCACAGCGACTGTTGCGCGCGGCGGTTAACGCGGAAGACCCTCACCAGCTCGCCGGCAGCCGCTTCAGCCCGCGCAGCACGAAGGTCGGCCGCCATTCCGGGTTTTCGACGTCGTCGATGCGCAGGTCCGGCAGCCGCCGGAGCAGCGTGGCGATGGCGATCTCGGCCTCGATTCGCGCCAATTGGGCGCCCAGACAGAAATGGATGCCGCCGCCGAACGACACCGGCTTGACGTTCGCCCGAGTGACGTCCAGCCGGTCAGGCCGGTCAGGATAGACCGCGGGATCGCGATTGGCCGAGCCGAGCAGGCACAACACGCTCTCACCCTTGGGAATCCTCGCGCCGCCGAGGTCGACATCCTCCAGCGCGACGCGCCCGGTCATCTGCACGGAGGAATCGTAGCGCAGGAATTCCTCGATAGCGCCCTCCATCAGTTCCGGCCGCGCCTTGAGCAGCGCCAGCTGGTCCGGATTGCGATGCAGCGCGAGCAGGCCGTTGCCGATCAGGTTGACCGTGGTCTCGTGGCCTGCGCCGAACAGGAGGATGATGTTGGCGGTCAGTTCCTCGTTGGTGAGCTTGTTGCCGTCCTCCTCGGCCTGCACCAGCTGGGTGATGAGGTCGTCGCCGGGATTCTTGCGGCGCAGCTCGAACAGCTGCTGGAAATACATCTGCGCCATCAGGTTGGCGGCGTTGCCCTGTTTGATCTCTTCCGGCGAAAGCGGCACGGGATCGAGCAGCCGCCCGCCGTCGCGCGAGCTCTTGTAGAACACCTCCCGGTGCTCCTCGGGGATGCCGAGCATGTCGCAGATGATGGTGACGGGCAGACGGAACGCGAAGTCCTCGATCAGATCCATGCGGCCGCGCTCGATCACGGCATCGATGGTCTGGTCGACGATCTCCTGGATCCGCGGCCGCATGTCCTCGACGCGGCGGGCGGTGAAGGCCTTCACCACGAGACCGCGCAGGCGGGTGTGGTCCGGTGGATCGGCCTGCAGCATCCAGTAGCTCATGCTGCGAAACACCGGCTCCTTCATGATCTCGGGGCCGTAGCGGCGCGTGGTGCGCTCGACGAAATCCTTGCCGAAGCGCCTGTCGCGCATCACGAGGCTCACCTCGGCGTGACGGCTGGTGACGAACTGGCCGAACGACGTCACATGGACGGGATCGATCGTGCGCAGCCGTTCATAATGCGGATAGGGATCGCGGATGAAATCGGGCGAGAGCGGGTTGAACAGCGGTCCGCCGGCGCCTTGCACTTGCTCGTTCATGGTGACCTCGGACCGGTTGCCGCATGACACGAATACGCAAGGCTGGCTCCATCGCCCGGCGTAACCATCCCTGAAATCATCAACTCGATACATTGTTGTATCGAGTTGCATTCTGCCCTAACCTGGTCCGATGTCAAGGGTGAGAACCAGGCCGACCAGGGACGACACGCGCGACAAATTGTTCGAGGCGGCCGCGCGCGTGTTCGAGCAGGACGGCATCGGCGGCGCCAGCATCGAGGCGATCGCGGCCGCGGCCGGCTTCACCCGCGGCGCGTTCTATTCCAACTTCAAGAGCAAGGACGAGCTGATCATCGCCATGCTCGAGGATCATGTCGCGCAGTCGATCCGGCGCAACATGGACATCCTGGCCCAGCACGACAATCTCGACGATTTCATCGCGGCGCTGAAGACGATGGACCGCAGCCGGCAGGATCCGCTCGGCCGCTCGCCGCTGCTGCACATGGAGATGATTCTGTTCGTCGCGCGCGCCGAGAAACGCCGGCCCGAACTCGCCAAACGCCTGCGCGCGCGGCGCAAGCTGGTCGCCGACATCGTCGAGGCGACGCTGAAGAATAGCGGCAGGAACAATTCGCTGAACCCGCCCTGGACGGCGTCGATCGTGCTCGCGCTGGAAGACGGCTTTCGCCTGCACCGGTTGATCGATCCGGAGACGACGCCGGCCGACAGCTTCCTGCGCGCGATCACCGAGCTCAGGCGCAGGACCGGGTTGGCGTCGGGCTAGCAAGCGTTTCGGAGGGCGGCGCCACCCGAGGCGGCTTGAGCGCGCGAGCGTTGCCATCTCGGATGCCGCTGGTGGCTGCAGCTCTCGCTACTTCTTCTTCGCGGGTCCGAAATCCGGTTGCCAGGCGGCGTCCTTGCGGGACGGCGCCGCGGCGATCACCTTGGTCTTCTCCTTCTTCGGCTTCTTGGTCTCGCGGTTGCCGCGTTGCTGGCCCTTTGCCATGTCGCTCTCCCTTGCTGGTTTGAGTTCGTCGAATTCATCGGGCTGCAAAACACGGCCACGCGGGGTGCAGACCCTGACGTCCATGTAGCCCTCGCGCAGCAGCTTTTTCGCGAGACGTAGCGCCACCGTCGCAGTTCCACGGCCGAGATTTGAGCTGCCGTATTCGTTGGTGCCGCTGACCAGATACGGCACGCGTATCGTCCTAGCCATTGAGGACCGCAGCGGCGCAGACGAGCAGAAGAAGAAACAACGGAACCATCACCGGCGGCACGATCCATTCCGAGATGCGAACACGCGACATCGAACGCTCCTGAAGCCTTCGGCGGGAGCACACGTGACCCTCAGTCACCGGTCGATACCGTTGAGACGTGCGGTGATGCGAATGACCCTACGCCCGCGCCGGGCCAATGGCGAGCGCCAAATGCCGTGCAGAAGGCCGCCGCCGCGGTATTATCGTTTCCGGCATCAGACGATATCGCTGGCTATTGCGCTGCCAAAGGCGCATGCTCGCGGCAGTCGGCACCGGTTGGGGCTTCACTTGCGAAAGGCACGCGTGCATGACCACCCGATCGCGGCGAGAGACCGTCGTCTTCAGGCATCCGTTCCGTATCCGCGGCATCGAGCGCATCTTGCCGGCGGGCGCCTATGAGGTGGTCACGGACGAGGAATCTATCGACGGCTTGACCTTCGCCGCCTATCGCCGGATTGCCACGATGATCACGGTGCCCGCCGAGAATGCGCGCGGCACCATGGAGAGACTGTCGATCGGCTCTGTCGATCTTGCGAATGCGCAAGCTGCGGACGCGAGTATCGCCAATGACTGACCATCCGGTCGATCTCGACAAGCGCCGTGGCATGGCCGCGCAGAAGGCCACCGACCTGCGCCGAGCGCTGGCCGAGGTCGAGGCCCATGTCCGGGAGCTGCGCGAGCGCGAGGCCGATCTCGAACACCGCATGATGACGGTGCCTGCGGCTTCCTGGCCGGAGGCTGCCGTGAAGGCACGGCATCTTCTCAACCTCTATGCTGCGAGCCTGCCCGCGGAGGACACGCGCCACCGCGCGCTCGTGTCGGCGCTGTTCGACGATTTCGCCCGGCTGGCTGGAGAGGGCTGAGGCGACCGGCACCCGCTGGATGCTCGATTACGCATGCTGGGCGCCAGCCGGAACAGGCGAGGTCCGGGTCAACGATTGCACGGCGAGCTTCGCCGAGCTGCAAACATGAAACGGAGTGTGCCATGACACTGACGAGCGGCCGCTTTATCGATCACGAATACGACCGGATGATCGTCCGGTTCTCGATGCATGACGGTGCAAGGGAGATTCCTTGCGCGATATCGACCTCCGCGATGGACGATCTCGAGCGAGGCCCCCAGGTGAAGCCCGAGCAGCGGGAAGCCCAATTCACTCGTCTCCGCGATCGCATCGAAGCATGCGCCGCGAACAAGTATCGCGCCACGGAGTTCGAAGGCACGCCGCCAGGCATCGTGCTCAGAGGAATCGATTTCAGGCCATAAGCAACGAAGATGGTCGCTACTCCGGCCTCGCCTTGATTTCCGGCAGCGGCGCCTTGCGCTCGAACGGCTTCTTCTTCGGCGGCGCGGGCAGCAGTCCCTCCCTGATCGCCTGCTTTCGGGCCAGCTTGCGGGCGCGGCGAATGGCCTCGGATTTCTCGCGGGTCTTCCGCTCGGACGGCTTCTCGTAAGACCGGCGCTGCTTCATTTCACGGAAGACGCCCTCGCGCTGCATCTTCTTCTTGAGAACACGGAGTGCCTGCTCAACATTGTTGTCTCTGACGAGTACGTGCAAATGATCCTCCTAGCTGAGGCTGCGCATGCGACACGTCCTGCAGGGCAGCCAATTGCGCAGGAGCTTTCATTGCGATTGTTGAGGATCATGGCGGCGACATTCGTCGCGGCCTCCGACGAGCCGATCTGCCTGTCACGGCGAGCAGCTTGGTGACCTTGACGTGACCACCGTCGCGCCGCGCTGTCAATCGATAACGACCGGCTTGCATGTCGAGGGACACACGCAAGGCGGCGCGATCGGGAACGGCAGATCGCTACGTCAAAACAAACCGGCTTCACTTCTTGCAAAACCGTGAAAGTCGTGTATATTGAAGCTGTTCGATTAGCCGCTGTGCCTTGTTGAATGCGCCCGCGGGCTCCTTTTCCAAAGACATCGACGAAGTTGAAGGTAACCGCGCGAGCGTCGCGCGGGATGCGCTTGCGCGCTTTGGAGAAGAAAAATGACGACAGGTACCGTTAAGTGGTTCAATGGTCAAAAGGGCTTCGGCTTCATTCAGCCGTCCGACGGCGGCAACGATGTGTTCGTTCACATCAGCGCCGTTGAAAGAGCCGGTCTTGCCGGTCTCGGCGAGGGCCAAAAGGTCAGCTTCGAGATCAAGACGGACAAGATGCGAGGCAAAGTCAGCGCCGAGAACCTCGCGCTGGCTTGATATTATGGCGCCGTTTCACGGATGTACTGAAACGGTCATTCTGCCCGCTCAATCCTTGGATTGAGCGGGTGTAGTCGTTTGCGGAGCCGGTGAGCGATGAGCACCAAGCGATCGGCTGAGCCGTCACCCGAGAGTATCGCGCGTTCCGATCGCAGGCGTCTGGCCGCCGAAGAAGGCGCAAGGGCCCTAGCAGACGTCGAAAAGCAGGGCATCGAGGTTCGCAAGAACATGGCGCGGCTCCGGGAGGCGCGCGAGGCGAAGGAAGCGGCCGATGAAGCTCTTCGGTTGACCTTGCCTGCGCCGACACTCAAGAAACGTTCAAGGAAGCCGCCGCGATAGTCGCCTTCGACGCAGTCGGCGAGGCTCTGACGTTCCGATCACATGCCGGAGAGTGCCGATCGTGCCGCGAATCAAGCCAGACCACGGAACCATCACTTTCTTTCTCGCGTCCGGCGCAAATCGGCAGTTGTGCCGGCTTGCCACGGAATTCGACACACAGAAGCAGGCCTTCAGCTATCTGCGGAAGCATCGGACCGAGTTCGAGCGCATAGCGCGGGCACGCATGGCCTCGGGAGAGTTCGAGGACGGCATCGTCGTGCTTTCGATGCTCTAGTCTGAACATGCGAGCATTATGGCTCTAACGCGTCCTTTCGGACTGGCCTTGTTGTTCCGCCTCTCTCGCCAGCCGTTCAGCCTTCAGCCGCTCCCGATTTGCCTGGAAAGCCTGGTCCGCCTTCTCATAATCAGTCGCGGGCTTGGTTGGGCTCTGTTTGAAGAAGCTGTTCGCCTCGGTCTCTGCACGCGATTGAGACTGCCGTTTCATTGCTGGTACTCCATATCTCCGGTACTTTCAGGCCCGGCGGTGTCGGCGCGTTGGTGCTCGACCTATTCTGTGATTGGCTTGTTGCGCTTCGACCGATCAAATCGTACCTCGTCGAACTCCTTGGGTCCATCGAGCAATTCCCGCTTGCGGGTTGCCCTGCCCTGCGCCGTGGCTGCCGCGTCCTCCATGTCATCGATCGCATCGGCGGCCATTTTGCGAGCGCGCCTTTTCTGACGATCCGGATCGGCGTGCAACGAAAGCCCCAGTTCCACCAATCGGCCTATCGCCTCGGACAGGCTGGGCTCGTCGCTTTGACGAGCGATCCATACCGTGATCGCCTTGAGCTGCTGTTGCGAAGGTCGAAAGCCTGCCGCTCGGGCGGTTGCTGTGCTTTCCGGTTTTTTCATCAGGCCAATGCAGTTTGAAAGCGCGGCATGACGCAATACCCGTCCAGCGGCGGTCAAAGACCAAATCGCCGGACGCAGATCCGTTCCAATCGGCCAGGGAATATCGCTCGAGGTAGCTACGCCGACCGCTTCACCGCCTCGCGTCCCGATTCCGCAACATCGAGCCGTCCCAGCATCGTCCTCGCCCGCTCGGCGCAATGCTCGATCAGCCAGCGCTCGAAGGCGACCGGCGGTAGCGCGGGGGCGTAGAGGAAGCCCTGGACAACGTCACAGCCGATCCCGGCCAGCGTCTTGCGCTGGCCCTCGGTCTCGACGCCCTCGGCAACGACGGTCATGCCGAGGCCCTGGCCGACGCGGACCACGGCGGTGGCAATCGCGAGCGCTCCGGCGTCACGCTCGATGTCGCGCATGAAACTGCGGTCGATCTTCAATTCGCGAATCGGAAGATGCGCAAGCCGGCTGAGACTCGAATAGCCGGTGCCGAAATCGTCGACGGAGAGGCCGACGCCGAGCTCGCGGATCGCGTTCATCGTCTCCAGCGCTGCGGCGCCGTCCTGCATGAACGCGCCTTCGGTGATCTCCAGCATCAGCGCGTCCGCAGGCAGATCGTGCTCGGCCAGGATGTCTTCGAGCCGCGCGGCCAGCGTGACGTTGCGGAAGTTGATCGGCGACAGGTTCACCGACACGCAAGAAATGTTCAGGCCGGCGCGGCGCCAGCTCGCCATCTGCCGGCACGCCTCGCGCACCGACCACAGGCCGATCTGCTCGATCAGGCCGCATTCCTCGGCGAGCGGAATGAATTTGGCCGGCGAGACGTCGCCGAGCACGGCATCATGCCAGCGCGCCAAGGCCTCGACGCCATGGATCGCGCCGTCGCAGCTGCGGACCTGCGGCTGGTAGCTGAGGCTCAGCGTGCCTTCCGCGATGGCACGGCGGAGCGCTGCGATCAGCGCCAGCCGCTGCTCGGTGAGCCCGTTCATCTCGGCGCTGAAGATGCGATGGGTCGAACGACCGGCCTGCTTGGCCATGTACATAGCGGCGTCGGCCTGCTGCATTAGGGTATCGATATCGGTGGCATGATCCGGATAGAGGCTGATGCCGATGCTGACGGACATCGGCATCAGCTTCGATCCGAGCCGCAGCGGACGAGCCAGCGCATCGGTGATGTCGGCCGCGACGCGGTCGGCGGTCGCGGCGTCACGCTGCGGCAGCAGGATGACGAACTCGTCGCCGCCGAGCCGGCCCAGCATGTCGCCGGGGCCGATTTGCTCGCGCAGGCGCTGCGCCAGCTGGACCAGGAGCTCGTCGCCGGCGGCATGACCGAGCGTGTCGTTGACGTCCTTGAAACGATCGACGTCCAGGAAGGCCAGCGCGACGTGGCCGCCGGTGGGGCAGGCGCCGATCGCGGTGGTGATCAGATGCCGGAGCTGAGCCCGGTTCGGCAGACCGGTGAGGATGTCGTGATAGGCGAGCCGCGCGATTTCGGCGCGGGCCTCCTTGCGCTCGATCGCGAAGGCGCCGAGGCTGACGCAGGCCTCGACGATGCGCCGGTGCCAATTGCTCGGCGCGCGCGGCTCGCGATAGTAGAACGCGAAGGTCGCGATGACGCGGCCGTCCTTGGCCTTGATCGGGGTCGACCAGCAGGCGCGCAGGCCGATCCCGAGCGGCATCGTCTTGTAAGGCTGCCAGCGCGGATCCGTCTCCAGATCGGTCGCCAGCACCGGCTCGCCATGGAAGGCCGCGCTTCCGCAGGAGCCGACGTTGGGGCCGATTGCGACGCCGTCGAGCGCACGGGAATAATCCTCAGGCAGGCTCGGACCCCCGAGCGGATGGATCAAGCCGGCGGCGTCGATGTGAAGCAGCGAACTGACGACGTCGGGTGCGATCTCCTCGACGCGGCGGCACAGCCGGTCTGCGATCTCACCGATCGGCACCTCGTCCGCGAGCGCGCTCATGATGAGTTGCTGGAGCGAGCGCAGCTGCTTCGTCTCGGTGATGTCGTCGAGCAGCACGAAGATGTATTTGACCCGCCCCTTGCCGTCGCGGAAGGCATCGATCCGCGCGGAGACCCAGATTTCCTCCCCGTTCTTGTCGTAAACCAGCACCTCCGTCTCGCCGCCATGACCACCGCGCTTGAGGCGGCCGACCCACTTGGCGACGGCCCTGCGATCGGTGTAGCGGCCGGCAATGAGCTCGCTGGCGCGGCGGCCTTCGGCCTCGTCGCTACTGTAGCCGAACAGCGCCGTGAACGCCGAGTTGACATAGACGATGTTCTGCTCGACATCGGTGATGATCACCGCGCGGTTGGTCTGGTCGGAAACGGCGTTGAGGAGCCCGATCCTTGCGCGGCGGTCAGCGTCGACAGTGACGTCGCGTGCAAACACGATATGATGGGCGGAGCTACCGACCGTCGCTGACGACACCGACACCATCGCCCTGATGCGGCTGCCGTCGCGCCGTACGAGGCTGATCTCCTCGCGGAAAGCGACGGTCGCGCCAGGCTGGAGGCAATTGAGGGTGAGAACGGCGGCATCGCAGCCGAGCACGTCGGCCGCGGGAAGCTTCCAGAGGCTCTCTGCGGCGGGGTTGAAATATGCGATACTGTGCGCGTCATCGACGATGACGACGGCATCCTCGGCGCGTTCGAGCGCGGCCCAGAGCACGTCCGGCTTTTCGGCTGCAAGACAATCGGTGGCGGACATCGTCAGACCAGAAATATCGGGAATAAACGGCAATCGGCTGAGACTAGCGTTCCGATGGTGTCCAAGACGTTCTTGCCGATCCACCGCATCCGGCCAAGGCGCGACATGCTTAACGTTCGGCGAAAGCGCCGAAGGTACCTTGATGCGTACAGGTCTTAGTCGGAGCCGGTCTTGACCGTATGCAGCCGGCCGGCCACGGCTCGCACTTTGCCCGGCGCTGCTCGCCAGATCGCGAGCGCCGACAAGCCACTCACGAGGATGGCGATGCCGAAAGCGAGCGTGTAGTCGCCGGAACGATCATGGAGCAGGCCGGTGACCCACGGTCCGGCCGCGCCACCCGCGAGCGCCGCCAGCATGATGGTGCCGAAGATGCTGCCCTGGTGCCGGCCCTGGAAGATCTCGAACACCACCGCGCCCATGATCGAGGTGAGACCGTAGCCGAGCGCGCCTTGCGTCAACACCATGAGATAGACCAGCCAGAGCGAAGGCTGATATTTCAGCGCGATCAGCGCGGCGAAGCAGACGACGAAGCCTGCGCAGCTGATCGCCCAGACCCATTCCCGGCCGATGCGGTCGGAGACATGGCCGAGCAGGATCTGGCCTGGAATGCCGAGGAGGCTGACGATGCCGAGCGCCCACACCGCAACACTGGAGCTGAAGCCGATGTCGAGCAGGAACTTGGTCTGGTGCACCTGCACCGCGTACCAGATGTAAAGGCCGCAGAAATAGCCGAGCGCGATCCACCAGAATCGCGCGGTCGCAACGGCGCGCTTCAGCGTCCAATCTGTATTGGCCCAGACGGCGTCGACCACATTGGAGATCGGTTTCGGGGCTCCTGCGGCCGGAGCGGCATCGCCGTCCGGCTGAAGGCCGATGTCCTCGGGACGCTTGCGCAGCAGCAGATTGATCGGCGCCAGCGCGATCAGGACAAGCAGGCCCATTGCGGTGCAGGCGGTGCGCCAGCCGGTCTGCTCGATCATGTGCTGCACCCATGGCAGCAGCGTCACCGAGCCGATGCCGACACCGGCGAAGGCGATGCCGATGGCGAAGCCGCGCTTGCGGATGAACCAGTTCGGCAGGAACAGTGACTGGCCGGAATAGCCGAGACAGACGCTGCCGGCGCCGACCATGACGCCGATGGTGACATAGAGATGCCAGGGTGCGCTGGTCAGCGGCGCCAGCAACAGTCCGCCGGCCATCAGCACGACGCCGAGCTCCATCACCGCGCGCGGGCCGGCGCGATCCATCAGGCGGCCGATCAGCGGGCTGACCACACCCGACACCACGAAGCCGAAGGAGAATGCGCCCGCAGTGACGCCGCGCTCCCAGCCGAACTCGGAGATGATAGGCGGAAAAAACAACGAGAAGGCCGTGCGCGCGTTGACGCCGATGGCCATGGTGACGAAGGTCACGGCGACCACGACCCAGCCGTAGAAGAACGGAAGCCGCATGTTGATGTGTTTCATCCCTGGACGGTCCTTCGGACCATCTCGGGTTCGCCGGGTCAAGCGCTTTTCGCGCATGGCCCGCAGACGCGCTCAGGCGGCGTCGAGGCGTGACGATTTGGCTGGCGCGTCGAACAGGATTCGCTCGATCGGCTGCGGCCGGCCGAACAGATAGCCTTGCGCGAAATTGACGCCGAGCGCCTTCAGCCGGTCGAACTCTTCGCCGGTCTCGACGCCTTCGGCGGTGACCGACATGTCCAGTCCGCGCGCCAGCGTGACTATCGAGGAGATGATGGCGGAAGAGCGCGGCTGCTGGGTGAGATTGCGAATGAACGACTTGTCGACCTTGATCTTGTCGAACGGGAACGCGGTCAGGTAGCTGAGCGAGGAATAGCCGGTGCCGAAATCGTCGAGCGCGAGCTCGACGCCGAGCTGCTTTAGCCTCTCCATGAAGGCGTGGTTCTCGCTGCCACGCTCCAGCAGCACGGATTCCGTGATCTCGATCTCGAGCCGCTGCGGCGGCAGCCCGGAATCCGCCAGCGCTCCGCAGATCATGTCGAACAGGTCGGCTTCCTTGAACTGGATCGGCGACAGATTGACGGCGACCATGAGATCGGAGGGCCAGCCAGCCGCATCCGCGCAGGCGCGCCGCAGCACGAATTCGCCGAGCGGCACGATCAGCCCGGTCTCTTCCGCGAGCGCAATGAACTGGTCCGGCGGGATCAGCCCGCGCAACGGATGCCGCCAGCGCACCAGCGCCTCGAAGCCGCGTCGTTCGCCGCTGAGGGCATCGACGAACGGCTGGTAATGCACCTCCAGCTGGCAACACGCGATGGCGTCGCGCAGGTCTCCTTCCAGCGTGTTGCGGGCCTCCAGCTCGGCCGACATCGCTTCGTCATAGATGGTGAAGCAGTTGCGGCCTGCCGATTTCGAACGATAGAGCGCGAGATCCGCTTTCTTCAGGAGCTGCTCCTGATCGCCGCCGTGATCCGGCGCGACCGCGATGCCGATGCTGGTGCCGATCTCGACGCGGTGTCCGGGCAGCAGGAACGGTTCGCTCACGAGCTTGGCGATCCGGGCCGCCAGCTCGGTCGAGCAGGCGCGTTGATCCTCCCCGGCTTCCTGGATGATGGCGAATTCGTCGCCGCCGAGCCGCGCCAGCACGTCGTTGGCGCGCAGTGCGGATTTCAGCCGCTGCGCCACCTGGCGCAGCAGCGCATCGCCGGCGGCATGACCGAGGGAGTCGTTGACGTTCTTGAAACGGTCGAGGTCGAGCATCAGGATCGCGAAGGGCAGACCCCTCACACCCAGCTGGTTGTTCATCTCGTCGAGCCGGGTGAGGAAGAAGGCACGGTTCGGCAGGCCGGTGAGGATGTCGGTCTGGGCAAGCTCGAGCACCCGCCGGTTGGCCAGCGACAGCCGCCGCGAGTTGCGGCTGGCGAGCATGAGATAGGTCGACAGCGACAGCGTCAGCAGCATGCCGACGATGAGGACCGCGACCGCGCGATCGTAAGTCGTCGCCAGCGGACCGCCGGCAGCAGGAACCGCCTTCACCTGCCAATCGATGTCGCCGATCCTGAGGTTGCCCGACCAATGCCGGGCGTTCGCGACGTCCCGCATCGACTGCGGCGCCGTGGCAGCCGACGAATAATCCGGCAATGTTTCCGCAAGGCTGACGATCTGCGCCGTGAAGGGCGGGTAAACGTTCATGCTGACCGCGGGGCTTGCTCCGGTGGTCACGCGAATGGACTGGATCAGCAGCGGCAGGTCGAAGATGCCGATCACGAAGCCGGAGAGATTTCTACGCCGATCGGCGATCTCCTCGCGCGAGGTTCCCTTGGCGTAGACGGGAACGGCGACGAGGACGTCGGGCACTTGGCCGCCGCCCTCCTTCGGTTCGAACAGGCGCGTGCGGAGGGCTGCGACGCGGTCGTTGTCGCGGGCGCGCTCCAGCACCGCCCGGCGCTCCGGAACGGTGGTGTAGTCCATGCCGTAGACCGACGAGGTCTTCGGCCGCGTCGAGTAGAACACCGGGAAATACTCGTCGCTCTGCGGCGCGGTGGCGAAGCTCTCGCCCTGGAGCGACTTGATGCGATAGCCCGACACGCCGTCCCTGATCGCGGCGATTTCGTATTCGGCGCGCTCCTTGCGGCTGACGCGCGGCAACCAGGCGACGCGCAGCATGCCGGGGTGACGCTCGAACAGGCGGGCACTGAAGGTCTCGAATTCGCTGCGGGTGACTTCCTCGTTGGTAGATTCGAACAGCGTGCGCAGTGCGAGAAGCCGCGATATGTACTCGTTCATGCCGTTCTGCATGACGATCGCCTGGGTCTCGGCCGCGTTCTCGAACTCGATTCTGTTGACGCGATCCTCCCACCGCGCCACGGCGGCAGCGCCCAGGACGGAGAATAGCAGGCCGACGCCGACCGCGACGAGCGCAGGCTGGTAGAGCCCGAGCAGCGGCGCGGCACGCCACCATCCGCCGCCGCGCCTCCGATCCTGATCATTCTGATCGCGACCGTCCATCTTAAAGCCGCTGTCCCCTTGTCCGCGACGAACCGAACCTCTGGTTGAGGTGCCGGCCGCGCTATCGGAGCAAGACGGCGGTTAAGAACTGCACAATTTCGGAAAGCAGTCTTTCCGCAATGCGGAAATTAGTTAACGAAGTGCCTGACCGATCCCGGAATTCCGGACTTATGTTGCCGACTTTGCCCGGACTACTACGGACATTCTTCGCCGTGCCGCTTAGCGAGCTATTCAGGCTCGCGAGGCTAGGTTGCGCAAGGTTTCCTCGAACGATCCGGCCAATGCTCACGATGTATCGATTCCGATCAGCCAGATCCGTCGTCCTGACCATCGTGCTTCTTGCCGCGGCCACGCTCCCGGCCAGGGGCGACGAGGCCGGCGTCAGCGTGGATACGATCCTGTTCGGCCAGGCCGCGGCTCTGGAGGGCCCCTCCTCCATGCTCGGGCGGCGCATGCGCCAAGGCATCGTCGCGGCGTTCACCGAGATCAACGCCAAGGGCGGCGTCCACGGCCGCAAGCTGCAACTCGTCAGCCGTGACGACGGCTACGATCCCGACCGCTCCGCGGCGCAGACGCTGAGCCTGATCGACGATGACAAGGTGTTCGCGCTGATTGGCGCGGTGGGCACGCCGACTGCGATGGCGACGATTCCGATCACCAGCGTCAGGAACGTCCCCTTCATCGGCCCTTTCACCGGTGCCGAATTCCTGCGCGATCTGGAGCTTCCGAACGTCGTCAACATCCGCGCGAGCTATGGCGCGGAGGCGGAAGCCTGGATCAAGCATCTCACCGAGGATCGCAGGTTCACCCGCATCGGGATCTTTTACCAGGACGATTCCTTCGGCCGCGACGGTCTCGTCGGCGTGAAGCGTGCGCTCGCCAGGCGCGGCCTCGAGCTCGCCGCCGAAGGCACTTTCGAGCGCAACACCCGCGCGGTCGCCCAGGCCTGGCGGATGATCAAGCGCGCCGACCCGGAGGCCATCGTGATGGTCGGGACCTACGGGCCCTGCGCGGAGTTCATCAAGCTCGCACGCCGCAGCGGCGCCGATCCGACCTTCGTCAACATCTCCTTCGTCGGCGCCAACGCGCTCGCCGCCGAACTCGGCCCCGAGGGCGAAGGCGTCATCGTCTCGCAGGTCGTACCGTTTCCCTGGGACCGCTCGCTCAAGCTCGTCGCCGACTACCAGGCGGCGCAGAAGGCGTTCGATCCGGCGTTGACGCCGGATTTCGTGTCGCTGGAAGGCTACCTCGCCGGACGCCTCGCGGCCGCCGCGCTGGAAAAGGCCGGTTCCAACCCCACGCGTGCAAACCTGCTGCGCGCAATCAACGATGTCGGCCGTTTCGACATCAGCGGCAGCACCGTCACCGTCGGCACGCGCATGCTCGACACGCCGCCGAAGGTGTTCCTGACGGTGATCCAGAAAGACGGTACGTTCAAGGCGGTGGACCGGCTTTAGGACTGCCGCGATGGGCCGCCCGGCATGGCCTGCCCCATTTTGCCGCAGCGTGATCCAGAGCACAGACCGACTCATGGTGCAGACTTATAAGAGATGACATCATCGCGCGCATTGCCGATGGAGGTGACTTCATGCGCCGTCCAGTTCTTCGTAGTTTGTTTCTCGCATCCGGTGTTCTCGCCCTCGCCCAATTGACCATCCCTACGGAGGCCGCCGCGGAAGCGCGGCTTGCGCTGGTGATCGGTCAGTCGGCCTATCGCACCGTCCCGGAGCTGCCCAACGCCGCCAACGACGCCAAGGGCATGACGGAACTGCTCGGCAATGCCGGCTTCACCGTCACCACCGCCGCCAACCTGGCGCAGACCGAAATGCGCGCGGCGATCTCGGACTTCGCCGGCAAGGTCAGTGCCAGCGGCCCCGACACGGTCGCCTTGGTGTTCTATGCCGGCCACGGGCTTCAGATCGACGGCGAGAACTATCTCGTTCCGGTCGATCTCGATCCCAAGCGCGAGGCGGACATTCCGCTCCAGGGCGTGCGGCTGAACGACATGCTCAACACGCTCGGCGCGCTGCCGACGCGGGCGCGCATCTTCATGCTGGATGCCTGCCGCAACAATCCGTTCCCCGCGCTCCGCGGCGCCGGCCACGGTCTTGCGATCGTCGACACCAAGGCCGGTGCGCCCGGCTCCTTCATCTCCTATTCGACCTCGCCCGGCGCCGAAGCCGAAGACGGCAACGGCCTCGACAGCCCCTACACGGCGGCCGTGCTGACGGTTGCCAAGCAGCCCAATCTGCCGATCGAGGAAATGTTCAAGCGCATCCGCGTTGCCGTGGCGCAATCGACCGACGGCCGGCAGATCCCCTGGGAAAGCTCATCCCTGACCACCGACTTCAGGTTCTTCGGCGAGAGCAGCGGCAGCACGCCCGCTCTTCCCGGCGCATCCGCGATGGCGCTCGCCGGCGGCACGCGCAGCCTCGAAGACTGGCGCAAGGAATTACGAGGCAAGCCGGCCATGGTCGCCTACGAGCTCGTGATCACCGATGACACCGTCGAGGCGTATCAGGCCTATATCGAGCTTTACGCGCAGGACACCCGCACGCCGCGCCTGCGCACCGTGCTGGAGCGCCGTCGCCAGATGCTGGCCTGGGAGCGCGCCACCGCGATCAACACCCGCGCCTCGTTCGAGGCCTACCTTGTGAACTGGGACAATAGCGACCTGGCTGCAACGGCTCGCCGGTTGCTGCAGCGCGTCCAGAACCGCAATTACGGCCAACCCGTCGCGGCTGCTTCGACACCCGTCCCGGTCGCCGTCGCGACGGCACCGACCTGCCCATGCTCGACGCCGACGCCGGCGACGCCCGTCAATCCGAGCGTTCCGCCCACCATCAAGAAACGCGTCGACGACACCCCGCCGAAGCGCAAGGTCGTCGAGACGCCGCCGAAGCCGCGCCGCCCGCCCCCACCCGACGAAGTGGTCGTCTACGAGCGTGCCCCGCCGCCGCCCCCGCCCGCAGCCGTGGGTGTCGGCATCGGGATCGGGATCGGGATGAGCCGCGGCGGCTACGGCGGAGGCTATGGTGGCGGCGGCTATGGCGGCCCGGCACGTGGCGACTACCGCAGGTATTGAGCCGATCCGGCATGAATTCGCACCGGCCCGCGCCCATCGCGCGGGCCGTATCTATTGCGACAGCACCGGACGATCGCGCGAAACAGCATCTGCGCCGTCTTGAGATCGTCCCCGATGGCGATCCGTGCGGTCGGCGCTGTGCGCTACGCTTGCGGCACGATCTTGCCGGGGTTGAAGATGTTGAGCGGATCGAGCGCTTGCTTCAGCGCTCGCATCGCATCCAGCGCTTCGGGGCCGAGCTCCGCCTCGAGATATTTCTGCTTGCCCTGGCCGATGCCGTGCTCGCCGGTGCAGGTGCCGTCCATGGCCTGCGCGCGCTGGACCAGGCGATGCATGAACTCCTCGCCGCGCGCCATCTCGTCGGCATCGTTGGTATCGCAGACCAGCGAGCAGTGAAAATTGCCGTCGCCGACATGGCCGACGATCGGCGATAGCAAATTGAGGCGCTTGAGATCCTCCTCGGTCTCGCCGACGCAATCGGCGAGCCGGGAGATCGGTACGCAGACGTCGGTCGCGACCACGCCGATGCTGTCGCCGGGCCGCAGCGCCTTGACGGACCAATAGGCATCGTGCCGCGCCTGCCATAGCTTGGTGCGGTCCTCCGGCTTGGTGGTCCAGGAGAACTCGCCGCCGCCGCAATCCCGCGCGATCTCGCCGAAGGCCTTGGACTGCTCGGCAACTTCGATCTCGCTGCCGTGGAATTCCATCAAGAGCAGCGGCGTCTCCGGCAGCGTCAGCTTGGAATAGGCGTTGCAGGCCTTGACCTGCGCGGCGTTGAGCAGCTCGATGCGCGCGACGGGAATGCCGGTCTGGATCGCCAGGATCACGGCCTGGCAGGCCCCGTGCACGGTCTCGAACGACACCGCGCCCGCCGCGATCGTCTCGGGAATGCCGCGCAGCCGGATGGTCAGCTCGGAAATGATGCCGAGCGTGCCTTCGGCGCCGACGAACAGATGCGTCAGGTCGTAGCCCGCCGAGGATTTCTTCGCGCGCGTACCGGTGGTGATGATCTCGCCATCGCCGCGCACCACTTTCAGCGCCAGCACGCTGTCGCGCATGGTGCCGTAGCGCACTGCATTGGTGCCGGAGGCGCGGGTCGAGGCCATGCCGCCGAGCGAGGCATCGGCGCCGGGATCGATCGGGAAGAACAGGCCCTGGTCACGCAGATGCTCGTTCAGCGCCTTGCGGGTGACGCCGGGCTGGATCACGCAGTCGAGGTCCTCGGCGTGCACCGCCAGCACCTTGTTCATGTCGCGCAGGTCGATCGAGATGCCTCCTGCGGGCGCGTTGACCTGGCCCTCCAGCGAGGTGCCGGTGCCGAAGGCAATGACGGGCACGCGATGTTTGGCGCAGATCCGCACCACGTCCTGGATGTCGGCAGTCCCCTGCGCCATGACCACGCCGTCGGGCGGCTGGTTCGGTATCCAGGTGGTGGTATGGCCATGCTGCTCGCGCACGGCCTGCGAGGTGATGAGGCGGTTGCCGAAGCGTGCGGCAAGCTGCTCCAGCGCGCCAGCAAGGGCTTTCGGCTCCGGCCGCGGCGGACTATTGGTGATGGTGGTGCCCACGGAATTCCTCCCGACAGAAGAACCGTGGCAAAGGACATAAAGCCGGTCAAGTCAAGCGACCGCACGCATAGCTTGGGAAGGAAACATGCCGGAGACTGCCGCCTCAAAGCCTGACGCAGCGCCGTTCCGCGCCTCGATCATGCAGATCGAGCCGCAATGGATCGACTATAATGGCCATCTCAACATGGCCTATTACAACGTGATGTTTGACCGGGCGATCGACCAGCTCTGGGCCGAGATCGGCATCGGGCCAGGCTATATGAAGGAGCGCGGCGGCTCGACCTTTACCGCCGAATGCCACGTGCGCTATCTGCGCGAGATCCATCTCGGCGATCCCGTGCAGGTCTTCGTCTGGCTGCTCGAGGCCGATGACAAGCGGCTGCACACATTCGAGGAGATGCGGCACGCAAGCGAGGGCTGGCTGTCGGCGACGTCCGAGAACATGTCGCTGCACATGGACATGAATGCACGGCGCGTCGCGCCGTTTCCGCCCGACATCCGCGACCGTATCGCCGGGATCACCAAGGCCCACGGCGCCGTGTCGCGGCCTGAGGGCATCGGCCGCAGCGTGGCGATGCCCTCAAAGCGCTGAGCGCTATATCCTGTTGCGCCCTCGGGCGAGGCCGACCACGGCCGAGACCAGGAACAGAACGATCGCGATGAAGAAGATGATCTTGGCGATCTCGATCGAAGCGCCGGCAATGCCGCCGAAGCCCAGGAGACCGGCGATCAGTGCGATAACCAGAAACGTCACAACCCAGCCTAGCATGGTCAAACCCTCGTCTTGATGGTGTCTGCAGTCGACGCGGCTGGCCGCGCCACTTGACCAGACAATCTCAAGGCGGGAACGATTGTTCCGCTCCATTGAACCGCGAAATTCGACACTTCGACGGGAACAAATCGGCCTGCCGCGCACGTGGAAAACCCTCCCCGGCGCCCCATATAGGGACCAATCCCTGTTAAGAAGGCTCCCTTCCCTCACCCCGCGGTGCCATCGTGGGGCCCATGATTCGCATGACCGAGCCGAGCAAGATCACCAGCGTTCCCGACCACCAGCCCGCCGCCGGCGGCATCGCCGCGCGTGCGCGCGCCTCAGTGGGCCCGAAATATCTCGCCGGGCTCAATCCGGAGCAGCGCGAGGCGGTCGAGACGCTGGACGGCCCGGTCCTGGTGCTGGCCGGGGCCGGCACCGGCAAGACGCGCGTCTTGACCACGCGCATCGCCCACATCCTAAGCCAGGGCCGCGCCCGCCCCGCCGAGATCCTGTCGGTGACCTTCACCAACAAGGCCGCGCGCGAGATGAAGCACCGACTCGGCCAGATGCTGGGTCACGCGGTGGAAGGCATGCCGTGGCTCGGCACCTTCCATTCCATCGGCGGCCGCATCCTGCGCTTCCATGCCGAGCTGGCACAGCTCAAGTCGAACTTCACCGTGCTCGACGTCGACGACCAGGTCCGGCTGCTCAAGCAATTGCTCCAGGCCGAGAACATCGACGACAAGCGCTGGCCGGCGCGCATGCTGGCGGGCCTGATCGACGGCTGGAAGAATCGCGGGCTGATGCCCTCGCAAGTGCCCTCCGGGGAGGCCGCGATGTTCGCCAACGGCAAGGGCGGCAAGCTCTATGCGAGCTACCAAGAACGGCTGAAGATCCTGAACGCGGCCGATTTCGGCGATCTGCTGCTGGAGAACATCCGCATCTTCCGCGAGCACCCGGATATCTTGCGGCAGTACCAGCAGCGCTTCAAGTTCATCCTGGTCGACGAGTACCAGGACACCAACGTCGCGCAATATCTCTGGCTGAGGCTGCTGTCGCAGGCGCCGTCGAAGGCCGTCGCGCCCATCGTCATTCCGGAGCGGCTGGAAGAGCCGAATCCGGAATCCCGAGATGAGTCCCCAGCTCCAGATTCCGGGTCTGCGCCTGCGGCGCATCCCGGAATGACGGAGCGAGCGGCGCTGGCGGCAGCAGCTGCTGCCCCCACCAAAAATATCTGCTGCGTCGGCGACGACGACCAGTCGATCTATGGCTGGCGCGGTGCGGAGGTCGACAACATCCTGCGCTTCGATCACGATTTCCCGGGCGCCAAGGTCATCCGCCTCGAGCGCAACTACCGCTCGACCGGCCATATCCTCGCCGCCGCCTCGCATCTGATCGCGCATAACGAAGGCCGGCTCGGCAAGACGCTGCGCACCGAGGACCACGACGGCGAGAAGGTCACGGTGACGGGCTCCTGGGACTCGGAAGAGGAAGCCCGCGGCATCGGGGAGGAGATCGAGCAGCTGCAGCGCCAGGGCGAGAAGCTGAACGAGATCGCCATCCTGGTGCGCGCGTCCTACCAGATGCGCGAATTCGAAGACCGCTTCGTCACGCTCGGCCTGCCCTATCGCGTCATCGGCGGCCCGCGCTTCTACGAGCGCGCCGAGATCCGCGACGCGCTCGCCTATTTGCGCGTCATCAACTCGCCGGCCGACGATCTCGCCTTCGAGCGCATCGTCAATACGCCGAAGCGCGGGCTCGGCGATGCCACCGTGCAGATGCTGCACGACCACGCCCGCAAGCGCCGCATTCCCCTGTTCGAGGCGGCGCGCGCCGTGGTCGAGACCGACGAGCTGAAGCCGAAGGCGCGCGGCTCGCTTCGCGATCTCATCGCGCATTTCGACCGCTGGCGCGCCCAGCGCGAAGTCACCACGCATACCGACCTAGCCCAGATCGTGCTCGACGAGAGCGGCTATACCGAGATGTGGCAGAAGGACCGCTCGGCCGACGCCGCGGGCCGGCTCGAGAACCTGAAAGAGCTGGTGCGCTCGATGGAGGAGTTCGAAAACCTGCAAGGGTTTTTGGAGCACATCTCCCTGGTGATGGACCGCGAGGGCGGCGCCGAGGACGACGCCGTGTCCCTGATGACGCTGCATTCGGCCAAGGGCCTCGAGTTCGACAACGTGTTCCTGCCCGGCTGGGAGGAAGGCCTGTTCCCGAGCCAGCGCACGCTGGACGAACAGGGCCGTGCCGGCCTCGAGGAAGAGCGCCGGCTCGGCCATGTCGGCCTCACCCGCGCGCGCCGCCGCGCAAAGATCTATTTTGCGACCAACCGGCGCATCCACGGCACCTGGTCGACCACGATCCCATCGCGCTTCCTCGACGAATTGCCGGCGGCCAATGTCGAGATCACGGAGTCCAAGGGCGGCTCGGCCTGGGGCGGCAGCGGCGGTTACGGCGCCTCGCGCTTCGACGACATGGAAGCGTTCGGCTCCAGCTACACCACGCCGGGCTGGCAGCGCGCCCAGGCCAATCGCAACCGCAATGGCGGCGGCAGAAGCGGCGGTTTTGAGGAAGAGGCCGCGACGTTCTCCTCGTCGTCCTCCGGACCGGACTTCGGCAGCTTCTCCTCCCGCCGCCGCGGGCCGCTGACCATCGAGGGCGAGCTGGTCGCCAAATCCACCGGCACCACCTCGGAATTTTCGCTGTCCGACCGCGTCTTCCACCAGAAATTCGGCTACGGCCGCGTCACCAAGATCGACGGCAACAAGCTCACCATCGCCTTCGACAAGGCCGGCGAGAAGAAGGTCGTGGACAGTTTCGTGCAGCGGGCGTGAGGCCCCACCATGGCTCAGTACGTCGCCATCATCGAGGATGACGATCCAGACGCTGTCAGCCTGTGGTTTCCCGACCTGCCCAGTTGCATTTCCGGCGGTGACGATCTCGACGAGGCGCTGGAGAATGCGCCCGAGGCGCTCGCATTCTTTGCGCAGGAGCTGGCCGCGGACGGCCGCCAGCTTCCCCCGCCGCGGACGTTGGACGAGCTCAAGGCCGATCCTGAATTTGCCGACGATCTCGGGAAACACACGGCTGTCCTGATCGAATGGCCGCCCCTCGATGCCTCGGAGTGAGGACTGTTCGCCGCACTCCGCGGGCGTTCGACGGTTCTCCCCCCGAACGCCCCTTGACCACCGCGAACTTCCCCGTATCAGATAAACCCATGGTCCGGGGCTCCGTCACATTGATCGTGCTCGCATTGGGGATGCCGTCGCTTGCGGCGGCACAAACCGCGAGCTTTGGCGATTCGATCGGGAAGCTGGCGGCGAGTTGCGGCGCGGAGATCGTCGCCAATTGCCGCGGCGTCAACCCGGATTCCAACCGGCTGAAGGAGTGCCTGTCGCGCAACCGCGACGTGCTCTCGCCGCAATGCTCGAGCGACTATTTCGGGGTGTTCGAAGCCATCCAGAAGCGTGTAGCCGCGCGCATCACGGTGGCGAACGCCTGCCAGCGCGAGATCGTCAAGGTCTGCGGCGGCTCGACCAAGGAGACCAGCAAGTCGGTCCCCTGCCTGGTCTCAACACCCAAGGGCATCAGCAACAACTGCCTGAAGGCCATCGACGATGCGGGGTATCGCTGATGCGCACGAAGGGGCTCACCATCGCGGGAATGGGCATCGCGCTGGGCTTCGTCCTGCTCGCCGGCACTGCACGCGCGCAGATCCCGGCACCGACCCGCGACGACATCGTCGCCAAGCTGAACCGTTTCGAGCAGGCTGCCGAGGTCGACCTTCCCGCCCTGAAGCAGCAGGTGATGGAGCGCGCCAAGACCAGGATCAAGAACGATCCCGGCCCGGTGAACCGGCCCCTGATCGCACCTGACCTCGCCAGGCTGCCCGCCTTCAACGCGCAGATCCAGTTCGACGCCGACACGCCGATCATCCAGCCGGTCTCCTACCAGACCGTCGGCCGCATCGCGGACGCGCTGGTGCACGCCTCGCTGCTGCCCTACACGTTCCTGATCGTCGGCCACGTTGAATCAAACTCGAAGACGCGCGAGGCCAATGCGATCCTGAGCCAGCGCCGGGCCGACGCAATCCGCGACGTGCTGGTCAACACGTTCAAGATCTCGACCAAGCGACTGCATCCGATCGGACTCGGCGAGGAGCAGTTTCTCGACCGGGCCAAGCCGACCTCCGCCGTCAACGGCCAGCTGCAGATCATGACCTATGCCAAGCTGCCGGAGGAGGCGCCGCATCCGGCTGCGGCACCTGCGCCTGCGGCGAAAAAACCCGCCAAGAAGCGCTGAGCCGGCGCGGCTTGCGCGCTCGACGGAACCTGTTGAAGTCCTGAGCTTTTGTGACCTGTCTCACAGCGCGTCCGCGCGGTTTCGCGCGACAATAGTGCCGGTTTGTGCACCGTCCTATCAGGTGCTATAGCCTCTCTTCGCCCTTCCCCGAACCCGTGCCGCATGAGACCGAAATGGGTGGCTTTTTCCAGCGCCAACTTGCCGTCTACGTCGAGTATCATCGCGATCCCCGGAACACGGCGATGCATGTGGTCGGAATCCTGCTGCTGTTCACCGGCGCCGTACTGCCGCTGACGCTGGTCAAGGTTCCGCTGTTCGGTTTCGACGTCAGCCTGGCAGTGATCCTGGCCGCGCCGGTGCTGGTCTATTGGCTCCTGCTCGATGTGGCGCTCGGGCTCGGCATTCTGGCCGTATCCATCGTGCTGTTTTCGATTGCGACGACCATCGCGGCGCAAGTCGGCACTGCGACGCTGTGGGCGATTTTCGCCGCGCTGGTGGTGCTCGGCCTCGCCGCGCAGACCATCGGCCACAAGGTTTTTGAGGGCCGCGAAGCCTCGCTATTCACATTTCCTTCGCATCTTTTGCTTGGACCGATGTTCGTGATGGCGAAATTATTCATCGCACTGGGCTTCCGTCGCGACCTTGCCGCGATTCTGGCGCCTCTTCCGGCCAATTCCTTTTCGACCCGATAACTCCAAAAGCGAAACAGCAACCTTCTGCATGGCTCTCGTCCTGGTTACCGGTGGCAGTGGCTTCATCGGACATCATCTCGTAGAAGCGCTCTGCGCCCGCGGGCAGCAGGTTCGCGTTCTCGATGTCCGTGCGCCGACAGGAGCGAATGCGGACGTTGAACACGTTCAGGGCTCGGTGCTGGACGGCACCGCCGTCGATGCTGCGATCGCCGGTGTCGATCAGGTCTATCACCTCGCCGGCCTGCCCGGCATGTGGGTCGCGAACAAGCAGGACTTCCACGACGTCAATTGCCGCGGTACCGAAATCGTGCTCGCGGCGGCCATGAAGCGCGGGGTGTCGCGGTTCCTGCACTGCTCGACCGAGTCGATCCTGTTCCCCTATTCCGACCTCAAGGGCGTTCCCGCCGAAGAGGCGCTGCAGCCGGCCGAGGCAATGCCCGGTGCCTATACGCGATCGAAGGCGCTTGCCGAGCATCATGCCGCCAAGGCGGCGGTCGCGGGGTTTCCGCTCGTGATCGGCACGCCGACCATGCCGATCGGCGCCGCCGACAACAATCTGACGCCGCCGACCGCGATGCTCTGGTACTTCCTCCAGAAGAAGGTGCAGCCGCATCTCGACTTCCTGGTCAATCTGGTCGACGTCCGCGACGTCGCCATGGGCCTCGTGCTGACCATGGAACGGGGCCGCCACGGCCAACGCTACATTCTCGGCGGCGATTGCGTTCCGCTCGGGCGCATCCTGCGCATGATGGCGGTGATGGCGGGCCGCCGGCAGTTTCCAGTCGTCGTGCCCGGCAAGATCGCCGAGCTCTCCGCCATCATGCTCGAATACATCGCCGATCACGTCACGCACCGGCCTCCCAACGGCACCGCCGAGGGCGTCCGCATCGCGCTCGCCGCCAGCGATCTTTCGATCGGCAAGGCGCGCACCGAGCTCGGCTATTCGCCGCGCCCGATCGAACCGGTCTTGCGCGAAACCATCACCCATCTGCTCGCCCGCAACGGACAGCAGGCCTCCGGCGCCATCAAGCATCACGCGCTCTCCTCGCGCGCGAGCTGAAGCCGCCGCTTCAAACGCAAAGAACCTTCATGCCCTTCGATTTCAACAAGCTTCTTTCTGTCGCCTGGGGCGGCTGGACCACGACCTGGCCGACGCAGCTGCTTGCCCTGCTCTGGCTCGCTTTTCTGGCCAGCTGGGTCGGCGCCTCGTTCTGGCAGGGGCAGACCAAGAAGCAGGTCATGACGCTGGAGTCGCAGCGCTATCGCCTGCCAATCCTGGTCGGCGGCATCCTGTACACCCCGTTCGTCGCGGAGATCCTGGGCTTGAAGCCGCTTTGGGTGCTCGGCAACACCGGCATCGCGATCGCCGCGATCCTCTCGGCCGGCGGCATCGCCTTCGCCTGGTGGGGCCGGCTGCATCTTGGAAAGTTCTGGTCCAACACCATCACCCAGAAGGAAGACCATCGCGTCATCGACACCGGGCCGTACGGCTTGGTTCGCCACCCCATCTACACCGGGCTGATCTTCGGGATGCTGGTGACGGGCTTCGCGATCGGCTTGGTGACGACAATCCTCGGCGCCATCCTGATCTCGCTCGGCATGTGGCAGAAGGGTCGGATGGAAGAAGTGTTCTTGTCCAAGGAACTCGGCGAGCACGCCTACGGCGCCTATTGCCGCCGCGTTCCGATGCTCATTCCGTTCACGTCGGCGCGGTGAAGGCGTAGAATCGCCTCACCCCTCGTGTCCCAGACGCGCTGCAGCGTGCAACGCTCCTGCGCAGAGCCGGGACCCTGCGGACAATAGATACAGCGGGGAGATGGGCCCCGGCTCTGCAGCGCATGGCGAAGGCGCGCTGCGCAGCGTCCGAGGCACGGCGGCGGCAACCTTGCCTCCGCACGGAACCGCCCTTGCCGACGCCCGTTACCCTCCCGACACACCTGCACTGACCGCAGAGCATCGAGCCATGTCGGACGCCTACGATTATTTTCGCGCGCACGCCATCGCCGCCGTCCGCAAAGCGCGCGCGCTGCCGCAAGGCCGCGCCAAGCAGAAGCAGCGCACGGTGGCGCGGGTCTACCACCTGCTGTCCAGGGAGGCGGCGTTGGCGCCGAACATCCAGCACCTGGATGATTTTCGCGCGGCACGGCGGCTGGAGCGGCAGGTCGGCCGCTGATTTCCTCCATGCAAATTTGATCGGCTGCCATTCCGCGAGATTGTTCCCCCGGCGCGCCGCACAGGTTGACGTCTTCCTCGCCAGCCAGTTGGATGCGCGCGCATACAGGGGCCTCTCATGTCATTTTCCAGCATCTTTGCGCAGTTCGTTGCGCTGCTCGGCGCCATCGCACTGCAATGGCGAAAGTTGTCGGGCACCGAGCCGGCGCCGGCCTGGGGCGACAAGCCGGCAATTCCGCAAGCGAAGCCGCAAGGCGCGATCCCGACCCTGAAGATGCCGACGGCGCGCGGCTGGCGCGAGGGACAGAAGCCGACGACCGCGCCCGGGCTCGCGGTCAATGCGTTCGCGACCGGTCTCGACCATCCGCGCTGGATCGAGGTGCTGCCCAACGGCGACGTGCTGATTGCGGAAGCGACGCAGATCGCGGGTCCGCCGCGCAGCGTGTTTCACTATGCGATGCAGGCGACGATGCGGCGCGCCGCGGCGCTCGGCGTGTCCGCCGACCGCATCACGCTGCTGCGCGACAAGGATGGCGACGGCGTCGCGGAGATTCGCGGCGCGTTCATGGAGAAGCTCAGCCAGCCGTTCGGCATGGCGCTGGTCGGCGACACCTTCTATGTCGGCAACACCGACGGCGTGATGGCGTTTCCCTATGTCGCGGGCGCCGATCGCATCACCGCACCGGGCAAGCGGCTTACCACGTTCAAGCCGGGCGGACACTGGACGCGCAGCCTGCTCGCAAGCCCCGACGGCAGGAAGCTCTATGCCGGCGTCGGCTCGCTCAGCAACATCGCCGAGATGGGCATGGAGGTCGAGCAAGGCCGCGCCGCGGTCTACGAACTCGACCTCGGCGCCGGCACGCATCGCATTTTCGGCGCCGGCTTGCGCAACCCCGTGGGCCTTGCCTGGGAGCCGAATACGAATGTGCTGTGGACCGTCGTCAACGAACGCGATGGCCTGGGCGACGAGACCCCGCCGGATTATCTCACCTCCGTGCGTGACGGCGGCTTCTATGGCTGGCCCTATTGCTACTGGGGCCAGACCGTGGACGACCGCGTGCCGCAGGATCCGGCGATGGTCGCCAAGGCTCTGCAACCGGACTACGCGCTCGGCGGCCACACCGCTTCGCTCGGCCTGTGCTGGATGCCCGCCGGCACCCTGCCCGGCTTCGGAGACGGCATGGTGATCGGCCAGCACGGCTCGTGGAATCGCAGCAAGCTGTCCGGCTACAAGCTGGTGTTCGTCCCGTTCGCAAACGGCAAGCCCTCCGGACCCGGTCGCGACATCCTGTCGGGCTTCCTGTCTCCGGACGAGAAGGAATCCTACGGCCGCCCGGTCGGCGTCACGATCGGCCCCGACAAGAAGTCGCTGCTGATGGCCGACGACGTCGGCAACGTGATCTGGCGCGTGACGGGGGCGTGAATAGAGATAGAGGCCGAGTGGCTCTCATGTCCGCTCCGTCATCCTAAGGTGTGACGTTTGCGATGCGAACGCATCGCAAACGGAGCCTCGAAGGATGCACGGCCACGGATGCAGCCGGGCCGCACATCCTTCGAGGCTTGCTCTGCGGCGCATGCGCTTCGCAGAGCAAGCACCTCAGGATGACGGGGATAGGGCACACGCCGTTGGGCCAATCGAGCGTCAACTCATCACGTCCCCACGCACAGCGTAGCGCGCTGTTTTTGCAGCAGGGCGATCACGGAGAGCGCGGTGATGAGTCCGGTCTTGGGATTCTCGGACGGGATGTTCTCGATGCCCATCGAGAAGCGAGCGGAATCCGCCTCGACCTCGATGCGGTGAACGTTGCGCGTCACGGTGGGGTCGGCCCAGACCTGGATCTGGGTGCGATCGGGCCCGATGCCCGCCAGCGCCAATGCAACGGCGACGTTGACGTTGGCCGGAAAGCCCTTCGCCGCCTCGCGCGCGCTGCCCTCGAACAGCTTGAGCGGCTCGCGCAGGTTGTCGATGTCGATCTTGTTCTGAACGATGAACGGCGCGCCCTTGAGGCCGTCGATCGGCTTGCGCGTCACCATCTTCACCGAATGAATGGTGCCGATCGCGGCGGCGTTGACGGCATCGAGACCGATCAGCGCGCCGGTCGGCACGAGGATGCGGCCGCCATTGGCGCGGGCCAGGTCGACCAGGTCGAAATTATCGAGCAGGCCGCCGACGCTGACCACGACCGCGGACTTGCCGCGCTTCACGGCAGGCTCGACGATCGCGCGCAGATGGTTGCTCGGCGCGCATTCGACAACGATGTCGGCGGCATCGCCGAGCTGGTCGATCGGCAGCACCGACGGCGGACGACGAAGGCCGCCGATGAAAGCCTGATGCTTGGCGGGATCGCGCACCGCGACGGCGGACAACGTCAATCCTTCGATGCCCTGATCGAGCGCAGATGCGATCTTGGTGCCGATCGAGCCCAGCCCGGCAATGGCCACCCGCAATTCGTTCAATGCTTTCCGCTCCGTCATCGCGCCCTGCTATCTCGTTGGACCGATATCATAGCGCATCGTCCTCTGCCGAAGCCAGCCGCGGCCGCATGCGGCTAGCGCGAACAGCCCTACTTCCGCGACGTCGCCGGGGCCACTTGAGGCGTTGCCATTGCGGCGGCCGGCTCGGGCGGGGTCAGATGACGGGGGACGATGATGGTCTGGCCGGGCGTCAGTTGCGCATTTTCCGGCAGCGAGTTGCTCTGCGCCAGCGTCCACAGCGGCACGCGATTGGCTGCGGCGATGCTCTCCAGGGTGTCGCCGCGGCGCACCGGCACGCGCACGCCGCTGTCCCACAACTCGACCAGCGTATCCGCCGGCACCAGATAGCGCAGCGGCACGGCATCGGCCTGGGTCTGCGGCGGAATGCGCGGCAGCTGCGTGACCATCTCGACGATCTGGCGATGGATGTCGTCGGACTTCTCGATGTTGATGTGGCTGACGCGCGCGTTCTGCTTAAGGTCGTAGCTGGCGTAATGGCCGCGGAAGCCGGGGACCGCCACGACGTCGCCGCCGCCGAGCACGCTATCGGACAGGAAGATGTTGATGAAGCGCTCGACGTTGAGGGGCACGTCACCCGTTGCCTGCGCAGGATCGATGGCGATGACGAGGCTGATCGGGACGTTCTCCTTGGCCGCCATCTCGGAGATGATGATCGAGCACAGCCCGCCCATGGAATGCCCGATCAGCACGATCGGTGCCGGCGATTCCTTGTAGCTCGAGATGGCGCGATCGCCGATCCACCGGCAGATGGTGAATTCGTAGACGTTGGCCGAGAAGCCGGCCTTCGTTAGCTTCTCTTCGAGCCGATCCATGCCGGTCGAAAAGATGGGACCCATGGCGCCGCGGAACAGGTAGATTTTCGGCGGGGACAATGGCTCGAACGGCGGAGGCGGGGGCGGCGCAGCGGGAACGGCCGCGCTGGTCTTGGACTTGGCTGGTGCGGCAGCGGCCGTGCCGGTGCCGAAGGCGAGCAGCGCAACCGCTGCCAGCACGAGGAGCCGCCTCAAATCAATCATCAGTTCAGCAGTCCCACCCACGAGAGGCAGAGGCCTCCCCTGACTCGCTTAGTGGCGTCCGATTTGGCGGATTTTGGGGCGCGGAACTGGAACGCGACGCACCGCGGCGCGCATCAAGACTCTGTGACCTGCGGGGTGGGCCGCTTCCGACCATTACTGCCTGCTCTTCAGCCGGCTGCGATGCGCCGCCTGCTTGGCGCGGTTGCCGCAGACCGCCATGACGCACCAGCGGCGCGCGCGCCTGTGGGTATGGTCGGCGAACAGCATCGTGCAGTTATGGCCCTCGCATGCCTTCACGTGGGAGAAGTCCTCCTCGCAGACGAATTTGGCCAAGGCTTCACCGACCGGCAGCAGCAGTGATTCCGACGATCGCCAGCGCCGCATCCCCTGCAGTGAAAGACCGTCCTCACTGTGGCGAGGCACGATTTGCAGGAAGGCCTCATCGCGCTCCAGGAGGCTGTTCAAGGGGCCGAGCTCGCGCAGCGCCTTCGCGGTCAGCGGCCGGCCTGCATGCTCCAGGACAAATCCCCTGAACCACTCGCGCAAGGCGCGCGCCTGATCTGCGACCTTGTCCAGTTCGCCCGGCTTCGCGCCCGCCCGGAATGCGTGCAGCTCATCCGCGGGCACCAGCTTCGCCTGCTCCAGCCAGTCGATCAGGCCATCGCCATCGTCGATCCAGTCGATCGGCGTATCGACCGGTGTCGCCACCGAATTGAGGAAATTAAGACCCGGCGAGTCGGCGACGAACATGGCGGGCGGGCGGTTCATGTGCGGGTCCCTGGCTCGCATAAGACATGCAATAGTAACCTGTCAAATAGCATTTGACAAGTTACTGACGATCTGTAACCTGATCTCAGGCTTTCAGCAGGTTACTGAGATTGGAGACAGCCATGGCCCTGACAACCTACCGCACCGCCGACGTCGACGGCTTCAAGGTGTTCTATCGCGAAGCCGGCCGCCGAGGCGCGCCGAAGCTCCTGCTGCTGCACGGTTTCCCAAGCGCCGGTCACATGTTCCGCGACCTCATCCCGCTGCTTGCCGACAAATTCCACATCGTCGCCCCCGACCTTCCCGGCTTCGGCCAGTCGGACATGCCTGCGCGCGAAAGCTTCCGCTACACCTTTGACAACGTCGCGCAGGTGATCGAGCGCTTCACCGAGGTCATCGGCTTCGATCGCTTCGCGGTCTACGTTTTCGACTATGGCGCGCCGACCGGCTTCCGACTTGCGCTGCGTCACCCCGAACGGATCACCGCGATCATCTCGCAGAACGGCAACGCCTATGAGGACGGCCTCAGCGACGGCTGGACTCCGATCAAGGCCTATTGGCAGGATCCCTCTCCCGCCAACCGCGAAGCGTTGCGCGGCTTCCTCACGCCGGAAGCGACGCGCTGGCAGTACACGCATGGCGTCTCGGACCCGGCGACCGTGTCGCCGGATGGCCAGAACCTCGACAATTTCTACCTGGCGCGACCGGGCTCGGACGACGTGCAGCTAGACCTGTTCGGCGACTACAAGAGCAACGTCGCGCTCTATCCCGCCTTCCAGGATTATTTCCGCAAGCACAAGCCGCCATTCCTGGCGGTCTGGGGCAAGAACGATCCGTTCTTCATCCCGCCCGGCGCCGAGGCGTTCAAGCGCGATAATCCCAATGCCGTGGTGCAGTTCTTCGACACCGGCCATTTCGCGCTGGAGACGCATGCGAGGGAGATCGCAGAGAGCATTCGCAAGTTCTTGAGCTAACGATGAACGTGCGCAGCGACGGGCTCCCGATCTGCGCGCCCACCGGCCATGGCCGATAGACAGAGCCGCAACCAGCCGGTCGCTGGCCGGAACTTTAGTTTCTCGCAGGCGCCGTAGCCGCCGCCGCGCGAGCGGGCCGCGGTACGCCGGGTTCGGCGACTCGCGCTGCCGGCGCGCGCGAGCGCATGATCGCGGCGTCGATCTCGGCGATGACACGGCGCTGGATCGCCTCGTTCTTGTCGATGGAGATGTGGCCGACGCCGGTGCCGCGGACGTCGACATTGTCGAGCTTGCCGCGGAAGCCGTTCGCAGCCCGCACCGGCTCGCCGGGACCATCACCGATGTAGATGTTGATGTAGCGTTCGGCACCGGTCGAGAGCTTGGTCTTGAAAACGGAATCGAGGCCGATCGCGAGCTTCACGGGCACGCCGAGCTGGTTGAGCTTGGCGATCATGTCCGGCAGCGCGGTCGCGCCGGAGGAATGGCCGACCAGGACGATGGTCTTGAGTCGGCCGGCCCGGTAGGCGGCGGCCGCTTCATCGGCGAGCGAGGACCAGGACACGAAGTTGGCGACGGTCACCGGGATGCCCTGCGCCTGCAGCCGGGCGCCGATGGTGTCGAGCCCGAGCGAGAAGATGTTGAGCACGCCGCGGAGCAGGTAGACATGCGTGGTTGCCACCGCGGCCTGGCTCGGCGCGGCCCTGGCGGTGGTCGGGCTGATGGCAACAGCTGACAGCAGAAGCAGGCCCATCGCCCACATGCGAAGGGCTGACGACTGGCTGGCGCCGGCGGTGTGACGGCCGTTCGGTCTCATCGATGCTTTCCCTGGGGACAATACGCTTCGCGATTGGGCGGAATCGTAGCCATGGCCCGCTCGCAGACGCAACAAAGAGCCGCGTGAGCGACAATCTTAGCAGCAAGCCGTGACCATCGCGCAACACCTGCCCGAAACATGCCATTGAAGGGCCTGTTTTAGGACCATTTTTCTCCGGGGAATTGCGGGCCGGCAACGGCGTTCCTATTTCAGGGCTCCGCTGACCTGCTCTTCCGGACAGGCTCGGCCTCCCCTCCCCCCACCCATCCTGCCTTGCGGCCATCATGTCTTCCATCATCTCCGTCGCCAATTTGTCGAAGGCCTACGGGTCCGGCTTCAAGGCGCTCAAGAACGTCAATCTCGACATCAAGCGCGGCGAGATCTTTGCGCTGCTCGGGCCCAACGGCGCCGGCAAGACCACGCTGATCTCGATCATCTGCGGCATCGCCAATCCGACGGAAGGCCGCGTCCTCGTCGGCGGCGAGGACATCCGGACATCCTACCGCAAGGCACGCTCGCTGATCGGCCTCGTGCCGCAGGAACTGCACACGGACGCTTTTGAAAGCGTGTGGGCGACCGTAAGCTTTTCGCGCGGCCTGTTCGGCAAGCCGAAGAACCCTGCGCACATCGAGAAGGTGCTGAAGGACCTCTCGCTGTGGGACAAGAAGGACAACAAGATCATCACGCTCTCCGGCGGCATGAAGCGCCGCGTGATGATCGCGAAAGCGCTGTCGCACGAGCCGCAGATCCTGTTCCTGGACGAGCCCACTGCGGGCGTCGACGTCGAGCTGCGCAAGGGCATGTGGGAGGTGGTGCGCGGCCTTCAGCAGTCCGGCGTCACCATCATCCTCACTACGCACTACATCGAGGAAGCCGAGGAGATGGCCGACCGCATCGGCGTCATCAACAAGGGCGAGATCGTGCTGGTCGAGGACAAGACCACCCTGATGCAGAAGCTCGGCAAGAAGCGGCTGACGCTGCATCTGCAGAACAAGGTCACGTCGCTGCCGCAGAGCCTCAGCCATTACGAGCTCGAGCTCTGCGACGGCGGCGCGACGCTGGTCTACGACTACGACACCCAGGGCGAGCGCACCGGCATCACCAGCCTGCTCGGCGATTTGCGCACCGCCGGCATCCGCTTCAACGACCTCGACACGACGCAATCGTCGCTCGAGGACATCTTCGTCGACCTCGTGAGGACGTCATGAACCACCACGCCATCCGCGCCATTTATCTGTTCGAAATGGCACGCACCTGGCGCACGCTGCTGCAAAGCATCGTCTCGCCGGTGGTTTCGACTTCGCTGTATTTCGTGGTTTTTGGCGCGGCGATCGGCTCGCGCATCACCGAGGTCGAGGGCGTCAGCTACGGCACCTTCATCGTGCCGGGCCTGATCATGCTCTCGGTGCTGACACAGAGCATCGCCAACGCCTCGTTCGGCATCTACTTCCCCAAATTCTCAGGTACGATCTACGAGATCCTGTCGGCGCCGATCTCCTATTTCGAGATCGTGCTCGGCTATGTCGGCGCCGCCGCGACCAAATCGATCATCCTGGGCCTGATCATCTTGGCAACTGCGGGCCTGTTCGTGCCGCTGCACATCCAGCATCCCATCTGGATGCTGACCTTCCTGGTGCTGACGGCGGTGACGTTCAGCCTGTTCGGCTTCATCATCGGCATCTGGGCCGACGGCTTCGAGAAGCTGCAGATGATCCCGATGCTGGTGGTGACGCCGCTGACCTTTCTCGGCGGCAGCTTCTACTCCATCGACATGCTGCCGCCGACCTGGCGCACGGTCGCGCTGCTCAATCCGGTCGTCTATCTGATCTCCGGATTCCGCTGGAGCTTCTACGAGATCGCCGACGTCAGCGTGTTCGTCAGCATCGGCATGACGCTGGCGTTCCTGGCGATCTGCATGGTCACGATCTGGTGGATTTTCCGCACCGGGTACCGGCTGAGGAATTGACCAGCGCCCACATCCCGGATGCGACGAAGTTGCAGTCCGGAATGAGCGCGGACTCATCGGTAACAACGGAAGCGGTGATGCCGGTCGTAATAGCCGCGGCAGCCGCGGCGATAATGGCGGTGGGGAATGCCGAGCGCCCCCTCGACCGCGCCGACTGCGCCGCCGACGCCTGCCCCGACCACGCCACCGACTGCGCCGCCCACGGGCCCCCCAATCCGATTACCCTCATAGGCCCCCTCCCGGGCGCCGCGCACGATGCCCTGGGCGTGACCCGCTTGGGGCAGCGACAACAGCGCGAACAAGAGTCCGGCGGTTGCGAACAGCAGGCGGACGGGCAAACCGGCCGGCAGCGCGGCGACATGGACTTTGTTCATCTTCGATTCCAGGGCTGAGGTGCTTGGCGGCATGCGCCGGTGCAGGGTGAACACGCTCAACGTTCGACGCGCCGGAATGGTTGCGCCTTTGCGACCAATTGTCGGAGATGCAAGCGCACGCCCGGCTCGCGAAAATGTCAGCGCCGCCGCACCTTCTCGGCACAAGGCGGGCTTGCTTACATCAGGCGGCGCGTTAACGATGGGTGGCCAGGCCGCTGGAACGAAAGCCGGATTGCAGGCATATTGCACGCCGGGGACGGAGAGCCGCGGTGCCTAGCGTGAACAGGCCGGAGGCCAGGACTCGATGCGTTTCCAGATGCGTACCTTTTTCATCGCTTTCTCCGCAGTGCTGGTTTTGGGCGCGGGCGCCGCGCAGGCCAAGGTCGAGATCACCGTCGACAAGGACAATCAGCAGATGACCGTCGCGGTCGACGGCGTCGCGCGCTATCACTGGCCGGTCTCGACCGGCGTCCCCTCGCGCGAGACCCCGAACGGCGCGTTTCGCGCCTTCCGGATGGAAGAGGACCACTATTCCAAGGAGTTCGACGACGCGCCGATGCCGCACGCGATCTTCTTCACCAAGGTCGGGCACGCCATCCACGGCACGGACTCGGTCGGCCGGCTCGGCTCGCCCGCCTCCCATGGCTGCGTGCGGCTGTCGCGCCAGAATGCCTCGACGCTCTATGCGCTGGTGCAGCAGCAGGGCGTGCTCAACACCACGGTGACGCTGACCGGCTCGGCGCAGGTGGCAATGGCGCGCAATCCGCGCGGCCGCAATGCCAACGCGGTGGCCCGCGCACCGCAGCCGGCCGAAGAGCAATACGCGACCACTGGCGATCCCGTGAACCTGACGCCGCCGGCGCAGCCTGCGCGCCGCTACATGCCGCAGGACGACAACTACATCTATCCGGCCGACGGCAGCGACACCGGCGCGCGCTATCCGGCGCCGCGCTCGGCCGGTCGCCCGCTCTATGACGCGCAGGTCTACCAGCAGCAGCCGCGCGCCTCCTACGACCAGGGCTACGGCCAGCAGGGCTATTATTATCAGCCGCAGCCACGGCAATATTACCAGCCGCGCGGCTATTATTATCAGAACTGACGCGGCCTCCGGCAGCAGCCCGCGCCGGCCGAGACACCATGCCGCCACGTGCCACGATCATTCTGACTGTGCTCTGGGTTCTGATGGCGGGACCGGCGATGGGATCTGACGTGGCCTTCGACCTCGAGGCGCATCGCGGCGGGCGGGCGCTGTTGCCGGAAAACACCCTGACCGCCTTCGCCCACGCGCTGTCGATCGGTGTGGACACGCTGGAGCTCGACGTCGGCGTGACCGCAGACGGCGAAGTCATCGTCTCGCATGAGCGCGGGCTCAATCCCGATCTCACGCGGGATGTGGCCGGCGCCTACATCACCGCGCCCGGCACGCCTTTCGTGAAGCTGCGGCTCGACGAGGTCAGGACCTATGACGTCGGCCGGATCCGCCCCGACAGTGCCTATGCGAGGCAATTCCCGGACCAGCGTGCCGTGCCGGGGACGCGCATTCCCACCTTGCGCGAGCTGTTCGCGCTGGTGCGCAAATCCGGCAACACGCAGGTGCGCTTCAACATCGAGACCAAGATCAATCCGAACCATCCGGATGAGACGCTGGATCCGCAAGGCTTCGTCGCGAAGCTGCTCGGAGTGATCGAGACCGAGGGATTCTCCGGCCGGGTCACGATCCAGTCGTTCGACTGGCGAACCCTGATTCTCGTCCAGCAGCAGGCGCCGAACATCCCGACCGCGTACCTGACGCTCCAGCGCGGTTCGGCTCCGACCGTGGCACGCGACAAGGCGACCAATTGGACGGCAGGTTTCGACCCGGCCGATCACGGCGGCTCGCTGCCTCGCACGATCAAGGCTGCCGGCGGCGCGATCTGGTCGCCCTATTTCGGCGACGTGACCGCAGCACTGGTTTCCGAGGCCCATGCGCTCGGACTGCGCGTCGTGGTGTGGACGGTGAACAAGCGTGAGGACATGGCGCGCATGATCGAACTCGGCGTCGACGGCGTCATCTCGGACAGGCCGGATCTGTTGCGCGAGGTGGCCGGCGCAAAGGGGATTGCGCTGCCGGCGGGGACACCGGTCGAGCCTTAGATCTCGTGTCCCGGACGCGACGCAGCGTGCAACGCTGCTTCGCAGAGCCGGGACCCAGCAGGCCGCGCGATGGGCCCCGGCTCTGCAGCGCACCGCTGAAGGAGCGCTGCGCTGCGTCCGGGGCACGAAACCATCCGAAGCGTCCCCTACTCCCCGTTCTTCCAACGCCGATGCAGCGCGCCGAGGATGTTGGAATAGTCGTCGGTCCAGACCCGCGCCCTGTCGTCGGCTTCGGTCTGTTCCCACTGCTTGGAGGACGCAAGCCGGCCGATGTCGGCGTCCTCGCGCGCAGAGATGACGACGTCCGTCGAGAAGATGTAGTCGGAATCGCGGCCCGAATCCTCGTTGAAGACCCAGCTCTTGAGATCGTTGGCGTCGGCGATGCCGACCACGACGGTCTCGAGATCGAGATGCCGGTTGGAGACGTGCATCACCACGGCGCCGTGCGGCGCAAGCTTGTCCTTGTAGATCTTCATCGCCTCTTCGGTGGCAAGATGGATCGGGATCGCGTCGGACGAATAGGCATCGACAATGACCAGGTCATAGGCGCCGTCGGGCTCCTTGGCGAAGGTGAGGCGCGCATCGCCGATGACGGGCTTCATGTCCGGCATGCAGCTCGAGATGTAGCGGAAATTCCTGGGATCACGCGCCGCATCGACCATGGACTGGTCGATCTCGAAGAAGGTCCAGTCCTCCCCTGGCGCGGCGGCGCAGGCGAGCGTGCCGGAGCCGACGCCGATCGCGGCGACCTTGAGCGGCGCGCCCTTGCGCTCCCGCATCGCGCTGACGGCCTGACCGATGCCGCCGTCCGCGTGATAGTAGGTGATCGGCTCGGGACGGCCGGTCACGGGCGTGCCGTCATTGTTAAGGAAGCGCTCGGCGCCGTGGATGGTGGTGCCGTGCATCAGCACGTGGAAATAGCCGCCGGGCGTCACCACGATCTTGTGCACGCCGAAGAAGCTGCGCACGGTCGTGACGCGGCCCTCGTCGGCGGGATAGACGCGGATCAACACCAGCGCGAGCGCGACGGTGGCGAAGATCTTCCAGCGGTCGGCATTGAGGATGAGGGCGAGCAGGGCGGCGAGCCCGCCGACGGCGCCGGCGACCCAGACGCGATGATCCTCGAGCCAGGTCGAGATGTCGCCCGTCACATAGGACGGCGCGACGAGCGCCACCGCGAGCGCGGCGAGCGCCAGCCAGTACCATCTGACGATGACTGCAAAGCGTTCGGTCGCGGACGGACGGCACAGCGCGGCGAGCGCGATCAGGATCGGATATTCGGCGATCCACGAGAACGTGTAGGGCGCAACCAGCCCCGCGAACAGGCCGCCGACCATGCCGCCGAACGACAGCGCAACATAAAACCCGGTGAGATATTTCGCCGGCGGCCGTGTCCGCGCCAGTTCGCCGTGGCAGGCCATGGCGATGACGAAGAAGCACAATTGATGCCCGCCGAGCGTGAGCAGCAGGTTCTGCTCGCCGCCGAAAGCCAGCAGGCAGACGACACCGGCGATCGCGACCGGCTGGAGCATCAGCATCCATTTGTGCGGCAAGAGCGGACGCGACTGGAACACCACCACCCATGTCAGCAGATACAGCGACAGCGGCAGCACCCACAGCAGCGGCGCTGCCGCGACGTCGGTCGAGATGTGCGCGGTGACGGCGATGAGCAGGCCCGACGGCACTGCGGCGAGGAAGATCCAGCGCAGCCGGGTCAGCAGACCCGGTGCCGGCGCAGTCACCTCCTCGTCCCGCGCATTGGCCATCGCCGGCTTCGGCGAACGCAACAACAGCACGCCGCAAGTACCGATCAGCAGGATCAACAGGCCGTAACCGGCGGCCCAAAACCGGTTCTGCGTCTGCAGCGTGAACATCGGCTCGAGCAGGAACGGATAGGACAGCAGCGCCAGGAAGCTGCCGATGTTGGAGGAGGCATAGAGGAAATAGGGATCGTGCGCAGCGGGATGGCCGGTGCGGACGAACCAGGCCTGCAGCAGCGGATTGTTGGCGGCGAGCGCGAAGAACGGCAGCCCGATCGAGACCACGAACAGGCCGAGCAGCCAGAACGCATAGCCCGAAGCCGGCGGCTCGCCATAGGCCGAGGCGATGCCGAGCGGCAGCGTGGCGAAGGCCGCGAGCAGCAGCAGCAGATGCACCGCCACCGGAACGATCCGATTCCTCGCCTGCATCAGCAAATGCGCATAGGCATAGCCCGCCAGCAGCAGCGACTGGAAAAACACCATGGCCACCGACCACACCGCCGGCGAGCCGCCCAGCCGCGGCAGCACCATCTTCGTGAACAGCGGCTGCACCGAGAACAGCAGCAGCGCGCTGACGAAGATCGCCGCGGTGTAGACCGTCAGCAGCAGCCGGTTGCGCGACGACGAGGGCTGCTCCGTGGCGGCGGGTTGCACGATCGAATCCATGAAAGCTCCGGCTAAAGCGTTTTCCAGCGAAGTCGGCACCGGTTCGCGCCAGGAAACGCATCGGACAATGGCCCCGGCGGGCGCCGGACCGCGCGCAATGGAGCACAAGGCGCCTGAACGGGCAATAAAGTGTGACGTGATGTTGCCGTGGGGAATGCTTGATATAAGGAGGTCGTTCCGGGGCGATGCAAAGCATCGAACCCGGAACCTCGAGATTCTCTGGTGCGGAGCCCGCACCTTAGTTCGCGCTTCGCGCGCCCCGGAATAACAGAACACTGGATCTTGCATTCTTCATGACCGAAACCGACGTCGTCATCATCGGCGCGGGCCACAACGGCCTCACCTGCGCGGCCTATCTCGCGAAAGCGGGCTTGCGGGTGCGCGTGGTCGAACGGCGCAATGTGGTCGGCGGTGCCGCGGTCACCGAGGAGTTTCACCCCGGTTTCCGCAACTCGGTTGCAGCCTACACCGTGAGCCTGCTCAATCCGCAAGTGATCCGCGACCTCGATCTTGCCGGGCAAGGCCTGCGGGTGGTCGAACGCCGCGCCCAGAATTTCCTGCCCGCTCCCGACGGCAACTATCTTCTCACCGGCGAGGGGCGGACGAAGGCGTCGGTCGCGCGGCTCAGCGCGCACGATGCGGAGGCCCTCGACGGCTTCTCGCGCGAACTGGAAGACATCGCCGACGTGCTCAGACAATTCGTGCTGCGCGCGCCGCCGAACCTGCTCGACGGATTTGGCACGAGCGCGATCCGCGAAGCCGTGAACGCGCTGGGAACGGCCAACATCCTGCGCGGCCTCACGCTGGAGAGGAGCCGCAGCCTGCTGGATCTGTTCACCCGTTCCGCAGGCGAGATGCTGGACGAGCGTTTCGAACACGATCTGGTCAAGTCGCTGTTCGGCTTCGATGCCATCGTCGGCAACTATGCCAGCCCCTACGCCGCCGGTTCGGCCTATGTCATGCTGCATCATGCCTTCGGCGAGGTGAACGGCAAGAAGGGCGCCTGGGGCCATGCCGTCGGCGGCATGGGCGCGATCACGCAGGCGATGGCGCGCGCTGCGCGCGATCGGGGTGTGGTGATCGACACCGATGCCGGCGTCCGCGAGGTCATCGTCGAGCGCGACCGCGCGGTCGGCGTGGTTCTGGAGGACGGCACGCCGATCCGCGCGACATACGTGGCGGCCAACGTCAATCCAAAGCTGCTGTATACGCGCCTGATTGCGGCGGATGCGCTGCCAAAGGACTTCCTTGCCCGCATCCGGCATTGGAAGAACGGCTCCGGCACCTTCCGCATGAACGTGGCGCTGGACCGCCTGCCCTCCTTCGCGGCGCTGCCCGGTGATGGCGATCATCTCACCTCAGGCATCATCCTGGCGCCGAGCCTTGCCTACATGGACCGCGCCTATGCCGATGCACGGGCGCAAGGCTGGAGCCGGCAGCCCGTCGTCGAGATGCTGATCCCCTCGACGCTCGACGACACGCTGGCGCCCGCCGGCAAGCATGTCGCGAGCCTGTTCTGCCAGCACGTCGCGCCTGAGCTTTCAGATGGAAGATCGTGGGACGACCACCGCGAGGAGGTCGCCGACCTCATGATCGCGACGGTGGATGACTACGCGCCCGGCTTTGCCGCGAGCGTGCTGGGCCGTCAGATCCTGTCACCGCTCGACCTCGAACGGCAGTTCGGTCTGCTCGGCGGCGACATCTTCCACGGCGCGCTGTCCTTGAACCAACTGTTCTCGGCGCGGCCGATGCTGGGACACGCCGACTATCGGGGTCCGTTGCGGGGCCTCTACCATTGCGGCTCCGGCGCCCATCCCGGCGGCGGCGTCACCGGCGCCCCCGGCCACAATGCGGCGCAGGCGATCCTGAGGGATCACCGCGCGCTGTTCAGAAGCCGTTGATAAGCCTGGGGATGGCCTGTTGACAGGCTGTTGAAAGGTCTGTGGCCGGTTCGGGGGATACGGGCGAATTTGGCAGGGTCGATCGAGGGGAAAAGCCTGTGGAGACCCGCAGGGTAATTCCGGGAAGACCGGTGGGCAGGATGCCTATAGGTAGGCGGACAATCTGTGAATATCCCGGGAGAACGCATCCGCACAAAATGACCGCCCGCAAGGGGAGGTCCCCTCGCGGGCGGTGATCAGGAATAGCCTTCTGAAGAAATTAGCCCCCGCTGGGAAATGGAGGCGGAAATTACTTCAAGGAGGTGCTAATCGACGAGAACTTCTCGTTCAGGGAGGTACCCAGGCCGTTCACCACGGTGATGATCGCCAGGGCGATACCCGCGGCAATCAGGCCATACTCGATCGCGGTTGCACCAGACTCGTCCAACCAGAACTTCTGAACCATGCTCTTCAAGACTCGCCTCCGTTTCAATTTCAAGATGTGTTGGCTTCACTCGACATCCCAAAATGTACGGGGCACAACCTTCAGTCCGGTAAACCCGGGAACCGCAAATTTGCGGAACATTGGGAACAAAAGTTCCAAAAATTGAACTCAACGGAACCCTGAATGCAGCCTTCTCCTACTCATCGCGCGAGCTTTTCGATCGGCGGCGAAGCCGAGGCAAGGCGCGTGGTCGACGTGCTGACCGAGGTGTTTTTCGATGGCGATGCGGCGGTCGCCGCGTTCGAGCGGCCGGACGGACAATGGGACGTCACGCTCCATTTCGCCGCGGCGCCGGATCAGGCCTGGCTGCGCGAACTCGTTGCAATGTCAGCAGGAATTGAGACCGCCGCGGCGCTTGCGTTCGACACGGTCGAGGCCAGGGACTGGGTCAAGGCCAGCCTGGAAGATCTGGTCCCGGTCCCGGCCGGGCGGTTCGTCGTGCACGGCAGCCATGACCGCGCCCGCGTGGCACGTAACAAGCTCAGCATCGAGATCGAGGCGGCACTTGCCTTCGGCACCGGTCACCACGGCACGACCCGCGGCTGTTTACTCCTGCTTGACCATGTCCTGAAGAGTTCCAGTCCGCGGAACCTGCTCGACCTCGGCACCGGAACCGGCGTGCTGGCGATCGCGGCGGCGAAGGCGCTGCATCGCGCGGTGCTCGCCTCCGACATCGATCCACCCTCGGTGCGGGTGGCGGCCGAGAACGCCGCCCTCAACGAAGTCGGCAACCGCGTGCGGGTGATCCGCGCCACCGGCTTTGCCGCTCCGGATTTTGCGCGTGCGCGACCGTTCGACCTGGTGCTCGCCAACATCCTTGCCAATCCGTTGCGGCAACTGGCGAGCCCCATGGCGCGGCATCTTGCGCCGGGCGCCCGTGTCATCCTCTCCGGCCTCTTGACGCACCAGGCGCCCGCCGTGATCGCCGCATACCGCGCGCGCGGGCTCGTACCGGTGAAGCATCTCAAGATCGAGGGATGGAGCAGTCTGTTATTGCGGAAGCTCTCGTAGAGCGCGTGAGCGGAGCGTAACCCGCCTGTTCAGTCACCCCAGGAAGAGACGTGGCGGGTTACGCCATCGGCTAACCCACCCTACCGCGTGATGGGACCGCGCTACTCCGCCGGCTTCTCGTCGCGGCGTGCCGCGCGCTGCCCTTGCAAGGCGCTCTTTGCGCGGCGCTCGGCGATCCGGTCGATCATCTGGCTGATGACGCCGCGCGGCTTCTTCGGTGGCATTGCAGCCGGGCCGCGGCGCGGCGGCGGCGAAATCTTCTCAAACGTGAACGCTGGCATCGTGTGTCCCCTCGCCGTTGAGATGAACCACCTGCTCGAATTTCCCTGCTATCCGGACGAAGCGCAACTGCCGCATCCTTTACTCCACTCAATTCGAATGGAACTATTTCAAGCACAGTCCATGCCAGATGCGGCGCAAATGCGACCAGATTGCGGACCGATCCCCATGATCCTAAAGTGATCCACATGTTCGAAGCACACTTCCAAACATTCGAGGAGCCCGAGGCCGGCGTCGCATTGTCGGCGCGGCTGGCCGCGCTTCGTGAAGAGCTCGCCCGTCGCAAGCTGACCGGCTTCGTCGTTCCGCGCGCCGATCAACAGCAAAATGAATATGTGCCGCCATCGGAAGAGCGACTGGCCTGGCTGACTGGCTTTACCGGCTCGGCGGGATTGGCGGTGGTTCTGTCGCATCAGGCCGCACTGTTCGTCGACGGCCGCTATACGCTGCAGGCCGCCAAGCAGGTCGACGCCAAGGCATGGGCCGTGGAATCCCTGATCGACCCGCCGCCGGAGAGCTGGGTGGCCGCGCATCTGAAGGCCGGCGACCGCCTCGGATTCGATCCGTGGCTGCACACTTTTTCGGCAGCCGAACGCCTGTCCGCGGCCTGCGCCAAGGCCGGCGCCGAGCTGGTCGCCGTCGACGGCAATCCCATCGATGCCATCTGGCAGGACCGGCCGCAGCCGCCGCTCGCCCCCGTCGCCGTGCACGGCCTCCAGAATGCCGGTGTCGCCGAAGCCGAGAAGCTGACGCAGATCCGGGGCGCGATCGCCAAGCTCGGCGCCGATGCGCTGGTGCTGTCGGACAGCCACGCGGTGGCCTGGACCTTCAACATCCGCGGCGCCGACGTCGCCCATACGCCGCTGCCGCTGTCCTATGCGTTGGTGCCCAAGGACGGCCGTCCCACCATCTTCATCGACCATCGCAAGCTCTCCAACCTCACGCGCGACCATCTCGAGCAGTCCGCCGACGTGCGCGAGCCCGATGCGATGGCGCCGACGCTGATGGCGCTGGCCAAGAGCGGCGCGGCCATCGCGCTCGACAACGCCACCGCGGCCGACGCGCTGAGCCGGCTGATCGCGGGCGCCGGCGGCAAGCCGGTGCGCGGCAGCGATCCGGTTGCGCTGCTCAAGGCGGTCAAGAACGCGACCGAGATCAAGGGCACCAAGACGGCGCATGTGCGAGACGCCGTGGCGCTGGCGCGCTTCCTCGCATGGGTCGATCGCGAGGCGCCAAGCGGCAAGCTCACCGAGATCGACGCGGTCGAGGCGCTGGAGACCTTCCGCCGCGACACCGGCGCGCTCAAGGACGTGTCGTTCCCGACCATCTCCGGCACCGGCCCGAACGGCGCCATCGTGCATTACCGCGTCACCCGCAAGAGCAACCGGCGGATCGCGCCCGGCGACCTCCTGCTGATCGATTCCGGCGCGCAATATGAGGACGGCACCACCGACGTCACGCGCACCATGGCGGTCGGAGAGCCCACGGACGAGATGCGCGACCGCTTCACCCGCGTGCTGCGCGGCCATATCGCGATCGCGCGCGCGGTCTTTCCGGACGGCACCACGGGCGCCCAGCTCGACACGCTGGCGCGGCAATATCTGTGGGCCGCGGGCCTCGATTTCGAGCACGGCACCGGCCACGGCGTCGGCAGCTATCTCTCGGTGCACGAAGGACCGGCGCGGATCTCGAAGCTCGGCACCACGCCGCTGAAGCGCGGCATGATCCTCTCCAACGAGCCCGGCTACTACAAGACCGACGGCTTCGGCATCCGTATCGAGAACCTCGAGCTGGTCGTCGAAGCCAGCATCGAGGGCGCCGAGAAGCCGATGAACGCGTTCGAGACGCTGACCCTCGCGCCGATCGACCGCCGGCTGATCGATGTCGCGATGCTGAGCCGCGACGAGCTCGACTGGCTCAATGCGTACCACGCGCGGGTGCGTGCCGAAGTACGGCCGGCCCTCGACGAGGCGACCCGGGCGTGGCTCGATCAGGCCACGGCGGAGCTGAAGGCCTAGTGCGCATGGCGCCACGCGCGCTACGCAACTCTCCTCGCCCCACCGAGCGGTCATGCCCCGCGAAGGCGGGGCATCCAGTACGCCGCGGCTTCTCCGCATAAGCGACTGCTCTGGAATACTGGATTCCCCGCCTTCGCGGGGAATGACACCTATGCTGCCGGACGGGTAGCGCGCCCAATCGGTCGCCATCGCGCCGTTATTATCACCCTCCCGAAATCCGTATAGCCGCATTCCGAAACGCCGATATCCGTCTTGCGCCGGCGCGCTACAGTCGATTCGAACGCGAAAGATGGACACGCATGCACGGCATGATCAGCAAGCCGCCGGGAGCGGCCGGCAACCTCGCGACCTCGCGCGTGGTGTTGCTGCTGCTGGTCGTCATGACCGGGATCGCGCCGATCTCGCTCTACATGCTGGTACCGGCGCTGCCGGTGCTGGCAACGAACTTCGGCAGCGACATCTCGATCGCGCAGATGACGGTGTCGCTCTACATGGTCGGCATCGCGCTGTCGCAGCTGATCATGGGACCGTTGTCGGACCGGTTCGGACGGCGCCCGGTGCTGCTCGGAGGACTGGCACTGATGGTCGTGGCCAGCATTGCCTGCATCTTCGCGCAGACCTTGCCGCAGCTGATTGCCGCGCGCTTCTTCCAGGCCCTCGGCGGCGCATCCGGCATGGTGATCAGCCGCGCCATCATCCGCGACATCTACGAACGCGACCGCGTCGCCTCGATGATCAGCCTCGTGGTCGCGGCCCTGATGATCGGGCAGATGGTCTCGCCGCTCACCGGCGGCCTGATCGAGATCGCCTTCGGCTGGCGCGCGATCTTCTACGCGATGACGATCGCCGCGATCCTCGTCGCCGTCGGCATCGCGGTGGCGCTGCCCGAGACGCGCCGCAGCCGCCCCGCCGGCAGCGGCTTCCGTGGCGACATCGGGGTGCTGATCCGTAACCGCGCCTTCGTCGGCTATGTGATGTGCCAGGTGCTGGCCTCGCAGATCATCTTCACCTTCGCCGGCGGCGGCCCCTACATCGTCGTGACGCAGATGGGCCGGACCACTGCCGAGTACGGCGCCTGGTTCGCGACCACGGGCTTTGCGTTTCTCGTCGGAAATCTGCTCTGCGTGCGCTTCGCGCCGCGGCATTCTTTGGAGAAGCTGATCTGGTTCGGGCTGGGCTTGCAGCTCTGCGGCAGCCTGTTGAACCTAGTCTGGAGCTTCACCGGCTGGAACGAAGCGCCCGCGTGGCTGTTCGGCACGCAGATGATCGTGATGGTCGGCAATGCCTTCGTGATGGCGAACTCCGCCGCCGGCGCCATCAGCATCCGCCCCGAGGCGGCCGGCACCGCGTCGGGCGCGATGGGCTTCCTCCAGCAGGGCATCGGCGCGCTGATGTCGCAGTTCGGCGCCTATCTCGGCGGCCACTCGGCCACCACGCTGCCGCTGACCTCGGCCGTCCTCGCGATCTCGCTGCTCTGCGCCTGCACGATGATCTTCGTCGTCCCTCGGCGCGAGGTGACGGTGAGCGAGACACTGATCGAGAAGGCGGAGGAGGAAGAGGGCGGGATGATGTAGGGGTTCTGCGGCAGTTGTCCCCTCTCCCATTGTGGGAAAGGGTGGCTCGCCGCATAGCCGCGAGACGGGTGAGGGGTCTCTCTCCGCTAGCACGACTCTCGACGCCGTCGCGCGCCGAGACAACCCCTCATCCGGCGCTTCGCGCCACCCTCTCCCACAAGGGGAGAAGGAAAGAAACCCTCACTCCCCGATCAGCTTCAGCCACTCGTCCTCGGTCAGCACCTTGACGCCGTGCTTGTTGGCCTCGGCGAGCTTGGAGCCCGCGCCGGGACCGGCGACAACGAGATCGGTTTTTTTCGACACCGAACCCGAGACTTTCGCACCCAGCCGTTCCGCGGTTGCCTTGGCTTCGTCCCGCGTCATCTTCTCCAGCGAGCCCGTGAACACCACGGTCTTGCCGGCGACCGGCGAATTGCTCTTCGGCTTCTCGGCGTCGATGATCTCGACCTCTTCGGTCAGCCGCTCGACGATGCCGCGATTGTGGCTCTCGCCGAAATAATCGGCGATGCTCTTGATCACGGTGTCGCCGATCTGGTCGAGCGCGTCCATCTCGGCGATTGCCTCCTCGTCGCCCTTGGCGACCTTGAGGCAGGCGTCGTGGAAGGCGTCCCAGGAGCCGTAGCCGCGCGCCAGCGCCAGCGCGGTGGTCTCCCCGACATGGCGCATGCCGAGCGCGTAGATGAAGCGCTCCAGCGCGATTCTGCGCCGGCTCTCGATGGCGCCGAACAAATTGCGCACCGAGGTCGCGCCGTAGCCCTCGACCTCCTCCAGCTTGATCTTGGAATTGCGCTTCTCCAGCGTGAAAATGTCGGCGGGCTCCTTGACCCACCCCTCGTCGAAGAAATACTGCAGCTGCTTCTCTCCGAGCCCATCGATGTCGAAGGCGCGGCGCGAGACGAACAGCTTAAGATGCTCGATCTTCTGATAGGGACAGGCAAACTCGCCGGTGCAGCGGGCGCGCGATCCCTCCTCGCCCGTCGCCGTCTCCTCGCGCACCACGTCGGTGTGCAGCGGACACGGGCACTTCTTGGGGAGGTGAAATTCCTTGGCGGTCTTCGGCCGCTTGTCCAAGACGACGTCGACGACCTGCGGGATGACGTCGCCGGCACGCTGGATCACCACGGTGTCACCGATCCTGATGTCGCGGCCATCGCGCAAGCTCTCGCCCTTGTTGCCGATGCCCTTGATGTAGTCCTCGTTGTGCAGCGTCACGTTCTGCACGATCACGCCGCCGACGCCGACCGGCTCGAGCTTGCCGACCGGCGTGAACGAGCCGGTGCGGCCGACCTGGATCTCGATGTCGCGCAGCACCGTCATGGCGCGCTCGGCGGGAAATTTGTGCGCGATGCCCCAGCGCGGCGTGCGCGAGACGAAGCCGAGCCGCTCCTGCCAGTCGATGCGGTCGACCTTGTAGACGACGCCGTCGATGTCGTAGTCGAGCCGCGCGCGCTGCTCCTCGATCGCATGGTGGAAGGCGAGTAGCTCCTCGACGGAATGACAGAGCCTGGTCAGCGGATTGGTCTTGAAGCCGCAGCGCTCGAACCAATGGATCATGCCAGTCTGCGTCTCTTCCGGCATCGCACTCATCTCGCCCCAGGCGTAGGCGAAGAAACCGAGCGGGCGCGAGGCAGTGATGGTGGGATCCTTTTGCCGGAGCGAGCCCGCGGCCGAGTTGCGCGGATTGGCGAAGATGGTGTCGCCTGCCGCCTTCTGCCGCTCGTTGAGCGCGAGGAAGGCCTTCTTGGTCATGTAGACCTCGCCGCGGACCTCGCAGATATCAGGGACGTTGCGGCCCTTCAGCTTCTGCGGCACGTCTTCGAGCGTGCGGATATTGGCGGTGACATCCTCGCCGACCGCACCGTCGCCGCGCGTCGCGGCGGTGACCAATTCGCCGCCCTCGTAGCGCAGCGACATCGAGAGGCCGTCGATCTTCGGCTCGGCGGAGAAGTCGATCTTGTCGTCGTCGAGCTTCAGGAATCGCACGATGCGGCCGACGAAGTCGCGCACGTCCTCCTCGGCGAAGGCGTTGTCGAGCGACAGCATGGGAACGGCATGCCGGACCTTCCTGAAGCGGCCCGACGGCGCCGCGCCGACCTTCTGCGAAGGCGAGTCCGCGGTGACGAATTCGGGAAAGCGCTTCTCGATCGCGTTGAAGCGCTGCCGCAGCGCGTCGTATTCGGCATCCGTGACGGTGGGCGCGTCCTCCTGATAGTAGCGCTCGTTGTGCCCCTCGATCTCGAGCGCGAGCCGCATGTGCTCCACCTTGGCCTGCGCCTTGGTGAGATCGGCGACGTCGCGAAGCGGTGCTGCTTTGGATTTTGCTGCTCTGGCCATTATACTTAAGGTTGCGATTGTCGTTCCGGGATGGTCCGAAGGACCAGACCCGGAACCTCGAGATTCCGGGTGCGCAATTCGTGCGCCCCGGAATGACGTGATCGTGGGAGGGGCTGTGGCGTACTACGTCTATATCCTAGCAAGCCGGCGCGACGGGGCAATCTATGTCGGGATCACCAACGATCTTGTGCGTCGCGTCCACGAGCATCGAATCAAGGCGGTCCAGGGATTCACAGCCAGATACAACATCGCGCAACTGGTCTGGTTCGAGATCTATGATGACCCTGTCTCGGCAATCTCTCGCGAGAAGGAGCTCAAGAAGTGGAAGCGGGCTTGGAAAACCCAGCTGATCGAGAAGGACAATCCGAACTGGAATGATCTCTACGAGTCGATCTGCAGATGAGGAGTCATTCCGGGGCGGCTCGAAGAGCCGAACCCGGAATCTCGAGATTCCGGGTTCGATGCTTCGCATCGCCCCGGAATGACGGCGGATTTAACTAAGCCGTCGCCGCCTTCAGCAGCCTGTCCGCCGCCGCCCTCGCCTCGGCCGTGATCTCGGCGCCGGCGAGCATCCTCGCGATTTCCTCGCGGCGGTGGTCGGCGGCGAGTGCGTTGACGCGGGTGGCGACGCGCTTGCCCTTGTCGAGGGCGTCCTTGGAGATCAAGAGGTGCTGGTCGGCGCGGGCGGCGACCTGCGGGGCGTGGGTCACGGCCATGACCTGGACCTTGCCGGCCAGCCGCGCCAGGCGCCCGCCGATGGCATCCGCGACCGCACCGCCGACGCCGGTGTCGATCTCGTCGAAGACGAGCGTCGGCGCCGAGCCGCGATCGGACAACACGACCTTGAGCGCGAGCAGGAAGCGCGACAGCTCGCCACCGGAGGCGACCTTCATCAGGGGGCCCGGCTTGGTGCCCGGATTGGTCTGCACCCAGAACTCGACGCGATCGAAGCCTTGCGGACCGGGCGCGGCCTCGTCGGTTTCGACCTGGGTCATGAATTTCGCGCGTTCGAGCTTGAGCGGGGCGAGCTCGGCATTGACGGCCTTGTTGAGCTTCTCCGCCGATTTCTGCCGCACCAGCGACAGCTTCTTGGCGGCCGCGGCGTAACGACTGTCCGCCTCGATCGCGGCCTGCTCCAGCTTCTTCAGGCGCGAGGCGCCGGCGTCGATCAGGACGACGTCGGCCGCATATTTGGCGGCGAGCGCGGCGAGCCCGTCGACCGGGGTCGAATATTTGCGCGAGGCGGCGCGAAGGGCGAACAGCCTCTCCTCGATGCGTTCGAGCTCGGCCGGATCGAAATCGGTGGCGGCCAGCGCTGCCTGGAGATGTTGATCGGCCTCCTCCAGCGCATTGATGGCCGCGTCGATCGCCTTCACCGCCGGCTCCACCAGCGCCGGCGAATTGACGCCGCGGCGCTCCAGCCGGCGCACCGCCGCCGACAGCGTGGCGACCGGCGAATGATGGCCGCCGACCGCCTCCTGCGCCTCGCGCAGGTCGGAGGCGATCTTCTCGCCCTGCATCATGGTGGTGCGGCGCGCGGCCAGCGCAGTCTCCTCGCCGTCCTTGGGCGCGAGCTGCTTCAGCTCGTCGGAGGCGTGGCGCAGATAATCCGCCTCGCGCGCCGCGCTCTCCATGGCGGCGCGATGCTCCTCCAGGGCGGTGTTGGCGGTGCGGCGCGCGTCCCAGAGCGCCTCGACCGCCGCGACGTCCTTCTCGAGGCCGGCAAACGCGTCGAGCAGGCGGCGGTGGGTGGCGGCATCGACCAGCGCGCGCTCGTCATGCTGGCCGTGGATCTCGACCAGGGCGGCGCCGACCGCCTTCAGCGTCTGCACGCTGATGGACTGGTCGTTGATGAAGGCGCGGGTGCGGCCGTCGGCGAGCTGCACGCGGCGCAGAATCATCTCACCGGTATCGTCGAGGCCGTTCTCGGCCAGGATCTTCGCCGCAGGGTGATTCTTCGGGATATCGAACACGGCAGTAACCTGCCCCTGCTCCGCGCCGTGGCGCACGAGGCCGGCGTCGCCGCGGCCGCCGAGCGCCAGCGCAAAGGCATCGAGCAGGATGGATTTGCCCGCACCGGTCTCGCCGGTCAAAACCGCGAGGCCGGAGGCGAATTCGATATCGAGCCGTTCGATCAGGACGATGTCACGGATCGACAGACGCGCCAGCATGGGACCCTATTTCCTAGCCGAGACCCATTCTCTTGAAGGTCTTGCTGATCCAGGACCCCTGATTCTCGCTCGGCTCGAGACCGCCGGATTTTACAAGATTATAGGCGTCCTTGTACCAGCGGCTGTCAGGAAAATTGTGGCCAAGCACGGCCGCGGCGGTCTGCGCCTCCCCGACGATGCCGATCGCCATATAGGCCTCGGTCAGCCGGTAGAGCGCCTCCTCGACATGGCGCGTGGTCTGGTACTGGGTGACCACGGTCTTGTAGCGGTTGATTGCCGCCGTGTAGTCGCGCTTCTGCGCGTAGTAGCGGCCGACATTCATTTCCTTGCCGGCGAGCTGGTCGCGCGCGCCCTCGATCTTGGCCTTGGCGGAGGTCGCGTATTCGGAGGTCGGATATTTGCGCACCACCTCTTCCAGCGCGGCGATCGCCTTCTCGGTGCGGGTCTGGTCGCGGCTGATGTCCGGGATCTGGTCGTAGTGGGAGGCCGCGATCAGGTATTGCGCATAGGCGGCGTCCGGGCTGCCGGGATGCAGCGTGACATAGCGAGTGGCGGCGCCGATGCAGCCGTCATAGTCGCCGCCCTGATAGGACGCATAGGCCGACATCAGCAGCGATTTACGGGCCCAGTCGGAATAAGGATGCTGGCGGTCGACCTCTTCGAACTTCTTGGTCGCCGCCTTCATGTCCTTCTTCTCGTTCATGAGGTACAGGCCCTCATTGTAGATCTTGTCGGCGGGCTCCTCGACGAACGTGTCGTCCTTGGCGGTGAACTTGTCCCACAGCGCGCCGGTGCCGCAGCCGGCGAGCGGCAGCGCGAGCATGATGAAGGTGGCGGCCTGAAGCAGCCCGCGGGCTCGCAGCCAGACCGAGAAATATCCGCGCGTCATACGCTGTGCCGACATGAGTTTACGCCCTGACGCCCTGTGATCGGTGTCCGCCAGCCCATGACCCGGTCATGGGCGCGAAAGGTAACCGTGGTGCCTGCCATGCGACCACGCCGATGGATCCGAAAAACGATCGTTAACAACCGGATAGGCAGGCATTTCGCCCGGATTAAGGCGAAACCGCCGCAATCCTAGTCGATCATGGTTACCAGGAGTTTCCCGGGGGAAGCCGCCGACCAGAATGCCGAGGGGCAACAGGTGTCTTCAGGACACATCCGGCCCGAACGCCGCGGCGACCCGGCCGCCGACGATGCCACGGCCGACCTCGCCCACGGGACGCGTCGTGCGGCGGGCGGCCTCGCCCTCCACCACCCGCCAGGCTGTACGGTCGGCGAGCAGCGCGGTCAGGACGGCATGGTTCAGCTTGTGGCCGCCGCGCACCGAGCGATAGACGCCAAGCAGCGGCAGGCCGGCCAGCGCGAGGTCGCCGATCACGTCCAGCACCTTGTGGCGGGCGCATTCATCGGCGTAGCGCAGGCCCTCGGTGTTGAGCAGCCGCTCGTCGTCGAACACGACGGTGTTGTCGAAGGAGGCGCCGAGGGCATAGCCCGCGCTCCAGAGCCGGGCGACATCGCTCATCAGACCGAACGTCCGGGCCCGGCCGACTTCGCGGCGGAAACCTTCCGGGTTGAGGTCGAAGGCGTAAGCCTGCTGGCCGATGACGGGATTGGTGAAATCGATCTCGACCTCGACGCGGAACCCATTGGCGTGGGGCCTGATCTCGCCGAAGGAGTCGCCGATCTTGACCGAGATCGGCTTCAAGACCTGGATGAAGCGGCGCTGCGCTGATTGGGTCACGATGCCGGCCTGGTCGATCGCGGCAATGAAAGCCGCGGCGCTGCCGTCCATGATCGGGACTTCGGGACCGTCGACCTCGATGGTGGCATTGTCGACGCCCATGCCTCGCAGTGCAGCAAGGACGTGCTCGGCGGTGGAGACCAGGGGACCGTTGCGATCGCCGAGGACGGTGGCAAAGTCGGTCGCAATCACCTGCTCGGCGGTCGCCTGGACCTCGCGGTCACTTCCCTCAAGTCCAGTCCGGACAAACACAAGACCCGCGTCGATAGGCGCAGGCCCCAGCGTGAGAGTGACGGGAAGACCGGAATGAACGCCCACACCTGCCACAGAGGCTTGCGCACGAAGCGTTGTTTGCCGGCTAAATTTCATCAGGAACCCGCCCCGCTACGACCCAATGCGACTTATACGAGACCCACCCGGCCGGCCAGCGCCGACGCTCTGCGAATCTGCGTATCCCCAAGTCACGGCAAACCATAGTTGCTGCCTGAAACAGCGCCAACTCACGGTTTTTTACCGATTGTTACCCCAAACCCGCCGTATTCGCGCCAAGGCTTAACCAAATTGCGCCGACGTTGGGGACCATTGCCGGCAGTTTTAGTGAACCACCGAATGCGTAATTAATGATTTAAAATCAGTTGCTTGGCAGCGCAATTCGGGCATGCACGGGACAAAAGGAAAGGTCCCGGCAAGCTTCCCGCCGGGACCTTTTTCGGTCTGCCTTATCGTAACAATTCTCAGGTTGCCTGCCGCCGCAGGAACGCCGGGATATCAAGATGGTCGTCACCCTGTGGCGCCGGCGCAACAGGCGCCGGGCGGCCATGCATGTCGAGCCCCTGCGGCGCGGGACGGCGGGCGTATTCTGATACCGGATCACTGGACGCGATCTGCTGCGCCACGGTCTTCTGGGGCCGGCGTTCGGGGAGCGGCGGCATGGCGGGACCGGCGGTGCGGGCCGCAACCGGCGGCTCGCTTTCCTCGTCGCGACGGCCGAGGCCGACATTGGCGAGGCGCTGCAGCAGCGACAGGCGGGTCTTCTGCGGGGTCTCGTCCTCGACCTCGCCCCGAGCCTGCCGAATCTCGGCCTGGGCCGGCATCGGCAGCTCCTCGATTCGCGGCATCCGCGGCCCACGGGCCGGACGCTCGGCCTGCGGCGGGATGAAGGTTTCCGGCGTCATCGGCTCCTGCACCGCCACCGGGGCCATGTCAGGCTCCGGGAATAGGGTCGGCTTCTGCGCGATCGGGCGCACGGTGACGTCGCCATAGGTCTGCGTTGGCGCGGGGGCCTGCGGGACGTCGGCAACGGCGGCGGCGATGGCGGCAAGCGCAGCGCGCTCGACGTTCGGACGCGGCGCGCTAGCCGCCGGAGCCGCGGCGGCAGGGGCCTGCCCCTCCAGCTTCTGGGCGCGTTCGGCCAGACGCTGGTTGTCGGCACGGAGCCGGGCGGTGAGGTCTGCGAGACGGCTCTCGGCAGCGGCGGCCGGGGCGGCAGCCTGCTGCATCTGCGGTGCCGGGTTAGCGACGGGAGCGGAGGTCGCCTGGCTGTTGCGGGCGATCGCGGCCTGCTCGATGCCGGTCGCAACCACCGAGACGCGGATCAAGCCGTCGAGCGCCTCGTCGAAGGTGGCGCCGACGATGATGTTGGCGTCCTGGTCGACTTCCTCGCGGATGCGGGTCGCGGCCTCGTCGACCTCGAACAGGGTGAGGTCCTTGCCGCCGGTGATGGAGATGAGGAGGCCCTTGGCGCCCTTCATCGAGCTGTCGTCGATCAGCGGATTGGCGATCGCAGCTTCCGCGGCGGTCAGCGCGCGCTTGTCGCCGGAGGCCTCGCCCGTGCCCATCATCGCCTTGCCCATCTCCCGCATCACCGCTCTCACGTCGGCGAAGTCGAGGTTGATCAGGCCTTCCTTGACCATCAGGTCGGTGATGCAGGCGACACCCGAATAGAGCACCTGGTCGGCCATCGCGAAGGCGTCGGCGAAGGTGGTCTTTTCGTTGGCGACCCGGAACAGGTTCTGGTTCGGGATGATCAGCAGCGTATCGACGACCTTGTGCAGTTCGTTGATGCCGGCTTCGGCGGTGCGCATGCGGCGGCCGCCCTCGAAGTGGAACGGCTTGGTCACGACGCCGACGGTGAGGATGCCCATGTCGCGCGCGGTCTTGGCGATGACGGGAGCTGCACCCGTGCCGGTGCCGCCGCCCATGCCGGCGGTGACGAACACCATGTTGGCGCCCGAGAGATGGTCGCGCAGCTCGTCGATCACCTCTTCCGCCGCCGCGGCGCCGACGTTCGGCTGCGAGCCGGCACCGAGGCCTTGCGTGACCGCCGTGCCCATCTGCACGATGCGCTGCGCCTTCGACATCGTCAGCGCCTGCGCGTCGGTGTTGGCGACCACGAAGTCGACGCCCTGCAGGCCCGCCGTGATCATGTTGTTGACGGCGTTGCCGCCGGCGCCGCCGACGCCGAACACGGTGATCCGGGGCTTCAGTTCGTGAATATCAGGAACATTGATGCTGATGGTCATGTTTGCCTCTCGATCACGCGCGCGTGGGTTCGCCCCGGCCGGCGGCCGCGGGAGTTGGTGAAATCAGGGAATTGCGGAAATGAATCATCAGAAGCCCTCGCGTAGCCATCGTCCGACCTTTCCGAAATAGCCGCCGGTCCCTGTCTTGACCTGCTGCCGCGTATGCCGCGGTTCGACATGTTCGAGGTGAACATATTGCGGGTAGACGAGAAGTCCGGCCGGGACCGCGAACGCGGCGTTCTTCGCCTCATTGGGCAGCCGGCCGAAACCGAGCGGACGTCCGACCCGCACGGGCCGGCCGAGTATCCGGGTGCCGAGATCGACCAGGCCGGTCAGCTGCGAGGCGCCGCCCGAGAGCACGACGCGGCCGTTGGGCTCTGCGGCGAAGGGCGAATCCTTCAGTTTGTCCCGAACCATTTCGAAGACTTCCTCGGCACGGTGCTTGACGATGTTCGCGATGGTGGCGCGGGAGACGATCTGCGGCAGATCCTGCTCGTCACCGGCTGTCGGCACAGACATCAGCTCACGCGAGTCCGATCCGCCGGTGATGACGGTGCCGTATAAGGTCTTGATTCGCTCCGCATCGGCAATGGTCGCCGAGAGTCCGCGCGCAAGATCCATCGTGATGTGTTGCCCGCCGACCGCAAAACCGGCCGCATGCACGAAGCGCCCGCCCGAATAGACGGCAATCGTGGTGGTGCCGGCGCCCATCTCGACGACGGCCGCGCCGAGATCGGCCTCGTCGTCGGTCAGCACCGACAGGCCGGCCACATAGGGGCTCGCCGCCATCGCTTCGACATTGATGTGACAGCGTTCGACCGCAAGCATCAGGTTGCGCGCCACGGTGGCATCGCAGGTGACGACGTTCATGTCGACGCCGAACTGGTGCGCAACCATGCCGCGGGGATCGCGGATGCCCTTGACGCCGTCGAGCGTGTAGCCGACCGGCAGCGCATGCAGCACGGTGCGGCCGTCGCCGGTGGCGTGGCGCATGCCGGTGGAGGTGACGCGGCTGACATCGGCCGGCGTCACGGCGCCGCCGCGGATGTCGGCTGCGGCTTCGACCAGCTGGCCGGCGAGCCGGCCGCCGGAGACCGACAGCAGCACGGACTCGACCCGCACCTTGGCCATCTTCTCCGCGAGCCCGACGGCCTGGCGCACAGCCTGCTCGCATTCGGTAAGATCGACCACAGCCCCGGCCTTCATGCCGCGCGACTGGATCTGGCTGTAGCCGATCAATTCCACCGCATGGGTGCGGCCGCGCAGCGCATCGCTCGGCGGCGACGGCTTCAGCCGCGCGATCATGCAGGCGATCTTGCTGGTGCCGATGTCGAGGCAGGCGACGAGACCGCCGCGCTTGTGCGGCATCGGGCGCGTCTTCGGCGTCTGGGTGCGATCGAGACCGGTCATGCGGAATCCCCGGCCTTCTTTTTCTTCTTGTCCTTGAACAGCTCCTCGCGCGCCTTGGCGGCGTCCTCGGACAGCTGCACCACCAGCCGGTCAGGCAGGCGCATGTCGACGGCGACGATGTCGCGGGAGAACAGGCGGTCTTCCTTGTCGAGCTTCGACAGCATCGCAAGGGCGTTGCCGACGTCCTGCTCGGGCAGGCGGATGTCGAGACCATCCTTGAGCCGCAGATTCCAGCGCCGCTCGCCGACGAAGATCGCGGCCTTCGTGACCGAATTGACCTGCGGGTAGCGCGCCAGCAACGCCAGGAAATCGCGCGCCTGGGTGTCGGCGCCCTTGCCGACCACAAGCGGCAGCGACAGGAAGCGGCGTGAGACATAGGGTTCGAGCACGGCGCCGTCGTCGGCGATGACGGAGAGCCGGCCGGCCTCCTGCCACAGCGCGAACGCCTTGCGCTCGGTGAGCTCGATCATGAGCTGGCCCGGATAGAGCTTCAGCACGGTCGCATCCGCGATCCAGGGATTGGCCTTGAGCTTGTCGCGCACGGCGTCCGCATCGAGGAACAGCAGCGAGGAGCGGCCGCTGACTCCGCCGATGGCGAGAATTTCGTCCTGGGTCAGCTGCTTGCGGCCGTTGATCACGACGGAAGTGATGCGGAAGCCGGCGGAATTGGCCAGCGCGTTGCGGGCATCGCTGACCGCAGTGACGAAATCCTGCAGATGGCCGCCCTTGACGATGCCGAAGCCGCAGCTGCCGATCAAGAGCAGCACGGTCATGCTGAGGCCGACACGGCGCGGCAGATAGCGCTCGACCAGCGCGACGACGCGCGGCGGCGGCTCGCGCGCGACGTCGACCTTGGCTTTGGCCTTGATCTTGGCGGCAGCGCGCTTGCGGGCGAGCGTCTCTTGCACCCACTCGCGCAGAAGCACGACCGCTCCGATAGCAGCCGCCTTCAGATCAGCTTGGGGCCTCAGCGATCTTACAAGCGATCGGGTGAGACTTCCTGCACCATCCATTGCACGAGCTCGTCAACAGTTTCCCCGCGACACTGCGCGGATCCTGGCGAACATGACGTCTCGGGCATGCCGGGCCGGGTGCTGGTCTTCAGCAGAAGAAAACCTCTCCCCTTCAAAGCGTTCGCTGGAGGTGACATCACCCGCGACAGCTCACGCGCCGGCAGCCAAAGCGCCATATGCGCCGCCAGCGTTAACCTTCGGACGTCCTGGTAAACAAAAGGTAAAATTCGTTAACGAATTGCGGATTTTGCCTCGCGCTGTGAGGCATTTGCGCCGCGATGTCCGGCATTTTACCGGTTTTGGCCGCCAAACCAGGCCCTTTCGGCCGTTGGGCCGTTAACCACCCCTGACGATCTCCGGGACGCGCCGGCAGGCGAGCTCGACCAGGCCGCGGAGGAAGTCGACGAATTCGATACCCTCGGCTTTCAGCGCCTTGGGGTAGAGCGAGGACTTCGTCAGCCCGGGAAGCGTGTTGGTCTCGAGATAGACGAGGCCCTTGTCCGAGACGATGAAGTCCGAACGGGAATAGCCGGTGCAGGACATTGCGCGATGAGCCAGCATCGCCTGCTGCTTGAGCGCGGCGGTGATCTCGGGTGCGAAACGGCCGGGGCAGATCTCCTGGGTCGATTTCAGGAGATATTTCGCCGCGTAGTCAAAATTGCCCTCGCCCGGAATGATCTCGATCGGCGGCAGCGAGATGATGGAGCCGTCGGTGCGCTCCAGCACGCCGCATGTTGCCTCGACGCCGGCGATGTAGGGCTCGATGACGTACTCTTCATGCTTCGCCGCGTTGCGGACGGCGATCAGGTCCTGCTTGGCGTTGACGAAGATCAGGCCGTAGCTCGAGCCGTCGCGGGCCGGCTTCGCGATCAGTCGTCCGTATTCGGCGAAGGCTTGGTCGATGTCGTCGAGCGCAACATTTTCCGTCGGCGTCACACCGCCCAGCGCGGCAAACCGCTTGGCCGCGAGCTTGTCGAAGGCGAGATGCGAGGAGGCCGAGCCCGAGCCGGTGAAGGGCACGCCCCGCGCCTCGCACATCACCTGCAATTCGCCGTTCTCGGCCCGCCCGCCATGCAGGCCGAGCACCAGCACGCGTCCCTCGGCCTTGGCCCGGTCGAGCGCCTGCTCCAGCGGGACGCCACGCGTCCCCGGCTTGAACTCGTCCTCGAACGGACGGGCATGTTCGAGCAACTGCGTGGACTGCACGACGTGCACCTTGTCCTCGACGTCCCACCACCACAGGTCGGCCTCGGGCAAGGCCTGATGCAGGGCCTGGGCCGAGGCAACCGAAACCAGACGCTCCCGGTTGGAGCCGCCGAAAAGGATGGTGATGCGCATTCGCTGCCTCTGTTACTTTGTCATTCCGGGGCGCGCAAAGCGCGAACCCGGAATCTCGAGGTTCCGGGTTCGGTGCTTCGCGCCGCCCCGGAATGACACTCACGCCGAAACCCCGACCCGCTTGATTTCCCAGTGTAGCTCGATTCCGGAATTTGCCTTCACCCGTTCGCGCACGGTCTCGCCCAGCGTCTCGATGTCGTGCGCGTTGGCATCGCCGGTGTTGATCAGGAAATTGCAGTGCATTTCCGAGACCTGGGCGCCGCCGACGCGGAGGCCCCGGCAGCCGGCGGCGTCGATCAGTTTCCAGGCCGAGTGTCCCGGCGGGTTCTTGAAGGTCGAGCCGCCGGTCTTCTCGCGGATCGGCTGCGCGGTCTCGCGGTGGTTCTGCACTTCCGCCATGCGGGCGCGGATCGCCTCCGCGTCCCTGATCTCGCCGCGGAAGCGCGCGGAGGTGAAGATGATGGAGGGATCGACGCCGCTGCTGCGGTAGACGAACTTCATGTCGGCGTTAGAAAAGACGTGCTTCGTGCCGTCGCGCCCCACGCCCCTCGCCTCGATCAGCACGTCTTTGGTCTCGCCGCCATTGGCGCCCGCATTCATGCGCAGCGCCCCGCCGATCGTGCCGGGAATGCCGAAATAGAATTCGAGCCCGCCGATATTGGCGGCGGCGGCGACTTCCGCCACCCGCTTGTCCAGCGCGGCGGCGCCCGCGGTGACAACGTCGCCGTTCGCGGTGGCCTCGCCGAAGGCGCGCGGCGCCAGGCGGATCACGACGCCAGCAATACCGCCATCTCGGACGATGAGGTTGGAGCCGACGCCGACGACATAGAGCGGGATGTCGGCAGCGAGATGCGCGAGGAAATACGCGAGGTCGTCCTCGTCCGCCGGCGTAAACAGCGCCTGAGCCGGCCCACCGACGCGAAACCAGGTGAGCTCGGCGAGCGACTGGTTCGCCAGCAGCCGGCCGCGAAGCTCCGGCATCGCGGCTTTGAGGTCTGGCATGATGTCCGGAAAGCTCATGCCGCCTCCGAGAGTGAGGTAGGCAAGCTGCTTCCGTTCCCTCCCCCCTTCTGGGGGAGGGGCAGGGAGGGGGGTAGCCCCAAGCGAGGTCGGAGTTTGTAGCTACCCCTCTCCCCCACCCTCCCCCACAAGGGGGGAGGGAGCGCAGTGCGCCGTGCGGCAGCCTGCAAGTCCCTAAGCATGCTCACCCCAAGCCTTCAATTCGCCGGGCAGCGCATACGCCCATTGCGTGATGTTGCCGGCGCCGAGGCACACGACGAGATCGCCGCTCTTGGCGATGCCATGGACGATCTTGGCCAGCTCGCCTGCATTGGGCAGCGGGATCACCTCGCGATGGCCGTGGGCGCGCAGGCCCGCGACGAAATGATCGCGATCGATGCCTTCGATCGGCGCTTCGCCTGCGGAATAGACATCGGCGACAACAACCGCGTCGGCATCGTTGAAGCAGGTGCAGAATTCCTCGAACAGGGATTGCAGGCGGGTGTAACGATGCGGCTGCACAACGGCGATCACCTTGCCCGTGTAGGAATCGCGCGCCGCTTTCAGCACCGCCGCGATCTCCACGGGATGGTGGCCGTAATCGTCGATCACGGTGACGCCGTTCCACTCGCCGGTCTTGGTAAAGCGGCGCTTGACGCCGCCGAAGCCTGCGAGCGCCTTGCGGATCGCATCGTCGGAAACGCCGAGCTCGTGCGCGACCGCGATCGCCGCCGTCGCGTTCGAGGCATTGTGCCGGCCCGGCATCGGCAGGGCGAGGTCGGCGATCTCGTGCACGGCCCCGCTCTTGCGGTCACGGATCACGACTGTGAATTTCGAGCCGCCGCCGCCGGCGGTGAGATCGACCAGCCGCGCATCGGCCTGCGGATTCTCGCCATAGGTGATGATGCGGCGATCCTCGATCCTGCCGACGAGGCTCTGCACCACGGGATGATCGATGCACATCACGGCAAAGCCGTAGAACGGCAGGTTCTCGACGAAGTGGCGGAAGGCGTCCTGCACGGCCTCGAAGGTCTTGAAGTGGTCGAGATGCTCGGGGTCGACATTGGTCACGATGGCGACATCGGTCGGCAGCTTCAGGAACGTGCCGTCGCTCTCGTCGGCCTCGACCACCATCCAGTCGCCGGCCCCCAGCCGCGCGTTGGAGCCGTAGGCGTTGATGATGCCGCCGTTGATCACGGTGGGATCGAGCCCGCCGGCATCGAGCAGCGTTGCGACCATCGTGGTCGTCGTGGTCTTGCCGTGGGTGCCGGCGATGGCGACGCAGCTCTTCAGCCGCATCAGCTCGGCCAGCATCTCGGCGCGGCGCACCACGGGAATGCGACGTTCGCGCGCCGCCATCAGTTCCGGATTGTCGCGCTTGATCGCGGAGGACACCACCACGACCTCGGCGCCGTCGACATTCTCGGCCTTGTGGCCGACCGAGACCTTGGCGCCCTTCTTGCGCAAACGGTCGAGATTGTAATTGTCGGAGGCGTCCGAGCCCTGCACCGCATAGCCGAGATTCACCAGCACCTCGGCAATGCCGCTCATGCCGATCCCGCCGATCCCGACGAAGTGGATGGGTCCGATCTCGCGCGGCAGTCTCATGCTCTATCCCGTCGTTCGGCCGTCATGCCCAGGCTTGTCCCGGGCATCCACGAATCCTAACGTCCTTCTTGCAAGACGTGGATGGCCGGGACAAGCCCGGCCATGACGGCAAAAGTACGAAATTTGGTACGTTTCTCGTCAGAGTCCCGCGACTTTCACCACGAGATCCGCCAGCCGTTCGGCGGCATCAAGCCTGCCTGCCCCCTTGGCGGCTTCCGCCATGGCGGCAAGGCGCGCGGGCTCGGCGGCGAAGGCCGAGATCTCGGCGGCAAGACGGTCGGAGGTGAATTCGGTCTGCGGGATGCGGACGGCACCATTGACCTGGGCCAGCACGCCGGCATTGGCGAACTGGTCCTGATCGATCGAGCCGGGCAGCGGCACCAGGATGGAGGGCCGGCCGATCGCGGCGAGCTCGGCCACGGTGCCCGCGCCGGAGCGCGACACCACGAGGTGATTGGAGGCGAGCCGCGCCGGCAAATCGGTGAAGAACGGCGCGAGCTCCGCCTTGATCTTGAGCTTGTCGTAGACCGCGCGCACGCGGCTCATGTCCTCTTCACGCACCTGCTGAGTGAGGACCAGGCGGCTCCACAGCGCAGGCTCGAGCCGCTCGATCGCACCGGGCACGATGTCGGCCATGATGCGCGCGCCCTGGCTGCCGCCGACGACGAGCAGGCGCAGCGGGCCGTTCACCTCGGGCGCGACGTACGTCGCCGCAGCAGCCGCAAGGATCGCCGGCCGCATCGGCGTGCCGACGGTCGTGGTCTTGCTCGCCAGCGCCGGATCGCGGTCGAGCACGCCGGGCAAGGACGTCGCGATGGCGCGCACGTGCCGCGACAGGAACCGGTTGGCGCGGCCGAGCACGGCATTGGCGTCATGGATGATGCCGGGCACGCCGGCGAACCTGGCCGCGACCAGCGGCGGCAGCGTCGGATAGCCGCCGAAGCCGACGACGGCGACGGGCTTCAGGCGCTTGATCAGGGCGTAGGCGGACAGCGTTCCGGCCGCGAGCGTGAGCCCGGCATAGGCGAGCTGCAACGGATTGCGGCCGCGCGCGGTCTCGCTTCTGACGACGTCGATCATGTCCTTGCTGAACAGCCCGCTGTAGCGCAGCGCGCGCTCGTCGGTGACGAGGCGGACGCGAAAGCCGCGCTGGATCAATTCGACGCCGAGCGCCTCGGCCGGAAACAGATGGCCGCCGGTGCCGCCCGCGGCGAGAAGAATCAGGGGGGACGTGTCCATGGTGGGGAAGTTTTACAGGGAGTTCTTCGTCATTGCGAGCCGGCTACTTGATGCTCGTGCCCCGGGCGCAGCGCAGCGCGCCGCTCTTCGGCGTGGTGCGCTGCTGAACCGGGGCCCATATCACGCGTAGCTGCGCATCGCCTCGGCGTGGCCGCTCGCCTCGACCTCGGTGCGCGGGCGCAGCCGCGTCAGCGCCAGCATCATGCCGACGCCATAGGCCAGCGAGATGATCGATGAGCCGCCATAGGAGATGAACGGCAGCGTCATGCCCTTGGCGGGGATGAGCTGCAGGTTCACCGACATGTTGATCGCGGCCTGCACGCCGAACAGGATCGCAAGGCCAGAGGCTGCAAAGCGCGAGAACATGTCCTCATTGGCATAGGCTCGCGACAGCGTGCGCATCACGACAAAGGCGAACAGCGCCAGCATGACCAGGCACAGGATGATGCCGAACTCTTCGGCGGCGACCGCGAACACGAAATCGGTGTGGCTGTCGGGCAGGCTGCGCTTGGCAATGCCCTCGCCCGGCCCGAGGCCGAACCAGCCGCCGTTGTAGAAGGCTTCCATGGCGGTATCGACCTGGAAGGTGTCGCCGGAGGCCGGATTCATGAAGCGCCTGATGCGACCCGCGACGTGCGGAACGAACAGGTAGGCGCTGAACAGGCCCGCCGCTCCGAGGCCCGCGAGGCCGAATACCCAGATCATGCGCATCCCTGCGATGAAGAACAGCGAGCCCCACACCATCAGGATCAGCATGGTCTGGCCGAAGTCAGGCTCCATCACCAAGAGCGCGACCAGCATCAGCAGCAGCACCACCGCCATCGAAGTCGCCGGCATCTCCGGCCGCCGCGTCGATTCCGCAAACAGCCAGGCGGCGATGACGACGAAAGAGGGCTTGGCGATTTCGGAGGCCTGAATGTTGACGCCGAGCAGCGTGATCCAGCGCCGCGAGCCCTTCACCTCCGGGCCGAAGGCGAGCGTGAGCACGATCAGGACGATGCTCGCCGCGAAGATGAGCAGGGCCGAGCGGCGGATCGACCGCGGCGACAGGAAGGAGACGCCGAGCAGCACGATGCAGGACGGCACCAGGAACATCACGTGGCGGCTGAAGAAATGAAAGGGATCAAGCCCGATGCGGGTCGCAACCGGCGGGCTCGCCGCCAGCGACAGGATCACGCCGGTCAGCATCAGCGCCAGGATGGCGCCCATCAGCGGCTTGTCGACGGTCCACCACCACTCGGAAAAGGGGGTGCGTTCTTCACGGGAGAGCATGGGCGGCCGCTTTCGGACGGAGGTCGGTCCATTGGTCGCCGAGGTTGGTTACCGGAGGGTTAACATGATGGATCAAGTTGTGGAGAGTCTCGTGCCCCGGACGCAGCGCAGCGCGCCGCCTCTTCGCGGCGTGGTGCGCTGCAGAGCCGGGGCCCAGCTCTCAACGAGTACCGTGTCGCATTCTGGGTCCCGGCTCGCGCTACGCGCGTCCGGGACACGAGAGCGCTGTCACACCACCGGCTGCACACCCGGCAGCGCCTGCACCAGCTCGCGGAACTTGGTGCCGCGGATCTCGAAATTGCGGTACTGGTCGAAGGAGGCGCAGGCGGGCGACAGCAGCACGACGGCATCGGTGAGGCTAGAGGCTTCCGCATCGCGCGCGGCGTGCTCGACAGCGACGTCGAGCGTCTGGCTGATCTCGTGCGGCACCTCGCTGCCGAGCGTGCCCGAAAATTCCTGCGCAGCCTCGCCGATCAGATAGGCTTTGCGGATGCGCGGGAAGAAGCCGGTGAGACCAGTGATGCCGCCCGCCTTGGGCTTGCCGCCGGCGATCCAGAAAATGTCGGCAAAGGATGACAGCGCGTGCGCGGTGGCGTCGGCATTGGTGCCCTTGGAATCGTTGACGAACAGCACGTTGCCGCGGCGGCCGACCTGCTCCATGCGGTGCGCCAGGCCGGGAAAGCTGCGCAGGCCGTTCTGGAGCACATCGAGGCTGATGCCCATCGCGAGCGCAGCGGCGGCGGCGCAGGCCGCGTTCTGCGCATTGTGGAGGCCGCGCAACGAGCCGATACCGCCGAGCGCGGCGACCTCGCTGCGGGCGCCGCCCGAGGCGCTCACGATATTGCCATGCTCGACATAAATGCCGGAGGCGAGCGGATTCTTGACGGAGATGCGCACGACGTTCTTGCCGGCGCGGTCGAGCCGGTCGGCGATGTCACGGCAGAAGCCGTCGTCGACACCGACGATCGCGGTGCCGCCGTCCTGCACGCCGGCAACGAGACGCTCCTTCACCGCGGCGTAATGCTCGATGGTGCCGTGGCGGTCGATGTGGTCCTCGCTGACATTGAGCAGGATGCCGACGGAGGGATCGAGCGAGGGCGTGAGGTCGATCTGGTAGGACGACATCTCGATGACGTGGACGCGCCCCATGCGCGGCGGCTCCAGCGACAGGATCGCGGTGCCGATATTGCCGCCCATCTGAGTGTCGTAGCCGGCGACTTTCGTCAGGTGCGCGATCAGCGCCGTCGTGGTCGACTTGCCGTTGGTGCCGGTGATGGCGACGAACGGCGCGTCTGGCGCGTGCCGGCGCCGCTCGCGGCAGAACAGCTCGATGTCGCCGATGACCTCGACCCCGGCCTCGCGCGCCTTCAGCACGCTCCAGTGCGGCACCGGATGAGTGAGCGGCACGCCGGGCGCGAGCACGAGCGCGGCGAGATTGGCCCAGGAAACGTTGCGCAAATCCGCACTGATGAAACCGGCCTGCACCGCCTTGGCGACGTTCTCGGCATTGTCGTCGGCGGCGATCACCTCGGCGCCCCCCGCCTTCAAGGCATGGCAGGAGGCGAGCCCCGAGCCGCCGAGGCCGAACACCGCGACCGTCTTGCCGGCGAAGGAGGTGACGGGGATCATGATCCCTCCTCTGTCATTCCGGGGCTCGCGAAGCGAGAACTATGGTGCGCAATTGCGCACCAGAGAATCTCGAGATTCCGGGTTCTCGCTTCGCGAGCCCCGGAATGACGGTGCTGGGCAGTCATCCCCATCACCGCAGCTTCAGCGTGGAGAGCCCGGCGAGCGCCAGCATCACCGAGATGATCCAGAAGCGGATCACGATCTGCGGCTCGGTCCAGCCCTTCTGCTCGAAATGGTGATGGATCGGCGCCATCCGGAACACGCGCTTGCCTGTGAGCTTGAAGGACACGACCTGCACGATGACCGAAACCGCCTCGAGCACGAACAATCCGCCGATCACCGCGAGCACGATCTCGTGCTTCACCGCGACCGCGATGGCGCCGAGCATGCCGCCCAGCGCGAGCGAGCCGGTGTCGCCCATGAAGATCGAGGCCGGCGGCGCGTTGAACCAGAGGAAGCCCAGGCCCGCGCCGAGCAGCGCGCCGCAGAGCACCGCGAGCTCGCCGGTGCCGGCGACATATTTGATCTGGAGATAGTCCGCGAACACGGCGTTGCCGGCGAGATAGGCGATCATCGCAAAGCTCGCGGTCGCGATCATCACGGGCACGATGGCGAGGCCGTCGAGACCGTCGGTGAGGTTCACGGCATTGCCCGCACCGACGATGACGAAGGCGCCGAACACGACGAAGAACCAGCCGAAATGCAGCACTGTGTCCTTCAGGAACGGAACAGTCAGCGCGGTCGAGGCGGGATCGCGGTTCAGCCGCACCAGCGCGTAGCAGGCCACCAGCGCGATCACCGCCTCGATCAAGAGGCGCAGCTTGCTGCCGAACCCGGTCGTGGTTTGCTTGGTCACCTTGAGGTAATCGTCGTAGAAGCCGACGAAGCCGAAGCCGAGCGTCACCGCCAGCACGATCCAGACATAGGGGTTGAGCGGGTTGGCCCACAGCACCGTTCCGACGGTGAGGCCGGACAGGATCATCAACCCGCCCATGGTGGGCGTGCCCTTCTTGGCGAGATGCGATTGCGGACCGTCGGTGCGGATCGGCTGCCCCTTGCCCTGGCGGATGCGCAAATGATCGATGATCCAGGGTCCGAACAGGAAGACGAACAGCGCGCCGGTGACGACGGCACCGCCGGTGCGGAAGGTGATGTAGCGGAAGACGTTCAGGAAGGTACGAACGGCACCGAAGCCCGGAAATGTGTTTGAAAGTTCGATCAGCCAGTAAAACATTCAGAGGGTCCTATGACGCCTTTGCACATTTGGCCTCGGCCATATCGCGGCCTCAACGTGCCTCACGCGCATTCGCTGGTCTTCATCATCGGGTCGGGCGCGGCCTCAGGAAAGCGGAAGGCCTCGTACCGCAAAGGGTGGGATTCGGGAACGGCGCCTTCCAAGCAGTTTACGCCTTTGCCTGCAAGGCGGCCACCAGCCCCGGCACAAACTTGTTGACCCAGAACATCTTCTTGCTGCCCTTGACAACCACGACGTCGCCTGCCTTCAACAGGCTCGCGACCTCGCTGGGCTTTAGCGTGGCCGGATCGTCGTGCCAGCCGAGACCCTTGCCTGGCGGCAGCAAGTCGAACAGATGCCGCATCAGCGGTCCGACGCAATAGACGCCATCGATGCCTTCGAGATATTCGGTGAGGCCGGTGTGGTAGCTCGGTGCGCCCTCGCCGAGCTCGAGCATGTCGCCGAGAACCGCGATGCGGCGGCCGCCGCTCATGTGGCGCGCCTGGAGGCTCTGCAGCGCAGCCGCCACGCTGGCCGGATTGCCGTTGAAGCTGTCGTCGATCACGGTGATGTCGCCGACCGCCTGCTCGACGCCGCGCCCGGTCATGATGCCGACACGGTCGAGCTTGATCGCCAGTGTCGCGACGTCGAGATGCGCGGCATGAACGCAGGCGAGCGCGGCCAGCGCATTGTGCACCCGGTGCGGCGCGCCGGGGGTCAGGCTGAAGGCGATCTCCTTCTTGCCGATAGCGGCCACGACCTGCCAGCTCTCGCCGTGCGGCGCGTGCGCGACCTCGTGCACCTCTGCATGCTCGCTGCCGAAGCGCACGACCTTGCCCTTCCATTCGGGTGCCTTGATTCCGGCCGGCAGCACCAGCACGCCAGTCTCGGGCAGGCCGAGCGCAATCGACACCTTCTCCCGCCTGATGGCCTCGAGCGAGCCGAGCTTTTCCAGATGCACCGGCTGGACGTTGACGACCAGCGCGACGGTCGGCTGCGTGAGCTCGCTGAGGCGGGCGATCTCGCCTTGCTGGTTCATGCCCATCTCGACCACCCAGAGGCTGGCATCTCGCCGGGCATTGCACAGCGTCAGCGGCACGCCCCAAAAATTGTTGAAGCTCGACGGGCTGGCATAGGCGTTCGGATAGGCGGCGAGAAATTCCTTGGTGCTGGTCTTGCCGGCGCTGCCGGTGAGCCCGATCACCGGACCGCTGAAGCGCGCGCGTGCTGCGCGCGCAAGGGCCCAGAGACCGTCGATCAGCGTGTCCTTGACGACGATCTGGGGAATGCGGATGTCCGGGATCTCGTGCGGCACGATCATCGCCACCGCACCTGCCGCTTCCGCCTTGTCGGCGAACTCCCAGCCGTCGCGCGCGCTGGCGAAAGCGGAGACGAAGCCGCCGCTCGGCGTGCCGCTCAGCGCCACGAACAGGCTGCCCGGCTTCACCAGGCGGCTGTCCTGTGTGACGAGATCGATCGGCGTCTCCGGAAACGATCCGGCCACACCAAGCGCACGCGCGACCTCGGCAATTGTCCATATCGGCGCGCTCATGAGACCCTCGATGCTAGTGCGGCGGCGACCGCCTCGTGATCACTGAAGGGCAGCACTTCGCTCCCGACGATCTGTCCGGTCTCATGGCCCTTGCCGGCGATGAGCAGTGCATCGCCCTCCCGCAAATCCTCGATCGCGGCGCGGATCGCCTCGGCGCGGTCGCCGATCTCGCGCGCGTCCTTGGCGGCGGCGAGGATCGACGCGCGGATCGCTTCCGGCTTCTCGCTGCGGGGATTGTCGTCGGTGATGATGACGCCGTCGGCATTTTTGGCCGCGATCTCGCCCATGATCGGCCGCTTGCCGGCATCGCGGTCGCCGCCGGCGCCGAACACGACGACCAGCCTGCGCTTCGCGTAAGGCCGCAGCGCCTGCAGCGCCTTCGCGAGCGCGTCGGGCTTGTGCGCGTAATCGACGAAGATCGGCGCGCCGTTGCGCTCACCGACGCGTTCGAGCCGGCCCTTGGCGCCTTCGAGATGCTCGAGGCTTGCGAACGCGTCGGCTGCATCGCTGCCGGTGCCGATCGCAAGGCCGGCCGACACCAGTGCGTTCTCGATCTGGAATTCGCCGACCAGCGGCAGCCGGATCGCGTAAGTCCTGCCGTGATGTTCGACCGTCAGCCTTTGCGAGAAGCCTTCGACCACAGCCTCTTTGAGGCGGATACCCTCGCCTGCCCCGTCGCCGTTGCGGCCCACCGCCATCACGCGAAGGCCACGCGATGTCGCCGCAGCGATCGCCTCCGCCGAGCAATCATGATCGGCCGAGATCACCGCGGCGCCACCCGGCTGCACCAGCTCCCGGAACAGGCGGAGCTTCGCCGCGAGATAATGCGCAACGGTCGGATGGTAATCCATGTGGTCGCGCGACAGGTTGGTGAAACCGCCTGCGGAGATGCGGACGCCATCGAGACGGTACTGGTCGAGCCCGTGCGAGGAGGCCTCGAAGGCGAGATGCGTGACACCCTCGCGCGCGATCTCATCCAGCTGCCGATGCAGCGCGATCGGGTCCGGCGTCGTCAGCGAGCCATAGACGGTGCGCTTTTGCGAGACGAGGCCGATGGTGCCGATGCTGGCCGAGGCCTGTCCCAACCGTTCCCAGATCTGGCGCGTGAAGGCCGCGACCGAAGTCTTGCCGCTGGTGCCGGTCACTGCCGCAATCGTCGCGGGCTGCGCGGGGAAGCACCTTGCCGCGGCCAGCGCCAATGCGCGGCGTGGATTGGCGACAGCGATGAACGGCACCTTGCAGGCGGCCGGAGCATGGTCGCCGACGACGGCCACCGCGCCCGCAGCGACGGCAGCATCGATGAAGCGCGCGCCGTCGGTCTTGCTGCCCGCGAGGGCGAAGAAGAGATCGCCCGGCTTGACCACGCGGCTGTCGAGCGCAAGCCCGCTCACCTCGAGCGCCGCAATGGCGGGCTCGATTGCGGCATCATGGCCCAGAACATCCTGACCTAAGAGGTCGCGCAGCTTCATGGTCTTCCAGTCGACATGCCGGAAAGGCGGACCTTCGGAAAAGCCCGACTCACTGGCGTTGGCGGCCCACCCCGCTGATTACTGGGTTGTCCTGGATGCTGCAAGAATAAGGCGCTCCGCAGGCGGCAGGTCGAACCGCGGCTCGACGCCCAGGAGCGGCGCGATGCGCTCGATCACCTTGCCGCCGGTCGGCACCGCGTTCCATCCCGAGGTGATGAAACCATGGGTTTCGGGCAGGGCTTGCGGCTCGTCCAGCATGATCAGGACGTGATATTTGGGATCGTCGCAGGGCAGGATGGCGGTGAACGAGTTGAGCACGCGCTTCTTGGCGTAGCGGCCGTTGATGACCTTTTCGGACGTGCCGGTCTTGCCGCCGACGTAATAGCCCTTGACGTCCGCCTTTCTCGCCGAGCCGACTTCGGCATTGAGCCGCATCAGGAACCGCATCTTGTCGCTGGTGTCCTGCTTGATCACGCGCTTGGCCAGCGCCGCAGCTTCGGATTCGCTGCGCTTCATGAACGTCGGCGGAATCAGATACCCGCCGTTCACCAGCGCGTTGATGCCCATCACCGCCTGGAGCGGCGCCACCGACAGTCCCTGGCCGAATGCGGCGGTGACCGTGTTCAATTCGCTCCAGCGCCGCGGCAGCAGCGGCGCCGCGCTCTCCGGCAGTTCGGTGCGCAGCCGCGTCGTCTGGCCCAGCTTGGCGAGGAACGCCTTGTGCGCCTCGACGCCCTGGTTGAGCGCGATCCGCGCCGCGCCGATGTTGGAGGAGTAGGTGAACACTTCCTTGGTGTTGATGAAGCGCCCGAGCGGATGGCTGTCGTGGATGGTGAACTTGCCGTAGTGCAAATTGCCGCGCGCGTCCCACATCGAGTTCAGATTGATCTTGCCGGAATCCAGCCCCATCGCCAGCGTGAACGCCTTGAACGTCGAGCCCATCTCGTAGACGCCGGTGGTCAGGCGGTTGATGCGATCAGGGTCGTGCGCTTCCTTCGGATTGTTCGGGTCGAAGTCCGGCAGCGACACCATCGCGACGATCTCGCCGGTCTTGACGTTGGAAACGAGGCCGGAGGCGGCCTTGGCGTGGAACTTTTCCTTGGCCTTCAGCAGTTCGTCGCGCAGCGCGTGCTCGACGCGCAGATCGACCGAGAGCTCGATCGGCTTCTGCAAGCGGTCGGTGGCAAAGCCGGCGCGATGGAGATCGGCGAGCCCTTGATTGTCGAGCCACTTCTCGAGGCCGGCGATGCCCTGGTTGTCGATGTTGACGAGACCGATGAGGTGGGCGACCTCGTTGCCGGTCGGATAGACGCGCTTGTTCTCGCGCAGGAAGCCGATGCCGGGAAGACCGAGCTTGTGGATGGCCTGCTGCTGCGCCGGCGTGACCTCGCGCTTGAGCCAGACGAAGCCCTTGCGCGTCCTCAGGCGCTCGCGCACCTCGGCCTCGTCGAGGTCAGGAATGGTCGCGGTGAGAAGCTCGATCGCCTCGTCCTTGTCGATGATGCGGCGCGGCTCGCCGAACAGGCTCGACGCCTTGACGTCGGTCGCGAGGATCGCACCGTTGCGGTCCACGATGTCGGGCCGCGCGGTCGCGACCACCTCCTGTGCCGCGGCGCGGCGGGCACCGTGTGCGTCGGCACCGATCGCGAACATCACGAGGCGGCCGCCGATGAGGGCGTAGACCGAGGCGAAGGCGAGCATGGCAAGGCCGACGCGTGCGCGCGCCTTCGCGACGCGATCGACGTTGCGCCCGTAGAGCAGGCTGCGGATCAGCCGCCGCCGCCAAGGCTCCGTCGACTTCTCGTTTGGTTTTGCGGGCGTCCCCACGCTCATGGCTTGTCCTCGGGCTGAGTTACGGAGCCCGTCACCGTATCGGGGTCGCTCGCGGCTTCGATGGTCTTGAGCATGGCCCCGATCGGATCGGGCTCGCCCGGCCTGAACATCCGCGGCGGACGCTCCGGCAGGTTCTTCAGCGAATCATATTGCGTGCCGTTGACCGGCTTGAGGTGCAGATGCCGGTCGGACACGCCTTGCAGCCGCAGCGGCGCATCGAGCTTGGCCCATTCCGCCCGCAGCGCGGCGATCGCGTCGCGCTCCTCGCGAATCTCTGCGCGCAGCCGCAGCACCTTCTCGGTGCGCGCCGTGGAATCCATCTTGATCCGGTAGACATGGGCCGCCGCGAAGATCAGCGCGCCGATGACGAGGAGGTGGATGATGCGCATGCGCTAGCCGCCCCTCACCACGTCGGCGAGCCTCGGCCAGGACGATGCCTCGTCGGCCGCGTGCGCCGGCGCAGAGGTGCGCTCGGCGGCGCGCAGCTTTGCGGAACGCGCGCGCGGGTTATGCGCGACTTCGTCCTCGCCGGCGACGACCGGCCGCCGCGTCAAGAGCTGGAAGCTCGGAGGAACTTGCGCGACCTCCGGCAGATGCCGCGAGCCGCCGCCGGTCTTGGAACGCTCGGACAGGAAATTCTTGACGATGCGGTCTTCCAGCGAATGGAACGAGACCACGACGAGGCGGCCGCCGGGCTTGAGCACGCGCTCGGCCGCGGCGAGCGCCGTCTGGAGTTCTTCCAGCTCTTCGTTGACGAAGATGCGCAGCGCCTGGAACGTCCGTGTCGCGGGATGAATCTCGCCGGGCTTCGACCGCACCACCCTGCCGACGAGATCGGCCAGCGCACGCGTGGTCGTGAACGGCGTCTCCTGCCGGTCGGCGACGATGGCGCGGGCGATGCGGCGCGACTGTCGCTCCTCGCCGAAGAGATAGATGATGTCGGCGAGATCGCCTTCGGAGGCGCTTGCGACCACGTCGGCGGCGGTCGGCCCCGACTGCGCCATCCGCATGTCGAGCGGACCGTCGAGACGGAAGGAGAAGCCGCGGCCGGCCTGGTCGAGCTGCATCGAGGACACGCCGACGTCCATCACAACACCGTCGATCGCCGCGCCCCCTTGCGCGTCGCAGACCTCGGCAAGGTTGGAGAAGCGGTCCTCGACCAGCGTCAGCCGGCCCGCGGAGCGTTCGACCAGCTCGGCACCGCCGGCAATCGCGCTGCGGTCGCGATCGATGGCAATGAGGCGGGTTCCCGGCACCTCCAGGATCGCGCGGCTATAGCCGCCGGCACCGAAAGTGGCATCGACATAGACGCCGCCCTCGCGCGGGGCGAGCAGCGCGATGGCCTCAGGGCCGAGAACGGGGATATGCGGAGCCGAGCTCATGCGCGACGCCAGCCGACTGCCGAACCTGACCAGGCGAGATCGGGGTCGAACAAGCCCATAACGCCTCGTATCGTTGCGCGTTGCGGCGGTTCCACGACAAAGCCCCTGTCCAACATGGTTACCGAGCCCGATCGTCCCGGGCCACAGACCCAGTGTTCCCATTGGAATTTGTCGGGCAGCCATGGGATTTCGAGCCAAAATACGCTTTGGCCGCCTCCGGACGCAGGTCGGCTCTTCATCCCTCAGTAACGGCCCTTAGCGTTAAGAAAGCGTTGCGCGACTCGCTACAAGTCGAAAAGGTGGCGGTGCGGTGATGCGTCATCCACACACATCACCAAAATGGATCCGTTAACCGCACCACGCGATTGCGCACGGTGGAGGGTAAAGGAATAGTAAAGAGAAGGGCTTGCCCTACTCTCCGTTGCCTCGAGCTGCTCATGCCCTCCGGTTCGTCCATGCAGTCTGGATCCGATTCGAAGCGTCACCGCGTTCTCCCGGTTCCCAAAGCCGTGGCGAACCTGCGGACGTTCGAGCCTGACTCCTCGACCGTCTCGGACATCATCCCCTCGCCCAATTTCGGCGAGCGCAACAAGGGACGGCAGCCGGACATGATCGTGCTGCACTACACCGGCATGCCCGACGTCGAGGGCGCGCTGGCACGGCTGTGCACCGCGGGCACCGAAGTGTCGGCGCATTATGTCGTGCTGGAGGACGGCCGCATCGTGCAATGCGTGCCCGAGGCCAAGCGGGCCTGGCATGCGGGCGTCTCCTCCTGGGCCGGCGAGGACGACATCAACTCCTGCTCGATCGGCATCGAGATCATCAATCGCGGTCATGACTGGGGCTATCCGGAGTATCCGCTGCGCCAGATCGCGGCCGTGATCGCATTGTGCCGCGGCATCATGCTTCGCCGCAAGGTGCCGGCGCACCGGGTGCTCGGCCATTCCGACGTCGCGCCTGCGCGCAAGAAGGACCCCGGCGAGAAGTTTCCGTGGCATTCGCTGGCCAATTCCGGCGTCGGCCATTGGGTCACCCCCGCCCCGATCGTGCGCGGCGAGAGCCTGATGCTCGGCACCATCAGCGACGCCGTGCTGAGCATGCAGCAGGCGCTCGCCAAGTACGGCTATGGCGTGCCCCTGAACGGCAAATACGACGCCGCGACGATGGAGGTCGTCACCGCCTTCCAGCGGCATTTCCGTCCGGCACGGTTCGATGGCGTCGCGGATCACTCGACGCTGTCGACATTGCAGGCCCTGCTGGCGAGCTTGCCGCCAGAGGGAACGACGGTGGCGTCGAAGTGACGGCGTAGCAGCACACGCCGTCGTGACGAGACGCTCTTGCAACGGCGACGCGGGCGTCGCGATCTCGGCTTGACGAAACCGTCACAAATGCCCCATGCGTTATCAGTCAGTCGGCCGGACGGCCGCTCCGGCAGGCGCCGAAAGGCCGCCGGGGAGGAAAGTCCGGGCTCCCTTGACATGCGGTGCCGGATAACGTCCGGCGGGGGTGACCCCAGGGAAAGTGCCACAGAGAACGAACCGCCCGCCTTCGCCCTTCGGGGCTTCGGCGAGGTAAGGGTGAAAAGGTGCGGTAAGAGCGCACCGCGGTTCCGGCAACGGAGCCGGCATGGCAAACCCCACCGGGAGCAAAACCGAATAGGGACGGCATAGCGGGCTGTTCGCGAAAGCGATAACGCCGCGGGGCGATGTCAGGCCCGCCGTCCGGGTAGGTTGCTCGAGACCATTTGCAAACATGGTCCCAGAGGAATGGCCGTCACGTATCGCGCGCGCAAGCGGGCGGTACCCTACAGAACCCGGCTTACAGGTCGGCTGATGTGCGACGAGGGGTTCGGTGCCAACGCATCGGACCCCTCACCATTTTGGCGGGCGCCCCGCCACTCACCGCCGTCATTCCGGAGCTCACGAAGCGAGAACCCTGAATCCATCGTGCAGCAGAGACGGAGGAGAAATGGATTCCGGGTTCGTGCTGCGCACGCCCCGGAATGACGAGCGAGACTTTGGCCGGCGCCCCACTACTCACCCGCTGTCATTCCGGGGCTCGCGAAGCGAGAGCCCGGAATCCATCGGACGGCGCAGAGGGAGGAGGAATGGATTCCGGGCTCGTGCTGCGCACGCCCCGGAATGACGAGCGAGACTTTGGCCAGCGCCCCACTACTCACCCGC